>NZ_BAABHF010000101.1:0-3590 GCF_039541955.1 Actinoallomurus oryzae | reverse complement strand
GCCTGGGGCCACCGGACCGCGAGGGCGGCGTCGGCCTGTTCGCGGGCGGTGTTCATCTCGCCCTCGCCGGGCGGCCCGTCCGGCCATTCCTCGGGCGGGTAGGTGGCGGCGAGGATCGCATCCGCCATGGCGTCGCGGAGGTTGCCGAACTCGAGTGCGCGGGTGGTGATCTGTGGTGCGATGCGCGTCCGGCCGTTGGTGAGGCGGGGCTGGCTGGCGTACTCGTTGCGGACCGCTTGGACGATGAACTCGGCGACGTCCTTCGGGTGCTCGGCGGTCACCTCGATCCACACGTCCGCTTCGTCGCAGTCACCCGCGACGATGCAGTAGCCGCCGAGGCGTTCTTCGGGAGCGGCGTCCTTTGGCGCGGGGATCGCGTGCCAGGTGTCGATGTCGACGCTGCCGATACGCGGGTCGTCGTCGTGGGGGTTGATCCCTGTGGTGGTCATGCTGTCCTTCCTGTTGGTGGGTGGGGTGGTCAGGCGGCGGGGGAGTAGCGGACGGCGGAGCCCGCGCCGGTCCTGGTGACGTAGCCGGCGCGCAGGAGTTCGGCGAGCAGGTCCTGGACCTGGCGGCGGCTCAGGCCGACGGCATCGCAGATGCCCTTGGGCTGGCTGTTGCCGGCGGCGATGGCGGCCAGGACCATGCGGTGGGAGTCGCCGAGCGCGAGCGGCGCGGCCGCAGCGCCGGCGGTGGCGACGGCGTTCGGGCCGGTCACGGCCGGCCTTTGGTGGACGGCCTGGGTGATCGGTCCGGGGAAGCTGATGATGCGTCCCAGGTCGGCGGCTGCCGGCTGGGCGCTCCGGGTCCGGCGGGCACGGCGGCGGGTCTGGTCGGGGAGTTCGCCGCGGGTCAGGGCGTCGACGAACTCGCGGGCGGCGTCGTATGCCGTGGTGTTGTTCTCGTGCCGGTCGCGGTAAGCCTCGGTGCTCAGCAGGGTGGCGGTTGCGGCGAAGGTATCGAGCCCGGGCATGGGCTGGTCGGCGAGCCACTGTGCGGCCTTGCTGCCGGTGTTGCGGTTCCGCCACGGTGCGGTCCGCAGGCCGATGTCGGGGTCGGTGCCGAGCACGTAGCCGTAGCCGGGGATCTTCGGCAGTTCCTTGGGGTCGACGGTCAAGCCCGGGATGAGGCCCTTGGCCTGGTTGGAGACGGTGTGCAGGGCGAAGGCGTTGCCGGCCATCACGCTGGAGCGCATGGCGTCCTTGCCACCGAACGTCTCCAGGCCCGGGTACTGGCTGGCCAACAACAGAGCGACCCCGACCTTGCGGCCCTCACGGGCGATCCGTGCCCAGTCGGCGGCCTTGTTCGGGTCGGCGAACACGACGTGGCACTCATCGATGACCACCAGCAGCCCAGGCCGCTCTGGTGAGGGCGTGAACTCCATGATTCCCATGGCCGCGTTCTGGCGGCCGCGGGCGTCCACGATCGCCAGCAGCGCGTCCAGCACGTCGTCGGCGTTGTCCAGGGTGGCGAACCAGTCGGCATGCTCGGCCAGGGCTGGGGAGGAGGTGCCGTTTTGCGGGTCGAGGAACCAGTAGACGGTGTCCCCGCCGGAGATCGCCGAGATCACGGCGTTCTCGATCAGGCGGGACTTGCCGATGCCGGTACCGCCGATGACCACGCCGGACCACATCGAGCCGGGCGTGTACAGCTTGTAGGGGACCTCGCCGTCACCGTCGGCGTACGGGCCCAGGCGCAGCAGGCCGCCCTCGCGGCGTGGGCCGGTGAAGTCGACGTTGCCGGCGATGGGGGAGTCGATGAGGACCTGCAGCCGGCACCAGGCCGAGGAAAGGACCGGATGCGGCTCTGGCACCAGGTCCTCGACGTTGCAGTCCAGGGCGGTGGCGAGCTTCCCGAGGTTGGAGTACAGCGTGGCGATCGACTGCTTGCCGCGGTTCAGGCCCAGGTCGAATGCGATCGTGTACCGGGTCTGGACCGGGTTGATGAGGACCGAGCCCTCCAGGGCCGCGCCCTTGGACGCGGCGAACTCGCGGTAGTCGGCCATGATCTGTTCGGCCGACTCCAGCTTTTCCTTGGTGGGGGGCGGCGCGGCGGGGTCGGGGTAGCCGGGCCGGTGGTGCTGCCACCAGCGCGCCGCCAGCGCGTACTCGGCGCCGATCAGCAGCGCGGCCTGTTCGGGGCCCATCCCGTACGGGGCCAGGGTCAGCCACCCGGCACCGATCAGGCCGGCGAGCAAGACCCGCTTGGTCCACCGTGGCTTGCGCTTTTTGACCTTCCGGGCGATCCAGAGGGCGGCCGGGACGCTGGTACCGGCCAGCACCATGGCGATCTGGCCCGGCGCGGCGCCGTGCGCGGCGATCGCGTGCGCGGCCAGGCCGGTGCCGCCGACGCCGGCGGCCACGGTGTGGGGGAGCAGCTGGCGGCGCAACCGCCAGCGGGTCGCGCGGACGTCGGACCATACGCGGCCGGGCCAGCTCGCCGGCCGCCACTGCGAGGTGGCCTCCTCCTCGCCGGTCACGTCCTGCCCGGCGTCGGCGTCCGTCTGCTCAGGCTTGGCCTGGTCCTCGCGTCGGTCCTTGGTCTTGGTCGCCATCCCCGTCTCCCTCTCCGTCTCTTCGTTCGCCCTGGTCAAAGGGGGGTGGGGTGTCAGGGAGGCCCACACCTCGGGGAAGGGAGGTATGGGCGACCCTGACGCACCACGCGCCAACGGGCCCGATGGGCCCTGGTCAGTCGTTCTGCATGAACTGCTTGTTGCCGGCGCCGGACCGCGCGTCGTACGCCTCCTTGACGCTGTTGTCGGCGACCAGCTCGGCGTTCGCCGCGTTGAACGCGGCCTCGGCCTGGTTGAGGTGTTCCTGGGCGGCGGACAGGTGGGTCAAGACCGCGCCGCTGACCTCGCCGGACTGCAGGGAGGCGATCGAGGTCTCGACGCTGGCCGCGCCATCGCGGGCGCTGGCGGCCATCGAGGAGGTGTAGGTCAGCGCGGAGCTCTGGCCGGTGGTCTCGCCGGATGCGGACATGGTGTTCTCCGTTTCGTTGGACGGTGTGGTGTTGGTCGGGGCCGGCGTGGTCGCCGGCCTGGTCTCAGGCGAGGTGGAGCCGTAGGTCGCGAGGACCTGCTTCATCTCCTCCTCGGTGGTGATGCCGAGCTTGGCGGCGGCCTCCTCGGCGGCCTGGCGGGACAGCTTGGCCCGGGTCCAGTTGCCGGTCGCCTCCGCGGCGGCGGCGTGTTCGTACTCGCGGGCGAACCGCCGCTTCAGCTCCGCCTCGTCCAGTACCTGCCGGGCCGCCTCCTCCGGCGCCTGGCCGTCTTGGGCGGTGGCCGCGCCATCGGCGGCATCGCTTGTGTGCTCGGTCGGCTGCTGTCCGGCGTCGACATCGCCGCGCTCGAGGACCTCAGCCGCCATGTCCCGGGTGATCCGGTCGTCGCTGTCTTCGACCAGGACCTGCGCGGCCTGCTTCATGTCGGTGATCCCGGCCGCCCGGGCCAGGCGACGGCCCTCAATGAGTTCGGCCTCGCGCTGGTCCGGGGTCAGGTCCTTCTTGGTGTTGAACTCGTCGAACCAGGTCACGAAGTAGCCCCGGGCCGCCTCGCGGTCGAGCTGGTCGTCACTGTGATACGGATCGAA
>NZ_BAABHF010000100.1:0-558 GCF_039541955.1 Actinoallomurus oryzae | reverse complement strand
TGAGTACTTGGAGGAGGAGTTCGAGGGAGTGGGCGCCCATGGTGTGCATGGGGGATTTGACGCTGGTGAGGGGGGTGGGGAGTTGGGCGGCGAGTGGGGTGTCGTTGTAGCCGGCGATGGCGATGTCGTGGCCGGGGCGCAGGTTCTGGTCGCGGAGGGCGCCGAGTGCGCCGATGGCGGCGAAGTCGTTGACGGCGAAGATCGCGGTCGGGCGGGTGTGGGTGTGGAGGAGGTGGTCGGCGGCGGTGCGTCCGCCGGTGGCGTCGAAGTGGGAGTGGATGATGTGGGTGGGGGGGATGTTGATGCCGGCTTGGTGGTAGCGGTCGCGGAAGCCGGTGGTGCGGTCGATGCCGGTGCTGGCGAAGGGTTCGCCGGCGATGACGGCGACTCGGGTGTGGCCGAGTTGGAGGAAGTGTTCGGCGACCAGGCGGCCGCCTTGGTAGTCGTCGCAGGTGATGGCGGGGTGGTTGCCGGTGTGGCGGTTGACCAGGACGAAGGGGATTTGCTGGGCGGCGAGTTCGTCGAGGAAGGCGCCGTCGGTGTGGGCGTCGCCGAAGA
>NZ_BAABHF010000099.1:0-926 GCF_039541955.1 Actinoallomurus oryzae | reverse complement strand
GTGGCTTCGTAGCGGACAGCGAGCTTGTCGAAGCGAGTGGCCACCCCGCGGTGCTGTTTGAGCAGGTTGATGCCGCACTCGACGGCATGACGCTGCTTGTAGACCACAGCCTCGAACACCGGTGGGCGCCCGCCGTTGGAGCCTTGCCTGCGGCGGTTGGCGGCCTGGTCGTCCTTGACGGGGATGGTGGCCTTGATCCGACGTCGCCGCAGGTAGGCCCGGTTGCCTTTGGAGCTGTAGGCCTTGTCGGCCAGTACCCGGTCCGGCCGGGTACGCGGCCGGCCGGACCCAGGCCGGGGCACCCGGATGCGCTCGATCACCGCCTCAAACTGAGGGCTGTCACCACGTTGGCCACCTGTCACCAGCACCGACAGCAGTTTGCGGCCCTGCTCGGCGCTCAGATGCACCTTGGTGGTCCAGCCTCCTCGCGAGCGCCCCAGCCCGTGGTCGGCCGGTTCTTCATCGACCCCACCGGGCGGCTCGGCTTGCAGGTCCCCCTTTTACGAGCACCGGCCGCGTGCTGATGCGCCCGCGCGATGGTGGAATCCACACTGACATCCCAGGTGATCAGACCAGCCGCGTCCGCGCGTTCCTGCAGGCCGGACAGGATCCGCCGCCAGGTTCCGTCTCGCTGCCACCGCCGGAACAACCCATAGACCGTCTGCCAGGGCCCATATCGTGCCGGCACGTCCCGCCACGGCGAACCGACCCGCACCCGCCAGCGGATGCCATCGATCAGCCGGCGTCTGGTCCATTTCGGCGGACGACCTGGCCTCTTCGGCCTCGGCAGCAACGGCTCCAGCACCGCCCACTGCGCGTCACTCAGATCGAACCGCCCCGTCACCGCTAGGGTGGCCACGAGGTCTCCGGATAACTGGTCTTCTTGGTCGAAGAACCATCTACCGGAGACCTCACTACTTATCGAT
>NZ_BAABHF010000098.1:0-1215 GCF_039541955.1 Actinoallomurus oryzae | reverse complement strand
TTCAGTAGTGCGTAGATCTCTCGGGCGATGTAGCGCTTGAGGCAGCGGATGATCTCTTTCTTGTCCTTGCCTTGCTTGGTGCGTCGTTGCACGTAGGTGCGGGTGCGTGGGTCGGTGGCCATGCGGGTGATCGCGATCCGCCACAGCGCGCAGTTGGCGTCGCGGTCCCCGCCGTGGTTGAGACGGTGCCGATGGGTCTTGCCAGAAGATGCCGGCAGCGGCGCAACGCCACACAGCATCGCGAACGCTGCTTCAGAGCGCATGCGCTCAGGGTTGTCGCCCGCGGTGACCAGCAGTTGCCCGGCGACGTCGGGGCCGACCCCGTGAACCTGGGCCAAGGCGGGGTTGATCTGGGTGACCAGGGGCTCGATCAGGTCGTCGAGATCGGTGATCTCCTCGGTGAGCCGCTGGTGGCGGCGGGCCAGGCTACGCAACGCGGCCTTGATCGCCATCACCGGGTCATCGCACCTGGTGCGGTCGGGTCGCAGCGCCGCGCAGGTGCTGATCAGCTCGCGGGTGGACAAGCCACGCAGCTGCGCACGGACCTGCTCGGACGCGGTCACGACCAGTGCCTTGATCTGACGCTGGGCGGTGGCACGCTGAGCGATGGCGCTGCGCCGGGCGACCCGCAGGTTCCGCAGCGCCTCGACCCGCCCATCGCGATGTTTGGGCACTCCGGTGCGGACCTCGGCGAGCGCGGCACGGGCGGCGGCCTCGGCATCGACCGGGTCGGACTTGCCCCGCCAGCGGCGCGCCTTGCGGTCGGGGCGGTCGATCTCCACCATCGTCACGCCCTGCTCTCGCAGATAGCGGGCCAGGCCGGCGCCGTAGACACCGGTGCCCTCGATCCCGACCAAGACCAGTGCCCCGAACGAGCGCAGCCACGCCAACAGGGCGGCGTATCCGGCTCCGGTGGCGGGGAACTGAGCTGATCCCAGCATCCGCCCGGCCGAATCGACCGCGGCCGCCGTATGGGTGTCCTTGTGAGTGTCCACGCCGCCGGTGACCTCGACCTGCTGCTGTGTCATGGTGGGCATCGACCGTCCTGTTCTCATCGACCGGGCAGGGCGGCACGCACCAGCCGGGCGATACGGACAAGACAGTGATGGGGCCTCTGGCCAGGCTCCTATGAGGTCACGCGCCGCGTCCGGTGAGTGCAGCTGAGCGCCTCCCGGCCCGGGGACGGCAGATCCCGTTAAGGACACCATGGTCAGT
>NZ_BAABHF010000097.1:0-838 GCF_039541955.1 Actinoallomurus oryzae | reverse complement strand
CGTAGGCATGAGCTGAGTGATGAGCAGTGGCAGGCGATCGAACCGTTGCTGCCTCCGTCTGGGGTCAATGGTCGTCCGCGGGTGGATGACCGGCGGGTGATCAATGGGATGTTGTTCAAGGCCAAGACCGGGGTGGCCTGGCGGGATCTGCCGGAGCGGTATGGGCCGTGGAAGACCGTCTACAACCGGTTTTGGCGCTGGTCCCGGAACGGCACGCTGACGATGCTGGTGTCGCGGGCGAGGGTGATCGCCGAGGCGATCGATGAACTGGACCGGGAAGTGTCGGTGGACTCCAGCATCGTGCGCGCGCATCAGCACGCCGCCGGGGCCCGCCGGCCTGCGGCCGGCCACACAGGGGGAGCTGGCCCGCACCGGGCAGGCCGAACCAGATGATCATGCTATCGGCCGGTCGCGCGGTGGGACCACGACAAAGATCCATCTCGCCTGTGATGGCCATGGCCGTCCGCTGTCGGTCGTGCTGACCGGGGGCAACGTCAACGACTGCACGATGTTCGAGCAGGTCATGGCCGGGATCTGCATCCCACGCCACCGCGGGCAGCGGCCAGGGCGGCCCTGGCGGCGTCCGGTACGGGTGATCGCCGACAAGGGCTACAGCTCCCGCGCGATCCGCGCCTACCTGCGCTGCCGCCGTATCGCCGCGACCATCCCCGAACGACGCGACCAGCAAGCCGGCCGCCTGCGCCGAGGCTCACAAGGGGGCCGGCCACCAGTCTTCGACCCCCAGATCTACCGGCGGCGCAACGTGGTCGAACGCTGCTTCGGCCGCCTGAAGCAGTACCGCGCCATCGCCACCCGCTATGACAAGACCGCCCAGTCC
>NZ_BAABHF010000096.1:0-20245 GCF_039541955.1 Actinoallomurus oryzae | reverse complement strand
CGGGGCGGCCCCCGGGTTTTCCTGCTCATACCGGGCGTCCCAGCGCCGCTTCAGCCCCTCGGCCGCCGTCATGTGCATGCCCAGCTCGTTGGACAGTTGGTGCCAATCGGGCGTCGATCCGTTGCGTCGCCGCATCGCGTACCGCTGATAGGCGACCTCTTCCGGATCGTTGGACGCCTTCGGGGCCGCGGCCTTGCTCGGGTCGGCGCCGGCCGGTGCCGTCTGCCCGCCGGCAGCCGGCCTCGTGGGCGCCCCGGACGCGGGCGCGGGCTCGCTCGGCTTGAGCGGGTCGGCGACGTCCATCGGCGCGACGTTCGCATCGCCGCCCTGGCCGTCCTCGGCCGCCCACTTCGCTCGCCGTTCCGCAGCGCGCTTTTCGTGACGGTGTTGCCGGCGCTCGTCGGCGGACTCCCACGCGTCGTGCCAGGCGTTCGCCCAGTACCGGCGTGCCTCGTTCCGGTCGGTGATCGGGCCGCCGCGTTCGCCGCGAAGGCGGAGGCGTTCTTGCTGGCGGCGGAAGCTGGGCGGGTCCTCGCCGCGCATCAGCCACATCAGGTCCTGGAACAGGTTCCTGACCAGGATGACGGCGAACCACACGATGATCAGGTCCATGACGGCCGCCTCACGCCCCGCCCAGCCGCGACATCATCGTCTGCAGCTGGGCGTAGACGGTGTGGACGGCGTCGCCGCCGGTGTGGCCGAGCGCGCCACCGACCACCAGGGTCAGCAGCGTGGGCAGCACGATCGCGGCGAACTGGGCACCCTTGTCGGCCTTCTTGTCGAAGGCGATGTCACCGATCGCCCAGCCGAGCATCAAGATCGTGAGCGTGAGGGAGACCGCGACGTCCAGGTTCTTCACGCCCGCGAGGCTGGACAGCATCCCGGCGCCCCAGGACACGCCCGCGGCGGACCAGGAGCCGACGAAGGTGAAGACCAGCCCCACCCCGACGCAGGCCGCGATGATCATGACCAGGTAGGTCCACCACTTCTTGGACTTGGCCTTCTTGAACTTCTTGTTGAGCAGCCACAGCATCGCCGCGGCCGGCAGGGCGACTACGAACCCCATGACGTACCTCCTTCGGATGTGGGGGGTCAGATGAGCCAGGAGATGGGCGGGAACTGGGCCAGTACGACCAGCAGCACGCCGGCGGCGACCAGGCGGGAGGCCCGCTCGGAAAGCCACTCGATGTACTTGCAGCACGCGGCGATCGGGAAGGCGACCAGCACGGTGTAGATCTGGCCGGCCCGGCGGGCCGGTCCGGTGGGACGCGCCCACTGCCCGTGCGTCGCGTGAGCCCAGACCTTGGCCAGGCTCGGGCGGTCGGAGCTCCAGATGTCCGGCGGCGTGATCCACCCCAGGAAGCGGGTCCAGACCTTCGCCAGGTGCTTACCGAGAGTGCTGGAATCGGCCTCGGACTGTGCGGCCGACTGTGCGGTGGACTGTGCACCACACTGTGCGGAACCGGGTGTAGCCTCGCGCGCGCGCCCGCGCGCGCCCGCGTTGACTCCCTCGGCGGGGCCGCTGTCCGGCGTGACCGCACTGTGCGGCACCGTCCTGGCCGTCTCGTCACGGACCGTCATCGCCGGTCTCCTTCCACCGCGCCGATCCCGGCCTGGCGGCCGAGGCGGATCAGGTCCGCGACCGTGGCCGTGACGGCCGGATCGGCCAGGAGGGCCTGGCCCTCGTCCACGCCCAGCACGATCGGCGGCTCATCGCCGTTGACCATCAGGTTCTTGGTGTTCTCGGTCACTTGCGGACTCCTTGGTTGAGCTGGTCGCCGGCTGCGACCAGCTGCTGGATGAGGCCCTCGACCGCCTGCTCACGGACCGCGGCCGGGTTGCGGCGCATCGCGCCGCGCAGGTACTCGGCCGCGATCGCGAGCCGCGCGACGACGTCGGCGGCGCCGGCCAGGTCGGCCTGCATCCGCTCCCGCCGCCGCGCGGCGCCGGCGTGCCGCTGCATCGGCTTGCCGGTCCCACGTCGCTTTCCAGCCATCAGCGGACCGCCTCGCTCAGCGGTGTCGCCTCCGCGACATCGCCATCCGCGTCGCCGGTGTCGCGAGCGACATCGGTCTTCGTGGCGGTCGTGATGTCGCGACGCGGCTCAGGCGCGGGTCGCGCGACATTGCTGGCCGACTCGGCGCCGATGTCGCTTCGGCTCGGGCCGGTGATGTCGCGGTCGGTGTCGCGCTCGATGTCGCTCCCGCTCGCGCCGGGGATGTCGTGGCCCTCCGCCGTGGCGGTGGGAGACTGCTCGGCCTCCTTGATTTCCTTGATCAGCCGCTGCCCCTGGCGGGGAGTCAGGCCGAGCCGGCGGCCGAGCTCAGCGCCGCTGATGTTTGACTCGACGGCCAGGATGGCCTGGGCTTTCGCCAGGTTGTCGACCTGCTGCTCGACCGTGGAACGGGACCGGGTCTGCTCGCCTGCGGGCTTGTCACCTGCGGGTTTGCGGGCGGGTTCGGTCCGGCGGCGCCGGGCGTCGATGTCGACCACCTGCTCGGCCGTCCGGGCCTGACCGGTGCCGGGCTTGGCGCCGGCGCTCGGCGTGGGGGCGGGCAGCGCGGGCTGGCGGGGGGCCGCGATGTCGCTCCGGGCCGCGACATCGCCACCTGCGATTCGGCTGATGTCGCCCGGCAGGCCAGGCGGCATGTCGCGCCGCCCCCCGGGCCGTATGTCGCGGTTGATGTCGCGGTCGACGCGCACGTCGTGGTGTGCGACATCACCGGTGGGGCCGGTCGCGATGTCGCGGTCCTGCGTCGCGTCGGGTGTCGTGTCGTGGCCGGAGGCCAGCACCTCGTTGAGGGCCAGCAGCGCCGAGACATCCAGCATCGCGGCGAACAGCAGCCCCCAGGATCCGGCCAGCGGCTGCAGCACTTCATAGATCGAGCGGACCGACAACGACATCGCGGCGACGAACACCGCGCCGGTGGCGACGCGCTTGCCCCAGCCGCCGTTCTGGATCGCGATCAGGTGCGACAGCATCATCGCGACCAGGACGGGCGCGACCCCGTACAGCACGGCCAGCGGCATCGGCACGTGCGTGAACGGACGCGACGAATGCCCGGCCGAGGCCGTGGGGTTGCCGTTGATCGCGTGCCCGATGTTGAACGCCAGCGAGATACCGCTGGTGAGCAGCAGGATCGCCCAGCCCCAGCGGCGGGGCGCGGTGTCCTGGCTGGACACGGTGCGCTCGTCGGCGCGCTCGTTGGCCGGGGTGGTGGTCATGACGTCGTCTGTCCTTCCGGGGTGCAGGCGCCCTGCGCGGCGGCGGCCGCGGGGCGCTGGAGGATGCGGAACCAGGTGATGTGGAACCCGGTGAGCCGGTCGGTGTACTCGCCGTCCTCGTCGCTCAGCGCCTTGACGATCGGCAGCCCGAGGCCGCCCTCGCACCGGTACTCCGGTGCCGCGGCCGTCGGCGATGGCAGCGGGCCCTGGTCGCAGATCTCGACCTGGACCATGCAGGCCGGCTTGATCCGCAGGCGGACGTCGAACTTGCCGCCCGGCCCGCCGGATCGGCTGTGCCGTACCGCGTTGGTGACGAGCTCGTCGGCGGCCAGGACCACCTCATCGATCGGCCAGGCCGTGCCGGCCAGGCAGTCGGCGAGGAACTCCCGCGCGTCGGCGACGCACTCGGGCAGGCCGGCGAAGGACCGGCGGAACATGACCGGGTCGGCCGGGATGGTGGTGGCGGTGTCGGTCATGCGATCGCCCCCGCCAGGACGCCCAGGCCGATGAAGACCACGCCGACCACGCTCAGGTCGATCGCCCGGCGCAGCCAGCGGTACTTACGCCGGACCAGGCGAGACAGCGCGATCAGGTCGATCAGCTCGATGTCGTCCGCCTCGATCTTGGCCGGGTCGTACCTGGTCGGGTCATAGGCGGGCATCTGCTCGCGATGCCAGGCCGAGCAGCCGTGCGTGAACAAGGCCTCGGCCTCGTCGGAGGTCAGGTCGGCGTACTGGCAGAACCCGCTGATGCCCAGGTGCGGGCGGAGCACCTTGGTCAGCAGCAGCACGGTGGCGGCCGCCAGCAGCACGCCGGCCACGCCGAGCGTCCACCGCGTGGTGCCCGGGCCGTGCCCGGCCACCTGGGTGGCGGTGAACGCGGCCGCCGCGCCGGACAGGCCGGCCAACGTCTGGCACTTGGCGTCCACCCGGGTCAGCTCGGCGCGGACCACCGCCAGCTCGCTCTTCAGCAGCGACGCGTACTTCATGACGCCTCACCACCTGCGGTGAGCGCTTGGACGAGCATCCGGTCGGCGATCTGCCCTACCAGCGCCGCGCACTCGCGGGCCTGGCCGAGCAGCTGGTCGGGCGGCACGTCCGCCGGCGGCAGGAGGCCGAGCTTGTCCAGGTGGTCGATCAGGTGCACCAGTGGGTCCGGCTCGCCGGCCCGGTGCGCGGCCACCGCGGCTCGGACCTTCTCCAGCAATACGGCCAGCTGGGCGTGCAGCAGCAGATCCCGGTCCTGGTGGGACAGCCCGCTGGAGACCGGCGTGGTGCCGGTCGCGTCGACGTGGGTGACCAGCGGCTTGCAGTGGTAGCCCCGCCTGCTCGGGTAGTGCGCTGCGGCCTGCTGCAGCGTCTCCTCGGAGACGAACGTGGTGCCGTCCGGGCGGGTCACCTGGACAACGGTGGTCACGGTCCGGGTGCTCATAGCCGCTCCCCCTGAGACAGGAGGACGACCTGGTCGCCGGGAAACCATGCCGTGCGGCCGTTGCCGAAGTCGACGGCGGCCCACACGCCCAGGGGGCTGAAGTCGCAGTGACGCAGCAGACCGTGCCGGTCATCGACACGGACCAGCTGCGGGTGGCGGGCCTGGACCCTCAATCCCACGACGTAGGAGAGCAGCGCTTTCAGCATCAGCGCTCACCTCCTGGCGCACCGGTGAAGGCGATGACGTCGGTCGGCCAGTACGTGCAGGTCACATCTGCGGTCCGGCGGCGCCAGAACAGCAGGCGGGTGAACGACGGGCGGCGCTGCTCGGTCAGGCCCTCGATCGCTGTGGCGACGGACCCGAGGGTGTCGTCGACGTTGGCGATCCCGAGGCTGATGTCGGACAGGTCACCGGCCACATCCGCCAGCGGGGCGCTGGCGACCGTGGCGGTCAGCTCGCGCACCGCCTCGGTGAGGCCGGCCTCGGTGGCCTCCAGGCGCTTGCCGACCGACAGCAGCGCGTACGCGGCACCGGCCAGGATCCGGGTCTGGGGGCTGAGGTCGGCGCCCTCAAGTTCGCTGCCGAGCGCATCCGCGATCAGGTCATCGGCCTGCTTGGCGTAGGCGTCGGCCTCGGGACCGGCGGTGCCGGCCTCGTGCCAGGAGTGGTTGGTCGACCTCATGCCGACACCTCCATGGCCCCGGCGTAGGCCCGGCGGCGCCGGTTCCGGTTGATCGCCCTGCGCGTCCACGGCGCCGTGCCGCCGAAAATGCCGTGCGGCACGACGTAGGGGACCGCCTCCAACCGGAGCGCACGCTCCAGGCACTCGGCGATCACCGGGCAGTCCGCGCACAGCTCACGCGCGGTCTGCTCGTACGCGGTGCGCGCCTCTTCGGAAGTCGGTTCGTTCGGGAACCACTCGTCGGGCTCAGGCGCCTCCAGGCAGTCGCCGTACTCGGCGATCCGCTGACGCAACGTCGCGTTCGAGAGTGACGTGGCGACGCTGAGGTCCAGGTCAACAGGGGTGGGGAGTTGCGAGATACTCGCCATTGGGTCTTGTGTCCTTTCGCGAGGCGGGACCCTTCCGCGGCCTCGGCGCGTCACCGCCGAGGCCGCTCGCGTTTCTTGCCTAACCCGAGCTAACCTCGAATAGATCCAACTATCAAGGTTAGATTTGAATAACCCTCCTCAGATGACACCTGCTTGAGGTTCATGCGTTGACGACTGTCGGGATAGCGAGCGACTATGCGTGCATAGGTCGCCATGTAGGCGACGAGGCCATCGGCCGAGAGGAGTCCGACGTGGAGCTCGTCATGCTGGCTAAGGACGGCACGTCCGGAGATGACGGCTGTCCTGCTGGATACCTCGCCGACAACGGCGAGATCGTCTTCCAGGGCCCGGAGATCGATGAAGCCACGTTCGCCAACCTCAAGAACGTGCTGCCCGGAGAGACCGGCGTCCGCATCGACATCTCCGTTGTGCGTGACGTCCTGGCCCGCTATGACGCCCTGCAGGCGCAGGCTGGATGACGTGACATGACCTATCGGCTCGAGCCAGGAAGCTCGGAGTACCGGCGGCTGTTCGACTCCTTTACCCGCAGCGCATTCCGCTTGGAGACTTTCCAGCGCTACCAGGTGGACTACGAGGAGGAACCGCTCCGGCGCTTCCTGGCCGGCGAGCCGCGTCCCCACGACCCACACAAGCAAGGCTGGATCGAACGTGTCCGCAACGCCGCGGCGGCCGGTAAGACCATGCGACGCGTGCACATCGTCGTCGAACCGGTCTCGGACTACCTGCGGTACGAGCTCTCCTGGAGCTATCGGGACAATGTCGCCGCAGGTGAGGACATCGGCATCATCGCGACTGACACTGGGCGATGGCCTGCAGATCTGCCCCGGCACGACTACTGGCTTTTCGACGACCAGGTGCTGTTGCGCATGATCTACGACGCCGACACGCGCCTCGTGGAGGCCGAGCTCATCGACGATCCAGCGGAGGTCGGTGACGCTGTCCGCTGGCGTGATGTGGCCCTGGCGACCGCCGTCCCGTACCGCGACTACATGAGCAGACATCAGGGTCTGCTGAACCGAGTGTCTTAGAGAGGAAGGGGCTTGCCGACCAGCACTCACCTGCGGGAACGCAAAAAGCTGGGGGATCGGCTGAGGGAAGTCCGGGAAAGCACCGGGCTCAGCGGAAACCGCTTTGCCCAGCGGCTGGGCTGGCTGCAGTCCAAGGTCTCCAAGCTGGAGACCGCCAAGCAGTCGCCAACACCGCAGGAGATCCGAGAGTGGGGCGTCGCCGCCGGCGCCCCACCCGCCGTCGTGGACGAACTCCTCGCCCAGCTCGAGCGGGCCCGCATGGAGTACGCGACCTGGAAAGAGCACTACCGCGCGGCAGGCGGTGCGTCGGGCAAACAGATCAGCGTCCGAACGCTGGAAGCCCAGACCACACGGATCCGAAAGTTCCAGCCCGCGATGATCCCCAGCCAGCTGCAGACCGCCGAGTACGCCCGCGAGCTGCTGCACCTGCCATCTGGGCCTGCCGCTTGGGGAGCAAGCGAGACCGACATCGACCAAATGGTCGCAGCCCGCATGGAACGCCAGCAGATCCTTTACCAGCCAGCTAAGCGCATCCAGCTCATCGTCCTGGAAGCCGCACTCCGAACGCGTCTGTGCTCGCCTGGCACGATGGCCGGCCAACTTGACAGACTCATCGGGCTCACCGGCCTGCCGGCGCTGGAATTTGGCATCATCCCGTTCGAGCGCGCCGTGCCCGTCTTTCCAACCAGCGGGTTCGTCATCTTCGACGACCACCTGGTCGTCGTCGAAACGCTCACCGGCGAGCAGCAACTCAGCGACCCGGACGAGCTCACTCACTACGAACGCTGGTTCGACCTGCTTCGGGAGACGGCCTCGATCGGCCGCGACGCTGTACCGATCATCAAACGCGCGCTCGTGGGGCTTGCCGACGCAGGCGAACCTGCCGAGTAGCGGCAGGTCAAGCCACGTCGTACGAGCCATCCGATCTTGGTCCTTTCGCGGACCCTGGGGAGCCATCGCTGTCCCGGGGCCCTTGGGCGGGTGTGCTTGCCGTCAAACGGTTGGTTCTATTGGTTCTGTACCAACAGAACCAACTAACCACCAACCATGGACCTGCCGAGCGGAAGGCGTCAAGGTGGGACAGATAGATTTGTTGGAACAGAACCAATGGATCCCTCAGGAGACCTGGATGGCGCCGTCGCCCGACCCAGACGCCCCGCTATATATGGAGATCGCCAATGAGCTGCGTATGCGGATCGCCAACGGCGACCTCCCGGCTGGTGCGGCAGTTCCAACCGAGCAAGCCCTCGTCGATCAGTACAAGGTCTCCCGCAACACGATCCGGAACGCCCTTCGGGAACTCAGCAGCCAGGGCCTAATCACCAGCGGCCAAGGGCGCACCGGCCGACGTGTCCGCAACAACCGGCCGATCACCTTCCACGGCTCACAGTCCGAATCGATAGACCGCGCCGACGAACGTCGCGTCACCGGCGTCGACGCCTGGGTCGCGGACGTCCGCGAGGAAGGCCGAGAGCCCAGCCAGACCATCGCCGCTGAGATCGTCAACGCCTCCGCAGCCATTGCACGCTGCTTGGCGATTGACGAAGGCACCCCGGTTGTAGCGCGCCGGCGGCTGCGCACGGTCGACGGCGAACCGCACAACCTCGCCGACACCTACTACCCGTTGGACATCGCCGAAGGAACCCCGATCATGTACCCCGACGACGTCGCGCAGGGCGTCATCGCCCTCATGCGCGAGATGGGGTACGTGCAGGTCCGCTATCGCGACGAGCTTTCCTGGCGGATGCCCACGCCGAAGGAAATCCGCACACTCGACATCCCGGTGGGCATCCCCGTACTGGTCCAGGCCCGTACCGGTTACACGAAAGAGCGCCCAGTGAAGGTGACCGTCACGACCTGGCCGGGAGATCGTGCTCGCATGGTCTACGAGCTGCCCGCATGAATACCATCCGGCCCGCGATCGCCGACGACCTCGACGACGTCCTGGCACTTCTCAACGCCTCGTCACGCTGGCTCAGCGACCGCGGCCTCGACCAGTGGGGCAACGGCTTCGGACCGGACCGAATCGGCCCGCTGATCGACCGCCGCGAGGTCTACATCGTCCACGACGGCGACACCCCTGTCGCAACCGCCGCTGCGTCGGCCGACGGCGACACGGATTTCTGGACCTCCGACGAACTCGCCGAAAACGCCCTGTACCTCAGCAAGGTCACTATCGCTCGTGACCGCGCCGGAAGAGGGCTCGGCACGACGCTGTTCCGCTGGCTGGTCGACCAGGCCGCACGGAACGGCGTTGACCTCGTGCGTCTGGACGCTTGGCGTACGAACCGGAACCTACACGACTACTACGAGCAGACCGGCTGGTCGTACGTACGGACCGCAGAGCGCAAGCATCGCCGCTCTGGCGCACTGTTCCAGCGGGTCGCCGAGCGGGACGAGGAAGCGTGGATGGCGTTTCTGTACACAGGCACGCCGCTGAACACCGACGCCCGCTACGCGCCAGGTGACCGGGTCATCTTCAGCGTGGGCGGCCGTTACCGGGAGGGTGTGGTTGCGGCAACGTACGGCCTCGACTGGACTTGTGAGATGCCCACCGCGTCAGCGCCCATGTATGTGATTCAGTCCGGCAGCGGCCGGTACGACCGCAGCCACCACCAAGTGCGCCGCCCGGCGGCGCGTCCGGCACGAGGGCTGAGGGGCACCGGATGACCACCAAGCAGGAGTAGTTCGTTGAGCCTGCTGCCAATTCCGTATCGGGAGGGCGCGGCGACGCTGCGGGTTCAGTCTGGCGTCGTGATTCGGTGGGTGCCGAGGTAGTGATCGAGGAGGGGTTGTTCGCCGGCGGTTTCCAGCAGCAGGGCCACGGTGGGATCGACCGGTGGCAGGTCTTCGGCGTTCAGGACCTCGGCGATCTTGTCCAATGCGGCGGGCGGAAGGCTGCTGCGAGCGAGCGCGTCGATGAAGGGGCCGTAGCGCAGAGCGGTCGGCACCTGGAGACGCTCGTCGAGGTACGCCTGGCGATCTCGTATCTCTTGACCTGCGATGAGGCTGGTGACGGCCAGCCGGCGTTCCTCGGATTCACCGGTGACAGCTCGTAGCGCGGCGATGAACTTGGGGCCGACGTTGCGGAGCTGGCGGAGGCCTTCGTCGGGGGCGGCGGCCGCCTCCTCCACGGTAGTGAACCCGTTGCGAGTAAGCAGGTTGTAGAACCGTACGTCCAGCTGGGGGCGAAGGGTGCGCAGCGGGGTTGCCGTGCTGGGGAGCTCGTGCAGCCGCCAGCCGCCGATGGCTTCACTGGCCAGCAGGGCGCGGATCTCTCCGGCCAGGGCCGAGCCGCCGACGACGTGCACCGCGCCGGTGTCGATGGCGAACAGCAGTGCAGTCCCTCCGTCGCCTTTCTTGTCGATGACCCATGAGGCGTGCTTGGTGTTATCGAACTGGTCCAGCACGTGTCGCAACGCCTCGTCCAGGTCATCGCCCGCGGGTTGGGGATACCAGCTGGCGGTGTCACTGGCCACGAGTGGCTCGGGCGGTGTGCGGTGGGTGTACCGCGGCATCAGGGGGTCTGGGTCGATGTTCGTCATGTCGGATGTCATCGTGCCCGTTCCGGCAGACACTGGGTAGTCATTCGGCCACAAGTCGGAATCCGATCAGTAGTACGGTTGGTGGTATGGCCGTTAGCAAGCTGAGTGTGAGCGTTCCTGACTGGCTGGAACCAATCATCAGGGACGCCGCACGTCGTGACGGGGTGACCGTGTCGGAGTTCATGGCGGACGCGGTGAAGTCGGCGATCATCGCTCGTGAGGCCGCTGACCGTCAGGCGTATGAGCAGGCGCACGGGATCGACCGGCGCGCGCAGCTTGAGGGCGCCGAGGAAGAGTTCCTCGCCGACCGTACGGGGCGGCAGGGGCGGGTGGCCGGTGCCGCCTGAGCCAGGAGCGGCGCGTTTCGGTGAGGTGTGGGCGGTCAAGGCTGGCGGCAAGCTCGCACCACGGCTGGTCATCAGCGGCGACCGGTACGCTTCGGCGCGGCCGGACATGGTGTTGACCGCGATCGTCGACGCGCCGCCGGAGAATCCGTCGTACGCTCCGCCGGCGAGCGGGTTCCTCGGTGAGGAGATTTCCGGTGTTGGCCGGGCTCAGCTTGATCTGGTCGTGGTGGTCTATCGCGACCGTCTGGTACGCAAGCTCGGCGAACTGGACGCCGCTCGCCATGCTTCGGTGGTCGGTCGGGTCCGGGATCTGATCGGTCCTTGACCGTCCCGGGCACCGCGCGCGACATCAGCTGGTGGGACGGCCGGCGTCGGCGGCCTCGGCGAAGGTGCGGAGCCGATCGGGGTCAGTGACCCTGACGTGCTGGCGCATTTCGGAGGTGATCAGCTTCAGGCTGCGCAGCTCGGACAGGGCCCGTACGACGGTCTTGCGGGAGTCGCCGATCCAGCTTCCCAGGTCCTGCTGGGAAGCACCTGCGGAGGGAACGCTGAGGGTGCCGTCGGAGTGTTGGATGGGGTCGTTCTCTGGCCGGCACAGTTCGGTGAGTAGCCCGGCCAGTCGCTGGGCGGCGGTGGGGTAATCGCGGATGGTGCGCAGCCGGTCGGCTTCCTCCAAGCGCCACTGCTGCAGGCGATGCAGTGCGGCGGAGGCATTGGCGGCGCGGTGGAGGAAGTCAGAGAAGCTGCGGGCGGCCAAACTGATCGCATGCACCTCCCAGGAGGTGACCGTCACCGTCTCCGCCGGGGCCGTGCCCGTCAAGGCGGCTGAGACGCCGATCAGTTCGCCGGGCCCGTACAGCCGGAGCAGCACTGGCCGGTCGCCCTTGATCGCGGTGGCCTTGGCCCATCCCGAGCGGATGATGGTCACCCGATCGGCGGGAACCCCCTCCGAGACGATGACCGTGCCCTTGCGGTGACGGCTTGCTGAGGTGCGGGCGCGCAGTGTGGCTTGCTCTTGGCGGGTGAGCATGCCCCAAAAGTCCCGCGCGTGTGCTGCCGGGCTAGCGGGAAGCGATGTGGCCACGGTTGTCACCGCCCGTACAAAGCGAACAGTACGGCGGGGAGCGAGGCCATGAGGGTGGCCGTCGCAGTCAGCACCCGCGCCCGAGTGCCAGCTGGGGTCGACCGCACGATGTAGACGGCGAGCCCGACGAATGCGAGGGTGACGAGCCCGCCGATGAGCAGGGACAGTGGACGATCAGAATGCATCATGCTCTTCCATGGCCGTTCGTTGGCTTGGGATGTGGGCTTATGGACCGGCGGTCGACCGTGTTGCGGGGTCTGGGTGGAACGTCTGGAAGACCAGACCCCGCACAAACCGACAGCCAGCGATAGCTGGGACGGTATGCCCCCACCTCGGGCGCGGGAAGGGGGGCGCACCCCGGTTGAAACGCTGTGGAAATGCGAGAAGCCCCCGCGCTTCCAGACGCTGGGGGCAACTCACCTGGTCAGCGCCACATCCCAAGCCATGGAAGGCACGCTGTCCTGCCCTAAGTATTTCGGCCTACCCAGGTATCTCTTGGGTCAGTTGACCCATTAGTCCGCACTTGTACAGGCACCAAATCCGACGAGGCAGCAGGACCGCGCGCCAGTCCTCGCCACCTTCGGCCGCGGTGACCACCGCGTACGCGAAGCGGCCCACGGTGATGGCCGTCAGCAGCACCATGGCCAGGGTCGCGGCCAGATGGTGGGAATTGAGGAGCAGCGGGGCGGGTTGAGCCCCGTGAGGGAGTTTCGGGGGAACGAAGAGGGGGCGGGGCGTGGGTGAGGAGTACCCGGGCGAACAACAGCTGGCATGGCCGGCCGAGCCGATACGGGACATGACCGCCGAGCAGTTGACTGCCATGATCGAACGCCTGCGGGCGGCAGGCACGCCCGATGAGGCTCTGATCCGGGCGCTGCAGACCGAGCTCACCTTCCGGCAGGTCGGAATCCGCAACGAACGCCAGGTGGGAGTACCTGACATCCGTCCGGCGTAACCGGCCTCGGCGCTTCAGGCTGGGGTGGCCGTGTTCGCCGCGTTCGATCGTGCTTCGGGTGGCTGTTCGAGCTGCTGCTCTCGTTTGCGCTGATCGTCCTTGATGTCCTCTGCTGCTTCGGCGAACTTGACCAGGCGCTCTTCTTCGCCGAGCTTCCGGTAGGCGCGGATACCGAGTTCGACGGCCTTGTGCTCGTGTTCGAGCTGGTCGGCGGCTTGCTGCAGGTTCATGCTCCGCTCGCGGAACTTGAAGTATCCGGTCATCCCGGCCGAGACGCCGACGGTGAAGCTGATGCCGACGGCGGCCCACTCCAGGCCGGCGTACTTGACCGCTGCGGTAGTGATGGCGCTGGTCAGGAGAGACCCGATGATGATCACTGTTTGGAAGCGGTTATGAATCTTCCGATATCCGAGTGCGTGGTCGCGGTACTCCTCGATGGTCGACATGACGTCGGAGTGGTAGGCCCACAGCACACGGGCGGCACCGCCAGCCGGAATCCGGGACTTGGCATCGCGTTCGGCTTCGCGATGTTTCGCGAGCAGGAGCCGCAGCTCAGCGATTTCCTTCGTTTTCCTCGCCAGGAACCGTCTCCCCAGATAAAACGAGACGATTCCCCCGACTATCGTGACGATATCTATTGCGGTCAGGACGGCGGTGTCCAGACGCATGGGCGAGCGCCGGGGGATGTGGAGCAGATTCAGCGCCAGGACCGCAAGGACGACGATCGTACCGATGCTGACCAGCGTGGTTCTGGTGTGCCGGCGCCCCATCTCGGCGTTATGGATATCCCTATTCGTCTCGTGAATCCTGAACCGGGCTTCCGAAAAATCTTGGGCGGCGGTGTTCGGTCCCTCAACAGGAAGCTCGGCCATAACTACTCAAGATAAACAGCGTCAGAAGCACGTCAAGGACCAGCTATCGACCACAAATGGACGACAGTCATCATCTCTACAGGCTGCGGTGGGGTCCGTCGCCGCGTCGGATTCCGGAATACGGCTGGTGTGGCTGGCCATAACCCGGGCCGCGCTGGGCCTGCTGCCGCTCGACCTGCTCGTTGCGTCGGGCGGTGCGGCGCTGGCGGTCTTCGGCACGGGCCCGGTCGGGTGGGAGGGCCGTGCGCAGGTTGAGTTCGGCGCGTACGGCGGCGAGTTCGGTGCGGGCCTGGTCGGTGGTGGTGGCGCGGGTGTGGTCGAGGAGGCCGAGGTCGGCGGTGGTGGCGGCCCGGGCGGCGGCGGAGTCGTGGTCGGCGCGGATCGCGGCGGCCAGGTGGGTCTCCCAGTTGCTGGTCAGGTCCTCATGCTCGGTGGTGGCGGCGCCTTCTTCCCAGCGCGGCCCCGGTCCTGATGCCGGGTCGCGCTGCTCGTAGGTGCTGCGGGCCTGGGCGGCCAGGTCGGCGAGACGGGCCCGCGCGCCGTGTTCAGCGTCCAGGGCAGTGGACAGCGCACGGCGCGTGGCGCTCAGGTCGGTTCGGACCTGCTCGCGGGAGGTGCCGTCCCTGCGCAGCGCGAGACGGCCGCGCCGGGTTTGGCGTTCTAGGTCATCGAGGCGTTGGCGGGCTGCGCCGGCGTCGGTCTGGTGGCCGGCGAGCTCCGCCCGCACGGTGTTGATCTGGGTCTCGATCGCGGCCGCGGCCGCGACGGCGTCGCGGCGTTCGATCAGCTTGAGGGCTTGTGGGCCGTTGCCGGCGGAGGCCTCGGTCTGCAGGGCCGCGGTGCGGTGTTCCTTCGCGGCCAGGCGTCGTTCGGCGCGGGTGTAGGCGTCGCGGAGGCGGGCGAGCTCGGTGGTGGTGCGGTCGCCGTACGGGCGGCGGCTCCAATGCTCAGCGGCCGCAGCGGCCTGGTCGCTGACGCGGGTGGCGATCGGGTCGGGTTCGCGGCCGAGTTCGGTGAGGACCAGGCGGTCCGCGCGGTCACCGCGCAGGGTGCGGGCGTAGGCGTCGATCGCGCGGGCCAGTTCCTGCTCGGGTGTTTCGGCCTCGCCGTGCCGGGCGCGGTCGACGTCGTCTTCCAGCAGGTTGCGTGGCAGGTACAGGTGGGCTTGGTGCCGGTCGCGGGACATGGCGGGGTAGAGGGTGTTCGGGTCCAGGCCGAGCCCGTAGACCAGGGCGACGTCAGCGGTCAGGCCTTGGGCGGCGGCGACCGTCATCGCGGTGCCGTGCGACAGGTCGCCGGCGGCGATCTGGGCAGGGGTGATCCATTCGGCTTCGATGACCGGGCCGTCGGCGGCCTGGCGGCGCCAGGCGACGCGCACGTTGCGGTGGTCATCGATGGCGGTGATGACGCCGCGGTAGCCGTTCAGCACGTCGACGGTGCCGGGTGCGGCGCCGGGGCGGCGGCTGCGGTAGTCGTTGCCGCGGACCCGCACGTGGTCCCCGACCGCCAGCGCCAGGATCCCGCGTGGGGTGCGGTAGGCGACGTCGGGGCCGGTCAGTTCCCCGGCTGCGCGGCGGATGGCCCGCGTGGTCGTGTTGATGACGTCGACTTCGCTGTTGGTGCCCGCGAGCACCAGCAGCTCCGCCAGCTCAGTGTGGGCGTCGGTGAAGCGCCCGGTCCGGAGGTGGGCCCAGTCGGCGACCAGGGCCGCCAGGGTGTCCTCGCGGTCGCGGCCGGCGTGCACGCGGCCGCCGGCGGTCCAGGTGCGCAGCGCGTCGTCGCGGTGTTCATCGCGCCACAGAGCCAGGGCACGGCGCTCGATCGGATCACTCTGCCGCCGGTTCTCGGTCAGAGCCGGCCCGTCGACCTGGCGCCAGATTCCGGCGAAGCTCCCGCCGACCCCGACGGCCTTGAGCTGCTTGGGGTCCCCGATCAGCACGACCTTCGTCCCGGTGGCGCGGGCATGGGTGAGCAGCACGGCGAGCTGGCGGTCATCGACCATCGCCGCCTCATCCACGACCAGGACGTCGACGCCGTCCAAGCCCCGGCGGCCAGCGCGGCCGCCGTGGGTGATGCTGTGCAGCCAGGAGGCGATGGTGGCCGAGGCGATCCCGGACTCGGCCTGCAGGTTCTGTGCGGCCACCGCGGCGGTCGCAGCGCCGGCGACGGTGTACCCGCCCGTCTGCCAAGCGGTCCGGGCGGCCGACATGAGCGTGGTCTTGCCCGCACCGGCGGTCCCGACCACGGCGTCGACGCCGTGCCCGGCGCCGACCAGCCGATCCAACACGGCGGCTTGTTCGCCTGACAGGTCATAGCCGCGTTCGGCGCAGAACGCGGCCAGGGCCATCTCCGCGATGCTCGGCTCGACGATCGCGAACGTCCGGCCGTACCCGGCCCGCGCGGCCGCCAGGTTGGTCTGCTCAGCGGCCAGGATGTCGCGGGTGGTGTAGCGGGCGCCGTTGGACAGGTGCGGCGGCGCCGAGGGCAGCGGTGCGGCGTGTGCCTCCAGGGCGAGCACGGCGTCGGTGAGCTGCTCGGCCTCGGTCAGGCCGGCGACGCCGCCGGGGATCGCGTCCATGACGGCGGCCAGCACGTCGGCGCGGGTCACCGTCTTGCGGTGCGCGGTCAGCCCATGCTCGGGATCGAAGATCTGCGCGGCGATCTCCTCAATGCTCGGCTGGGCCGGGAGGCTCTGGCCGGGGCGGATCGCCGCGTCGATGACGGCGCCGGCGGGCGTGCCTTGCTGCGCGGCTTGGGCGCGCCAGTCGGTGCGCAGGTCGACCGGGCCGACGCGGCGCTGCTTGGCCTCCTTCGACGTCGCGGACCGGTACTTCCGCTCGGCCGTGCTGGCGGCCTCATAGTCCAGGCCGAGTTCGGCGAACAACGCCTTCACCTGCGCACCGCGTTTGGAGAAGTGCTCCCGCAACGCCGGCGGCACGGCGGTGATCTCCCACGCGCCGGTGGCCGGGTTGCGGGCCCATTCGGTGCCGTAGACGCGCGTGAGCTCGCGGCGGATGCGGGCCTTGACCAGCGCGTCGGCGGCGTGAGCGTGCCGGTGCAGGTCCTGACCGCCCGCGCCGAACGTCGACCACTTCCCATCCACACCGCGGGCCATGTTGGCCAGCACGATGTGCGGATGCAGATGCGGGTCCGGTGCCTGCCCGTCGACGGGGCGGGCGACGGTGTGCCACATGACCCACCCCATCAGCCCACTCGTGTCGATCCGCGTCGCTTGCCGGCCGTCGCCGTGGTGGCCGCGCATCCCGTACCCGGTCCAGGTCTCCACGGCCGCGATGGTCTCGTACACCGCCGCGGTGTAGATGGCCTCGATCCCGGCGGCCAGGTCACCGTCCGCCAGCCCATACAGCACGGACAAGCTCTTGGGCAGGTCCAGGGTCAGGTCATAGCCACGGTTGCCGATCCGGACCCGGGCGTGCCGGTTGTTGCGAGCCGCCTGCAGTTTCCCGGCCGGGAAGACCTGCTCCAACTCGATACCGGCCCGGGCCGCCAGGCGCTCCAAGTCATCGATCGGGACCGTGTGCGCCTCACCCTGACGGTCCACGCCGCGCATCATCCGCTCGACACGCGCAACGGCCTTCTTGCTGCCCACCAGGTCGGCCAACCCCGCCGGTCTGCCCTGCTGACCCCGTTCGATCCCGGCGGCGGTCAGCGCGGCCAGGAACGGGATGGCGGGCAGCTTGGCGATCGGCGCGTACTCCAGCTTCGGGTCCACCAGCTGCTCACCGGTCCGTGGATCCGCACCGTCCAGCAACGCCCGCGCGACGTCGTGGTCGGCCTCAGTCAGCTCGGCGCCGGGGGTGATGCCGAACTCGGCCAGGCCGTTGCCGATCCACACCAGTGGGCGTTCCTCCGCGGTCATCCGGTACCCGAGCTGGTGGTCCTCCGCCAGCACGTCAGCCTCCGGCTCGATGACACCGGGCTCGGGGCCGTGCAGCTGCTCGATGCCGCACCCCGCGGACAGGGTCAGCCGGTAATCCCCCTGCGCTTCATCCGGGCCCAGCGTGGTCACCCACGCCACGTTGATCCCTCCCCCGAACCCCCCGCCGGCGGCGGCCACCCTGCCTCTGGGTCGGCCCTGCCGGTCGTATCGCCGTCAGGCGATACCTTTGGTCCTTCGGCTGATCTTGCTGTGTTTGATCATGCGTCTGGATTGTGCGGGTTTCAAGGCTCTGTGCCGGTGTGTCGCTGGGCTGACTTGTGTGTTGATGGGGGCTTTGGGGCTTGGGGTCGGCCTGGTCACCCGGGTGTCCTCGCGGTTTCGGCAACGAGCGCCTGGTCGCAGAGAATCCTGTCGAGCGCGGAACTTTTGTCAGTGGGAACGCGAACTTAGTGTCAGTGGTCGGCGCGGACCTGTTGTCAGTGGGGACAGGCGCGCCGTTGGAGGCGCGCCTGTCAGTCCGTCGCCTGGTGGTCGGTGCTGAGGTCGAGCGGGTCGTCCGCGTCGCGGGGGGCTGGGTCCGGCTCGGCCGGATCGCTTGGAGTTGGAGTGGGGCCATAGGCGTGGAGGGGGTCGTCGCTCCAGCGCACGCCGTGCGGGAAGCGCGGCCGTGGCGGGTAGGTGTTGGGGAGCTCTCCGCGTTCGCCGGCGATGTGGCCGTCGTTGTTGAGCCGGAGGCTGAACATGATGTCCCAGGCTGGTTCGGCGTGGTGGGGGCCGTTGCGGCATTGCAGCAGCCCGGCTTGTTTGAGGGCGTGCTCGGCGTGGAGGTAGCCGCGACGGAAGTCTGCGTAGTGGGGCCCGTTGCCGAAGGCGAGTGCGGCGGCCAGGACGGTGGCTTCGTCGCGGGTGAGTTCTTCGTGGAATAGGGCGGTAGTGCTGACGGCCTTGCGCTGGGCGGGTGCCAGGAGGTCGTCGCGCGGGGTGATGGTGAAGGTGTGCGGCGGGATGCGGCGTAGCGCTATTGGGCCGCCGATGCGTGGGTGCGCGGCCGTGTGGTCGAGGCTGTTGGGCGAGTTCGTCGGTGGCGTAGGCGCCGAAGCGGCTGATATGCGAACGCAGGTAGGGCGACAGCGCGGCGAGCTGGTCGGCGGTGATGGACCACCCGTCGCCGACCAGCTCGCGGAACACGTTCACAGGATCGGGTAGCGCCCGGAGCGAGCGAGAGCACGCCCGGCCTGGGGTGCAGCGTTGGGACTACTTGTTGGCGTACTTCGCGATGGAGTCACCCGCGACATGGTTGTGCCGCCAGGACGGCAGGTGCTGGTAGATGAGCTCCCCGAACGCTGGTGCGAGCGGCTGGTCGACCCAACCGCGGAGGATCTCTGAGCCGACGGCAAGCCAGTTGACGGGGATCGCGCCAGCCTGAACGAGGCGCATGACCGCCGTGTCGTGTGTCTCTTTGGTAGTCGCCGCAGAGGCGTCGACGACGATGTAAACCTCGTAGCCACGGTCGAGAGCGGTCAGCGCGGTCAGGGCGAGGCAGATGTCGGTCTGGATGCCCGCCATGATCAGCTTCTTGCGTCCGGTGGCGTCGATGGCCGCAGCGAACTGGTCGCTCTCGAACGCGTCGAAGACCGGCGGACGGTGGATGACGGGGGTGTCGCCGAGGACCTGGGCGAGCTCGGGGTAGAGAGGGCCTGCTGCGAAGTCCTCGGGAGCGGCGGTGACGACCAGCGGTAGGTTGAACAGCTTCGCGGTCTTGGCCAGCGCGACCGTGCCGTTGAGGTTCTCTTCGATCGTGTGCGATCCGATGAGGTTCGAGAAACCGACCTCGTGATCGATGAGGACGACCGCGCTGTTGTCGGCGGTGAGTGGCGTGTGCGGCATGACTTTCTCCTCCGTTTTGGGGCTGAATTGCTCTGGTCCGATGAGGCGGTCGACTTCAGGTTCCGGTGCGGACCCGTCCGAGGCCCCGGGCCGGTGTGGCTCGTACGGCTGGTGTCAGTCAGCCGGCTTCTGGCCAGTTGCCACGAGCGCGCGGATGGTGGTAGGCAACGTGCTCTCCTTACGGTCGTGTGCGGACGCCGTTCGGCGTCGTGATCGTAATAAGTTGTCTGCGCAGGCATGTATTTCCGGGGGTGTCATGCTGTCGGCCCGGCTTGCAGGAGCCGCTGGCGGTGCCGTTGACCGGCTGGTGAGCCGGGCGGACCTGACCCGCACGGCCTTTGCAGGAGCGCGCTGGTCGCTTCCTGGAACCCGGTGGCCCGGTGAGTTGGCCCAGCAGATGCGCGCCCGATCGCACGAGATCAGCCCAGGAGTGTGGAGGGTCAACCCCGACAGCGCGCCAGACCGCACCTCAACACGCGTCGGCTGACCACGATCGCGAAGAGACGTTATGTCGAGCCCGGCGCTCGAGCGAGCGGTGGAACCCGTCGGCTATGCCGGCCAACAGTGCCTCGGAGCGCCAGCGGAGAGGCCGAGCGGAGCGAGGGTCCACAGGACCGCTGTTGCCAGGTTCCCTTATGCCCTTTTCCTTCTCATCGTCATTCGCGCAGTTCCACGGCTGGAGCTTTAGCGGAAGCCTGGAGCATCAGGGGAAACGACCCGTACACCCTGGACCCGTACACCCCCTCCTTCTCCGCGCAGCGGGTGTACGGGCCACGTCGTTTCGCCTGGTCACAGCGCCTTCTGGTCGTACGGCTTTCTCATCGGCCGTGGCAACGCCGTACGGGTGCCTCTTCTGCTCTTCCGCGAGGTACGAGCGGATGCCCGTACGGGGTCGGTTC
>NZ_BAABHF010000095.1:0-528 GCF_039541955.1 Actinoallomurus oryzae | reverse complement strand
GGGGCACTTTTCACCTTTCCCTCACGGTACTAGTCCGCTATCGGTCACCAGGAAGTATTTAGGCTTACCAGGTGGTCCTGGCAGATTCACACGAGATTCCACGAGCCCCGTGCTACTCGGGAAACACCCAATGGAGACAACAAGATTTCACCTACCGGACTATCACCGACTACGGTCGACCATTCCAGATCATTCGGCTACCCTGCTGTTTTCTCACTCCACGCCCAGTCGGCGGACCAGACAAGAATGCTCCCACAACCCCACACACGCAACACCCGCCGGCTATCACACGCGCATGGTTTAGCCTCATCCCCTTTCGCTCACCACTACTCAGGGAATCACTATTGTTTTCTCTTCCTACGGGTACTGAGATGTTTCACTTCCCCGCGTTACCACCAACCACCCTATACATTCAGATGGCGGCAACACCCCATAACAGGTGCTAGGTTTCCCCATTCGGAAACCCCCGGATCAACGCTCGGTTGCCAACTCCCCGGGGCATATCGCAGGCTCCCACGTCCTTCATCG
>NZ_BAABHF010000094.1:0-559 GCF_039541955.1 Actinoallomurus oryzae | reverse complement strand
GGTGGTGCTGGCCAAGTGGCTGTCGACTGAGCCGTCGGTGTTGATCGTCGATGAGCCGACGCGGGGGATCGATGTGGGGACCAAGGCGGAGGTGCATCGGTTGTTGTCGGAGTTGGCCGGTCAGGGGTTGGCGGTGTTGATGATTTCTTCGGATCTGCCGGAGGTGCTCGGTATGGCCGATCGGGTGCTGGTGATGCATGAGGGTCGGCTCACCGCCGAGATTCCGCGGGGTGAGGCGACCGAGGAGAGTGTGATGGCCGCGGCGACCGGTCGGACCCGGCAGGAGGCGGCCTGATGGCGGTTGTGACCGCTGATGCGGGTGGGCGCCGGCTCGTCGATACCGTTCTGCGGGCGCGGGAGCTGAGCATTCTCGCGGCGTTGGTCGTGTTGGTGGTCGTGACGACCGCCGCGAATTCGTCGTTCCTGTCCCAGCAGGGTGTGAAGGACATCTTCTTGAACGCCTCGATCCTGGCGTTGCTGGCGGTCGGGCAGACGATGGTGGTGGTGACCCGCAACATCGATCTGTCGGTGGGGTCGGTGGTGGGGCTGGTGGCCTTCG
>NZ_BAABHF010000093.1:0-892 GCF_039541955.1 Actinoallomurus oryzae | reverse complement strand
CGACGCCGTTCAGTTCCAGCAGTGTGGGGTTAATCGCGGCTACCAGGGGTTCGATGAGGGCGTCCAGGTCGTTGATCTCCCCTGAGAGTTGCTGGTGGCGGCGGGCCAGGGCTCGCAGGGCGAGGGTGGCGGCGGTGGCCGGGTCCTGGGCATTCGCCGGGTCGGGGCGGGTGGTGGCGCAGACCTCGACCAGTTCCCGGTTCTTCAGGCCGCGCAGCCGGGCGCGTAGCTGGTCCGGGGCGGTGATGATCAAAGCCTTGATCTGCCGTTGTGCGTCGGCGCGTGCGGCGATGGCGCTGCGGCGGGCCACCCGCAGGTTCCGCAAGGCCTCGACCTTGCCGTCACGTTGTTTGGGGGTTCCGGTGCGGTGCGCGGCGAGTGCGGTGCGGGCGGCGGCCTCGGCATCGACGGGGTCGGACTTGCCTTGCCAGCGCCGGGCCTTGCGGTCGGGACGATCGATCTCGACCATCGCGATGCCTTGTCCGGACAGATAGCGGGCCAGACCAGCCCCGTAGACGCCGGTCCCCTCGATACCAACGAGCACCAGGTGCCCGAACGCCTGCAGCCAGGTCAGCAACGCCGCATACCCGGCGGCGGTGGCGGGGAACTGAGCCGATCCCAGCATCCGGCCCGCTGAATCGATGGCGGCCGCGGTGTGGGTGTCTTTATGGGTGTCGACGCCGCCGGTGACCTCGACCTCATGGGGTGTAATGGTGGGCATGGCCGTCCTGTTCACATCGTCCGGGCAGGGCGGCACGCACTAGCCGGGCGTTGGACAAGACAGTGATGGGGCCTCTGGCCAGGCTCCTATGAGGTCACTACGCCACGTCCAGTGAGTGCAAAAGAGCGCCTCCCGGCCCAGGCCGACACATCCCGTTGAGGACCCGAAGTC
>NZ_BAABHF010000092.1:0-539 GCF_039541955.1 Actinoallomurus oryzae | reverse complement strand
TCGGCGCGGAATCACTTGACCAGTGAGCTATTACGCACTCTTTCAAGGATGGCTGCTTCTAAGCCAACCTCCTGGTTGTCACGGCAACTCCACATCCTTTACCACTTAGCACACGCTTAGGGGCCTTAGCCGATGATCTGGGCTGTTTCCCTCTCGACTACGAACCTTATCGCCCGCAGTCTCACTGCCACGCTCTCACTTACCGGCATTCGGAGTTTGGCTGACTTCAGTAAGCTTGTCGGCCCCCTAGGCCATCCAGTAGCTCTACCTCCGGCAAGAAACACGTGACGCTGCACCTAAATGCATTTCGGGGAGAACCAGCTATCACGGAGTTTGATTGGCCTTTCACCCCTACCCACAGGTCATCCCCCAGGTTTTCAACCCTGGTGGGTTCGGTCCTCCACGCGGTCTTACCCGCGCTTCAACCTGCCCATGGGTAGATCACTCCGCTTCGGGTCTACAGCATGCGACTCAAACGCCCTATTCAGACTCGCTTTCGCTACGGCTCCCCCACACGGGTTAACCTCGCCACACACCAT
>NZ_BAABHF010000091.1:0-926 GCF_039541955.1 Actinoallomurus oryzae | reverse complement strand
CCTGCTCGACATGTCTGTCTCACAGTCAAGCCCCCTTGTGCCCTTGCACTCAACACCTGATTGCCAACCAGGCTGAGGGAACCTTTGGGCGCCTCCGTTACTCTTTGGGAGGCAACCGCCCCAGTTAAACTACCCACCAGGCACTGTCCCCCACCCGGATCCACGGGTGCGGGTTAGACGCTCAAAACGACCAGAGTGGTATTTCACCAAAGACTCCACGATAACTGGCGTCACCGCTTCACAGTCTCCCACCTATCCTACACAAGACGCTCCAAACGCCAATGCCAAGCTATAGTGAAGGTCCCGGGGTCTTTCCGTCCTGCTGCGCGTAACGAGCATCTTTACTCGTACTGCAATTTCACCGGGCCTGTGGTTGAGACAGTGGGGAAGTCGTTACGCCATTCGTGCAGGTCGGAACTTACCCGACAAGGAATTTCGCTACCTTAGGATGGTTATAGTTACCACCGCCGTTTACCGGCGCTTAGATTCTCAGCTTCACCCCCGAAAGGGCTAACCAGTCCTCTTAACGTTCCGGCACCGGGCAGGCGTCAGTCCGTATACAGCGTCTTACGACTTCGCACGGACCTGTGTTTTTAGTAAACAGTCGCTTCCCCCTGGTATCTGCGACCCCCACCAGCTCCACAGAGCCAGTCCGGTCACCAGCAGGGGCCCCCCTTCTCCCAAAGTTACGGGGGCAATTTGCCGAGTTCCTTAACCACAGTTCACCCGAACGCCTCGGTATTCTCTACCTGACCACCTGAGTCGGTTTAGGGTACGGGCCGCCGACACACATCGCTAGAGGCTTTTCTCGACAGCATGGGATCACTCACTTCACCTAAATCGGCTCGGCATCACATCTCACCCTTAACGGCATGCGGATTTACCTACACACCAGGCTACATGCTTACCCCAGGACAACCACCGCC
>NZ_BAABHF010000090.1:0-1458 GCF_039541955.1 Actinoallomurus oryzae | reverse complement strand
CCCTTGGGTGATCATTCTTCTTGCGACAGAAAGATGTTCAACCCAAGGGCTTCAGTTGATCAGTGTGCACGATGCCGGCATGGTCGGCGCATCCGGGGACCTGGCTTGGTTCCGTCAAGAGTTCTACGCGTGCCTGTCCCGGCGGGCGGACGCGTTGTTCGAGCTGACGGATGCGGTGTTGTGCTCGGAGGGTCCGGTCCGGTCGTTGGCTGAGTTGTCCCTGGTCGGTGAGCATCGCCGGGGCCATGGCGGGTTGTATGCCGGTCTGGCCCGCGGCCGGGTGGATGTCGACCGGCTTCGGCACGCGGTGCTTGCCGGGCCGCTGCCCCGGGCAGCCGACGGGCGGCTGGTGCTGGCCGTGGACCTGACCTGCTGGCTGCGCCCCGAGGCGCACACCTGCCCGCAACGGATCTTGTGTCATACCTATGGACGCGGCAAGGACACCCACGTCATGGTTCCGGGCTGGCCATATTCGATGGTGGTGGCGCTGGAGAGCGGGCGCAGCTCATGGACCGCGCCCCTGGATATCAGGCGGCTCGCGCCCGGCGAGGATGCCGCCGCGGTCACCGCTGACCAGCTCCGCCGTGTCATCACCGGTCTGATCAGGCACGGGCACTGGCAGCCCGGGGACCCCGACATTCTCATCGTGGCCGACGCCGGCTACGACGGCCCCCGGCTGGCGTTCGTGCTGGCCGACCTGCCGGTGGCCGTGCTGGTGCGGATGCGCTCAGATCGGGTGCTGCGCCGCCCGGCACCAATGCGCACCCCGCAGATGACAGGACGGCCCCGGCGCCATGGGGACGAGTTCGTCTTCGGCGACCCGGCCACCTGGGGTGAGCCGGACATCGCCACCCACACCGACACCCGGCTGTATGGCCCGGCGCTGGCCCGCGCATGGAACCGGCTGCACCCACGCCTGACCCACCGCACCGCCTGGACCCAACACGCCGGGAAGCTGCCGATCCTGGAAGGAACAGTGGTCCGCCTGGACGTCGGCCGGCTGCCAAGCGGAGCAACGCCCAAACCGGTCTGGCTGTGGCATTCGCGCATCGACCTGGATCCCGACCAGGTCGACCTGCTCTGGCAGGCGTTCTTGCGCCGGTTCGACATCGAGCACACCTTCCGCCTGTTCAAACAAACCCTCGGCTGGACCTGCCCGAAGCTACGCACACCCGAAGCCGCCGACCGGTGGACCTGGCTGGTCTGGGCCGCCTACACCCAACTCCGCCTCGCCCGTCGCCTGACCGCCGATCTTCGCCGCCCATGGGAAAGACCCGCCGAACCGGACCGGCTGACACCAGCCCGTGTCCGCCGAGGGTTTCGGCACCTGCGCCACAAGACAGCACGTCCAGCCCGTGCACCGAAACCATCCCGGCCCGGCCCCGGACGACCACCCGGACGCCGCAACCGCCAACCAGCCGACCGCCACGACGTGCACACTGCCACCACGACCAAAAC
>NZ_BAABHF010000089.1:0-510 GCF_039541955.1 Actinoallomurus oryzae | reverse complement strand
ATCGGGCGGGCGTTTTTCAACGGGGATGACGGGTCGCCGGGGTATGGGGCGTCGCGGGATCAGGTGCTGGCGGCGTTGGCGGACATGGTGAATCTGTTGCGGGCCACTGGTGGGATGTTGATCGTTTCTGGTCATACGTATGCGTTGGCTGAGGATGCGAGCACGGTGGGGTCGGTGTTGCCGGTGGGGGCGGATCGGGGGGCGTTGGCGCGGGCGCGTCCGTATCGGTTGCCGGAGGTGACGCAGGGGTTCGCGCGTTCGGATCCTGAGCCGTCGGAGTTGCGGCGGATCTGGGCGTTCGCGGAGACGTTGGTGGGGGGGTGTCCGTGGCCGGATGGCAGTTTTGAGGGTTTGGGGGTGCTGGCGCGGGAGTGGCGGTGGGCGGCGTATCAGGTGCGGTTGGTGGCGGGTGAGGTCGCTGGTCATGCGCGGGCGGTGACCGATAACAATTCCGGTGAGGCCAGGGATCGGTTCAAGTCGTTTGCGGAGGCGTTGCAGGGGGGTGGTGAG
>NZ_BAABHF010000088.1:0-42146 GCF_039541955.1 Actinoallomurus oryzae | reverse complement strand
GCCCTGGCCCCCGCCTGGACCAAAACGACGCCGGCCTTCCGGCCCCGGCGGTCTACGTGCCGCAGCGGGACCTGGAACCCGCCATCCCCGCCTCATTGGCGTTCGTCTCCGCCGGCACGCACATGGCCGTCTTCTCCCTCGCCCTCGGCCGGATCGAATAGCCCGGCGGAGCCTCCGCTGTCGCATCGTTGCGAGGGGGGACACGCGGGGGCTCCGCCACCCGGCGACGCGGCGCACAGGCGCGGCGCGCCCTTGCCGGCACCCTTGACAGTGCGCTCCGAGGTGGGCAAACGTCGAGCCCGTGACCAATCCGACGAGGTGCCCGCGCGGTCACCGGCTCGGCCCCGGTCGCATCGTCGTCGGCTGGTGGCCGTGCGAGTGCCCGGCCGCACTGGACAACTTCGGCGGACACCAGACCTGGCTGTGCGGCCCGTGCCGTGAGGAGGGCTGGACCACCCGGCGCTACGATCCGCCGCATCCGCGCACCGCGGCCGACGTCGCCGCCGAGATGGTCCCCGTACAGGCCGAGTGCGAGCGCGCCCAGTCCGCCGTCGACGCGCTCGCCGGCGAGGTCGGCCCGGCTGCGGAACGCGCCGCCGCGCGTCTGCGGATCGGCCGCCAGGCGCTGGAGGAGATGGAGACGATCCGTTCCTCGCTGTCCGCCGCGGAATGGCGTGCACACCACGGCGGACGCTGATCCGGCCCGGTGCCGATCGGCATGCCGATGGTGTGCCGACCAGACCGGCACACCCGGATCCTGCGGAACGGGCAGGTCCGCGCGAATCTGGCTCTACCGGTGGTCCTCCCGACTCATGTACCGCCCCTTCCTCCTGGCATATGAGCGTGCACCGAGGGGGCCGTTTCCCCCCGCCTATCAGGGCATCCACCAGCCCGCCCACTTAGGACCAGGTGCGCCTCGGGCACGACAGGAGCGCTGGTCAGCGGCGATATAGACGCACCCGTATGACGACGCGACCGGCAGGGCGCACACGCTCCTGAGCGCCGGGAGAGAGGGGCGGAACGCAGACTGTTCCGTGACGCGAGCTCGCGCGGCCGCGGCCGTACGAAACGCTCCGCGTTCCGTCGGCGCTCCACTTCCGTCCGTACGGAGCGCTCCACCGTTCCCCTGTCGTTCCGCTCCGGAGCGCTCCGCATTCCAGTGCGTTCCGCCAGCGGAATCCGCGCACCGTCCCTCCAGCTCCGGAGCGTCCCCGTCTGTTCCACGTTCTGTTCCGGCCTGGTTGTCGGCGGCCGCCGGTAGAGTCCGACCCGTGGCCACCACGCTGGCCAGTCTCCGAGCCGCAGGCGCCCACGCCGCCGGCGGCGACGAGGACAAGGGCACCGACTCGCGTGCTCGCTTCTCGCCTGTTCTCGACGTCTCGGCGGGGTGCGTGGGACCGTCCGCCGAAGGGACACCGACATGACCGAGAACAAGGCCCGCAAGAAGGCGATCCGCGAGCGCATGGCAAAGACGGGCGAGCCGTACAGCGTCGCACGCCGGCGCCTCGCCGAACAGGCGACCGAGTCGGCCCCAGAGCGCACCCCCGTACCGCTGCAGGATGACCTAGCGGACCCGACCGGCGAGGACATCGCCGCGTACGCGCGGCTGCTGTTGGAGCGGCTGCGGACCCGCCGGCCTGAGGCCGCGCGCCCGGACTGCCGCCATCCGTGGGAGTTCACCCGCGCGATCGATGCGGCGATGGCCGCCGGGCTCGACCTGGTCGACCAGGTGACCGCCGGCAACGTCGGCCCCCAGGCCGTCAAGCGGGCCACCCACCTGGCCGAGCAAGTGCAGACGGCGCAACGTGCGACCGTCAACGCGCTGAACTTCAACATGGTGCACGACGTGGCCGCCGCCTACCTGCTGGTGCGCGGGACCCGCGCCGTCCAACAGGGCCGGTGCCTGCTCGGCCAGGCCGCCCCGACCGACTGCTCACCCGACCCGGGCCGGGTCCGGTTGCGCATCCACGACGCCTTTGGCCACGAGGACACCGATTCGGGATGCCTGCAGCACGCCGCCGAAGAATGGACCCGCTGGGATCACGGCGGCGAGGTCACCCTTGAGGCCATCGGCCCGGCCACCCTCGCCGCGGCCGTCGCCGAGCTCGGCGAGCAGCTGCGCGCCGAGCGAACCCGCGCCGACGACACCAGCACCGGCACCGTGACGCTGTACGGGACCGACCTCGGCGACTCGATCGAGGACCAGGACCTGATCAACAACGGTCTGTGGAACCGGGAAGGCACCTACGGCCAACCGGACGCGGCGCTGTGCGAGGAGGAGAACTGGGACTACGTCGCGGTGATGAACGCCTGGTGCGCCCACGCCGCCGCCCAGCTCGCCCGCGACGGCATCGTCTGGGACCGGAACACCGACAAGGTGACGCTGCCCGCCACACTGCCGGTGTCGGAGGCGGCCCTCACCTGGCAGCGCGTCCTCGACGGCTTCGACGCCTGGATCACCCGCGTGGTGGATGAGGTCCGCGACGGCGTCGGCCGCGCCGAACCCGACGACATCCGCCCCGACGACGCGCCCGGCGCCCGCTGGATCACCTACAGCACCGCCTGACCAAGCCGGCCAGCGCCACGGCCGAGCGCTCCGAAAGCTCGACGCGCCCGCGGTTCAGTGCTCGGCATATCGAAAGGTCCCCGCGCGACGACCCCCCGGGCGCCGAGTGAATGAGAAATGCCGATCATCAACCACTCGCGCGCGGGGACCGACCCGACGACCACTCATCACTTATCGCGATAGGAAAGTTAACCCTACTCATCGCGATGAGTGGCGGTAAGCTGTGGTCATGGCTAGATACCAAGAGATCGCGGACTCGCTGCGCAGCCGGATTCAGGCAGGAGAGTGGCCGGTGGGCGCCATGCTTCCCGGCATCAACGCCCTGCAGGATGTGTACGTGGATGAGGACGGCAACAGGCCCGGGCTCAACACGATCCGTGCCGCCCAGCAGCTCCTGGTCGAGGAGGGGATGCTCACCACCCGGCAGGGGGTGGGCGCCATCGTCACCTCGGCCAAGTCCCTCCGCCAGGTCGACGTCATCGACACCCTCAAGCGCGCCCAGCAGGGGATTACCACGGCCATCGCGGCTCTGGAGGCTCCCACGCACGCCGTCACCTTGGACCTCTCCGACGAGCACGCCTACTTCGTCCTCACCGACGCACTCGGGGAGTGGGCCCACCGCCAGCGCGGCGAGGCCCAGGATGAACTCGCGGACGACCCCCAGGACACCACCGCGGCGTCTCGGCTGGAATGGGCCGCGACCGCGGACAAGCTGCTGGACCAGATCGAGGCGGCCCTGTAGCCGCGCGCGTATGGGTTGGCTTACGACGAGCCCGCTTAGCCTGACGATCGCGTCACCGGGTTCCAGACTGCGGCCGCTGACGAGATCGAGCAGCACGAGCGCGCCAGGCGGATCCCGTTCCTGTACGCATCCCCGGAGTACGCGGCGGCGGGTCCTCGGACGACGAGTCCCCCGACGGGTTCCGACCTGCGGCGACGAACCACCTTCGTGTAGTTAGGCCCAGGACTCCCGAACGCCCGGCGCAAGGTAGGACGGCGCGACGTTGTCCTTGGAGGACTCCCCTTCCACGGGAATCTCAGAAAAAAGTTCCGCGAGCCCATGAACCCCTCTGAACTGGGGCTATGCGCTCCTAATAGGGACCGTAAATCCGGGATAGGGTCCGGCACTTCCCGACATACGGTGACACACCCGGTTGTGTCGAGCCCCGAAGCTGTCGGGGCACCCTGTAGTGTCCCGCCCTAAGCCCCACTACTCGCGCGATCTCTGATCCCGCCGCGGCAGACCAGAGGTCGGCCCCCGGCCCGCAGTCCCCCCCCTGGGTCTCGGCCGGGTTCACATCCCGCCATTCGGCGGACGCGAGAAGGGAGGCCCAGATGCGGAAGCGTCACAAGCGCCAGGCATCGGCCGGTGACCCTTGGCGGCGCGCGCAGGTACTCGCGACTTTGGCGAGGATCGGCGTGGAGCTGCTGAAGTGGTGGACCGGCGGCGGCCCTGACCGCCTCTAACCAGAGACGATCAGGGCCCTACACCGGGAGCTCTCGCGTCCTGTCTTTGCCCGGACGGCGCGGGGGCTCCCTCTTATTTTCCCAGCTCATCAGCGTTTGGTGCTTGTACAAAACGCACCGTTGCACGCGTGAAAGACCGTAGCAGCCATGCGACAAGGACTGAACAGGTATGCCCGATAGATTCCGCTCAATGGGTGGCATGTAGGGCTTTGCCCGAACAGACGCGAACGCCCCGTCTCGTGCCCCGTTTGCCCTGCGAGGTCCTCGACGCGGCCACGCCTGGCGCCGGTCTTCACCTGCCGGGGCGCCGGATCCCGACCACGGTTGCGGGTTGGCTTAACACGCCGCTACGCGAGTCCGCGCGAATCTCCGTCCCCGGCCCGGCCTGATGCCGGCTGAACGAGGCGATGGGCGCGTTGGCGGCAGGTCGGTCCGCAGTACCGGCGCGGGCGCCCGGTCGAGGCGGGCTCCAGCACGTGGCTGCATCCGGGCCCGGCACAGCGGCGCCGCCGGCCTTGCGTAGCGATGGTGATCTGGTCGGCCAGCGCGGCCAGGCGCTCGGCCTCGGGCGCGGGATAGGGCAGATCCAGGGACGCGCGCACCGCATGGCGGAGCCGGTCGGCGATCTCCTCCAGCTCCGCGGCGGAGGGCAGGAGGCGCTCGGAGCGCTCGCGGATGCGCTGCGGGGTGTTCCAGTCCGGCAGCGCGGCGCCGGCGATGCGTTCGGCGATCTCGACACATCGCCGGGACAGCGCCTCCAGCTCTTCGAGGGCGTGGGGGTTGGTGCGGCCGAGGCGCCCGGTCTGGTGTGCGGTCGCGGGGTCGGCGGCCAGGCGGCGGCGCTCCAGCTCCACCTCGGCCTGGCGGGCCAGCGGCTGGAGCTGACGCAGCAGCTCCCGCACCAGGTCGACGTCGCGCAGGCACCGGTCCGGCTCGACAAGCGTGGGGTCGACGTCCAGGGCGGCCGTCAGGATCTCGACGGCCTCCTCGGCGCGGCCGCGGGCGCGCTGGACCACTGGCGCGCCGTCGGCCGGCAGCTGCGCGGCCTTCTCGCGGAGCTCGTCAACGAGGTCGACCATGAGCCTCCGTTCTGTGACATGTTCCGTGACAACCGCCTGCCACCCTAACGGCCCACGCGCCCGACCCGCGCGTCTCGAAAACGCTCTTGGGCGGGGAAACCGTCCGTAGCCTCACTCGGTAGACGCATTCCAGGGCTTCGCAATCCGCACCCGCGCACGCTGGCTGTTTGATTCGCGTGGCCGGTGCAGGACTTAGCCGTATGGGTTCCAGCGTGATGGACCACGATGAGGGCCATGTCCTACTCCCTTGAGTTGCTGTTCTCCGATCCTGTGACCGTCGGTCAGGTCGCCCGATACCTGGATCTCATTCGCGCCGCCGGCGCCACTGAGGACACCGCGCTGGAAGAGGTCCACCCTCTCGGCGATGAGTCGGTCCTGGCCGGGTGGACGTATCGGCCCGAGCAGCTGCCGGCCGCCTCAGACCGCGCCGAGCTGACGCTGCCGTCGCTGGTGGTGCGGGATGCGCTGGACGTCCTTGATGACGTCGCCGACTCCGATGGAGATGTACGCGACCTGAAGGGTGTCATCGAGCAAATGCGGAACAGGTTGCGCAAGGCGGTCATGGCCGAGCTCGGGCTTCCCGAGGCATAGATCAGGAAGGCACGGGGGCTGTGACAAGCATCGATCTTGAGATTTACTCCGACGATCCGAACGAGGTGGCCGCGCTCGAGGCGTACTGGCGCCTGGCCGACGATGGCGAATCGTGGGCGCAAACCGTCACCGCCATCCGCTCTGAGCTTGGGCTGAAGCCACAGGAGATGACGCGGATTGTGCAGACCTGCGCTACCGCGTATCTCCCAGAGATCACGTGCCCACAGTGCGGCGATCCGCACGCAGTCACGAGCCGCACGAACTTCGCCGAGGTGGTTCGTCAGGGAAACGTCCTGTGCAGCACCTGCCGGGCAGCGGCCCACGAGGAGCAGAAACGAGCGGAGAAAGAGCGGGCCGCCCGGCGCCGCGCCGCCGTCGCAGAACTCTTCCAGGTCATGCCCGATGGTCCGATCGACGTTCAGGACCTGACGCTGTTCGAGGCTGTCGCGCTGCACGCGCTCTTCAGCGACCCTGCCGTTGAGGACGTCGGCATGACCACGCCGACGGACATCTGGCCGAAGGAACGCCCCTGGGCTCCCGGCCGCCTGCGCTGGGACTTCGAACGGCGTCTTGTACAGGCTGCGCCACCCAAGATGCTCGCGCACCCCGACTCGCACCCGGACGCCTTCGTGTGGGAGAACGACAGCCTCACCGGCGCGTTCTACCTCGGCAAGGTCAGCTACTACCTCCTTGGCCCGCAGGAGGACCTGAGCGCTCGCCCGCCCTCGCTGCTGAACGAACTCAACCGTGTCTTCCGTGAAGGCCCATGGCCCAAGGCCTGGCTGAGGCAATGGCCTGATTTGTGGGATGAGCTGGTCTTGGCAGACGCGTCGGCGTACCTGGACATGAAACTCGGCGAGCACCGCCTGGAGATGAAGCAGGGGGACGGCACCCTCGCCGCCTTGGCCGACGCTCTTGCCACATTCAGCCTCGGGCAGGTCTTCAACTTCATCTACCGGGCCGCGAAGGACTCGGCGGCCTACTACCAGCGCGGGGGCGTGAACAAGCGGCAGGCAGCCAATAGCACCGTCGGTCGAATCAGCGCAGCCGCAGACCGGGTACGGGCTAGCGGTTGGGAGGTCAAGTCATTCAGCCGGCCATGGAACCTACCGCTGTCCGCGATCGGTGAGACCTTCTTCAGCAAGGTGATGTGGCAGGCCGACATGATGCCCGTCACGGCTCAAGACGCTCATCCCCCACTCCACGCCTCGGCCGAAGGAGACCCCTCCGAGCCGTCAGCGTGACGGTGAAGCATCTGGCACACCGTGAGAAGGCCCGCGAGCAGCAATCGAACGGCCAACGGCGATAGCGAGCCGGTTCGGGCGGATTCACCGTTCGGATGCGGGAACCGGCGCTCCGGGAAGCGCGCTTTTACCTGTCGGAAAATCATGTCGTCAACCAGCGGGCGGAATCGCGCTCCCGGCGCGACGCTTCATGGCCGTGATGTCCAGTTCTTGGACGCCTGTCGCTGCTCTGTCGGGGAACCATCTAAACCCGACACCCGTATCCGCTACTTGGCGACTGGCGACACGCTCGGGAGCGCAGTATCAGCCAGGATCACGAACCAAGTCGCTGGGCTCGCGCCTGCGGGCTCTCCTCCACCATGAGCCGGGGAAGTCCCGGAGGCAATCCGGCGGGGGGTGTCGTCTCATAGCGCCACACCGGACCGCCATCGTCGCCGACGGCAGCACAGATGAACAACGCGTGGGCCTCATGATCCCGGGCACCGGCGAGGGCCTTGGCGAGACTGCCGACCGCCTCCTCCGCGGTGACGCTGCCTTGCACCCTGGCCAGCTGCCACAGCCGCAGCGGCTTCTCGGGGGGCGCGTCCTTGGGCTGAGCGCATACCCAGACCTCGCCGGCCCCGTCGCGTGGCACGATCTCGCACGCCTGAACCGAGGCGATCGCGTCGGCAGGCACCACCCATTGATCGTCTCCACGTACCCACACACGTGCAGCGTCCGTCATAACCCGACGATAGGTCGCCGCGGCTGGCGACACGACCCACATCGGACCGGCTCGCAATCGCCGTTGGCCGTTCGGCTGCTGCTCACGGGCCGAGAACTGGTTGAGAAAGGGGCCGTTGGTCTCGAGCAGCCGCCTCTGTCAGAGCAGGGTGGTCTGCTCGTGGTCGGGCAGGTCGAAGTGGGTGACCAGGTCGGCATTGACGAGACCTGTTGCGGTGATCAGCGCCTTCTCCCGGGCGTTGCGCACGAAGATCCGCGATGAGGTGGGGAGCCGGCCCAGCGAGTGCGGGCAAGGTCTGATCACCCCGTAAAGATGACGACCGGTGTAGACGGGGATGCCGTATGCGAAGTCGCGGTCGCCTTCGTCGGAGCGTAGGAGCGCTCGTGAGGTGCGCTCGGTCATGGACAGCCGCGCGACGTGGTCTAGGAGTTCGGTGAGCTGAGCCGCGGACACCCCGCTCCACCACTGCTGTGCGGCGGCTTGCTCCTGGCGATCGCGTTCAAGGCGTGCCAGCTCTTCCTGCCGTGCTTGTTCTTGTTGCTTACGCTGCTGTTCGCGGCGTTCTGCCTCCCGGACTGCTCGCTGACGCTCCATCTCGATCATGAACAGGCGGTGCCGTTCTTCGGCCTCGGCGCGGCGACGTTCTTCTTCCTCGCGTTGGCGTTCGCGCTCGGCCTGTTTCCGGCGCGCCTCGGCCTGTTTGCGGCGCTCCTCGGCCTCGCGTGCGCGCGCTTCCCTGGCGCGCTTGGCAGCTTCCTGCTGCTGGCGCATGGCTTCATGTTCGGCTTCCGCATCGATGGAACGCTGTGTGGTCCAAGACGCCGAACGGCGCGTGGTGGCGTTGCTGCCAGGTAGATGGATTCGCCGGTAGCGGCGCCCGATGGCGTGGAAGACCAGGCCGTCGCCTAATACCCACCGCACGAAGGTGGCGAGGGTGACGTCGTCGACCTGGACCCACCCGCCCCGGGCGTAGTCGAATCTCACCAGACCGTCGTGCACCATCCACCGCTCGGCAGCCGCCGGCGGGCTTGCCGGGTTCACGGCGATCGCGGGGACCGTGCACAGCCACGGCACGCGGTCGCGGGAACTGACCCAGCAGACATCGATGTCGTCGGCGGCATAACGGTCGGTACGCATCTGGATGTCGTCGTCGGTGATCGGGGACAGCTGCGCCTCCCACGCCATCCGGTCCTCGTCGCTCGTGGGGGAGGTCGCCATCACGTCGGCCCGCCAGGCCCCATCGGGAGCCGGTACTTCAAGGTCGGCCGACCAGCCCGCGCGGCGGATCGCCTCAGCCAGCACGAGCTTCAGCAGGTGATGATCGGCCGACTCCACCGAAAGCTGGCAGTCCGGCGAGCGGCCGGGATCGTGCGCGAAGTACCGCGTCCGCCGCGGCGACAGCTTGGCGTGCACGCCGTGACCACACTCGGGGCAGGTGAGCCAGATCCGAGGCCGGGTCCGGTAGACATTCTCCCACTCCAGGCCCTGACCGAGATCCGCGAGCGTCGCATCGATCCGCCCCAGCTCGGGATGAAGCGCCGTGAAAGACATCTGACCCCCCGGGCCATAGGTGATGCCTACGAGCGAGGCGACGGTATGCGCGGGCACTGACATTTCTCGACCGTCCCGGTTCGTAAGGCCCCACGCGATCAGTTGATGTTGCGAACGCCCGGCTGGCGATGCCGGGCCGGGGTCTTGCTGGGGCAGCGGGGCGGCCGGCGACGGCGTCGGGGGTGAACGGCCGCGTCTCGAAAACGATCATTAACGCGACGTACGTCGAGGCCTCCGCGATGCAGAAGATTTCGTAGGGTGTGAGTTTTCAGAATCCGTGTACGCGAGCGTCATCGTGATCGGCTGATGCCCAGCACTGCCTCGGCCGTCGTCCAATCCGTGGCGATCGCTTCCTGAGCGTCGGCGAGCTTGACCTTGCCGTCGCAGATCGCGGTGTGCAGGTGGGTCTCGACGGCGTCTTTGGGGTTGTTCGGCCCGGCCCCGGGTTTGTGGCCGGGGGAAGGCGGTTCGACCCACAGGTTGCGCGGATCGTTCGGGTCGCCGCCGAGCTGCAAGGAGATGAGGTGGTCGTATTCGGCGTCGTGCAGGGAGCCGGTGTAGCCATAAGCAGCGGTGTTGGCGCGTTTCTCCCGGTCGGTGACACCAGATGGGGGGCGGATCCCGCTGGTGTAGCCGCCCTTACGGCAGATCGTCGTGGTGAGTGTCGCTTGGGTGACGTCGGGGTTGAGTGCGCCGGGGGTGCAGGTCGGGTCCGGAAGCGGCTGCCCGCCGTTGTGGCGGTAATGACAGCTCCCCGCCGGCGGCTGGGGCTGCACGCTGTAGGTGGGACGAGGACCTGGCCCTATAGGAATCGCGCCTGCGGGCTTTTGACCGGCGACCGCGGTATCGCTATCCGAAGGGCTGCCCGAACATCCCGTGGCAGCGACCAGCATGACGGTGGCCAGAGCAAGGGCATGGCGGCGTGCGCGGCGGACCACTGGTCTCCTCGAGGTGGGGGCGGGAGGACAACGCACGGAGGCTATCCCTGGCACGTGGTCCCCGTAAGCCACCGTCGTGTAAAGACCTCGTCACTCACCGATGAGATCTCAGGGTGACCCGGAGTTCTATTCCGGGAGGCCCGGAGAAGGGCCCTTGTCGGCGGGGAGATCTAAAGTCGTGCTGTGCCGACGGTCACCCCCCGAAAGCTGCGCGAGGCTATCGCAACGACGTTGCGTGATTACATGACCCGTGCCCAACTCGAGGCGTTCTGTCAGGAAGATCTGGACCTCGACCTTGCTGACCTGCCCGACGGCGTCACGCGTGAAGATCTGGACGGATTCAGCAAGTTCTACTTCGTCCAGACGATCCTCGAACGCAAGGGTCTAGCCGAGCTGCTTGACCTGGCGAACCGCGTGGACGACGAACTCGACGTGCCTGTTCTGCGTGACCTGACGGCCCAGGCAGGACTGGTAGGTGTGGCTGGCGAGCTGAAGAACCTGATCTTCGCGGCGGATGGACCCAAACCGAAGATCGTCTTTCGGGACGCGATTAACAATGACATCGCCGTTGTCGAGAACGAGCATCACTGCCTGGTCTACGACCGGGCGCTCGGGCCGAACGGCCTGACCTGGCGGCAGCTCACCGCGTGGTGGGCGGACCACGAGAGACTTACTGGCGTGCCAGAACGGCAAATCTGGATGAGCTTGTACAGCCGTCTGGCGAAGTCGCTGGCCAACGAGGCCGAGCAGCGCATCCTGCAAACCTACGTGAAGCGGTACCAGACTCATGGAAGTGATACACCGGCACTGATTCCTCAGGTTTACCTCCATTACGATCCCTACGCCCAGGCCAAGACCCGCGCCCTCAGCAGAACGCTGCCTCGCCAACGCATGGACTTCCTGCTCCTGTTGCCGAACCGGGTCCGCGTCGTCATCGAATGCGACGGCAAACAGCACTATGCCGACGACCTCGGCAAAGCGGATCCACGGCGCTACGCCCAGATGGTCGCCGAAGATCGGCAACTGCGGCTTCGGGGCTATGAGGTATACCGCTTCGGCGGCGAAGAACTCAGAGAAGGACCGCAGACCGAACGCCGTCTCATGACCTTCTTCGACGACCTGGCTACACGGCACAACCTCAGCTCTCCGCCGACGACCAAGTAAGGGTGCGTCAGCTTCGAACACCGGCCGACGGGAACGGAACCCCGAACACCCGGCGATCCGCAAGGATCCGGAAGGCGTGGGAAGAAGCAGGGCGCCCGCCGTGCGATCACCGATGGACGGCCACGGAGTTTTATCTCGGGACGCGCACCGGTGATCGAGCCTGCCTGGATTGTGGAGAGTCCCCGGTGGACCGGCCAGCACCGGGACAGGGTGTAGAGCGAACACCAGACCAGTGACATGGGCGTCGAAGGACCAAACGATTCTCAACTCAGTCCGTGTCGCCCAAGTCCACCTTGGGGCGCCGCTGCCGCCACAGGGCCAGCATGAACGGCCCGTCGATCGGCGCCGGCTTGGCCGGGCAGATATCGAAGTGGGTGATCCGGCATTCGTCGGTCGGGTTGCCGCTGCGAAGATTCACCGCGGTGCCGTCACCGGCGACACGCCACCGCTTCCCCGGCGGGATCTTCGACATCGGATAAGGACCGGGCTCAAGAATCAGCCAACGGCCGTTCTCCGTCCGATGCCATGAGCCGGGCGCCCCGCAATCCCGGCAGGTCGCTGGCGTCCCATCACGCGGGTCGGCGACCGGGTCGACCAACTGCTCGACGACGGTCTTCACCGATGGCCGCTCAGGCTCATGCTCGGGAAAGTTGACTGCGTTGTCCCAGCAACTGTCACAGGCCACGGTGCGCAGCGGCACCGGGCGCTCCTGAGCGCCTTCAGTACTGCCGCAACTCTCGCATTCAAGCGCTGCCACGCCCGGGAGAGTAGCCGCATTTCGGCCTCTCCCGCCGCTGTCCGGCGGCATCTCCGCGTGCACTCGACAGCCGGCCGGTTGCGGAGCCGACGTCGCCGCGTGGCAACCGCACCGCCTGCTCAGCATCCCGCCCAGTCGCGTCGGCGTCGGCGCCTTGCTGCTCAGGCCACGTTCGAGCGAAGGACGCCGAATTGTTCGACGGATGTGCGCTCGTGGCGACTGCGCCCGTCCGCGGGCCCTATGCCAATCCGGCCGGTCGACGTAGGCGGCTGGGCGAGGATAGGTGCGCCCCCAGCTCGGTAGCCGTCTCCAAATGAGGCAGTCTGTTGGTATCAGCCGACAACCGGCGGAACAGTGTCATCACCTCCGATGCCAGAGCAATCGTCATCCTCTGAAAGCCAGGTGATGCGTTGACGCTCCTGGTTGGCTCCGGAAGACGGAAGCCGTCCGATGGCTGACATTTGCCCGCCGGGAAACGCGACACCCCCCATGCCGCCGAAGCGGTTGACCGACCTATCTCCCAGCCTGTCGGCTCCCGAGGCATCGCCAAGCCCACCATCACTCCTGCTAGCAAAGCCGGCGGCTGGGCGGGAACCGGACTGGTTAGGCCGGTTTAGCCATTGAATGTGTCCTCGAACCCGCAATAATTCACAAGGTGTCTCGGGTTGAGAAAGACTTTGAGGGTTCCCTCTTGATGTGCTACGGGTCGAAAATTTGAAAAGTTCTTTTTTGTAGTCTGAACGGCTAAGTGCATAGAATTGATCGAAGGTAGATCTCGATGTTTTGGGCGCTACGTAATCTGCGCCTAGCGTGTTTGTCATCTCTTGGATTACTGTAAGGCATGCCTCACTTAGCTCGCGTTCGCCGCGCCTACGTCGGCCGACTAGCTCGGCTACGAGGTCTGGCCTATTTGCTGCCGCGGAAGACACCACAATATACTGGGCGAGTTTCTTTACCACTGCATCTTCGCTACTCATGGCTGCGATACGCCATAGGCGATGCATCATTCTCGGGAGACGTTGCGGGGGGAGATCTTGAAGAAGAAGATCGCTCAAAGATGGGTGATCTTCTGTCTGGTTGCGCGAAAACAGCCAGACGCCGCTCCCTACCTTGTTGAGCTGACCCTCGTGGCTGTCCTCTGGCTGCATCAGGAGCAATTTTCGCAGCTCGCGATAGCTTGACCGGTAGAAGGACGCGAAGGAGGTTACCGTTGCCTCGTCGATATCTCGTCCAGGGTGATCGTTCGATCCGTTGAGCGCCATCAATTCATTTTGGCATGATCTAAATAGATCGTGGCATGCCGAATTGCGATCGCGCCCGTCGCTGGAGAATGCTGAGTACGACGCGCCCATATCGATACAGACCATGATGCGTGGCATATTGGACGCGCGGGCGGAATCGTATGCTTCGGTCAACCAGCGAAGTAGCCTGATCGAATCCAGAGCGTCGTCGACATCGTCGACCTGCCCCCACATCAGCCCTAGGCCATCCTTGAACACGCTGTTGTAGCCTGGATGTGCTGCTCGTAGTTGGTCTTTAAGGCCTGCATCGATTACTCCGCAAGGAGTCAGGACGCCAACGCCGCACAGAATCGCTGAATTGCGCGGCCTCTGAGAATCGTCTGGCGCGCTAACGTGCGCTTTCCTTTGTGACGTGGCTACGACGGAGAGGTCAGGTTCGCCGTCGATGTTGTCGTCGCCTTCACTTCGCTGCTGAGCAGAATCGGCCATGCGCCGATGAACCTCGTCGACCGCCTCAAGATCCGCCGTCGAACGGATTAGCCGGGCGGCGGGGGTTCCTAGAGATGAGGCTTCAAGGAGTTCCGCAAAATCGTGATCCACAACGCCTCCGTGGGGTTCCTTTTGATCTGGCTGCGGCACCCAACAGCTCGTAGGTCCTAGGGTTGGCTCTTGGTGTGTCACTGGAACCGCCTTCTTCCGCGCCCCTCGACGTCTCCGTCCTGCGATGTCCGCTCGCCGCGCGGCATGTTCTTGCGGTAACGCCCCATCCAGCTTTCTGCCGCCTTCGGGGTGAGGCCGGCTTCCTTCGCCGCCGCGGTTGCGGTAAATCCAATCGCGCGCAGGCTCAAGACCTTGCGCATCTTCTCATCATCGATCTGCTTGAGCACGCGGCTAGCCTCGTCCTCGGCCGCCACCTGGACGGCGGGGTCGATCGGCCCGCCGTGCCTATCCGGATCGGGCAGCAACCCGATCGGACGGACTCTGCGGCGATGGTTCCACCATTTGCGATAAAGGGAGGGGAACTGCATCACGCACGCATTGACGAAGTAGGTTTTCAACGACGCGCCACCTGCTGGTGACCAACGACGATCTTCAAAAACCCCTCTGGTGAAGACCAGCATCCCGTCAGCGACCATCTCGTACGCAAGGTCGTCACGATCAGCGGCGGTGAGTTCAAGCAGCCCATCCACGTCGCTGATCTCGCGGCGTAGTCGCTTGCACTTGGAGATGATCATCCCGGTCTGCAGGAGATACTTCAGCACGGGAACCGCATATCGGATCAACTCAGCGTTCAAGTCCTGATGCCGATTTCCACCAAGCCCTTGCTGCAAGACAGCCTCAACGATCAGCTGATCAACCGCTAGTCGCTTCTCAGCGTCGCTCTCGTCCGGCGGCGCACTTGGGGCAAGCTCTTCTTCGATCTGCTCGACAAGATCAGCTGTTTCCAGGAGAACGTCTTGATCATCACAATGATCAGAGTCGACCTCGTCCACTGTCTGCGATGAGCTTCGTTGGTCGGCGGGCCACGGGCCCGGCACATTACCCTGCCACGTCACCATCCCGTGGCCCTCCTCATCTCCATCAGTCCCCGGGGGACTTGGGTGGTCAGGTCATGCCTTTGACCACACATAGGCGCTGGAACGCGACTTCCCCTCGCCCGAGCAGGGACTAATTTTCTTACTCTGCGGATACCTGGCTTCTACCTGGACAAACGCTCTGAACCTGGACCGGGTCACCTGGATCGCGAGGGCATACAGCCCTGTTCCGCCTAGGTCGAGACGTCAACTCTCCCAACCTGAGGACAGGCCATGACGTCACGTTCTACTTCGAATCCACCCGCCTTGCTGACCCTGCGCGCCGCTCTGGTACTCCTGCTCGCCGTGCTGACCGGCGCCGTCGCCGGCACCCTCACCTACTTCGCCCGGCGTTCCATCCCGGAGGCGCTTCTGGCGGGCGGCGCGGCCACCGGGGGTGCCATCGGACTCTTCAACCGCCTGATCGCCTAGCGCGAATGCGCCGCTCGCGGGCTCCGTCGTGTCGTCGGCGGTCGAGCAGCCCACGGCAATGGCGAGGGTGGGGATGGTACGCGTCAGCCGACCCATGGTGGTGGGCGGCGTGGTGGCCGGATGCGGGCTGCAGGAGGCTTCCAGCGAAAAGGGGGGCTCACGCTGTCCGTAACAGCGTTGGCCGACTTACTGCGGGTGCGGCCGGAATACGCCTGAAAGGGGCCGCGCCGCCCCACGCCATGGGCGCCCTCCGGTGAGGTGACGTCAGTGGGCCTCGCGGAGCAGCGTGGCGCCGAGGGCGGCGACCATCGCGGCGGTGGCTGAGTCACCGATCAGGGGGACGACCCTGACTTCGACCTCGCCGCCTTTGTCCCACCGGGTCCATGCCTCGGCGGCGTGCGGGACGCACCCGGTCTCGCCGGTGTGGTTCCCGAACACGTCGTAGATGCGCCGCCGTACCCGCTCGAGCCCGGGGGGTACCAGCGATCCAGCGTCTGAGCAGGGACGCGATCAGGTAGACGGTGGGTAGGACGGCAGATCGGTTCGCGGCGTTGTAACCCGGCGGTGTAGTAGTCGAGTGGCACCTCCACCACCTGGTCGGTCAGGACACGAAGCCGGGGTTCCGCGTGGTGGGCACAGACCGAGTTCGGCCCAGCCGGCAACCAGACCACGGCAACAAAGCGGCGACCGAGTCCCGTGTGACGCCCGACGCTGCCCGGCAGAATCGACCAGAGTTGTCGGATCCGGGCCGCGTCCTTCGTAGCTAGGGTGAGCGGCCGCCCACCAGGTGCGCTGCCACGACCATAGGAGATGCGACCGATGCCGCACCCGAAGGCCAAGGTCCACCACATGTTCGAGCTCATCGAGCCAACCGCCACCGTCACCTTCTCCGAGGTGCCCAACGAGGCGTTCCTGGCCCTCGGCATGCGCAACTACTGGGACGGATACTTCGCCGGCCGGGCCGCGCCACTGGGGCTGGTACCGGCCGAGGTGGTGCACGCGGTCTTCTACAACTTCGCCGACGGCGAGGTGGCACGCCACATCCCGTGGGTCTGGGGGAAGACCACCCCGAAGGAGGCGATCGCCGTGCGCGAGCGGGGCAGCGCCACCGCTCTGCGGCAGATGATCGGGGAGCTCGCCGACTCCCCCGATCTGGTACGGGTCGCCGACCTCGCCACCCGAGCAGCGATCAGCGCGCCGATCGAGGGCCGAGCGTTGTACGCCGGGCTCCGGACGCTCGACGTGCCCGAGGAGCCGGTGGCCAGGCTCTGGCACGCGGCCACGCTGCTGCGCGAACACCGCGGGGACGGCCACAACGCCGCCCTCGTCGCCCACGGCATCGGCGGCACCGAAGCCCACGTCCTCCTCGCTCTCTCCCGCGGAATGAGGCCGGAGGAGTTCGGCCGGATCCACCACCTGCCCAAGACACAGCTGGCCGCCGTCGTCGACGGCCTGCGCGACCGCGGCCTCGTGGACGCCGCCGGCGGGTTCACCGACGCCGGCCGGAAGACTAAAGAGCGGATCGAGGCCCTCACTGACGAGCTGGCGGCGCCGGCCTACGACGTGCTCAGCGCGGACGAGCTCGACGAGCTGGTCGCCGGGCTCGAGCCGATCACCGCCGCGGTAGAGGCCGTCGACGACTGAGCGGGCGCATGCGGGCGACGGCCACGACCCGGGGCTTGAGCAGCAACCGCCCGGTGAGTGGCGTTAGCGAGCCGGAGGGGCGTGGCTTATCGCCACTGGGCGGGCCGATGCGGGTGAGGGCTTTGGTCCTAGCAGATCTTGTAACCGGCGGATTCGTTCGCCGTGGGTCGGTCACGGTTCTACTGAGCGGTTCCGTGGTCTTCTTGTATGGGTGGTCGTGAGGCGGCTGCCCACTCCTCAGGGTGCGAGATCGGAAGCAGCCGGAACTGCTGTGGGTGGGTGCTGTCGTACGGCGTGACGGCTTGGAGTTTCATTCGGGTGTGGTCGTTGATGAGCAGCATCTCGATCACTCGCGCGGCGGTCTGCAGGTCCTCCGCGATCGTCCCGGCCGGGATTGCTGTGGGTGACAGGACGGTTCCGTCGTCTGCGCGATCGACGTAGAAGCCTCGCTGCTTGGCGCGGTTGGCCTGGTCAGCTGCGGCCGCGGCCTCCTGCTGCTGTTGCCTGGCGGCCTGGTCCCAGGCTTCCTGGTCGGTTCCCAGGTCGCGCATGGCGCTGTAGTCGCCCCAGAACTCGGCGAGGTCTTCGCCGAACAGGACTGCCTGGAGATACTTCCGTGTGTGGCTCATGCCGTACTGGGCGAGTGCGTTTACCGTGCGGGGTGTCTGGTCCCCTTGGCTCCAGGCGTTCTGGAAGACGTCGTAGATCCAGAGGGCTTTGCCGAGTTCTTCCTGTGCCAGGACGGTGAGCGATCGCGCGCGCCCGTAGGAGCCTGCAGAGAGCAGGCATCGGGCATCGCTGACCAGAGAGGAAGCGTTGTCCATCAGCGCTTTCCAGAACTCGCGTGCCTCGTCGGGGCGCATCTCCACCATCGTTTCAGTGTGCCGTGTCCGTTGCGGAGGTTAAGACTGGTTTTCGACCGTGATGCCCGGTGCGGCTGCGGGCCCGGTGTCGGTGGACGCGCCTATCGTGGCCAGATGCCCGCGCGTTCCAACGACTTCCAGGCGGTTGTGTACTTCGTGGAGCGGCACCTGGCCGCCGAGGCCACGGTGAGCGAGTCAGCGAGCCTCACCGACCGGGTTACCGGGCAGAGCCGCGAGGTCGACGTCCTGATCAGCACCAAGGTGGCGGATCACCCGGTATTGATCGGTGTGGAGTGCCGGGATCGTGCCCGACGCGACGACGTCGGCTGGGTCGAGGCGATGCGCGCCAAGCACGACGACCTGCCCACCGATCGCCTGGTGCTGGTGTCGGCCTCGGGGTTCACCGCGGCCGCCGCCGCCAAAGCCCGCCACTACAACATCGAGGCCGTCACTCCAGGGCAACCCATCCCCGAAGACGGTCCCCTCGCCCAGCTGCGAGCCCATCGCGCCGAATTCCGCGACATGACCTACAAGGACCTCACCTCGCTGCGCGGTGTGACCGAGGTCGAGGGGCAGACCCACGCGGTCGACCTGACCGCCGACCATGTCGTGTTCGACGCCGAGGGCCGCCAACTCGGACATGTCGCCGATCTGGTCCGCTCCACCCTCGATCAGGCCGACATGCGCTCGGGAATCGCGACAGCCGAGCAGGGCGACCAGTACGTAATCGTGGAGGTCAACCAGCCCCGCTACCCGACCGGCCAGCTCGAACCCGCCGTACCCTACCTACAGCGCCAAGGTGCCTCGCCGCAGTTACTTCCGCTGCTTGCGCTGCGGCTGGTGTGCGCGGTACATGTCGACATCCAGCCGGTGGAGCTGGCCGCCGGCACGCTGCGCGGCACCGGATACCTCTACGGCTCTGGCCGCACCGCCGGGCTAGGCGCCCTAGTGGTCTTTACCCAGATCGGTGACGACTCCCACCTGGCGGTCCGGCTTACCAGCGCCCAAGGCGACACGACCGACTGGACCGCCGACCGTTCCACCCAGACCCTGCTGCCCCATGCTGACGACCAGTAATGGCGGAATTTCCAACGGAGTTCATCGGCGCCGACGTGGTCGAGGATGAGGCGGCTGATGGAGGCCCGGCTCTCGGTCGGTGGCGGGCAGGAGGCGGGTGTCAGACGGGCCGAGGGGCGCAGGCCGGTCTGGCTTCGCCCGCGAGAGCTGGCAGCCGTGGAAAGGTGGGTCACTGAACCGGCGGGCGGACCAGGCTGCCGCGGAGGTCGCCTGGCCGTTCGCCTTCGGCCGGTGGCTGGTAGACGAACCCGAGCGCGGTCCACATCTGGAACAGGCCGCGATCCCACGCGCCCAGCACGATCTTCCCCTGGTAGTGGCCTTCAGGTACTCCATCAAGACGCGGGCGACTCCGCGGCGTCGGTGGTGCGGGTCCACGTACAGCAGCTGCGCGGTGAGGTGGTCGCCTGCGTCGACCACATACATCCAGCCCAGGCTCGCGCCTCTCGGATCGTCGGCGATCAGCACCGTCCATGCCTCATCCAATGAGTAGGGCGCGCGGTGCCCGCCGTGCTCGACGAGCGACCACCCCATGTCGTTGCTGTTTATCCAGTCGAGGTCGGCGGCGGCCGCGCGGCGGATTACGTACTGCGGTGGTCCGGCCGTACCGGGGGCGCCGGACATGTCGCTCTCCTGTTCATGGGGCGTGGGCGCCAGGGCCAGCGAGCTGGCTTGGGAGGAGACGACATCCCCGAAGGCCGGGAGGCCGGCGGGGATGTCGTCTCCTCAGCGCGCGGCTCGGTCGCGTCGGCGGCGGGCGGCGCGGATTTCGGCGTCGGCGATCTTGTCGTCGAGCAGGGTGTAGAGCTGGGTGGTTTCGGTGGAGGCGTGGCCGAGGCGTCGGCGTACGGCTTCGATGGAGACGCCGGCGTTAATGAGTTCGGTGGCGTGGGCGTGGCGGAGCTGGTGGATGTCGATGTCGACGCCCGCCGCGGTGCAGTAGCGCGTCCACCGGTGGTGGGCGGCGTCGTAGGACAGCGGCCCGCCGTTGCCGTTGATGGAGGCGCGGAAGAGCGGCCCGTGGGTGTAGCCGACCCGGGCCAGGTACAGCTTGAGCAGGGTGAGGTAGCCGCGGTCGTCCAGCAGCACGGTCCGCACGCTGCCGCCCTTGCCGTGGATGCGGGCGTGCTCATCATCCAAGCGCAGATCCAGGTCTTCGACGTAGATGCCGCAGGCCTCGGCGGCGCGGGCGCCGCAGACGTAGGCGGTCTCGAACAGCACCCGGTCACGCAGCCGGTCCAGTGGCAGGTCCTTGCGCGGGCGCCGGCTGCAGATGGCGTTCAAGACCTTGGCGACGTCGGCGGCCGCGGCCGGGCGGGGCAGGGTCTTGGGTGGGCGGATGGTGTCGATCCGGTCCATCGGGTTGGCGTCGAGGAGGTCGTGGCGGATCGCCCACTTGCAGAACGAGGCGACCGCGGCGCGTTTGCGTTTGCGGGTGGTGGCCGCCAGGCCGGCGATCTCGCTCAGGTAGGCGCGGACCGGCGCGGCGGTCAGCTCGCCGATCTCCTCGCCGTGGTGGGCGGCGAAGGCGATGAGGTCGCTGCGGTAGCCGCGGATGGTGTTGACCGAGGCGCCGGCGTTGGACAGGTCGGTGAGGAAATCGGACAGATGCCGCGTGAGCGGATGCTCGAGCCCGAGCCGCTCGGTCACGATCGGATCCACGCCCACCATCCTCAAAGTTGCCAGATAACTGGAAAACGAACCGCGCCGGCCGTCGGACGCCCGCCCAGCTCGCGCCGGGCGTCCGACGGCCATTTTGCCAGATAACAAAGGTTATCCCGCAACAATGCCGCCCGCCCTATTAGGAGCAGAACCTATAGCCCGAGCGCTTTTGACTCCCAGGCATGTACTATCGCAATAGCGTCGATCGCAAAGGATCTTTTATGAGCCATAACCGCTCACCCGTCGAGCCGCATACGCTCGCCCAGCTGGCGCGGCGCGCCCGACTCGCCTCCTCCCGCGCGCGCGCCCTCAACGCCGAGGGACGACTGCCCGCCCCCGATCTTCACGACGCCGACGGTCGGCCGCTGTGGAACGCCGCCACCATCGACGCCTGGTGCCGCACCACCGACCGCAAGGTCGCCGACGACGCCGTCTGGATCTACCGAGTACCCGACGCCTCTGCCACTGCCGAGGAGCTCTTCCACGGCATGGTCGAATTCGTCCCCTATCCGGGCGCGAGGACGGCGGCGGTCTTCGCCAAATGCTGGGGGACCGAGCACGGCCACCTCGTCTACGTGCGCGAGGTCGACGGTGAGCCCGGCGACCGCGGCCTGGACTACGCCCTCCAGGCGCGCGCGGCCGCACAGGTCGTCGCGCCGCGATTCTGGCCCGACACCCTCGTCCTGGTCGACTCCGGCCTGCCGTATCGGCCTAACGCGCTCGAAGATCCACCCGACATCGTGCTGAACATGTACCAGCTCAGCATCGACGAGACCGACGCACCGGACAGCGAGGGCATCTCCCCGGGACCGGAAACCCTGCGTGAACGCGTCGGCCGCCTGCTCGGCCGCCCGGCCGCCATCGCGCCCGAGCCACCCCCACGCCCCCACGCCACCGCAGTCCGCGGCTACGGAAGCCCGGAAGCGACCGACGTCGCCCGCGTGATCGGGACACCGATGCCGACCTGGATCCGCGGCACCTGCCGACGCGAGGCGATCGACCGGGCCCGCGCCTACTCCGGCACCTTCACCGTGCCCGACACCGCCTCGGCCTGGCAGCCCACCCTGGAACGGCTCAAGGCCGCGCACCGGAAACTGGCCGGTTCGCACCCGGCGGCATTCGCGCTGCTGGCCGCCGACGCCACCGCCACCCTCGCCGAAGTCCGCGGCATCCACGCCCAGACCCGGCAACGCGGCCCCGGCTGGTACCTGGTCGCCCGCCCGGCCGCACCCGCCCTGCCGCTGGATCTCGAACTGGAGCTCGCAGGGCTGCCCAAGGTGACCGACCTGCCCGCCGAGCAGATCACGGCCGAACTGGCAGAGCTACGCCACGCCGAGGCGAACCTGCCCGCCGACGACGACGGCGAAGGCGACGCCCTCGCGCACGCGGTCGCGCTGCTGACCATCGCCGCCGAGTCGATCGACCCGAACCTGGCCGTCGATGCGGTCATCGTGGAGGCCGGGACGATGGACGGCGAGGCCGCGGACCAATGGCGCAGCACGCTACGACGGCACCCGGACCCGGATCATGTCTGGAACACTCGGCGCGGGCGCCGCCTCCTCGAGTACGGCCACCACGCCCCGGACGACGTACGCGAGTTGCTCGTCGATCATGCCGACCGGATCATCGCACTGGTACCCTCCCGGGCCGGCGGACTGGACTTCATCGCCGAATGGCCCACCGGCCTGCCCTCCGGGTGGAACGAGACCACGATCATCGCCGGCGACCACGACGAAGGCCGCGGCTACGGCCCGGTCCTGGCCCTGACCCGCACCGCCGAGGGCCTGTGCGCCGACCTCGTCCCGGCCCCACCAGGAAGCACCATCTTCGGCGGGTTCACCTGGGGCTACGCGGGAGGCGGCCCGAGCCAGCTGTACGAGGCTCTGGTGCGCGTCGCCTGCGCCATTCCCCTGGGGTTGAACGATGAGTTCCGCGCCCCCTACGACAGCGAATTGAGCGAGATCATCACGACGACCGAGGGACCGCTGCGGCTACGGTGGGCCGACGTTCTCGCTTGGGCACGCCACGACTTGCCGCCCGGGGGCAGCGACCAGACCGGCGAGCGTCAATAAGCCGCCGCCCCTCGATGACCAGGTCGGCGCGTCGGCCTGGTCCCCTGCTAGCTCTTCCCGCAGCCGCCCTGCGCCCGCTGGTCCCGCGCCATCTGCTCGACGCTCTTGGTGCGGTAGTCGCTCATCGCCCGCGCATCGGGGATGAACTTCCAGTGACCGCTCTCGTACGTGAACACGTAGGAGGCGACGGCGAGGCCGAGGCGACTCACCCGCACATGTGCCTCGTACGCACTGTCGAGGGTGATCTTTTCGATCTGGAACTTCGCCCCGGCGGCCGGGTCCGGGCAGAGCTTGAACAAGCGAATGTAATCCGCGCGGGAGATGAGCTTCTTGGCCTTGGTGTAGTACAGGTCCCAGGTCGCCCCGTAGTCCCCGGCCGCGAAGCTGTCGAACTCCTCGGTCGCGGCGGCGCGGACAGCCGCTTCGGTGTGCGGCTCGACCCCGCTACTCGCCAGCGCGGTCGATGGCACGGCCCCGGCTGCGGGCGGCGGCGTGGCGGGCTCGGCCGTGTCGCCGGCTTTGGAGCATCCGGTGGCGGTGATGGCGACGGCAGCAAGGATGGCGAGGGTTCGTGGGTAGTTCACGCGAGTTGGACGCGTGCGGGGGGTGGGCGGGTGGCAGGGTGTCCGGATGCGGGCCCCACAGATAACAGGGGCACTTCACGCGCAGGCCGGCAACCGTTGCCGCAGGTGGCGAGCCGCCAGGGATCAAGATCATCTGAGTGTGGGTTTTGGCCGTACTTGGGCTGGACCCGCTGCAGCGCCTCGCTCCCGGCTGTCCGCAGCGACCGTGGTCGTCATCGCCATCCTTCTGCTGGCCCGCTGGACTCCGGAGCAGATCACCACGGTCCTTCTCGCCGCGACATTCACCGTCGCAGCAGGAGACCTTCGGCCGGTCCTGCAGAGGTGAACTCCTCGAAGGTCTGTACGCGCCGCCCGCCGAGGCCGCGACCGAGTGGGCACGCGGACGGCACTGGGCGAGATGAGAATAGGCAGGCCCTTCGGCCAAAGGCCGTCGGAGGGTCTCAAACGGCCGCCAATAGACCGTAAGCCGGCGGAAGCCGGCCTGCCCCCGCTCACCTCCGCAAGGTGGGCGGGGGTATGGAGACTAAGAGGTGACGGCCCCCTGCGGTAACAGGAGGCCGTCTTCGTATGTCCTGGCTCATGCCTCGTCTCACGCCTATGAACCGAAGATGTGCCTGCGGACCCACGCGTTGCTGCCCCTTAGACGCTGTTGACGTCTCTATGGCCCCATCACGTCGAGGTCGGGCCGACGGCTCTTCAGGACGAACGCGCTGTGACCTGCGTGAGTGACTTGCGGAGCTCCGGCTCCGCCGGTCGCGCGGATACGTATTTTTACGGATGTCCTTCCGGGAGGTCCTCCCAGGCTCGCAGGCCAAACCCGAACGCCACCGAACAATCTCAGACGATTTACCGGGCCCTGGCCGTTCGTCCACAGTGTGGGGTGGGAGTAGCTCTACGGGCTTATGTGGCGGTAACCACGAGACCGGCAAGGCGGCTCCCAGCAGTCCTCGTCTCACGCCAAGGCTGAAAGAAAGGTGCTTGACGGTGTCGTTCCCAATACGCGCGGTGTTGCGTGCCTTAATCACGCGCGACGCCTCTCCAGCGGAGCTGCCGGCGCCCGGCTCGGTCCCCCTCAGGCGAGCACATGAGTCCGTGGTGATCCTCATCGTCGTGACGGTGGGAGTCTTCTGGCTTATCGCTCACGGCTACCCGACCGGGGCCGCCCTTGCGGTCATGGGTGGTGCGGGTCTCATCGCTACCGAGTTCGTCACCCGATCGATGAACGTACGTCTGAGGGATCGGTAGCACTCCGCAGATGCCTGGTGCTGGACGACCAGAGCAGCCGCTTGTCCCTTCCGCCGGTCCGCTGTACCGGCTCGCCAGTGAGCTGCGTGAGCTGCGCCGGCGGAAGGGACTCACTTACCGTGAGTTGGCGGCCGAGACGGGGCTGGCGATCTCGACGCTGCGTGGTGCGGCATCCGGAGAGACGGTGCCGACCTGGCGGGTTGCGCAGGCCTTCGTAACCACCTGTGGTGGAGATTCCCAACAGGTCCGGAATCTGTGGGAAGACGCATGCGCCGCAGCAGGTAAGCCTCCCGAGGAGGAAGCCGGACCGGCCGGCCCGCCTGACCCCGCTACGGCATCGACTCCCGAAGAGTTCACGATGCTCATGCGGCGGCTACGTGCATGGGCGGGCAATCCGTCGCTGAAGACACTCAACGAGCGCTCGGGTGGATACCTGCTACCTCCGGCCACGGTGAGCGAGGCGCTACGTCGGCAAACGCTTCCGCGGCGGCGAGAACTGCTTTCGGCGTACGTACGCGCCTGCGGGCTCACCGATGAGGAGGCCCAGGCGTGGGAACAGGCATGGACGTCGCTGAAGGCGCATGAAGCCCCCGAGCTCACCGGCACCGTGGTGAGCGCCATGCTGGAAGGTCCGGCCGAGCTCGCGACGGCGCCGGACAAGAAATTGCTGTCTCTCCACGCCGAGGGCAACCCGGACGCGTTCCCCATACTCGTACGCCGCCACTACGACAGGATGATGGCGGTTGCGATGCGTACGCTTGGTGACGCCGATGAGGCCGCCGACGCGCTGCAGGAAGCACTGCTGGCGGCCTACCGAGCGGCCGACCGCTTCCGCGGCGACGCAAGTGTGGTGACCTGGCTGCACCGGATCGTCGTCAACGCCTGCCTCGACCGGCTACGCAGACGCTCGATCCGGCCGGTCGTGCCCATGGGCGATGACGCGACGCTCGAGTCGATCGCCCCGAACAACATCGACTCGACGCTGGCGCATGAAGTCTCGGTGGAGGTCTCCGACGCGCTACGGCTCATCCCGTTCGAGCAACGGGCAGCATTGGTCCTGGTGGACATGATGGGGTACACCACCGACGATGCGGCGCGCGTCCTGGATGTCCCGCCGGGCACGGTCAAAAGCCGGTGCGCACGAGGCCGAGCCCGCTTGGCCCCGCTGCTCAAGCACCTCAAGACCACCGAAATCAGCGACAACACCTGAGCTTCTCCGAGGCCAGCTTCCCTGGCTCCATAAGTTGCCACCCCGGGTTGTCAAAGTATCCGACAGTGGATACTTTATAGCTCCCGACACCCCAGGTATAAACTCAGGAGGCAGCATGATCGTGATCACTCTCGGCTCAGAACGGATCGTCGACCCGACTGACGACGACCTTGGCCGAGACCGCATCGGCTACAGCCCGACCATGAGCCCGCTCGCGCTCTACGACGCCAGTCATGGCGCCTGGCACCTCGGCGAGCGCGCCCACAGAGAACACTTCGCTCTGATGACCTTTGACGGCGTAGGCGTCCTCGCCGTAGAGATCAACCACATCGCGCCGGTCGCGGCCACCTCTGGCAGCCGTGAGGGCTCCCGGCGATCGGTGATCCACGGCCAGGTCCTTGCCGCCGGGCACCCGGTCTACGACGCCTACATCGGGAAGCCAGCCCCGATCCCACCGCAGCGCAACCCGATCGGCTACTACGACGCCCCTGAAGAACAGACGCCGTGCCTGTGCGGCTGCGGTGAAACGACCCCCGCCGGCAAGGACTTCATCCCCGGCCACGACCAGACTGCACTGCACGACCGGGTGCGCCAGATCGGAACCGTCCAAGACTTCATCGGCTGGTTCGACCGCACTCACGGCAACTGGCCGGACATCAACGTCATCTACGAGCCCGTCAGGCTCGAAGACGGAACCCCGAGCGGAGAATCAGCCCGCCAGCGCCACCGCCTCGGCTGTGGGCACTTCTACCTCGACAGCTCCGGGAAGATCCTCAACACACCCCGCATCGCGACCGCCGAGGAAATGGCGTCCCTCAAGCCCTGCAAGACCTGCAAGGACGCATCCGCAAAGGCCGCACTCGCCCGCTGAGCCTCGACAGCTGCAGGCCCCGGAGGCGGACAGTCTTGCGTCGCTGGTTCTGCAGCGGTCAACACGCTCACGGCTTCTCCTCCCGACTCGTCACGCGCGGCCGTCGCGGGGGCCGCCGGGGGCGGTCGCGTAGTGGTCGAGCATCTCGTCGTCCTCGCCGACCGTTCCGGCCAGGAGCCGGGCGATGTGGCCAGCCTCCCACGAGCCGGGCCGCCCGGCGGTCAGGACGTGGCTGCCGTTCTCATAGCAGGAGGCGACGGTGGCCAGTACTCCGGCCAGCCAGCCGGGGAAGTCCTCCTCCGTGTTGACCACGCGGCGGAGCGCGGCGACGACCTCGCGGGCGTAGTCCTCACGCGGGTTGGCGGGCCGGGCCTCGGCGCGGCCGGTGACGATAAACGCGGCGCCGATCGGGTGCCGTTCGACGGCGAACCCGCGCTGGCGCAGTACCTCGGCCACCGCCGGCAGCAGAATCCGGGGTTCCTCACCGGTGCCGTCGTCCCGGGTGGCCCAGATCAGCATCACGACGCGTTCGCGGTCGGGACCCTCGTCGGCGACGTCGATGCCAACTCCGGCGCCGGTCTCGCCAGCGATGCTCAGCCCGGCGTCGCGTAGCGCGGCCTCGACGTCACGGGCCAGTTCGGCGTACGGGTCGGTGCTGTTGGTCATGACGGCTTCCCTGCCTTGTCGGTCGTCTCGGCCAGACCTGCGTCATCGCCGCGCTTGGCCACCTTCTCCCACTCAGTGACGGTGCTGGGCGAGACACCGCCGACCTCGGCCGTGCGGCGGACGCTGACGCCAGCGGCACGGGCAGCCAGAACCGCCCGCCGGACGCGCTTGGTCCAGCCTTCGACCGCCCGCCGTGCCTCCGACAGCGACGCGGCCTCGGCCGCCAGCACCTTGACCGCATCGGCCTGCTGCTGCTCGGGCGTACGGCTTGTGTCCACTCGGGCCTCCGCTCCACCAATCGTGTATCACCAACATAACATTTTGTGCCAGTGCCGGTACAGTGCTGGCCGTATCGAATCACGACCTGTGGCGCACAGTTGGCGGCCTGACCCGTCGTGCCCATGCGGGGCTTTCGCCGTCGCCGACTGCCTCGGCGAGCTGACACTGGAGATCGCCCGGCCTACATGGCCGAGGACCACGCCACCCGCCTGCTCGCCGACTTCGCCGATGACATCGGCCTCACCATCGGCGAGGTCCTGGCCCGCCGCCGCTACGCCTACACCGGCAACCGGCGCAGCCTCCACGGCTACCTGTAAGGAGGGCTCGGCCTCTGCATCACGGTCAACGAACTTGGTCCTCGCCCCAACCGCTCTGGGTTGTGAGCATCAGCGTTTCTTACGCACAGAGACGGAAAGTCGAGCTTTAGCAAGATCGAATACTATTCGGTATTCTACGCAAACCGGGACACTTTACACATCTAATCGATTTGTAAATCTATGCGTGGAGAATGTCACATAGGCGCCGACGCAAATCGCTTGCCTGTGAATATTTCAGGCATCTGATCAGCCTTCTGGACTGACCCTCTTCTCCAATGTCAACCCCGTTGGACGATCTGGGACAGGGATGACCAGGCCTCTGAGCAGCAAGGTTCCTCACCACGGACGATCTGAGACGCCAAACACGAGAGCAAAGCATGCACTCGGGATGAGATCCTTTCTCTCTCCCCCGTTAACGATCAGTGAAGAGAAACATGGCCAGCGAGACCCCCGACCGGACCCTGCGCGATGTCTACTACGCACAAATACTGGAGTACTGGGACTTTTGCGGCACACCGAGTATGCGGGTGATAGAGAAGATCTCCAAGCAGCTCCCCGAACTCTACGGAGAGCAGTATCGGGACCTGCCGTCGCTGAGCCGCACGACCGCCCACGGCCTCATACACGGGAAGCGGAAAGGCCTGCCAGCGACGGATCAAACCTCCTCGCTGATCCTGTCCCTCCAGCGGCTCGCGTTCATGTCCGGGATCCTCAGCGAAGATCCGGGGCCTGCCGGGCTGCGCGAATGGCATGATCGTCTTCGGCGCTTCCGGAAACTCGGCGCTGATACACCCGCACAGATCCTCGAAGACCGTCGGCCTGCCCACACTGGTCCGACCGACAGCACGATACTGACCGAGCCGGCTGAGCAAGACGATTCACCGCCCGCTGCGCCTGGGGCCGAGCACGAACAGCGGCAGGCGCTGACGCTGACGCAGCAACGTTTCTACGACTCCTTCGGACCGTACGGACTCACGTTGCTCGCGGCCGCCGATGATGACCACGATCCCGACGCTGCCTATCGTGTGGCCGTCCTGCTCTACCTGGAAAGGCATCACCCCCGGGAGGCGCTCGCATGGCTGACGAAGGCGCTCCGTAGTGACCACTTCGGAGCGGCCAGACTGAACGAGGCCGACGACCCGATCCAAGCGGCCGCCGAGCATGCGCACAGGCTGGCATCTTTCGCCTTCGCCGCAGGAGATTCCGAGGTCGCGCAGATCTTCTACGAGCGTGCGGCCCGGCATGGTCACGCCGAGGCAGCCTTCGAGCTCGGCGTGCTGTTCACGGAAGCCGATGAGCCGACGCGGGCCACCTACTGGTTCAACGTGGCGGCGGAAGGCGGCCATGAGTACGCGAGATCGCGCTTCGAGGACATTCATCGAACCCTGCTCGGCGAGACGTTCGCCCCGCCTCGCCCTGAAGGCCTGTCATCGATGGCGTACACGGACGAGCTCTTCCCCATCGACGATCCGGAGGCAACGCCACCATTCGGCCTATCCGCGGTCTGAGGCCGGTGCCCCGGCCGACACCGGAGGAACGGCGCTGTCCTCATGTGTCACGAACCGTCGGAGATGCCGCCAACCAGTTCGCACCCCGGCATCGTGAACTCCACCGCCGCCCGCCGCACCCCCTCATGCGAAGGAGTTCGTTCCGAATGCCCTGCCTCGGTGTCATCCCCCTGGTGCCCCCTGGAGCAGATGCGCTCCAGCGCCGCGCCGACACAGCCCTCAGTAACTTGCTCGTTGATACCTGGTCGTTGCACACCGGTCGAGCGCTGCCGCGCGACGTACCAGTCGAGGACCTCAGCTCACAGACCCTCATCGGGTTCTGGGCCGACCCGGCAATGTCGGACGGGCTGACATGACCATCCGACCCGACGAGCGACCGAGCGAGGTTGCCTCTCCCACTCGCCGACCTATGTGGCCCTCGATGCGCACCGCCCTGGTCGCCTTCGACATCAACCACTTCGGAGACGAACGCCGCGGCAACGACATCCAGCTCTACCTCCGACAGGCAATGTATGAGCTGATCGGCGACGCCTTCTTTTCCGTCTCACCCGTCTGGGAAAACTGGTACCGGGAGGATCGCGGTGACGGCGTCTTCGTCATCGCCCCACCGTGCGTCCCCGCCGAGGCCCTCATGGACCCGCTCGCCCAACATCTTCTGGCCGGCCTTCGCCGCCGGAATCAGATGGCCAGCACCCTCACGCATCTACAGCTCCGCATGGCCGTGCACACCGGCCAGATCCACCGCGACCCCCACGGAATCGCCGGCCACGCAGCCCTCCACCTCTTCCGGCTACTGGACGCGACCACGTTCAAGAAGGCCGCCGTCAACTCCGACGCTGACCTCGCCCTGATCGTGTCCGACCACCTGTTCGCCGACGCCAGGCACAGCGGACTCATCGAAGCCGAGGCCTATCAGCCCCTTCGGGTCTCCATCAAAGAGACCCGCGCCCGTGCCTGGCTCTGGCTCCCGCCACTCCCCCACCGGCGTTCTCCCTTCCAGCCGATGAACTGAGGCCGGATCCCCAAGCCGGGGGGAGACAGGCCACCACGAGCTGGCGGCTGACGTGGCGGCCGTCTCCCCCCAACGCCCGCTGGCCGCGATGGCCAGCGGCACGCGAAGGGGGGCCAGCGACTAGCTGGCCCCCCTTCATCAATCCGGCTATCGCAGGACGGGCCGCAGGCCACTCCCGCACTGTCGCCCCCCGCCTACACGGCGGGGGCTTTGTGCTGTTCGACAGGGGTCGGCGGGGGCTACTCTGGCGCGCCGAGGAGAGCGACTAGCGCCTTGATGTCCTCAGGGGTGAGGTGCCGCCGAATGAGATCGGCAACCGCCTCTGGTGACTCCCAGGGGACCCCACCACCGTTCCTCTTTACCGCGGTAAAGACCCCCGTGCCGTCTGCGTCGTCGCGTCCGCGGTTCCCGCCTTCGACCCGTTCGCTTGAGGGTGGCTGTCGCGGCCGTGGGGAAGGCTTCGACGCTTCGGCAAGTGCTGCTTCCTGCTCCTCGGGGGGGAGCGACGCGATTGACCGGGCGACCCGCACCGGGACGTCTCCGGCCCGGACACGCGCCTGAATCGCCGGCGCCAGCTTCAGCAGCGCCCGCCGCTGTGACACCCAGCTCTCGTGCCGCCGAAAGCGTTCAGCGGCGACCTTCGCCGACCCGCACTCCTGAACCATGGCCTCGACGGCGAGGGCCTCCTCGACCGGGTCGAAGTTCTTGCGGTCGATGTTCTCGGACAGCAGGGCGTCCAAGAAGGCCGCGCGAGACTCTGCGACCTCGTCACGAATGACCGCCTCGAGGGCCTTGAGGTCGACGTGGAGAGCTGACCGGTAGCGGCGTTCTCCATTGGCTAGGACGTACTCGGCCGAGCCAACGTGGTCGGCGTGCTCGGGCCAAAGCTTCAGGTAAGCGGCGCGACTGACGACAACGACCGGCTGTAGCTGCCGGACACGCATGCTCTCGCCGAGCTCGGCCAGCTCGTCAGCATCCCCGAAGTTTTCCCGCGGGTTGAGTGGGGTTGCCGCGATCTGCGCTGGCCGGAGTTTGGCGACTTCCGTGCCGCCGCCTGGTACGTCCTCGACGGGCGCGGTAGCGAGCGAGGAAAGCCTGACTCTCTGCCCCATCACCGACCGCCCCCGTAGCCCAGTTCGAGGGCGAGGCGGAAGTAGTCTTCGCGGGCTTCCATCGCGATCCGGTTCTTCGGGTACTGGGTGACAACGACGCCTTCCGCGGACGCGCGCGTGTGAATCTTGTACCGACGGATGATGGACCGAGCCCGCGGCCAGCCCTTGGCGTCGACGTACGCCTCTGTCTCTTCGAGGTCCGCACGGCCGTCGCGTGGGTCCCAGGCATTGATGAAGGTCCGGAACGAAAGGCCCCTCGGCTGGATAGCCATGGTGATCGTTCGGGCCGTGGCGTCGAAGGCGAGCGGCTCGGGAGGGATGGGGATGACGACGTCAGTTGCGATGTCGAGGCAGGCGGCGAGGATGTGTTCGTTCTCCAGGTTGCCGGGAGTGTCGACGAACACGTGCTTGTAGCCGGAGGCCGCACTGCCGAGGGTGTCGTGGACGACTGCGGCGAGGTTGACCGTGGTGGTCGTCTTCCCGACGCCGCCTTTCTGGTTCGCGATGACGTGGATTTGCGCGCCGAGGTTCTTCAGGTTGGCGATGCCGTCGGGGTCGTCGTGTGCCTGGGTGAAGTCGAAGGGCAGCTTGGCGTCGCCAACGCGATCTGCCCACCAGATCGCCGAGCCTTGGGGGTCTGTCGAGACGACGAGGACGCTTGATGACATGAACGCTCCGTATGCTTCCCGTGTTAGCGGTACTTCGGGCGTTCGCATCTTCCCAGACCGACAGCCGGCTGGTTAGTGGGCATGCGGAAGACGAGACTCTTTACCGCGGTAAAGAGTGGGTGTCGTCCCGGGAAGTCACAGGTTGCCGTCTTTACATTGTAAGGGTGCTGGGCTGGGACGATCATGCCACAGCCTCTTCGTCGTCGGTGATCTTTTGGCGACGGGCCCGTTGCAGGGCCAGGGCGTACCGCCGACGGGATGCGGTCTCCTCGGCGTCGACGGCGGCTGGGAGCGGTGAGGGGAGGGCCTCGGGGGGTTCGGTGGCCCACTCAATCGTGAGGCCACCTGTGAGGCTGGTGTGTTTGTGGCGTGTGTTGGCCCGGGTGATGCCTGCGTGCATCTGCTGGCGGGCGTGTCGGCGGGCAGTGGCGGTGGCAGCGTGTCGTTCGGCGCCTTCGGCGGCCCGCAGGGCCGCCGTGGCGGCGTAAATCTGCCCGTCCTCGTCGACGGGCCGGTCGAACCTGGCCCGCAGGGCCCGCAGGGTCCTGCCGAGCCGCCAGGTGAGCACACCGGCGAGGCTGTCGGCTGAGCGGACCTGGTGGGTGAGTAGCTCGATGACCTCGGACGGCGGGGTGTGGCGTAGGACGAGCACCAGCAGCGGCACCATCCGGTCCAGCTCGGCGTCGGTGGGAAGCCGGTGTGGGCCACGCTGGGCTACCCACCGGTCTACACAATCGGACAAAACACCCAGTGCGGCAGTCCGTTCGTCGTCACTGATCCGTCCTCCCCGTCGGTTCGGTGTTCGGCGTGGATGTGCAAAGACTCGCGTGGGTGTGGAGGGGTTCTTTGCCTTCGCGTATAGGGGAAACGCCTCGCAGTAATAGGCAGAAAGCGAGTCGAGATCGGTATCGGTGCTGGCCAGCGAGGCTCCGTCCGACCCGGTGACCGTCGTGGGGGTGGTGGTGGCCCTCCGTGCGGACGTGGCCGCTCCATAGCGGACGAGCCCAAACTCAGCAGTCTCCTCAAGGGCCTGGCCGGCGTGGTCGTCCCAGTCGCGGACGTGGGCGTCCAGGTCCATGGGTTGCGGGGACAGGTCGCCGGCGGGGAGGTCGGCGGGGAGCTGGGCGGGCGGGAAGCACAGCACATAGCGGGCGTGCTCGCCCGGCGCCGAGTGTTGAGTCTGGCGGACCAGGCCGAGTTCGCGGACCACCTGCCAGTGCCGATACGCCGTCGTCTCCGACACGCGATGCCACTTGGCGTAGGAGGCGATCAACCGGCCGGTGTTGGGGATCCGCCCGGCCGCGTCCGCCCCGGCGGCCGAGGTCAGGTACCCGGTCATGTGCCGCACCGCGCGGGTGGTCAACGCACGCCGCCACTGCTCGGCCGCCAGCTTGCCGACCTCGGCTTCGGCCTCGGCCGCGTCCTTCAGGTCCGAGATCCGCTTGTCGGCCTTCGGGCCGGGCCGGGCCGGGCCGAACTCCTCGACGGCGCGGGCGGTCACCAGCCGCACCAGGCGCAGCCAAGGCCGGCGTCGCATCCCCGGCAGCAACAACTCCGACCCGAGCGCTGCCGGACGCGGCACCGTGGCGCTGTACCGGGCCGCGGCCGCCACCGCCGTCAGCGCCACCGCGACGAAAGCGTTGTTGATCCGCTCGAACCACGCGGCCACCGCCGCACGACACCTTGCCACCACGGCGGCCGGATCGGGACCCAGGCTGGTCGGAGGCGGCCGGTCGCCGCCGTCGTAGGCGGGCATCCCGCGCATCCGTGGGCCCAGCAACGGCCGGTCCTCATCGGGCGGGACAGCAGCGTTCAGCGCAAGGTAAAGGGTGTGCGTAGATCCGGCGATGTCCGCGTCAGCGCTGTGTGACGCGCCCGCACCCGGGCATATGGGACTCGCCGGAGGGCAATCAGTTATGCTGTCCTCCAGACTCAGGCCCCGAGCATCCGGGCATGCGAAAGCCCGGCCGGTCGGGGTGTTTCACGAGGGCCCTCGCGATCAGCCGCCAAGCAAATCCGCGACGGGTCCTCGAGTCGTTTTAGGGGAGTGGTGCTGGCGCTCCCCGGCGCCGTGTGGCTACCTCGTGGTGATCTCCTTGATTTCCTTTGGTCGGCGCTAGGCGCCGACGGGCAGGCGCTCCTGGCGGACCTGTGGCTGAGGGTGGATGCCTGCCGCGTGGGCCATCGACACGACGTCCACGATGTAGTCGCCGACGTGGGCGTAGCCTGCTGCTGCGGCCGCATCCACGACCGTGGTGTTGAGGGCCATCGGCAGCCTGACAGTCCACGGCTTCCTGACGCCCTTGCTCGGTCTCGGCATGTCCGATCCCTCCTACGCTCACGATCGTCGGGCCCAAGTCCTATCGGATTCTGAATCCGGAACCAAGGAACTGTGGTTACGGCGTGTCGTGCTGCCATGACTCCGCAGCGTCTCGAACTCGCGATCACCCGAAGCTCACCGCCGGCTATGCCGGTGGCCGTGGCGTTTGTATGCATGGTGTCCCTTGTGGCTGGTGTGACTTGCTGGCCGTAAGAGAGCCCGGACCGGGAGCCGGTCCGGGCTGTTGTCAGCAGGTGGCGAGCATTCGTCCGAGGGCGGTCTTGTCGGCTGTGGTGATCGGCAGCCGGTACGCGGTGGCGACCGTGATGTAGCGGGTGGCGTAGCCGCACCGCTCCTCGCGTTGCGGCATCCACTCGGCCGGTCCTTGGTCGCCCTTGGCCTCGTTGGCGGAGCCGTCGACGGCGAGCAGGTTCCGGCGGTCGTTGGCTGCCTTCTCCCGCTGGGCGAGCGACCACTGCGCGGCGCCCATCACCCACATCCGGTGGAGCGGGTAGATGTGGTCGATCTGGACCAGGGCGGAGGCGCTGCCGCGGCGGAAGGTCAGAGTCTTGCCGGTGTAGCGGTCGTGCAGGGTTCCGGCGGTGACGGTGCACTGGCCGCGGCGCCGGAGGTTGGTCAGGTCACGGGCAAGGATGTCGTTGCGGGTGTCGCAGTGGTTGTGGTCGGTGTCGACCCAGCCAGTGCCGAACCGTGCGCGGCTGTAGCCCGCCGAGGATCCGGGGGCGGCGATGCGGAGGTGCGCGAGCTGGCCGTGCGGGTCGGCCGGGGCCGAGTCGGCGTTGCCGGCGCTGCAGGCTGTGAGCGCCAGGCAGGAGGAGGTGACGGCGGCCACCGCGGTGAGGCGGGCGGTGACAGGTGACTGGTGCCAGGGCATGGCTCAGGCGTCCTTTCCGGCGAGGTGGATTTCGGCGAAGCCTTCGGTGTGCAGGTGGGGGATCGATTGAAGGAGCTGGCAGTGTTGGGCGTCGACGACGTCGACGGGCACGCGGCGGCCCCAGCGGGCGGCCCCGTGCAGGCCGGGCCGAGTGGCGTTGCGGGTGTGACAGTCCGGCAGCGGGGTGGTGAGCACGATCGCGATGGCGGGCACGTGGTTGGCGCGGGCGAGCTCAAGTAGCGGCCGCCGCGCGTCGGTGGTGAGGTTGGTGGCGTCCACGACGGTGGTGAGCCGCCGGTGCATCCGTGCGGCCAGCACGGTGTGCAGGACGGTCACGGCGTCGGCGGTGGCGTCTTGGTCGCAGTCGTCGTCGCTGACGGCGCCGCGGAGCGCATCGAGGCTGAGGACCTGGGTGGGACCCCAGCCGGCCGCGAGGGTGGACTTGCCGGCGCCGGCGACGCCGATCAAGACGATCAGCGCGGGATCGGCCCGAAGCTCGCTCAGCACGTCGGTGCTCATCGGCTCGTGACCGGGGCGAGGCCGCTGTGGATTTCCTCCAGCGCCAGGCGGGTGTGATCCAGGCCGGCGAGGGCCTCGCTCAGAAGCGTCTGGCCGTCGGGAAGCCAGTCCTCGACGCTGTCGGCGCTGGTGAGGACCTCACCGATCAGGCCGACAGTCGCATCGATCTCGTCGATGAGGACCGCCAGGTCTGAGCGGCGCATGCCAGCGGTCTCTTCGCCGAGCTGGCCCAGATTGGGCCTGGCCGCGGCACGCGCGGCGGTGAGAGCCTGGCGGACCGTGGCGACGGCGGTCTCGGGCCGGGAGGTTGTGTCGGCGGTCATCGTCGATGCCTTCTTTCGGGTAGTTCAGGCACGGGCGCCGACGGTGGCGCGCCGGCGGCGGGTTTCGCGGCGGTCGGCGCTCTCGCCGGGCAGGTCGTCGTTTCCGGTCCAGGCGTCGTCTCGGTCCTTGACCCCGAGTGCCGCGGCGAGCTGCGCGCGATGCTCGGCCGCCTGGGATGCGGTGACCGGGACCCGCCACACCGCCTCAGGGACGGGAGAGAGAAGTTCGGCTTGAAGCCGGCGCACGGCCTCGCCGTGCCGGCACTGGCCGCAGGGAGGTTCGCCGTGGATCTCGTGCGTGAGCATGCCGAGGTGAGATCCGCATTCGGGTCGGTAGTGCGTCGGCTCGGGTGTCATGCGGCTGCTCCGTCCTTGGCCGCGCAGTCGTTGCAGACACCGAGGCGGCGGGCGGGCTGGTAGCCGCGGTCGACGCCGCATCCACGGCAGATCCGGCGGGCGGCGATGGCCTTGGCGATCGCCTCGCGCTGGGCGGGGGAGGCGGTGCGCTTGGGTTTGGCCAGGCTGATGTCGTACAGGTAGGCGACCCGGGTGCGGGGGTGGCCGGCGTAGCGTCGGGAGACCCACAGCACCTGGGCGGCGATCGGCTGCCCTCCGGGACGCAGGGGCGGGCTGCAGGCGGCGAGCTGGCGCCGGGTGAGCAGGTGCGGCGGCGCCAGCTGCCAGGGGTAGGTCGGGATCCCGTACCGGGTCCCGGACGGGTCGTAGAAGCGTTGCCGGATGCGGCTGGAACGGCTCATCACTGGGCCCGGCTGCCGCGGCGGGGCTTGCGGCCGGTGCCCCGGCAGGCATCGCACGGCCGGTGGGCGCTTTTGAAGACCGCGCCGAAGTGCTTGCCGCTGCCTCGGCAGGTCGAGCACTTGGTGAAGGGGTGCAGGTGCACCGAGATGCGGTAGGCGACCACCAGAACGGCTACCAGGACGGCGAGGGCCAAAAACCCGCCGCCGCTGCTGGGTGCGTCCTCCTGCCCGCTGCGGGCCTGCTGGATGTGGCGGGGGACGTTCACGACCAGGGTGAGCGTGGCGTCGTGGTGGGGTGTCATGCTGGTCATCGACGGGTCCCTTCGATGAAGTGATCTGTTCGGGAAAAGGGGGCTCCGGCGGTGTTTGGCGACAGGCGCCGGAGCCCCGCTCTGTGGTCAGGTCGTCGCGTCGGTCCGCCGCACGATGCGGGGCAGGATCCGCCAGGAGCCGGGACGGCACCGGGCGGCCTGGGCGCGGACGTGCGCGGCCGACCCCAGCCGTTCACCGGTCTGCTCGCAGCTCCAGACGGTCGCCCAGTCGGGCCGCAACCCCACGGCGGAGATGACCAGGCCCGCCGCTGCCCCCACCAGGAGCAAGCCGAGCGCGATCAGCGCCCACACCGGGTGCGAAGGGATGACGAGCATCGCGCCGATGACGACGAAGAACACCGCGATGCTCGCCCGGGACGGCATCTGGGGGTGCGGCGCGTCGATGGCGCCGGCGGCCACGTCCCGCTCGGCGACGGCCATGGACACCAGCGACTCGGCGGCTTGCCCACCGACGCGCCTGGCCGCGTGGTCCGCGATCTGATCGATCAGCTCCGCGCGGGCGTCGCGGTCGGCGGTGAGGGACAGCTCGGTCCACAACGTGATCTCGGCGATCGAGACGGCCGGGCCGAACGTGGCCGCGACGTCGACGAACGTGAGGTCCGGGCCGCCGGTGCGGACCAGGTCGTTCTCGCCGAAGACCCGCGTCGGGCCGTGCGGGCCAATGTGGGCGTGGACGACGCCCGGGACCGGGCCGGAGCCGGTGGTGACCGTTTGCAGCCCCGCCCACCGGTCCTCGCACCAGATGCGGCCGCCGGCCTTCAGGTCGCGGGCGGGGGTCCAGCTGGCGGCCGCGACGGCCCGCTCGGTGTCGGCCAGGTGACGCAGCAGGCTCGCGGAGGAGGCCAGGGACTCGGCCATGTCCCGGCCGTTCTCGTGCTCGATGGGGTCCGGGCCCCACGCGGCGGGGTGCTGGCGGGCCAGCTCGGCGTCGATGTCGGCCAGGGCGTCGAGCAGGCCGGCGCGGGTGGCGGGGTCGGCGCTGGTGTGCAGGCGGCGGCTGATCGCGTGGGCCGGGCCGTCGGTGGCGAAGTAGCGGCGCTGGGCCTTGCGGCGCTCGATGATGCTGGTCAGGGACATTCCGGGTGGCTCCTTCGGTCGATGACGGTGGTGCTGTTCGGGGCTCCGGTGGTGTTTGGCGACAGGCGCCGGAGCTGGTTTCAGGTGGTCAGTGCTGTTCGGTCTCGATGACGACGCGTTCGTCCTGGCGGATGACGGTCTCCCAGCACTGACCGCAGGCGGTCTTGCCGATACGCCGGCGCATCCCGTGGTCGCGGGCGTCGCACAGCTTGCGGGCCTTCTTGGCCAGCGGGTGGGTGCCGGCGAGGTAGTCCGGTTCCCACTCGTAGTTATTGATGCTGCTGCCGGTGCGCTTCTCCCGGTCCTGGCGGCGGACGGTCCGTACCGCGTTCACGGCGTCGGCCGCCGACAGCTTCCCGGAGCGGACCCGCTCGCGGGTCTCCGGCGCCAGCCGCATCAACTGGAGGTAGTAGGAGACGGTGGAGACGGTGATCCCGGTCCGCTGGGCGATCTTGGTGTTGGTGTAGCCGCGGTCGCGTAGCTCGGCCATCGCCTCGGCCTTGTCCATCGGGTTCAGGTCGCGGCGCTGGACGTTCTCGACCAGCATCAGCTCCAGTGCCTCGGCGCTGTCGACCGCGGGGCGGACGATGACCGGCACCGTGGTGAGGCCGGCCTGCTGGGCGGCCGCCAGGCGGCGGTGCCCGGCCAGCAGCTCATACTCACCGTCGCCGCGGTCGGGATGGGGCTGGACCAGCAGCGGCTGCAGAATGCCGTGCGCGGCGATGGAGTCGGCGAGCTCGGACAGGTCGCCGAGGTCGTCTCGGACGTTGGCCGGGTTCGGGTGGACGAACGCGGTCCGTATGACCATGGCGTGGCGGGTCTGCGCGCCGGCGGCCGTGGCGCCCTCGTGGCTGATGGTGGTCATCGGGTGGTGTCCTTTCCGGCCGCCGCGGCGGCCTGGGGGGCGCGGCGGCGGATGATCCGGACCGCTTCGCGGGCCGTGACCGACTGCGCGCCGGCGCGGATCGCCTGGCGGCGTTTGTTGTCGGTGACCGCGTAGTTCCAGTACGGCGACGGGCGGTCGCCGTAGGCGGTGCCGGGCTGGAACCAGGCCCGCTGCAGGCCGATACCGGCGGCGAACTCGTGCAGCTCGGCCTGGGTGTCGGCGAACAGGTGGGACCAGTTCGCGGTGAGGGTGCCGACCGTGGCGGGGATGCGGGCGTCGTCGACGTAGACCGTCATCTCGGGGTCTCCTTCCTTTCCTCGGGCGTGGTGGTGTCGGCGGACGGCTCCGGCATGGCGACAGAACACCGGGGCCGTACGCCGCACATCGGGCAGCACCGGGACGCGCCGCCTTGGCGTTTGAGTTGCCGTTCGCGGGCCCGCGGGCCGGGCCAGGTCCGGGCGAGCTGCCAGCCGATGCCGGCGGCCTTGACCACGGCCAGCAGCCGGGCGCCCTGACCGGCCTGGTGCGCGGCGAGCCGGGCGGGCAGGTCGTCGGTCCACCCGAGGTAGTGCCGGGCGTGCTTGTACGGCATGTCGAAGTGCAGCAGGTAGACGGTGCCCGCGGTCATCGCGCTGGCCTGTCTGCGGGCAGGTCGGCCAGCAGCGGCGCCAGCTCGACGGCGGTCTTGGCCTCCAGCGCGGCCGCCAGGCGCTCCTCCAGCTCGGTCGGGTTCAGCCGCCCGGCGCTGAAGTGCTCACGCAGCGTGGTGGTGACCTGGTCACGTTCGGCGTCGCCGATCCGCAGCCACTCCGCCTCGACGCGCCGGGCCTCATCGCGGTGGGCCGTGGCCGCGCTGCGCCGCGTGATGTGGGCGCGCAGGACGGTCAGCAGGCCCCACCCGCCGAAGATGACCGCGGTGACCGGCAGCAGCAGCGGCATCCGCACCTGGATCGTGGCGCCGACGCACACCGTGGTCCCCAGGACCGTGACAGACACCGCCGCCCTCATCCTCGAGCGCGGCCGAAGATCACCGCGGTCGTTCATCGCCATCGCTTGTCGACTCCTTGGAAGAAGTAGCGGCTACTTGTGCGTCCACCGCCGGGAACTGGTGGTGGAGCTGGCCGTCGAGCCGGCGGCCGGCGGCCTTCTTACCGACGCGGCGCATCGGAAGGCTGCGGGAGCCATGTGCAGGGCCCGGCGTGTGCTCGCCGGAAGCGGTGATGAACGAAGCGGCGCCCTCAGGCCACTGGCGACCGTCCTCGTGGTCTGGCGCCCACGCACCCCACTGCTTGAAGAAGAACGGCTCGCCGATGGCCTCACACTGGTCGCGAAGAGACCGGACCCAGTCCGGGTGCATCGGCCGGGCGCCGGGCCCAGACTCCCCGCCGGCGATGACCCAATCGATGCCGGACCAGGCGTCTTCGGCTTCGCGGACGGGGCAGTCGGCCCAGCGGTGGCATTCGGGGGTGTGCGCGGCCGGATGTGCGCAGGTTCCGTCCTGAGCATCGACGTAGCCGCAGTCGGGGACGGGCCGCAGCCATCGGGACAGGTCGAGTGGTCCCAACAGCGGCTCGGCTGAGATGAACCGGACGGCGGCCGGCGTCTGCAGCAGCGCGGGGATGCGCAGGTCGGCCCAGTGCTGGTTCTCGACCGAGACGCCGAGCCAGACGTTCGGCAGCGGCCAGTGCAGCGGCGTCGGGGCGTCGAGCAAGTCGAGGTCGCGTTCCATCTCCCGGAGCCGCGGCTCGATGCGGGGCATGAGCGATCGCATGCGTCCGTGCCGTTTGGTGAGGATCTGAAAGGTGTGCTGCGGGCTCCACCACATCCGAGTGAACACCGCAACGATGAACGCGTCGGGCACCGCATCGTGGAACAGGTCGCTCATGCTGTTGACGAAGACCCGTCGCGGTTTCTTCCACTTCAGCGGCTGGTCGAGACGCTCGGGCCGGAGCGTCACGTCGAATCCGTTTTCGAAGTGGTGGCCGGGCGTGCCACGCCACCGCTCGGCGAACGTCTCGGCGTAGCAGTGATCACAGCCCGGCGAGAGCTTCGTGCACCCGGTCACCGGGTTCCATGTGGCGTCTGTCCACTCGATCGTGCTGTGGTCGCTCACCGCGGCTCACCCGCCAGCATCGGCTCGTTCACGGGGTCACCGGCCCTCGTCGCCGGCGGTGGGCGCCGGCAGGATCTGGGCCAGCGCCGTCGCCAGGTCCTCGTCCTGGGTCGCCGGTTCGACGGCCAGCTCACGCAGGTTCTGTTCGGCGATGCCCTTGGCCGTTTCCAGGTCGGTGGCGTGGCCCTCGCGGTCGTAGTCGGCGAACGTCATGGTGGGGCGGACGCCCCACCGGAACGGCTGCCCTTCCGGGTGCGGCGGGTTGTCGGGGTGGGACCCGTAGTCCCAGATGGTCGCTCCCCAGCCGTTGAGGCTGGTGGAGTGCCAGGTAAGCCCGTGGCCGTCCTCGTCGTGGTGCCAGCTGACCTGCGCGTGCGCAGGGTCAAGACCGGTGCCGGGGTGCAGGAACGCGTAGTAGGCCTCGGCCTCGGAGATCAGCCGGTGCGGGTCGTCGTCGGGGGTGCGGTCGTCGGGGCGGTTGCTGTCGGCGTGCTGCAGCGCGGTGAAGCGGTCGCGGCGGTCCTCGAGGTCGGTCGCGGCGTCCATCCAGGCGTGCAGCGCCCGGGCGTGGGCGGTGACGGCCTCGGGGATGTCCGCGTGGATCGTGAGGCGCTTGGCGTAGCGGAGGATCTCCGTGCGGTGCAGGCGGGTCGTGCTGGCGGGCAGCGTGTCGTTCATCGTGTGCATCTGGCTGTCCTCGTTCTCGGGTCCGGCGGTACGGGGTCAGGCGTCGCTGGGGCGGGTCGTCGTTGCGGGGGTGTGCTGCTCGGTGGCCTCAAGCGCAGCCTGGAGCTGCTCGGCTTCGCGC
>NZ_BAABHF010000087.1:0-532 GCF_039541955.1 Actinoallomurus oryzae | reverse complement strand
TCCAGGACAACGACTACATGCTGGGCAGTGTCACCAATCCCGATCCGGCGGTGCGGAAGAAGGCGCTGAACCATCTGCTGGACTGCGTCGACATCATGGACGTGACCGGGTCGCGGGATCTGAAGCTGTGGTTCTCCGATGGCACGAACTATCCGGGCCAGGATGACATCCGGGCTCGGCAGGACCGGCTGGCCGAGGCTTTGGCGGCCGTGTATGAGCGGCTGGGGGATGACCAGCGGTTCTTGTTGGAGTACAAGTTGTTCGAGCCGGCGTTCTACAGCACTGATGTGCCGGACTGGGGTACCTCGTATGCGCACTGTGTGAAGCTGGGGCCCAAGGCGCAGGTGGTGGTGGACACCGGGCATCACGCGCCGGGTACCAACATCGAGTTCATCGTGGCGTTCTTGCTGCGGGAGGGAAAGCTCGGCGGGTTCGACTTCAACTCCCGGTTCTATGCCGATGATGACCTGATGGTGGGGGCGGCCGATCCGTTCCAGTTGTTCCGGATCATGCATGAGGTCATCCAGGGTGG
>NZ_BAABHF010000086.1:0-1170 GCF_039541955.1 Actinoallomurus oryzae | reverse complement strand
GGATCGTTGCGTGTATCTCCTCTCGTATTCGGCAGGGCTGAGCATGCCCAGGGTCGAGTGGCGGCGGCGGGGGTTGTAGAACCCTTCGATGAAGTCGAAGCAGGCGGCCTTGGCCTGGGCGCGGGTGGTGAAGTGGTGCCGGTCGAGCAGTTCGGTCTCCAACGTGGCGAAGAAGCTCTCGGTCACGGCGTTGTCGTAGCAGTCCGCGACGCTGCCGGTCGAGGTACGGATGCCCGCTGAGGTGCAGCGGCGGCTGAACGACAGCGACGTATATTGCACCCCCTGATCGCTGTGATGGATCAGCCCGGGGGCGGGCCGACGATTCCATACCGCCATCTCCAGCGCGTCGATGACCAGCTCGGTACGCATGTGGCCGGCCATCGCCCAGCCCACGATCCGCCGGGAGAACACATCCAGCACCACCGCCAGATACAGCCACCCCTCACCCGTCGGCACGTACGTGATGTCCGCCGTCCAGACCCGGTTCGGCGCGGGCGCGGTGAAGTCGCGGTTCACCAGATCATGAGGTGGCACCACCGCCGGGTCACGGCGGGTCAGCCCATGCCGGCGACGCCGGTGCACCCCCTCAAGCCGCGCGGTGCGCATCAGCCGCGCCACCCGCTTGCGCCCGACACGCACGCCGAAGTCATCGCGCAACTCGGCGTGAACGCGCGGAGCACCGTAGGTCTGGCGCGACCGGCTGTGGATCTTCGTGATGGTCTCGATCAGAGCCTGGTCCTGGCGGGCCCGCCGTGAGGGGCCGCGGCTCTTCCAGGCGTAATAGCCCTGGCGCGACACACCCAGCACCCGGGCCAAAAGGGAGACGCCATGGTGTGTCTTCTCCGCATCGATCAGCCGGTACTTCACCTCGGCCGATCCGTCTCCCGCGCGAAGAAAACCGCCGCCTTCTTCAAGATCTCGCGCTCTTCCCGCAGCTGACGGACCTCCCGCCGCAGCCGGGCCAGCTCATCTTTCTCCGCGCTGGTCAACCCGTCCTGGCGGCGGCCGTCATCGCGGTCGGCCTGAGCGACCCAGGTACGGATCGACTGGGCCGTCGGCTCGAACTCCTTGGCCAGGTCCTCGGGCGACCGGCCGGCCCGCACCAGCTCCACCATCTGCCGCCGGAACTCCGGCGGATACGGCGGTCGTGACATCGGCACTTGTGAACTC
>NZ_BAABHF010000085.1:0-5182 GCF_039541955.1 Actinoallomurus oryzae | reverse complement strand
AACCCGCGACCGCCCTAAAGGATCTTGCTCCTGCCGCTTGACGAACCATAGGAGCATCCCCGAGCCCGCGCGCGGCACCCAGGGGTCAGCCTGCGGTGGCCGAACCGCCGGTAAGACTTGGGTTCGGCAGAGCCACCGTTGACGGCCGAACCCAGCCGGACATCACCGAACAGCGCCCGACCGTCATGCAGGTCGGGCGCTGTCTTCGCCGGTCTAGGATCGTGCGCAGGGGCGAACCGCCTACCTTCCGCATCTCAGAGTGGCATCGGGTTTGTTCGCAGTCTCCGCACCGCGCTTGGCCATCGGCCCGGCGGAGTGTTCCTGGCGGGTCACCGAGAACCGCTCGATCCGATCGATGACGAACGGGCTGATCAACAGCAGCACACCGGCGGCGAGCAGCGCGATGGCCGATGCCGTACCTGCGACGCCGACCACCTTGATCACGCCGACCGTCAGCACGACGAGCCCGATGCCGCCGAGGAGGAACCTCGGCAGAGGCTTGGCCACTCTTCACCTCCTCCGGGCCGGGAGCACCACCTACGGTCACGGCGGATCCGCTCGTGACCATCAGCGGTCAGCCCGGCAAGCCAGTCGCGACGACCACTGGAACCCGAGTAACGCCCCAGCCGCTTCCGGGGAATGATAGACGGGAATGCGCAGAGTCTCCTTTTGCGTCACTCGAATCCATGAGATCGTCTGCCAGTGGGGACATGGGGAAAAGGACCGTTCGACGATGACACGGCAATGGACTTCTTCGATGCCCTGTCCCACTCTGACGAAAACGTTCGCACTGAGCGCCTGAAAGCGGCGATTCTGCGGGTGTCCAGGGCCCCTGGATCCGTCGGCTATACCGAGGGCGTGGAGGCTGTGGTGGCGGCTTCGCTCCTGGCCGGGATGACACCACCTTTTACGAACGTGGAGTGGGTGGCATCGCTGCCGACCGCCCTGACGGCTGAGCTTGCGGACGACGCGACCGTGGCTGTTGAGCGAGCACATTCTCCTGCCAGCGACCTGCACGAGTCGTGGAGCGAGGCAGGCGGATACGACCAAGTATGGAAGGCGTTGACTCCGGTACTGCGAACGCTCAGAGCCGCCGGCGAATCAAAGCAGGACGGGCTGTTCTGAACCGGATGTCGCGTTCGCCACGAACGTGAACTTGATGTACGTGGTCGGGCGGCGAAGCCCCTGGTCTATGAGCGACGGTTGTGAAGGGGGTCAGATCCGCAGAGCGCGGCTGTACATCGGCTCACTCGCGTTGGTCGTTCGCTCAACCTGATCCGGTCTTCACGGCGATCGCATCGAGCGCGGCCTTCCAAGGGATCGGTGCCGTGTTGCTCCCGGTAGCCGGATCATGCACCGGGTATCCGCCCGTTTCCCAGATGACCGTCACACCCCAGGAGCGGAGGCGTGCGATGTTCTCCACGAACGCCGGGTGGGAGGTGTGTGCCCGGTTCGAGGATGGGACCGCCACGATGGGCAGGCCAAGGCCGATGCCCTCCACGAGTACTCCGAGGGCGAGCGTGTCACAGATCCCCGCGGCCCATTTGTTGATGGTGTTCACCGTCGCGGGAGCGACGATCACCGCGTCGGCGGGCGGCAAGACATCCGGCTCGTCCGGATGCTTGTACTCGCTGCGTACAGGGTGACCCGTCAACGCGACGAGCTCCTCGACGTCAACGAACCGACGGGCCGAAGGCGTGGTGAGCACACACGTGTCCCAACCACGCTCCTTGGCGAGCCCGACCAGTTCGCCGACACCGCGAGCGGGAGGACACGCACACACGATCACGTAGAGCACGGGAGCGGTCATACCCTCAGCATCGCGCACAGATCAGCCGATGCATCTACGAGGATCGGCGGTTCCAACCCCGCCACGCTCATTCACGGCGATGAGATCACGCCCGAGGAGACCGCTCCCATCCTCTGGTCCGCCAACTCGTCTCCGGCCTGCTCACCGTCCAGGACCCCTGAGCGAAGAGCTCCGTGAGCTCGCCCAATGGGGTAGCCGTGTAGAGAAGTACGCGCCCGCCCGCGCGATGTCTCGGCCAGACCGCGGGTCCCGAAACGGTAACTGTCCGGGACCTTCCCGTCTTCAGGGTGAAAGGTGTCTTCGTGCGCCACCTGACGAGGTCATTCGCCGAAGGAGCTCTTCGCCGCGGCCGCCAAATAGAACAGCTCCTGGAAGCATTCGAACAGGACGGCCGCCGCGGACTCCGCTGGACCTCCATCTCCCCGGCGACCCGCTTCCACGGTTTCATCGTGTCGCTCCACACCGTGGAGGACATCGATTACCGGCTCACCGTCGACGAATACCCGAGCTTCTATGAAAGCGACGAAGAAGACTTCGGCCAGACCATCGGAGAGACCGAGTCGGCGGAAGAAGCCCTCGACCTGGCACACAGAGAACTCGCCGCAAACCCCGCACGCTGGGTCAACCAAGGCGTCCTCCCGGACGAGTACAACGACTACGTCGAGCAGGGCCGTCCCCTGGGCCGCCGGCAGCCCACATGATGGCGATGCTGTCGTCACAAAGACCCCGGGCGCGAGGCACTCAGCTTTCGGAAGTGACATCGGCCCTGTTCGTAGTCTCCGTGCCGAGGTCAGAGGGCGGTCGACGTGTCTCGACACTTGGCTGGCGCGGCTGCCGCTGCCGTCCTCCGTACTATCTGACGCGCAAGTCCGGTTCGCTATCTTCGCTCCATGCACGGTGAATCCGGGGAGATGCTCGCCGGCCAATACCGGATTCTCGGGCTCATCGGACGCGGCGGCATGGGCCGGGTTTGGCGCGCGTATGACGCCGAACTCGATCGCGAGGTCGCCGTCAAGGAGCTGCGGCTGTCCGACGAGATCGACGACACCGAGCGGCGCGAGTGGTACGCACGGGCCGCCCGCGAGGCGCGTGCCGCCGCTCGCCTGCACCACCCCGGCATCGTGGCCCTGCACGACCGGGTGATCGGGGACGACGGCCGTCCGTGGCTGGTGATGGAGCTGGTGGCAGGGCGGTCGCTGGACGACGTGCTGCGTACGGACGGCCCGCCGCCCGTACGGCGGGTGGCGGACATCGGCCGTCAGACTCGACGACCGGCTACTCGGTGGCGTTCAGCCCGGACGGCAAGACGCTGGCCGGTGGTGGTTCGGACGACCGCATTCACCTGTGGCGGCTGGGACGCCTCACTCCGGTTGCGTCAGCCACAGTGAGATCCGGAAGGCGACGCGCTTTGAGGAGATGGCCCGCTCGATGCCGTAGCAGGGCACTCGTGGCCGTCGGGCTCGTGCGGCCTCACATCCGGGATTTCAGCACGTCGATCTCGCAGCCTGGCGAGGACGGGTCGAAACCGTGCTCGACGAGCCAGCGGACCGCCAGCAGGCTTCGCAGCGACCACCACGCGCGGATCACGTCGAGGTCGACGTCGGTGCCGTAGCCGGCGACGACGTCGCCAAGGTGTTCTTCGTGTCCGAGCGTCAAGATGGCGAGGTCGTACAGGGCGTCGCCGTGGCCCGCCTCGGACCAGTCGATCACTCCGGTGACCTTGTCACCGTCGACGAACACGTGGCTGATCTGCAGGTCGCCGTGTGTGAACACCGGTGTCCAGGGCCGGAGCGCGGCCTCGGCGACCTGGCGGTTGCGCGTGACCAGGTCGGTGGGAAGGACGTCGTTCGCGATGAGCCACTCGCATTCGCTGTCGAGCTGCGACGCGATCTCGTTGAGGCTCCGGCCGGGCCATGGCGGCAGCGGCGCGTCGTGCAGCATCCGTACGGCGGCGCCCGCCGCGGCCCACGCCGCCGGCGACGCGGTCGACGGCTCACCGAGGCGGCCGAGTGCCGTTCCGGGGACGGCGGCGAGGGCGAGCGCGGGCGGCTTCCGCCACAGGACCTCCGGAGTCGGGATCGGCGCCATGGCCATCGCCTCGACCTCGACGTCGGTACGCGTCTGATCAGCGTCGATCTTCAGGAACACGTCACCGACGCGCAGGGTGGCGCGCTCGTTATGGGCGACGACGACCTCGACCTCTTCCACGTCGGTCATTATCAACGGGGACGACCACCGACGTCACCGGGTTTTTCGCGCGCTCGCCAGGAGCGAGCACCCGCGGCCTTCGAAGTCGGCCGGGGGTCACGCCTCGTCGAGTTGCCGCAGGTACTCGGTCAGTTCGGGAACCGTCGGCAGCAATTGCGGGTCGACGCTCTTCCGGATCAGACCGGCCTCCTCGTCCCCGCGTTGCCCTTCGAGGATGACGACGACGAACTCGCGTGGAAGCGAGCTGTGGATGCCGCCCCGGCGCGCCGTCGTGGTCATCGCTTTGCAGACACCGGCCATCGCGGCGTCGTGCGCCGTCTCAAGCGCGTCCATCGCCGCGAACTGTTCGGCCTCGGTCGCAGCGGGCGCCAGGTACTCCTCAGTGAGACGGTGATACCAGGGCGACATCGCATCGCTCGCGGCATCCAGGACGTCCCACCGCCACTCCGGCGGGGCGAACCGTGTCGAATCCCTGTAGTCCTCCCCGCCCGGGCGCATCTCACGCACGGTTGCCTCGGTGTTGGCGGCCAGGGCAGGCGAGAGGATCTCGTCACCGTCCATGTAGAAAAGATGGAAGGCCGCGGCGTACAGCCGCTCATCTGGAAACGCCGCTGCGAGGTCGGCCAAAATGCGGCATCCGCTGTCATGCCATGCCGTCTCAAAGGCGTTCCAGTCCATCGCCGCATACTACCCAGCTCTTTCACGTCGGCCGTCAGGCCGCATTCGCGTTCGCCACGGGCTCCGCACGTCATGCGCTCCGGCTACTGCTACCGTGGGCCCGGAATTATGGGGTTTGGCCGACGCCAGTGTGAAACGAAGTCCCTTCATGGCCCTCCCCGGACTCGCCCGGGTCGAATGGTCGACTCTCCGGCATGCCTACGGATCGGCCGGTGACGTACCTGAACTGCTGTGGCGAATCGCCGACGACGAGGACGCACCCGACGCGCTATTCGACCTGTCGAACAAGATCTACCACCGGGGCGGGTTCGTCTGTTCCGCCGCTGCGGCGGCCCTGCCGTTCCTGGTCCGGCTGGCCGAGTCGGCCGAGGTCACCGTACGGCAGGGTGTCGTGGGTCTCATCGGACAGCTGACCGAGCAGGCCGTGCTAGGCCGTGTTTCAGAAGCCTGCTCGTAGCCATATGTTGATCGCGGCGATGTGGATGG
>NZ_BAABHF010000084.1:0-19369 GCF_039541955.1 Actinoallomurus oryzae | reverse complement strand
GCGACGCTGCGCAAGCGGCTTAGCGAGAAGCCGCTCCCATCAGGAAGCGGAGGAGTCACCGAGAGGTCCTTTCCGCCGTCGGGGGGTGGGGGCGGCGCCGGCAGGTGTCCCTGGGGAGCCCGGCGCCGCCGCCCGGTCTGAAGAGGCCGCCCGGCACCCGAGGGCGAGGGTTCCGGGCGGTCGTTTCACCCCGTTCCGGCGGCCTTCTTGGCGTCGGAGACGGCCTTGCCCCATCCGGAACCGGGCGAGAGCTTGCCCTGCGCGATGGCGCGCAGGTCCGCCTCGACGGCCTGGCGTACCTCCTGGTTGTCGGCACCGAGGTACACCGGCTTGAGGCTGGTCGCGGCCGGGCCGTAGATCGCGCCGACCGGCGCGTTGTTGAAGTACGGGTTGTCGAACGCCTTGACCGCGGAGTCGTTCAGCGCCTGCGGAGAGGACGGCAGGTTGTTGGCCGCCTTGAACGCCCCGACCTGTCCCTGCGGGCTGGTCAGGAACTTCACCAGGTCGGCGGCCTCCTTCGGGTGCTTGCTCTGGGTCGGCACCGCGAGCCACGACCCGCCCCAGCTGCCGCCCCCGCCCGGCACCCCGGCCACGTCCCACTTGCCGCTCTGGGAGTCACCGCCGTACTGCTTGATCAGGCCGAGCATCCAGGCCGGGCAGGGAGCGGTGGCGAACGCGTCCTTCTTCAGCGCCTGGCTCCACGGGTCCGACAGGAACTGCACGCCGTTGGCGAGCCCGGCCTGCGACATCTTCACGGTCTCGTCGAAGGCCGCCTTCACGGCCGGGTTGGACTCCATGACGAACTTGTTGTTCTGGTCGAAGTACGTCTGGTTGGAGCCCTTGCCGGCCTCCTGCATGAGAATCGTGTTGTAGTACGTCTCAGGGGAGTCGATGAACTTCGTGTTCCCGCCGATCGCGGCGGTGAACTTCTTGCCGACGTTGATGAAGTCGTCCCAGGTGGCCCACTGCTTGGTCACCGCGTCACGGTCGCTCGGCAGCCCGGCCTTCTTGAACAGGTCGCGCCGGTAGCACAGGGCCATGCTGCCGACGTCGGTGCCCAGCCCGATGAGCTTGGAGCCGTCCGGGCTCATCCCGCCCTGCCACTTCCAGGCGATGAAGTTGTTCTGCAGTGAGCCCGCGCCGTACTTCTTAAGGTCGACGAACTTGTCCGGCTGGGCCTTGAACTTGACCATGATGCCCTCTTCGATCGCGACCACGTCGCCGGCACCGGCGCCCGCGGCGATCCACTGCTGGAGCCGCGGGGTGTAGTCGTCGAGCTTGGGGACGGTCCGTTCCTTGATCTTGATGTTGGGGTGCTGGGCCTCGTACTGCTTGAACAGGTCCTGGTAGCCGAACGTGCCGAAGTCGTCGACGGTCAGAGTGATCTTCTCGTTGCCGTCGCTGCTCTTGCCGTCGTCCCCCGCGCACGCCGTCGCCGCCGCGAGTGCGGCCGACAGCACCATCGCCAGGGCGAACCGCCCGCGATGCCTGATGACCCTCATGACGAACCCCTCTCAGGTCGTCTCGTTTTCCGGGTTCCAATGCGCCGGGCTCCGCGGGCCCGACGTCGTGGGAGCGCTCCCACGCAGCGAAGCGGGGAGGAGTGGGGAGTGTCAAGAGTTCGAAACCGCTTCGTTACACGGCCGCCACACGGCGCTGACGCTCCGGCCACATGCCAGGCTCGAAGGCATGAGGCTGACCGAGGACGCCGCCCGCGCACGGCTGGCGTCGGTGCCCGTCATGCGCCTGGCCACGGCGGATGCCACCGGACGCCCGCATCTGGTCGTGGCCGCGTTCGCCGTCGAACACGACCGGATCTACACCGCCGTCGACGCCAAGCCGAAGAGCACCCGTGACCTGAAACGGCTGCGCAACCTCCGCGCCAATCCGCGGGCGGCCGTCCTGGCGGACCACTACGAGGACGACTGGACGCGCCTGTGGTGGGTGCGCGCCGACGCGACCGCCGAGATCCTCACCGAACCGGACGCGATGGCCCGCCCGATCGCCCTGCTCCGCGAGCGTTACCCGCAGTACCGCGAGAACCCGCCGGAGGGCCCGGTCATCGCCCTGACCGTCGAGCGGTGGACCGGCTGGGCGTACGAGCGCTAACCGGCCAGGAGAAGGATGCCACCGATCAGCAGGGCGAGGACCTTGAGGGACTCCAGGGCGATGTAGACGTGGTGCGCGTGCGACCGGGGCGCGTCCGCGCCGGCCAGGACGGCGTCGGAGCGGCGCGTCAGCCGGGGCCGGACGGCCACCAGCTGGGCGAGCAGCAGAACGATGGCCACGATCAGCGTCACCAGCCCGCCCACGTCCGGCCGGTCCACCGCCAGCACGACCACGAGGACCACGGCGAGCGCGGCCTCGACGGCGTTGAGCGCGCGGAAGACGATCCGGCCGATGCCGAGCGCGACCCGCAGGGTCACATCCGGGGCGCGGAACTTCAGCGGGGCCTCGAGGAACGAGATGGCCAGCACCATGCCCAGCCAGACGAACGTCACCGCGGATGCGATCGCCGGTGCCGTGCCCATCGGGATCCTCCTTCAGCGTTCGCGCCGCGTCGGCGGTGATCCAGCTTCTCATGCGGGTCTCGATCGGCGTGCGGACGGTCGTCTCGGCGAACCGCACGCCGATCCGGCCCACGGCCACCGGCGGCCTCGCGTCGTACGGCGTGCGAAGCGTCCAGTGCCGGTCCGGCACCATTTCCGGTCCGTCAGATGGGCTGGAATGAACCCCTTCGGCCTTTCCTTCGTATGCGGAAGTGAGCGGCTGATGGCCGCCGATATCGGTGCGTGGTCACATTGAAGGGAATTGCAGCATGGGATCCAAAACCAAGGCTCTGCTGGGACTGACCGCTGTGGGCGTCGCCGCGTCGGTGCTGGTCCCCACGGCGGCGAACGCCGCGAGCGGATCCTTCAGGTTCTGCAACGTCAGTTCGGCCGGTGAGTACGTCGACGTCCCTCCGAGGGGAACTCACGCGGGAATCACGACGCGAATCATCAGTCCGGGCGCGTGCACCACATTTTCGCTCGGTGGCAACGCCTATATGGAAGCAATAGCCTACCGTCGGGTCAACGGAGTTTACCCGGCCGTCGCCACCAAGTGGTTCTATACAAGTAGAAACTACGTGTGGAACGTCTGATCTGACGGGCATCGAATAACGGTCCGGCCCGTCCATCGCGGGCCGGACCGTCGTCTGCTCGCCCACCACGACGAGTTCGGTCGCACCTGCGGCGCAGTGCGTCAGGCGGTGACGAGGGAACGGACCTGGTCGGGGGCGCGGAAGACCTCGGCTCGCATGCCGAGTTCGCGGGCGGCGAGCACGTTGGTCTCGTTGTCGTCGATGAACAGGCACTCGCGCGGCGCGACGCCGAGCCGCTCGGCGACGATCTCGTACGCCCTGCGGTCGGGCTTGGCCACCCCGATGTCGCAGGAGTAGGCCAGCGTCGTGAAGTGCCGGAGCCAGTCGCCGTGCCGCGCCTCGAAGATCGGCACCAGGTCGGCGACGATGTTGGAGAGCAGCCCGAGCGTACGGCCCTGAGCGGCCAGCTCGGTGACGAGGTCCACCATGACCGCGTCCACGTTGGTCCAGCTCTTCATGTCGGCCTCGACCAGCGCGCGGACCGTCGCGTCGGTGAACCGCACGCCGATCCGGTCGGCCACCGCGGCCCAGTACTCCGCGGCCGGCTGCCCCGCGTCGTACGGCTTGCGCAGCGCCCAGTAGGCCTCCCAGAAGGGCTCGGGCTCCACTCCGGCGGTCCGCTCGATCGCGCGGACGTCCTCGGGGGTCTGAGTCGATGCGATGACGCCGAACAGGTCGAACACGATCGCGCGCGCCATGGGTTCCTCTCGTGCGGGGCGGCCGGGCTTCGAGCCTAACCGCCCCCGCCACGGAGGACTGTCACCGCACGCGGCGTCGGCTCGCCACCAGGTCGGTGGTGTCAGGCCGCGCCGTCGATGACGTCGGCGACCACGCAGGTGACGTTGTCGGGGCCGCCGGCGTCGTTGGCGAGGTCGACCAGCCGCCGTACGGCCTCGTCGGGGTCGGCCGCCGAGGCGAGAGCGTCCTGGACGGCCGGGAGCGGGACCACGGTGGACAGGCCGTCGGAGCACAGCAGGTACCGGTCGCCGGGGCGTGCCTCGCGGAGCTTCAGGTCGGCCGCGACCCCGCGGCCGGCCAGGGCGCGCAGCAGCAGCGACCGCTGCGGGTGCGACGCCGCTTCCTCGGGGGTGAGGCGGCCCTCGTCGATCAGCGACTGCACGTGCGTGTGGTCGTGGGTGATCTGGAACAGCTCGCCGTCGCGCAGGACGTACGCGCGGGAGTCGCCGATGTGCACGAGCCCGAGGCGCGACCCCGACCACAGCAGCGCCGTCAGCGTGCTGCCGACCCCCTCCATCGAGGGGTCGGTGCGGGTGATGTCGCGCAGCGCGGCGTCGGCCTCGTGCACGGCCTGGTCGAGCGCGTTCAGCAGCTCGCCGGCCGCGATGTCGGTGTCGAGCGGACGCAGCGCCTCGATGACGGCCGCGCTCGCCGGCGCCCCGCGCCCCTCACCGCCGAAGCCGTCGGCCACGGCGAGCAGCCGCGCGCCGGCGTACGCCGCGTCCTCGTTGCTCGGGCGGACTCTGCCGGTGTCGGACCGCATGGCGTAGCGGATGCCGAGTGTCATGTGCTCATCGCCTCTTCCCTGGAGCTGGTCGATGAGGAAGGCGGCCAGGTCGCGCCGCGCGGCGGTGTCGGCCTCCACCCGCGCCCAGTACGCCGCGACCTCGCGGGCCGCGTCGGCCGGCTCCAGCTCGCAGACGACCCGGATACGCGCGAGCGGCATGCCGAGCCGGCGGAGCCAGGCCACCAGCCGGGCCCGTTCGAGCTGCGCCGGCTCGTAGAACCGGTAGCCCGAGGCCGGATCGACGCGAGCCGGCCGGAGCAGGCCGAGCTCGTCGTACAGGCGCAGCGCCTTCGGCGACAGCCGTGCCGCCTGGGCGAACGCCCCGATCGTCAGCGAACCCATCGCCGCCCTCCTCCTGTCTCGATCGATGCTGTGGCCTCACCCAGGGACAAGGTCAAACAAGGTCGGACGCGACCTCGCTCAGCGCCGTCCGTACGGCGGTGAGGGCGGGTCGCGCGAGGCCGTCGTCCCGTACGACGGTGAGCACGCGCCGGGAGATGCCGGTGTCCCGTACCGTCACCGAGGGTTCGCGCTCGGGCCGGGACAGGTCGGGCAGGAGGGTGACGGCGCGTCCGGTGGCGGCGAGCGCGAGCAGTACGAGCAGGTCGGTGGTGCGGTGACGGATGTCGGGCACGAAGCCGCCGGCGGTCGTGCACGCGAGCATCAGCAGCCGGTCGTGGCTGGTGCCCGGCTGGCCGCCGGCCCAGGCGGCCTCGTGCAGGTCGCGCAGCCGCGTCGCCGGATGCCCGCGGGGGAGAACGAGGCGCACCCGCTCGACGTACAGCTCCTCGAAGGTGAGCCCGCGCGGGCGCGGCCTGCGCTGCCCGCCGTACTCGTCGCAGATCGCGAGGTCGCACTCGCGGCGCAGCAGCGCGTCGAACGCCTGGTCCGGCTCGACCTCCGTCACCTCCAGGCGCAGCTGCGGATGGCGGTCGGCGAGGCGGGCGAGCGCGGGCGCGACCAGGCTGATGGCCGCCGTCTGGAACGCCGAGACGCGCACCGTGCCGACCACGGCGCCGGCGGCGGCCGCCATCTCGGCCTCGGCGCGTTCCATGCGGGTGAGCAGGACGTCGGCGTGGCGGACGAGCACGTGCGCCGCCTCGGTGAGGCGCAGCCGGCGGCCGTCGCGTTCGAAGAGGGTCACTCCCGCCTCCCGCTGCAGTTCGGCGAGCTGGTGAGAGACGGTGGAGGGGCTGTATGACAGCGCCCCGGCCACGGCGGCGACGGTGCCGCGGGCGTGCAGTTCGCGGAGGAGCCGCAGGCGCCGGAGATCGAGCATCGTTCGTTTCCTTCCACGGATATCCCGCGAAAATCATCGCTGGATCCGGCGCATGCGCGGAGAGACGATCGCGGCATGGACCCACGTGCACGCCGCCTGATCCGTTACAACGGCGAGTTCTCCTCCGACGTCATCGCCCGCGCCTCCGGTTCGTGGCTGGAGACCACCGACGGGCGCCGCGTCCTCGACTTCACCTCCGGCCAGATCTGCGCCACCATCGGCCACAGTCATCCGCGCATCGTCGAGGCGGTGCGCCGGTCGCTGACCGAGGCCGTCCACCTGAATTCCGGCCTGCTCTCCGAGCCCGTGCTGGCCCTGGCCGAGCGCGTCGCCGCGCTGATGCCCGCCGGGCTGGACCGCTCGATGTTCCTCAGCACCGGCGGGGAGGCCAACGAGGCGGCCGTCCGCATGGCGAAGCTGGCGACCGGCGGCTTCGAGGTCGTGTCGCTCACCCGCAGCTGGCACGGCATGACCTCGGGCAGCCAGTCGCTCACCTACTCGGCGGGGCGGCGCGGGCACGGGCCGACGATGCCCGGGGTGTTCGCGCTGCCCGCCCCGTACGCCTACCGGTGCCCGGTACGGCACTGTGCCGGCACGTGCGACCAGACGTGCCTGGAGATCGGCTTCGAGCTGTACGACCAGCAGACGAGCGGGGCCGGCGCCGCGGTCGTGGCCGAGCCGGTGCTGTCGTCCGGCGGCATCCTCGTGCCGCCGCCGGGATACCTCGCGCGGCTCCTCGAACTGACCCACGAACGCGGCATGCTGCTCATCCTCGACGAGGCGCAGACCGGCTTCGGCCGGCTCGGAGCGATGTTCGGCATGGACGTCTACGGCGTCGTGCCCGACATCGTGACGCTGTCCAAGACGCTCGGCGGCGGACTGCCGATCAGCGCGGTCGTCACCACGGACGCCATCGAGCGGGCGGCCTACGACGCGGGCCTGATGTACTACACCTCGCACCAGTCCGACCCGCTGCCCGCGGCGGCGGCCCTCGCCGTCCTCGACGTCGTGGAGGAGGAGGATCTCGCCGGCCGCGCCGCCCGGCGCGGTGAACGCCTCGGCGGCCACCTGCGCGAACTCGCCACGCGCCACGAGATCATCGGCGACGTCCGCGGGATGGGCCTGCTCTGGGGCGTGGAGCTGGTGGAGGACCGGGCGACCAAGGCGCCCGCCGTCGAGCGCGGCGAGCAGCTGACCGAGGCCTGCCACGCCTGCGGCCTGTCGCTGAACATCACCAAGGGCCGGGCCGGCGGAGCCGCCGCCTGCCTGCGCATCGCCCCTCCGCTGACCGTGACCGAGGAGGAGATCGACACGGGCGCGGAGATCATGGACGACGCGCTCACCAAGCTCACCTGAATTACGCGGGCCACGGCTGCAAGGCTTGATCGACGACTCGTGAACGGCTCATTGACTACTCCCTGGAAGGACAGGGATCCCAGTCCTCGCGGGCTGGGGTTCCTGCTTCTGTGGCGACTGCGGCCGAGGGGACCCCGGGTGTCTGACGTCACCTCCACAGGCCGACACGGCAAGACCTGCCGCCAGGATGTTCTTGGCCGCGTTGACGTCCCTGTCGTGCAGGGTGCGACACGCCGGGCAACACCATGCCCGGGTGGAAAGCGGGAGTTCGACGAGCAGGTGTCCGCACGTCGAGCAGGTGTTGGAGCTGGGGTACCAGCGGTCGATCACGATCAAATGGCGACCGTATCTGGCTGCTTTGTACTTCAGTTGGCGGCGGAACTCTCCCCAGACGTCGTGGTCGCGGACCAGGCGGGTGCTGGTCTTGTGCAGGAAGTCCGCGCGGGATGCGGCGACCTTGCGGTGGGCGCGGGCCACCTTCGCCTTCGCCTTGGCCCGGTTGTTCGATCCGGGTTGTTCGTGGGCCATGCGCCGCTGGTAGCGGGCCAGGTTACGCTCTCGCCTGGCCAGACGGCGGGCATTGGCGATCTTTTCGCCGTCGGAGGTGACCGCGAAGTCCTTGACGCCGAGATCCACACCGACCGCCGACCCGGTGGATGGGGCCTGTTCGGGGTCTGGCGTCTCGACGGAGAGGGAGACGTACCAGCGTCCGCACGGCTCACGCGAGACCGTCACCGACGTCGGCTCGATCGACGCGGGATCGACATCCGGCCAGGACCACACCACCTTCAGCGGTGTGTCCGTCATCTTGGCCAGGTACAGGCGGCCTTCCCGCCAGCGGAACGCCGACCGGGTGTAGGTCGCCGACTGCTTGCGCTGGCGGGACTTGTATCTGGGGTAGCGGGCACGCCCCGCGAAGAAGTTCAGGAACGCCGTGTGCTGGTGGCGGAGCGCCTGCTGGAGCGGCACGCAGGACACCTCGGTCAAGAACGCCAGGTCCGGGTGGCGTTTCAGGTCGGTCAGGTATCGGTCGGTCTGCGCGTAGGAGGTGCTGACCTGCTCGGTGCGGTAACGGGTCTTCCGCCATGACAGGATCTTGTTCCATACCAGGCGTACGCAGCCGAACGTGCAGTTCAGCGCGGCCGCCTGCTCGGGGGTGGGGTAGGCCCGCAGCTTGTAGCTCGTACGCACGTTCGAAAGCATCACACCACGACAAGATCGGCAATGAAGAACGGAAGAAAGGAATGGAAAGACGGTTATGACCGCTTCGTGTCTGCGGGACTCTCGGAACCACCGTGCCTCTCCTCTTCAGGCTCGGTGTTCTTCCGGCGAGTGGGCGGCTCAGTGAACGGGCATGAGGATCCGGCGGACCAGCCACCGTGGGCGATGCAGCTCGCCCTGCGCGTGGAGAAGAACGCACCTCCCTCGCACCTCGCGGTGTGCGAGGCGGCGGCGATGGCCGCCGTCACGCTGCTCGCCGACCCGCGGTCCGCGCCGGGCGGGGAGTGGCACGAGGCGGTCGCGGCCTGGGAGTCCCGGCGCATCCGCAAGGTCGTCCGGCGTGCGCGCGGCGCCCGCTGGGAGGCGCTCGGCGCACTGCCCGGCGTGCTCGTCGACCACGAGGGGGCGCCCGCGCGGGCGTTCGTGCCCGGTCCGGTCACCGAGGTGGCGCCCGAGATCGCGCGTCTCCAGGTCGGCGGCACCGACCTGGAGCGCGAGGAGGAGCCCAAGCCGCCGCCGGCCCCGCCGTACGCCCTGATCGGCCTGAACCCCGGCGTGCCCATGACGACCGGCAAGGCGGCCGCGCAGTGCGGGCACGCCGCGCATCTGCTGCTTCGCGCCCGTGGCGCGTGGCCGGGCCTGCGGGTGCGCGTCGTCGAGGCGGACGAGTGGAGCCGTACGGTCGCCGAGGCGGACGTCGTCGTGCGCGACGGCGGTTTCACCGAGGTGGCCCCCGGAACGATGACCGCGGTGGCCCGGCTGGTGGTCTGACCCTCAGGAGGACGTGGGCGGGCGGCGTACGGGGAGGTCCTGCCGGGTCGGGTCGGGGCCGCCCGCGGGCAGGTCCCGGCGGGTGGAGTCGGGCCGGCGTACGGGCAGGTCCTGCCGGGTGACGTCCGGGCGGCGCACCGGCAGGTCCTGCCGGGTCGGCTCCGCCGTGCCCGTGGGGAGCTTCTGTGTCGGGTCCGCTGTGGCGGTGGGGAGCCGCCGGGTCGTGTGCGGAGGCGGGGACGCCGTCTGGTCCGGCGCGCCGGTGCGGCGCGGCAGCCGTACGGCGCCGGACTTGTACAGCACGGTCAGCAGGGCGGCGAGGACCAGGAACGCCGTCCCGTGCTCCAGCAACCGGCCGAGGTCGCCGCAGACCGCGGCCACGACCGTCAGCACGGCGAGATCGGCGGTCCAGCCCGCCACGGCGGCGGCCAGCAGCGTGTCGCTCGCGCGGATCAGGGCCAGCACGGCGAGGACGGTGAGCGCCAGCTCGGCGCCCTTGCCCGCGAGCAGCAGCCCGGTCACCGTGCCGGAGCCGGCGCCGAGCATCGCCGCGACGTCGTGGTGCAGGCGGGACCAGTCGAGGAGCTCGGCGAGCTTGGCGACGCCGTAGAGGGTGATGAAGGCACACGCGGGTGTGCGCAGGCGCCCCTGCGTCATGCCCTTGCGGAGTACTGCCGCGACCACTGGGCCCCCTGTCCGTCACTCCGCCGCGTACGGTGCGGTGATCTTCCGAGCATAGGGGGAAACCGCCGCAGTTCCCGCGCTTTCGCCTCCGCCCCGGGACCGAGTTCGGCGGCGCCCGGTGCTGCGGATTGCGCGGCGACCGGGGCGGCGAAATGCTGATGCTCCATCGGGCCACACGCTTGAAGATGAGGTGATCCGATCGTGTCTGATGACAATGCCGCGTTAGCGCGGACGCGAATCGCATATCTCGAAAGCCTCGGCGACGAGCTCCGCGACCGGGGCTTCGCCGTCCGGCTGACGATTCCGCAGGGAGGACCGCCGAGCCTGCACGTGGTGAACCCACACGCATCGGCCCTGACGGAGAACATCCTCGCGGAGACGACCGCCGGGACCTGGTGGTTCTGGTGGTCCTGGGCCGAGCGCATCGCTCCGGCCGACGACCCCGCCGGAGCGGCCGCCCGCGTCACCCGCGTGCTCGCCGCGACGGGGGAGTACAGCTCCTGAGACGGTACTGGAGGTGAACGGCGCCTCCAGTGCCCCTCCTTCACCTCTGGAAGCGGCCGTAGGAGCCCTTGTAGAAGATGAGCGGCTCCCCGTCGTGATGGCGGTCCAGGTGGTGCACGCGAGCCACGACGATCATGTGGTCGCCCGCCGGGTACTCGGCCTCGACCGAGCACTCCAGCCACGCCAGTGCCCCGTCGATCACCGGTCCGCCTCCGGGCGACTCGCTCCACTCCAGGCCGGCGAACTTGTCGGCGCCCTTCGCGGCGAACTGCAGGCAGACCTCGCGCTGCGGCGCGGACAGGATGTTGACGCAGTGCCGTTCGGCCGTGCGGAGGCGCGGCCAGGTCGTGCTCGTGTGCGCGACGCAGAACGACACGAGCGCCGGCTCGAGTGACACGGAGGTGAAGGAGTTGGCGGCCAGTCCGGTGGGGGCGCCGGTCGCCGGGTCGATCGCCGTGATCGCCACGACGCCGGTCGCGAAGCGCCCGAGGATGCTGCGGAACCGGCGGCCGTCGATCGCACGGACGTTCGGGGTGTCCGGGCCGGAACCGGGCGCGCGGCCGGACGTGAATTCCGGGGCGTCGCTCGTGCCCGCCGGGTGCTCGGGCGACCGTTCGGAGGGGCCGTACGGCGTCGCGGCCGTCGCGCCGTCGGCCATGGGGGCGTCTCCTCTTCCGGCCGGTTCGGCCACGCGCTCGTTCGGATCCCGTCGCCCCCGCGGCGGTGAGGCGTGCCGCTTCCCGGGGCTCCTCCAGTAAAGCGCCGCGCGGCCCGGGAGATTCCGACAGAGGCTGCATTTCGGTCCAAAGGCCTACGACCAGTGCCCCGGGCGGCGCGCGGGAACGGCTCTGTCCAGGCGCGGGACCGTCCGGGCCCGGAGAACGGCTTTTCGACCGGTGCCCACGTCGGATTTGGGGCCATCGGGTAAATTCGTGCCTCGTGGTCTTGCGGGCGTCCGTCCCCTCGTACGCTCTGACCTGCGATGTCAGGCAGTCTTACGCCTGGATCGTCACGTCCCCCAACGCAGGCTCGGAGGAGGCTGCTTGTTCTACGGCATCGTCCTCGGGCTGATCGCGACCGTTCTGTACAACGCCGGATTCGTGCTGGAGAAGCGGGCGCTGCAGAACCTGCCGCCGCTCAGCATGCGACGCGTCGGACGGCTGGTGTGGGTGCTGGCCACGAGCAAGGCGTGGCTGACCGGCTTCCTGGTCATGGGCATGGGCATGGCGTGTCAGATCGTCGTCATGTCGCTGGTACCGCTCAGCGTCGCCCAGCCGATCCAGCTCGCCGGGCTCGCGCTGCTGGTGGTGTTCTCGGCCGTGTTCCTCGGCGAACGGACCACCCAGCGAGAGTGGGCCGGCCTCGGCGTGCTGGCGTTGTCCCTGCTGCTGGTCTGCCTGTCGATGGAGCCGACGAGGCTCGGGCTGCACGCGGGCACGGGAGAGATGCTCGCCGTGGTCGGCGGCACGGTGTTCCTCGGGCTGGCGGCGTTCGGCACCGCCGTGCGGTCCGGCTCGCGGTCGGGTCGCCGGCCGGCGCCGGGCCTGCTGTACGGCGGCGCGTCCGGCCTGCTGTACGGGGCGGCCGGCCTGCAGACCAAGGGCGTGTCGGGCTTCCTCGCCGAGGACGCGCACCACTTCGTGGGCCGTACGCTCGCCTCTCCGTACCCCTACCTCTACCTGACCCTGTCCGGCGCGGGTCTGCTGCTGTTCCAGACGGCGCTGCAGCGCGGGCGCGCCTCCATCGTGGTGCCGGTCTCCAGCGTCGTGGGCAGCGTCTACACGGTCCTGGCCGGCACGGCCGTCTTCGGGGAGCCGCTGCCCCAGGACCCGGTACGCCTGGTGCTGCGATCGGCGGGCTTCGGCGCGGCGATCGTGGTCGTGGTCCTCATGCCACACCACGAGGAGCAGCCGGAACCCTCGGTGAACGTCCAGTCACTGGTGCCCGACCGGGTGCCGTAGCCCCGCGCACGCGCCGGGGCCCCGGCCGCGGCGCTCAGGCGGTGTCGAGCACCGGAAGGGCGCGGTCCCTCTCGCCGTTCCGGCCGCCGTCCTGGTCGTCGGCCTTGACCGCGAGCCAGGCCAGCCAGCCGACGCCGACGACGCCCCAGAAGGACACCAGGCGGTACAGGGCGACCGCCGCTCCGGCCGGCGCCGCCAGCGCGCCGAACGCGACGAGCGACGCGGCGAGGCTGCCCTCCATGGCGCCGAGCCCGCCGGGCAGCAGCGGGACGAGCGTTCCCGCCGCCTGCGCCGCGAAGTACGCCAGCGTGATCGAGTACAGGGCGGTGTGCACGCCGACCGCGCGCCCGGCGGCGGCGAGCGAGAGGATGTCGAAGATCCAGTTGGACAGGGACGCGAGGGTCAGCATCGCCCAGTCGGACGGACGCAGCCGCAGACCGGCCCCGCCCTCGCGAAGCCGCTCGGCGTACGGCGCCGCCAGCCGGTGACGCAGGACCGGGCGGACGAGACGGCGGGTCAACCGGGACAGGGAGGCCCCGTGGCGCCACGCCACCACCGCGCAAACGCCGGCCCCCACCGCGAGAACGGCCAGCCCGGTCACCGCGAGCGCCCGCGAACCCGGCGCGGCCACCAGCGCGGCCAGTCCCACGACGGCGTACGCGCCGGTCATGATCACACCGCCGAGCATGATCACCGCGGTGGCCAGGCGCGGAGGCGCACCGGCACGGCGATACTGGCGGAAGTTGAAGGCGGTGCTGATCGCCGGCCCGGCGGGCAGCGTGGCGGACAGGGCGTTGCCCGCATAGGTCATCCGGAGCGCGCGCGGCAGCGACATCCGCACGCCGCCCGCTCGCAGCAACCGCCGCTGCACCCGGGCGAACATGCCCATCGAGGCGGCCTGCGCCAGCACCGCGCAGGCGAGCCACCCGGGTCCGGCGTGGAGCGTGACCCGCCACATGGCCTCGGGGTCGGGCAGGTCGCCGTGGAAGACCACGAGACAGACGACGACGGACCCGGCCATGACCACCCGCCCGGCCCACATGAGCCGTCGCCGGCGCCCGGCGTCCGCCGGAGCGGGGAGACGGCCACGACCGAGGACACCCGGCAACGCCAAGGGACCGGACCGCGCGGGGGCCGTGGAGCCCTCCTCCACGGGAGCGGGCCGCGCGAGGGCCGTGGACTCCTCTGGGGGAGCGGTCCGCGCGGGGGCCGTGGAGCCCTCCTGCGCGTTAGCGGGCCGCGCGGGGGCCGTCGGCTCCTCCTCCGTGTGCGGCGACCGCGCGGGTGTCGTGGATCCCTCCTCCGCGAGGGCGGCGGCCGTGCCCGCCGGAGCCCCGGCCGAATGCGGGGACCCCGCCCGTTCCGTCGTATCGGACACGCGTTCACCCCGTCATAGCTCGGTCTTTGCCCAGCTCAACGGCCACACCAAGATTCACATTCCCGGCATACCGGCGAGCGCCGGGCCGCCTCCACCCGGGCGGAGGTCAGTAACCGCGCGTGCGGCGAGCGGCCGGCCGGGCGCCGCGGCCCGAGCCGCCGACGCCCACATGCTGGAAGGCGCGGATGAACTCACCGCCCAGGTTGACGCCCGCGCCCAGAGCCAGGGCGACCGAGATGCCGCCGATCAGAGTGAGCACGCCCTGCGACGGTTCGCCGCCGTTCAGCTGGATCATGCCGCGGTACAGAGCGGTCCCGGGCAGCAGCGGCGCCACCGCCGGCACGATGTACGGCAGCGCCGGCAGGTGCCGCCGCCGCGCGAGGATGTGCCCCAGCAGACCCGCGATCACCGCGCCGATCGCCGCCGCCAGCAGCGGGGCCGCTCCCAGGCCCCGGCCGAGCACGTACACCGTCCAGATCAGCGCCCCGCTCAGCGCCGCCGCCGGCAGCGTGCGGCGCGGCACGGCCAATGAGACGGCGAAGGCCACCGACACGCCCGCCGCCGCGAGCACCGCCACCGGCTGCAGCGTCACCGGTGCCGCCGGCAGGTCCCGGACGTCGATCGGGACGCCGAGGTGCACCGCGGCGTACACCGTCACGCCCAGCCCGGAGACGATCGCCGCCACGATGAAGAACACCTCCAGCAGCCGGGCCCCGGCGCTGACCAGGTCCCCGGTGATGCCGTCCTGGATGCTCGCGACCAGCGGCCGCCCCGGCAGCAGCGCCACGACGGAGCCGGTGACGATCGTCGAGGCGTTGCCCGGAGAGCCCGCCGCGATCACCAGCACGGCGCTCGTCGCACCGATCGCCGCCGCCACGGTGAGCTGGAAGAACTCCGCGATGCCCCGGCGGCCCAGCAAGGCGGCGGCCCGGTCGGCGAGCACCGTCGCGACGAACGCCGTCCCCACCCCCAGCGGCCCGCCGCCCATCGACAGGCTCGACGACGCGGCGATCAGCCCCAGTGAGACGACGGCGAGCCACGCCGGATACGGCGACCCGTACGGCGGCTGGCTCCGCTTGATCCTCCGGAGCCGGTCGTGGGCCTCATCGAGGTCCAGCAGGCCGATGGAGGCCTCCTGGATGAGCGTGTGCAGCGCCACGAGCCGCCAGTACGCCGGGTTGCGCCGCCGGATCGCCCGTGATCCGGTCACCGGCAGGGCACCCCGGCCCGGATGGACCGAGGCGGAGATCACGGTGAACGTCACCGACACCTCGCAGCGGGGCAGTTCGTACGCGACGGCCAGGCTGAGCATCGACTCGTTCACGCGTTCGGTGGCCTCACCGCTCGCCAGCAGCAGTTCGCCGACACGCAGGACCAGGTCCAGCGCCGCCCCGGAGACGGCGTCGCCGGGTTCCTCCTCGGGCGGATCGACGATCGTCTCACCCATGAGGGTCCGCCAGGTGTGCCGTAGCCTCTCGCGACTCACGCTCATGGGCCCTCCTTCGTCGGGGGAGAGACCAGGCGCGCGTGTTGTTTGATTCGCTCGCTCCGCTCGCTCATGGGCCCTCCTCCGTCGGGGGAGAGACCAGGCGCGCGTGTTGTTTGATTCGCTCGCTCCGCTCGCTCATGGAGCGTCTGAAACCTCCCCAGTCGTGATCTTGTTGTGATCTCGACTGGCAGGTTACCTATCGCCGGTTCCGGGCTACTTTTCCGCCCTGGGGTACAACGCCGCGCTGGTCAGACCGGGGAAGGCGGCCGAAGGCGAGCCGCGCCACCGGATCGCGCGAACGGTCGCCTCCTGCATCGCCAGGGCGGCGTAGCGGCGCAGGCTCGCGTCGGCGACGCCCGCCAGCCCGGCGTACCCCGCGGTCACGCCGTCCTCCAGCCGGGCGGCGAGCTGGGCGGCCGTGCGCGGCGAGGAGACGGGCGAGGGCAGGTGGTAGGCCGGCGACGCCGCGACCGGGGTCGCGCCGCCCGCCTCGACGTAGGAGCGCAGCCGGTCGCGCCGCGCGCGGTGGGAGTCGCAGATCTGGGTGGCGTTCTGCCGCTGGACGCCGGCCAGGTGCGCGCCCAGCACGCCGTACCCGAAGATCGCGGCGTGCTCGGCGGCGAGCGCGCCCTGCAGCGCGGAGATGGTCTCGGGGGCGGTCGTCATGTGAGCTCCTGGGTGTGCCCGGCCTCGCAGGCGCCGATGGAGGCGAGGAGCTGGGACAGCCCCGGCGACACGCGGCGCACCTCGTCGGCGCGTGCGGAGGCCGCCTTGCGCTCGGCGCTCCGGATGGCGCCGAGGGCGCCGGACTCGGTCCGCGGTGCGGCGGCGGAGGGTTGCGGCGCGGGCGTGGCGGTGCCGCTGGTGCTGCCGGGGACATAGTGGCGTTTGAGCACGGCGAGATGCTGGACGTGGTGCTCGCGCAGCCTCTTCAGCCGCCCGCCCAGACCCGGGTGGGCGGCGAGGACCGCGTCGTACAGGGCGATGAGCGCGGCCTCGTTCTCGATCACCCCGTCGAGCAGCGTGACCTCGGGGCCGGGGGAGGGAGCCTCGCCCGGCCCGACGGTCGTGCATCCCGTGGTCGTCACGAGCGCCGCCACGGAGACCCCGAGCACCGCCCGCCGCGTCGGTGTCACGGACCGCAACGCCTCCAAGCGTGCCTCCGTCCATCGTGTTCCACTCAGGTGCGCAAGCATTCCACAAGGGCGCGCCCGTCGGCTGGCGATGCGGCACCCGGCGCCCGCAGCTGTGGATAGTCTTATGTGCGGAGTGGACGCACCGGGCGGCCACCCGTCCATCGGCCGCGCGGCCGCACAGAAGGAGGCCCCATGAGCGTCAATGCCGACTCCGGCCACGCTCAGCGGGGCCGGCGGGGGCCCGGACACCAGGCGCGGGCCGCGCTCATGGGCCTGCTCGAGCCGGTGGTGGCCGAGTCCGGGTTCGATCTCGAGGACGTCATCGTGACGCCGGCCGGCAAACGCCGGCAGGTCCGCGTGATCGTCGACGGAGACGGCGGCGTCAGTCTCGACGACGTCGCGGTCGTGAGTCAGCGTGTCTCCGCCGCGCTCGACGAGAGCGACGCCATGGGCTCGGGGCCGTACGTCCTCGAGGTGACCTCACCGGGGATCGACCGTCCCCTCACCCAGCCACGGCACTGGCGGCGCGCGAGCGGCCGCCTCGTACGCGCGACGCTGTCCGGCGGCGAGGAGGTCACCGGCCGCGTCTCGACGGCCGATGACGAGGCCGTCGTGCTCGACACCGACGGCCAGGAGCGACGGCTCGGCTACGACGAGCTCACCCGCGGGCTGGTCCAGGTGGAGTTCAACCGCCGGGGTGATGATGATCCCGGCGGCGACGAGGACTAGGGGGAGGCCTCGTGGACATCGATATGACCGCTTTGCGCAGTCTCGAGAGTGAAAAGGACATCTCTCTCGAACTCGTGGTCAAGGCGATCGAAGAAGCACTGCTGATCGCCTACCACCGCACCGAGGGTGCCGCTCCGAAGGCCCGTGTCGAACTCGACCGCAAGTCCGGCCACGTCACGGTGTGGGCCACCGAGACGCCCGCCGACGACGTCGAGGGCGAGGCCGCCGAGCCGCGCGAGTACGACGACACGCCCACCAACTTCAGCCGCATCGCGGCGACCACGGCCAAGCAGGTGATCCTGCAGCACCTGCGCAACGCCGAGGACGAACTCACGTTCGGCGAGTACGCGGGGCGCGAGGGCGACATCGTCGCGGGCGTCATCCAGCAGGGCAAGGACCCGCGCAACGTCCTGGTCGACCTCGGCAAGCTCGAGGGCGTGATCCCGCCCGAGGAGCAGGTCCCGGGGGAGAACTACGACCACGGCGAGCGCATCCGCTCCTACGTCGTCCAGGTCAAGAAGGGGCACCGCGGGCCGCTCGTGAAGCTGTCCCGCACCCACCCCAACCTGGTCAAGAAGCTCTTCGCGCTCGAGGTCCCCGAGATCGCCGACGGCACGGTCGAGATCGCGGCGATCGCCCGCGAGGCCGGCCACCGCACGAAGATCGCCGTTCGCTCGCGGAAACCCGGTGTGAACGCCAAGGGCGCCTGCATCGGACCGATGGGCGGCCGGGTGCGCAACGTGATGCACGAGCTCCATGGGGAGAAAATCGACATCGTCGACTGGTCGGACGAGCCCGCCGAGTTCGTGGGGAATGCCCTGTCTCCCGCACGGGTTAACCATGTCGAGGTGATCGACGCCGAGGCGCGGGTGGCGCGGGTCATCGTGCCTGATTATCAGCTCTCTCTGGCGATCGGCAAAGAGGGGCAGAACGCCCGTCTCGCCGCCCGTTTGACGGGGTGGCGGATCGACATCCGCCCGGACACCGAAAACGGATCTTCCGCCGAAGGGGAGCATGCGGCAGGTCCCGCCGACGCGCCGACGCGGTAGACTTATGGTTCGTGGTCGCGCGGTCCCACGGCGTACATGCGTGGGCTGTCGGATTTGCACGGCCAAGTCCGACCTGCTGCGCCTGGTCGTGGTCGAGGGCCCTGTTGGTTTCAACGTGGTCCCTGACCCGCGCGGGCGAATGCCGGGTAGGGGCGCCTCCCTGCACCCCGACCTGGCATGTCTTGAGCTGGCCGAGCGTCGTCGGGCGTTCCCCCGGGCATTTCGCCGGACGGGGCCGCTCGAGGTTCGCATGCTCCGCCAATGGCTCGAGTCTCAGCAGGCCGGTTCGTAAGCGACGTCTAGTCGGAAGCAGGTCGAGATTGCTATGAGCGCTCGATGAGCACGCAGCGATGATTACCGCAAGGTAGCGACGGTCCGAGGACGTCCCCGGACCGAGTAGGGAGTGCAGTGGCAAAGGTCCGGGTATACGAGCTCGCCAAGGAATTCGGTGTTGAGAGCAAGGCCGTCATGGCCAAGCTCAACGAGATGGGCGAGTTCGTCCGGTCGGCGTCGTCAACGATCGAGGCGCCGGTCGTTCGCAGACTTAAGGAAGCATTCGGAGGTCCGTCGGCCAAGTCGGCCGACGGAAAGAAGTCCCAGGCCCCGGCGCCCAAGCCGGGTCCGCGCAGGCCGGTGCCCAAGCCGGCCGCACCCAAGCCGGAGTTCAAGCCGGAGGCCAAGCCCGCGCCCCGGCCGGAGATCAAGTCGGACGCGCCCCCGGCGCAGCGCCGCGATCTTCCGCCGGTGCCCGAGGCGCCCAAGCCCGGCCCGCAGCCGGGTCCGCGTCAGCAGGCCCCACGCCCGTCCGCGCCCCGGCCCGCGCCCGGTCCGTCCGGTCCGGGGGGCCCGTCCGACGCGCCCAAGCCGGGCCCGCGTCCCGGCCCCGCGGCAGGCCGTCCCGGTCCGGGCCCCAAGCCGGGTCCCCGGCCTGGTGGCCCTGGCGGCGGGCAGCGTCCGGCCGCGCCCGGTCAGCGTTCCGGTGGCCGTCCGCGTCCGGGTAACAACCCGTTCTCCTCGACCAACACGGGCATGGGCTCGGCCAAGCCGGGTCCGCGTCCCGGCCCGCGCCCGGGTGGCGACCGGCCCGCGCCGCCGCGCGGGGACCGGCCCAGCCAGCCGCGCGGTGACCGCGGTGCGGGTGCCCC
>NZ_BAABHF010000083.1:0-911 GCF_039541955.1 Actinoallomurus oryzae | reverse complement strand
CCACGAGCCCGAGCGCCCGGCCGGGGCCACCGGCCCGCGGCCCGCGGCGCCCGCGCCCTCCCCGTCGCGGCCCGATCCGTTCGGCTCGCGCGGCGTGCCTCCGGCCCTGGGCCGTCCCGGGACGCCGCCGGCCACCGGCCGGCCCGGCGAGTCCGCGGAGCCGGGACACTCGTCGCTGCCGGCGGCGCAGTCCGGCGGCCCGGCGCGGCCGGGTTCCGGCGAGGCGGGTTCCTCGCCGCGTGCGCTTCCCCCGACGCCCGCCGAGCCGGCGGCGAAGAGCGGACGGCACGCCGGCCCCGAGCGGCCCGAGTCCGGTGCCGAGGAGGAGCCGCGTCCCGTCGAGGACACCACGGACGCCGGCGAGGCCGAGCGCGCCGACGACGGCAGGCCGCCCGCGCCGGTGATCCGGCTCGTGCCGGGTGGCCGGCACGCCAGGTCCGGCCGTGGCCAGGCCGAGAGCGAGCCTCCGGCGGCGTCGCACGCACCGGAGAAGGACCAGGACGAACCGGCGGACACCCCCGAAGCGGACACGGCTTCGAGGACCTCCGACGACGAGGCCGCCGAGGCCCGCACCCAAGAGATCGTCCGGCCCGCACGCGGCCCGCGCCCGCGTACCGACGCCGGCGAGGCGCCCGCGCCCACCGCGCCGCGGGCACCTTCTCAGGGGCCTCCGCCGGGCCCCTTCGCCCGGCCCGGCGGCCAGACCCGTGGCCGCTCACACGGCGAGGAGACCGGGCCGCAGCGCGAGGGACGGCCCGCGGCGCCCGCGGCGAACGCGTCTCCGCAGACGCCCACGCGGGAGCCCGCGCCGAGGCCGGCCGACAAGCCGGCCCAGCCGCCCCGCGGTCCGGCGGCACCGTCGCAGCGGCCGGTGCCGCCGCGGCCCGGCGTCCCGCCCAAGGCGCCCGCGG
>NZ_BAABHF010000082.1:0-1044 GCF_039541955.1 Actinoallomurus oryzae | reverse complement strand
ACGAAATCGAGCACCCCACGACCCCGCCGCACAGGTTAAAACTCAAGCTAGAGCGTGTCCTCAAAGCCACATGAGCAGGGTGGCCAGGTCGATCATGCCTTGGTAGGAGTGGGCGGTCTTGTCGTAGCGGGTGGCGATGGCGCGGTACTGCTTGAGAGGGCCGAAGCAGCGTTCGACCACGTTGCGCCGCCGGTAGATGCCGGGGTCGAAAGCTGGCGGCCGCCCTCCGCGTGAGCCACGGCGCAGGCGGCCGGCCCGTTGGTCGCGCCGTTCAGGGATGGTCGCAGTGATGCCACACCGGCGCCGGTAGGCGCGGATCGCGCGGGAGCTGTAGCCCTTATCGGCGATCACCCGAATCGGACGCCGCCAGGGCCGCCCCGGCCGCTGGCCGGGGCGGCGGGGGACGCAGATCCCGGCCATCACCTGCTCGAACATGGTGCAGTCGTTGACATTGCCGCCGGTCAGCACGACCGACAGCGGTCGGCCGCGACCGTCGCAGGCGAGATGAATCTTCGTGGTGGTCCCGCCCCGAGACCGGCCGATAGCATGATCATCTGGCTCGGTCTGCCCGGCCCGAGGTTTCGCCCCCCGTGCGGCGCGAGGACCGGCGGGCTCCGGCGGCGTGCTGATGCGCGCGCACGATGGAAGAGTCAACCGACACTTCCCGGTCCAGCTCATCGATCGCCTCGGCGATCACCCGCACCCGCGACACCAGCATCGTCAACGTGCCGTTACGGGACCAACGCCAAAAGCGGTTGTAAACCGTCTTCCACGGCCCGTACCGCTCAGGCAGATCACGCCACGCCACACCCGTCTTGGCCTTGAACAACATCCCATTGATCACCCGCCGGTCATCCACCCGCGGACGGCCGTTAGCCCCAGACGGTGGCAGCAACGCCTCGATGATCCGCCACTGCTCATCGGTCAGCTCATGCCTTTTCACCACGAGGCAAGATCAAACCAGATCACCTGCCGCAACTTTGAGGACACGCTCTAGCTTGAGTTTTAACCTGTGCGGCGGGGTCGTGGGGTGCTCGATTTCGT
>NZ_BAABHF010000081.1:0-24556 GCF_039541955.1 Actinoallomurus oryzae | reverse complement strand
TCGTGCAGGGGCGGATGGGTGCCCCGGGCGGTCCGCCGGCGCCGTTGCGATGATCAGCCGACCAATGACGATCGAGTAGTGAGGAACGCCACCGGTGTCCATGCCGTTCTACGTGTCGCCCGAACAGGCGATGAAGGACAAGGCCGACTACGCCCGCAAGGGCATCTCGCGGGGCCGCAGCGTGGTCGTGCTGCAGTACGCCGACGGCATCCTGTTCGTGGCGGACAACCCGTCGCGGGCCCTGCACAAGATCAGTGAGATCTACGACCGGATCGCGTTCGCGGCGGTCGGCAAGTACAACGAGTTCGAGAATCTCCGGCAGCAGGGCGTGCGGTACGCCGACGTGAACGGCTACATGTACGACCGTCGCGACGTCACGGCGCGGGGCCTGGCCAACGCGTACGCGACGGCGCTGGGCACGGTGTTCACCGAGTCGAACAAGCCGTTCGAGGTGGAGCTCGTGGTCGCCGAGGTGGGCGCGGACGTGGCGTCGGACCAGATCTACCGGCTGACGTTCGACGGTTCGGTCGCCGACGAGCAGGGTTACGTCGCGATGGGCGGTCAGGTCGATCAGGTGGCGTCGGCGCTGAAGGACCGCTTCGAGGAGGGCCTGCCGCTCGCGCGTGCGCTGGGCGTGGCCGTGCACGCGCTGGAGCAGCAGGACACGGACCGCCATCTGGAGGCGGGTCAGCTGGAGGTGGCGGTGCTGGACCGCAACCGGGACCACCGGCTGTTCCGCAGGCTGACGGCGGCGCGGATCAAGCAGCTGCTGGAGGAGGCGGAGCAGGCCGGTGCGGCGGCGCCGGAGGACGGCGCCTCCGAGGATGGTGCCTCCGAGTAAGACCGAAGCGGCACCCGTCGTGATCGTCGCAGGTCACGGCGGGTGCCGCGCGTTTTTGATCTACAATGTAAAGGCGTCAGGCGAGGTCATGGCGGGTTCATGCGTACGGCCGGCGACCGGATGTGGCGCTCTCGTGACCGGTACACCTGGGCTTGATCTCTACCAACCGCGGTCCTCTGACACATAGCCTTGCGGTGTGGACAGGCGCATCTTCGGGTTGGAGAACGAGTACGGCGTTACGTGCACCTTCCGCGGGCAGCGGCGGTTGTCACCTGATGAGGTGGCCCGCTACCTGTTCCGCCGGGTGGTGTCGTGGGGCCGTAGCAGCAACGTGTTCCTGCGCAACGGGGCACGGCTGTACCTCGACGTCGGAAGTCATCCTGAGTACGCGACGCCCGAGTGTGACAGCGTCGATGAGCTCGTCGTGCACGACAAGGCGGGTGAGCGGATCCTCGAGGGTCTCCTGGTGGACGCCGAGCGGCGGCTGCGCGAGGAGGGGATCGCGGGGGACATCTATCTGTTCAAGAACAACACCGACTCGGCCGGCAACTCCTACGGCTGCCATGAGAACTACCTGGTCGGGCGGCACGGTGAGTTCGGCAGGCTGGCCGACGTGCTGATCCCGTTCCTGGTGACGCGTCAGATCATCTGCGGGGCCGGCAAGGTGCTGCAGACGCCGCGCGGCGCGGTCTACTGCGTGAGCCAGCGCGCGGAGCACATCTGGGAGGGCGTGTCGTCGGCGACGACGCGATCCCGGCCGATCATCAACACGCGGGACGAGCCGCACGCGGACGCGGAGCGGTTCCGGCGGCTGCACGTGATCGTCGGTGACTCGAACATGAGTGAGACGACGATGCTGCTCAAGGTCGGGGCGACCGACCTGGTGCTGCGAATGGTCGAGGCCGGTGTGGTGATGCGCGACCTGACGCTGGAGAACCCCATCCGGGCGATCCGCGAGGTCAGCCACGACATGACGGGGCGGCGCAAGGTACGGCTGGCGAACGGGCGGGAGGCCAGTTCGCTGGAGATCCAGTCGGAGTACCTGGACAAGGCGCGCGACTTCGTGGACCGGCGCGGCGCGGACCCGGTGGTGCTGCGGGTGCTGGACCTGTGGGAGCGCACCGTACGCGCGGTGGAGACCGGCGATCTGGACCTGGTGGCGCGCGAGATCGACTGGGTGACGAAGTACCAGCTGATCGAGCGGTACCGGCAGAAGTACGACCTGCCGCTGAGCTCGCCGCGGGTGGCGCAGTTGGACCTGGCCTACCACGACGTGCACCGGGGGCGGGGGCTGTACTACCTGCTGGAGCGGCGCGGGTCGGTGGACCGGGTGGCGCGTGACCTGGCGATCTTCGAGGCGAAGTCGGTGCCGCCGCAGACGACGCGTGCGCGGCTGCGCGGGGAGTTCATCCGGCGGGCGCAGGAGAAACGCCGGGACTTCACGGTGGACTGGGTGCACCTGAAGCTGAACGACCAGGCCCAGCGCACGGTGCTGTGCAAGGACCCGTTCCGTTCGGTGGACGACCGTGTCGACAAGTTGATCGCGGGAATGTGACCGCGTTCTCACGCTACCTTTAGGTGCCTGCTAGAAGGTTGGGTGCGTTCGTGCTGTCGTCATGCCCGCGAAACGGTGGAGAAGATGTCTGAAGTCGAAGGCCGCGAGGAAACCGAGACCGAGGAGACCGAGGAGCCTCAGGACTCCCGGCCGGCCGAGGAGCCTCAGGACGACTCCCGGCCGAAGGTGACGATGCCGCAGGCCCGGGAGATCGGCCGCAGCGAGTTCACTCCGCACGCGCTCGGCACCAAGACCCGCACGGCGCCGCGCAAGGGGACGCGCAAGGCCGCCAAGCGGCGTCAGATCGTCTACTCGGTGGCGGGCGCGGTGGTCGTGCTGGCACTCATCGGCGCGGGCATCTGGTGGGAGACGCGGCCGGCGCCGTCGGTCAAGTTCAAGGGCGCGTTCGGCAAGGCGCCGTCGGTGTCGGTGCCCAAGGCCAAGCCGGCGGTCAAGCAGAGCGTCAAGGAGCTGATCCACGGCTCCGGGCCGAAGATCGGCGCCAACGACTTCGTCGTCGCGCACCTGCTGGCCTACCAGTGGGCGGCGAAGCACCAGAAGTCCCCCAAGCCGCTGCTGGACACCTTCAAGCAGAACAAGCCGGCCGCGGGCACCGCGAACCAGCTGACCGGGCTTCCGGCGCTGGACAAGGAGATCGTGGGCCGCACGCCGGGCACGCGGCTGGAGCTGACCCTGCCGTACAAGGCGGTCGGCGACCAGGTCGCGCAGGCGCTGAAGCTGGGCGCCGGCGATGACCTGGTGCTGTCGGTCGACCTGCTGAAGGCCTACGGCAAGACCGCGTCGGTGCAGGGCACGCAGCAGAAGGTCGACGCGAAGCTCCCGCAGGTCACGCCGGGCGCGCCGGGCCAGGCCCCGACGGTCAAGATCCCGTCGGGTCCGGCGCCGAAGAAGCTGCAGGTCGAGACGCTGATCGAGGGAACCGGCAAGGCGGTCGCCAAGGGGCAGACGCTGATCAATCAGTACGACGGTGTGCTGTGGCGCACCGGCAAGGAGTTCGACTCCAGCTACAAGCACGGCGCTCCGGTCGGGTTCCCGACCGGGGTCGGGCAAATGGTCCCCGGATGGGACAAGGCGCTGGTCGGCAAGAAGATCGGCAGCCGGGTGCTGGTGGTGATGCCTCCGAAGGAGGGCTACGGCCCGACCGGGTCGCCGCAGGTGGGCATCAAGGGCACCGACACCCTCGTGTTCGTTGTCGATATCCTCGACGCGATCTGATCACCCGGTCGCTGGAGGTCGGCGTATGCGGCGTGCCGTCCCGTGGGTCCTGCTGGCCCTCCTCGTCTCGTGCGCTGCCGCGTGCAGCGGGGGCGGGCTGCCCGACGGCGTGAAGGTGACCGGGGCGCTCGGCCGCCAGCCGACGGTGCGGATCCCGGGGTCGGCGCCCGGCGGCGAGCTGGGCGTCAAGACCCTGCACTCGGGCAAGGGCACCAAGGTGGCGGCGGGCGATCTGGTCGCGGCGAACTACGTCGGCTACCGCTGGAACGGCGGTGACCACAAGCTGATCGCCAGCAGCTACGACTCGGGGCACCCGGCGATGTTCCCGTACGGGCACCTGGTGCCGGGGCTGAACAAGGCGCTGGCCGGGCAGCGGCCGGGCGGCCGGGTGGTGGCGGTGATCCCGCCGGGGCAGGGGTACGGCGCGAACGGCTACGCGGCGCTGCAGATCGGTGGCAGCGACTCGCTGGTGTTCGTGCTGGACGTGCTGGCGGTCTATCCCAACGGCGCGGCCGCGCACGGCGCGGCGGAGCCGCAGAGCGAGGCGGGCCTGCCCCGGGTGACGACGGGCGCCGTGCCGTCGCTGACGATCCCGTCGGGCCGCCCGCCGGCGAAGCTGACCGTGCGCACGATCGTGCGGGGCACCGGTAAGCCGGTGGAGGCCCGGCAGACCGTCGTCTACCACGACCTGGGGCAGATCTGGCGTAACCACAAGACGTTCGAGTCCTCGCGTGACCGCGGGCACCCGGACTCGGTGGTGGTCGGCGCCCGGCAGATGATCGACGGGTGGGACCGCGCGGTCGTCGGCAAACCGGTGGGCAGCCGGGTGCTGGTGGTGGTCCCGCCGAGCCTGGGATACGGCAAGAAGGGGCATTCCGCGTCGGGCATCACGCGTAGCGACACCTTGGTGTTCGTGATCGACATTCTCGCCGCGTACTGACCGGCCGCGCGCTCCCTACAATCGGGCGCGTGAGCGATGTGGAGGCCATCACGGCCCTGGGCGATCCGGTGCGGCGGCGGGTGTACGACTACGTGGTCGCCCAGGATCACGAGGTGGGCCGGGCCGAGGCCGCCGACGCGGCCGGGATCCAGCGGACACTGGCGGCCTTCCACCTTGACCGGCTGGCCGAGGCAGGCCTGCTCGACGTGGTGTTCCGCCGTCCGCCCGGCCGCTCCGGTCCGGGGGCCGGGCGGCCCGCCAAGCTCTACCGGCGCTCCGCGGCCGATCACGTCGTGAGCCTGCCGCCACGTGACTACGGCACGCCGGCGGCGCTGCTCGCGGAGGTCGTCGACGCGCTGGGGGCCGAGGGCGACCTGGAGCGGGTCGCGCGGCGGCACGGCCGTGCGGTGGGGGAGACGGCGGAGGGCGGTGTGGAGGAGGTCCTGGCGCGCCAGGGCTACGCGCCGTACCGGGCCGACGGGGCGGTCCGCATGCGCAACTGCCCGTTCCACGCCGTGGCCCGGGAGTTCCCGCCGCTGGTCTGCGGCATGAATCTCGCTCTGGTGGAGGGGCTGCTCGACGGCATGGGCGAGACGGGGCTGTGCGCGCGGATGCGGGCGAGGCCGGGGGAGTGCTGCGTGGAGATCGCTTCTAAAAATAATGATGATTGACTTTAGAGTGCCGGAAGTGATCTGCTGACCCGCATGACGGATCATCACCTCGCGCAGCTCAACGTCGGCCGCCTGCGGTGGCCCCTGGACGCCCCCGAGTCCGCCGGCTTCGTCGACGGGCTCAAGCCGATCAACGCCCTGGCCGACGCGTCCCCCGGGTTCGTGTGGCGCCTGACCGACGAGGGCGGGCAGGACGCCACCTCGATCCACCCCGACGGCGACGACATGATCGTCAACCTGTCCGTGTGGGAGTCGCGTCAGGCGCTGTGGGACTTCACCTACCGCTCGGACCACCTGGAGTACGTGCGGCGCCGCCGCGAGTGGTTCCAGCGCCCGACAGAGCCGATCATGGTGCTGTGGTGGGTGCCGGCCGGTCACCTCCCCTCGCTGGAGGAGGCGCTCGCCCGGCTCGCCCGCCTGCGCGAGGCGGGCCCGGTCCCGGAGGCCTTCACGCTCCGCCGGCCGTACGAGCCGGACGGCCGCCTCGCCCCCACCTGATCTACAACGTAAAGGCGCCGGGCCGGGCGAGCGGGGGTTCAGCCGAGAAGGGCGGCGGCGTGGCGGCCGGCCGCGGCGGCGGTCAGGAAGCCCGCGAGGTCCTCGTCCAGGCCCCGGCCCATCGTCGACAGGCGCACCGGTGAGGCGCGCAGCGCCTCCTCCAGGCCGTCGACCGGCACGCGGACCAGGTCGTGGCGTTCGCCGAGCGGCGCGGCGTCGGCGGTGACCCGCGCGCCGAACGGGCCCGGCAGCTCCGGCACCACCACCTGCGCCCGGGCCAGCGCGACCCGCCCGTACGCGGTGAGGCTGTGGTGCGACACCCCCTGATGGCGTTCGCGGGCGTCGGCCTCGCTGACCCGCAGCGAGGCGACGGGCCGGCCGCCGAGCACACCCGCGGCGTTCACCGCCTCGCCGGCCGACACGCCCGAGAATCCCCAGCGCGTGCCCGTGCCGAGGTTGCCCGGCCCCTGCGCGACGACCGCGACCTCCGCCTCCAGCACGAGCCGGGCGGCCAGCAGTCCGGTGTGCAGGGTCACCGCCTCCAGGTCGCCGCCGAACGCCTGCCCGGTCGTGACGACCGCGGCGAGGGCTCCGGCCTCGCGCAGCGCCGCGGCAGAGCGGGAGAACCAGGAGGGCAGCGCGCCGCCGTCCGGCATGACGTAGACGACACGGGTCCCCGGGCGGTCGCGGTGCAGCCCCGCGACGATCGCCGGCAGCGCCGAGTGCAGGTCGGCGACGACCACCGGCATCCCGTCGATCGAGTCGGCGTCGCGGAGCAGCTCGTGGTGCGGGGAGTCCTGCTCGTCGGCGCCGAGCACGGTCGCCTGCAGAGGCGTGTAGCGGGCCTTGACGAGATGGCCCGGACCCGAGGGATCCGGCGGGAAACGGTCCGGTACGGCCGCCACGATGGCGTACCCTCCGGTGCCAAGCCCCATGGCGAGCGCCGTAGTGTTGAGCAGCACCGCGTCGCCCACCTGGGGCGATCCCACCAGTGCCGGGTAGGCCAGCGCGCGGGCCGCGCCGTCGTGGTCGATCTCCACGTCGAGTTCCATCGCGCCGGGCCACTCCCGGCGTATCTTGACAACCGTGCCTTTGCGCCATCGGATCACGCCGCCAACGGTAGCGTCGGAGGCCACGGGGACGGGTCCGAAGGAGTGCCGATGTCGCGCCGCAAGACAGAGCGGTTGCTCAATCTCGTGGTGTGCCTGCTGGCCACCCGCAGATATCTCACCGCGGAGCAGATCCGCCAGGCCGTGCCGGGCTATCCCGACGGCTCCGAGGCGTTCAAACGCATGTTCGAACGCGACAAGGAGGAGCTGCGCGAGCTCGGCGTCCCGCTGGAGACCGGCAGCGAGGGCGAGGAGGACACCGGCTACCGCATCCAGCGCCAGGCGTACGAGCTGCCGGAGATCCAGCTGGAGCCCGACGAGGCCGCGGTGCTGGGCCTGGCCGCGCGGGTGTGGCAGCGCGCCAGCCTCGCCGAGGCGGCCTCCGGGGCGCTGCTGAAGCTCCGTGCCGCCGGCGTGGACACCGCCGAGGCCGCCTCTCTGGGCATCGAGCCGCGGGTCGACACCCATGAGCCGGCCTTCCCCGCCCTGTGGCGCGCCGTGCGCGACCGCCGGCCGGTGGCCTTCGACTACCAGGGGATCGGGCGCAGCGCGCCGCAGCGGCGTCACCTGGAGCCGTGGGGGGTGGTGAGCCGCCGTGGCCGCTGGTACGTCGCGGGTCACGACCGCGACCGCGGGCAGGTGCGGGTGTTCCGGCTCAGCCGCATCCTCGGCACCGTCTCCGGCGACGGGCCGGCCGGCAGCGTCGTGGTGCCCGACGGCGTCGACGTCCGCGAGATCGTCGCCGACAGCGGCAGCCCGGCGCCGGACCGGCGCACCGCCACGGTGCGGCTGCGTCGCGGCGCCGCCCACGGCATCCGCCGGTGGGCCGCGGACGTACGCCCCGACGAGGGCGAGTGGGACCGCGCCGAACTCGGCTTCGCCGACGTCGACCGGCTCGTGGACTACCTCGCCGGGTTCGCCGACGACGTGGTCGTCATCGGCCCGCCCGACGTGCGCGACGCCATGATCCAGCACTTGAAGGCGGTGCTCGCATGAGTGAACGCAGTGGGCGAATCGAAGACACAGCGCTTTGGGCCACTCTCTCGCTTCCGGGGTCCCCACGGAAGCGCGGAGCCTGCGGAGCGTTTGCGTGGGGCCGGGCGAAGGAGGGCGCATGAGCTCGGCGGATCGTCTCACGAGGCTGCTCGCTCTCGTCCCGTACGTCGTCTCGCGCAGCTCGGTCAGCGTCGCCGAGGCCGCCGCGGCGTTCGAGGTCAGCGAGAAGCAGCTCATCGACGACCTGAACCTCCTGTGGTGCGTCGAGCTGCGCGCCCCCGACCCGTACTGCCCGATCGACCTGTCCTATGAGGGCGGTGAGATCGTCGTCAGCGAGGCCGAGTCGATCAGCCGCCCGCTGCGGCTCGACGTGGACGAGGCCGCCGCGCTGCTCATCGCGCTGCGCACGCTCGCCGAGATCCCCGAGCACGGCGACGCGCTCAGCCGCGTGATCGCCAAGCTGGAGGCCGCCGCCGGCAACGCCGCGCAGCCGAGCAGTCAGGTGTCGGTGCAGGTGGAGGTGCGCCCGGACATCCTCCTCCAGGTGCGCGCCGGGCTCGACGAGGGCCGGCGGCTGCGGATGACCTACTACGTGCCGGGGCGCGACGAGAACACCGAACGCGACGTCGACCCGATGCGCCTGCTCCTGGTGGACGGCTGGTCCTACCTGGAGGGCTGGTGCCGCCGGGCCGAGGCGGTGCGCCTGTTCCGCCTCGACCGCATCGTCGAGCTGGAGGTCCTCGACGTCCCCGCGCGGATCCCGGAGGAGGCCGAGCCGGTCGACGTCGACCGCGGCCTGTTCCGGCCGTCTCCGGACGACACCAGAGTGATCATCGATCTGACGCCGTCCGGGCGCTGGGTCGCCGACCACTACCCCTGCGAGAGCGTCACCGAGCTGGGGGAGGGCCGGCTGCGCGTCGAACTGCGCACCCGGGACACGCGGTGGGTCCGGCGCCTGGCGCTGCGGCTGGCCGGGGACGGCACGGTCGTCGCGCCCGCCGATCTCGCCGGGGGCGTCCGCGACGACGCCGAACGCGCCCTCGGTCAGTACGCCTGACCCGTCGCCGGGGCGCCCGCGCCGCGGACCGGCTCCGGCCACGGGCCGTGTAGTCTCGGGCGCGTGCCGTGGGTGATGTTGTTCATCGGACTGACCTTCGCCGGACTGGTGGTGATCGCCGTCTGCGCGGTCAAGGTGTTCGTCGCCGTCCGCGATCTCGGCCGTGAGATCCAGCACACCAGACAGCGTCTGGCGCCGAAGCATTCGGCGCTGCGCACCGCGGCGCGCCGTCTGGAGGAAACGCGGTAGTGAGCCATTCGCCTGGACGGCGTACGATCAGGGGAGAACCGGCCACTGCTGAAGAGGACTGTCATGGATCTTGGCCCGTGGGAGATCGCGATCATCGCGGTCGTCATTCTGGTGCTGTTCGGCTCGGCGAAGTTGCCCCAGGCGGCGCGTTCGCTCGGGCGTTCGATGCGCATCTTCAAATCCGAGACCAAGGGTCTGATCGGCGACGATGACGAAAAGCAGAACACGTCGGCCGACGCTCGCACGGAGGCCGCACGGCTGCGCGCGGAGGCGGCACGGCTCGAGGCGCAGGCCGGTCCGCAGGAGCTGAAGGCCCCGGAGGACGCCGTGAAGGAAGGCGTGCCGGTACGGCAGTCGGAGCACGGCAAGTAATCCTGACGAGCCGGAGCACACAATCACATGTCGGCAAAGGTGTCCCTGCGGCGTGCCTCCCGAACGCCGAACCCGGATGGGCGCATGCCGCTCATGGAGCACATCCGCGAGCTGCGCAACCGGATCCTCAAGGCGTTGCTCGGCATCGTCGCGGGGGGCATCGTCGGCTGGATCTTCTATGACCCGATCTGGCGGATCCTCCAGCACCCGTACTGCAAGATCCCGCAGGCCCACCGCCTCAACGGGCAGTGCGCGCTCACCACGACCGGGATCCTCGACCCGTTCGTGCTGCGGATCAAGATCTGCCTGATCATCGGATTGGTGCTCGCCTCGCCGATCTGGCTTTACCAGCTCTGGGCGTTCGTCGCGCCCGGGCTCTACCAGCGGGAGCGCCGCTGGACCTACGTCTTCATGGCCGGAGCGATCCCGCTGTTCGCGGCGGGCGCGTTCCTGGCCTACCTGACGCTCGACAAGGGCCTGGGCATCCTGCTCGGCTTCACCCCGGACCACGTCGTCCCGATCGTGACGATCACCAGTTATCTCGGCTACGCCGTCGCGATGCTGCTGATCTTCGGGGCGACGTTCGAGCTGCCCCTGTTCGTCGTGATCCTCAACCTCGCCGGAGTGCTGACGCACGCGCGGATCAGGAAGTGGCGCCGCGCCCTCGTCTTCGGCATCTTCGCGTTCGCCGCGGTCGCCACGCCCAGCCAGGACCCGTTCACGATGCTGGCGCTGGCCCTGCCGACCGTCGTGCTGTTCGAGGTCGCCGAGGTGATCGCCTACGTCCACGACAAGCGCAAGGCCGCCCGGCCCGACCCGTACGCCCACCTGTCCGACGACGAGGCGTCCCCGATCGACATGGGCGATCTGGAAGACCACGACCTGGAGGACACACCACGCGGCTAGCGCCACCCCGGGGTTCGATGATCGTCGGGGTGTGCCGCGTCCCACGCCCGGCTTTCCGTAGGCTTGGACCATGACCACCCCCGCGGAGCGCTATGCCGCGAACCGCCGGCGCATGGCGGGCTACACGCCGGCGCTGACGGACTTCCAGAGCCTGTACGACTTCGACCTCGACTTCTTCCAGGTCGACGCCTGCCGCGCGCTGGAGAACGGCCATGGCGTCCTCGTCGCCGCCCCGACCGGCTCCGGCAAGACCGTCGTCGGTGAGTTCGCCGTCCACCTGGCGCTGGCCAACGGGCAGAAGTGCTTCTACACCACGCCGATCAAGGCGCTGTCGAACCAGAAGTACGCCGACCTGGTGCGCCGCTACGGCACCGGGAAGGTCGGCCTGCTCACCGGCGACAACACCATCAACGGTGAGGCACCGATCGTCGTCATGACGACCGAGGTGCTCCGCAACATGCTCTACGCCTCCTCCCCGACGCTGTCGGGGCTGGCCTACGTCGTCATGGACGAGGTGCACTACCTGGCCGACCGGTTCCGCGGCGCGGTCTGGGAAGAGGTCATCATCCACCTGCCCGACTCCGTACGCCTCGCGGCGCTGTCGGCGACGGTCAGCAACGCCGAGGAGTTCGGCGAGTGGCTGCAGGAGGTGCGCGGCGACACCACCGTCATCGTCGACGAGCACCGGCCGGTGCCGCTGTGGCAGCACATGCTGGCCGGCAACCGCCTGTACGACCTGTTCGTCGACGACGAACACGCCAAGGTCAACCCGGCGCTGCGCCGCTTCGCCCTCGACGACCTGCGGCGCACCAAGGTCAACCAGGGACGCCGCAGCGGCCGGCGTCGTGAGGCACGGCCGCAGCGGTTCCGCCCTCCGGCCCGTTCGGAGGTGATCGACCGCCTCGACCGGGCCGGGCTGCTCCCCGCGATCACCTTCATCTTCAGCCGGGCCGGCTGCGACGCGGCCGTCGAGCAGTGCATGTACGCCGGGCTGCGGCTGACCTCCATGGAGGAGGCCGAGGAGATCCGCGCCCACGTCGAGGAACGCGTCGCCGACATCCCGCGCGAGGACCTGGACGTCCTCGGCTACCGCGCCTGGCTGGGCGCCCTCGAACGCGGCCTGGCCGCCCACCACGCCGGGATGCTGCCGACGTTCAAGGAGATCGTCGAGGAGCTGTTCACCGAGGGGCTCATCAAGGCGGTCTTCGCCACCGAGACGCTCGCGCTCGGCATCAACATGCCGGCCCGCACCGTCGTCATCGAACGCCTCGTCAAGTGGAACGGCGAGATGCACGCCGACCTGACGCCGGGGGAGTACACCCAGCTCACCGGCCGGGCGGGGCGGCGCGGCATCGACGTCGAAGGCCACGCCGTCGTGCTGTGGACCCCCGGCGTCGACCCCGGCTCGGTGGCCGGCCTGGCCGGCACCCGCACCTACCCGCTCAACTCCAGCTTCCGCCCGTCGTACAACATGGCCGTCAACCTCGTCGGCCAGTTCGGCCGTGAGCGGGCCCGTACGCTCCTGGAGGAGTCCTTCGCACAGTTCCAGGCCGACCGGGCCGTGGTGGGCCTGGCACGGCAGCTACGGCGCAACGAGGAGGCCCTGGAGGGCTACCTGGAGGCCGCCACGTGCCACCTCGGCGACTTCATGGACTACGCCCGGCTGCGGCGGCGGCTGTCGGACCGGGAGAAGGAGCTCGCGCGTGCGCGGTCCGGCGCCCAGCGCGCCGAGGCGGCGCGGTCCCTGGAGCGGCTGCGGCCCGGTGACGTCATCGTCGTGCCGAACGGCCGGTGGGCCGGGTTCGCGCTCGTGCTCGAACCCGGCGCCGCCAAACGCGTCGACGACCCGTCACCGCTCGTGCTGACCGTCAACCGGCAGGTCAAGCAGCTGGCGCTGATGGACTTCCGCGGCCCGGTCGAGCCGGTCGAGCGCATCCGCATCCCCGCGTCATTCAGCCGCAAGTCGCCCCAGCACCGCCGTGACCTGGCCTCCACGCTGCGCAACAAGACCGCCCTGATCGATGCGCCGCGCCCGGCCAAGCGGCCCGAGCCCACCGGCGAGGACCCGCAGATCAAGGAGCTGCGCCGACGGCTGCGCGAACACCCCTGCCACGGCTGCGCGGAGCGCGAGGACCACGCCCGGTGGGCCGAACGCTATTTCCGGCTCGAACGCGAGACCGCCGACCTGCGCCGCCGTGTCGAGGGCCGTTCCCAGGTGATCGCCCGGACGTTCGACCGGGTGTGCGGCGTCCTCGAACAGCTCGGCTACCTGGAGGACGAGCGCGTCACCGACGCGGGGCGGCGGCTGGGGCGCCTCTACAGCGAGTCGGACCTGCTCACCGCCGAATGCCTGCGGGAGAACGTCTGGGAGGGCCTGGACGCCGCCGAGCTCGCCGCGAGCGTGTCCGCGCTCGTCTACGAGTCCCGGACCGACGACCCCAAGGCCCCGCGCGTGCCGGCCGGCCCGGTCACCGAGGCGCTGACGAAGATGGCGAGCCTGGCGGAGGACCTGCGCGAGGTCGAACGCGACCACCGCGTGGCGTTCCTGCGCGAGCCGGACCTGGGCTTCGTGTGGGCCGCCCACCGGTGGGCCCGCGGCCACCAGCTCGACGCGGTGCTCAGCGACACGGACCTGACCGCGGGCGACTTCGTCCGCTGGGTGAAGCAGCTGCTGGACCTGCTGGGCCAGATCGCCGAGGCCGCTCCGCGGGACAGCGGCATCCGCGCGACGGCCGGCAAGGCCATGGACGCCATGCGCCGCGGCGTCGTCGCCTACTCCTCCGTCGCCTGACCGGCCCGCGCGCCGCGTCCCCGCGGGTTTCCCGTCACGGGGCGCCGGTCAGAACTCGTCCTCGGCCTCGGCGACCTCGCGCAGGGCGCCGGGGTCCAGGATGAGGATGCGCATGCGCTGGGTGACGACCACGCCGTCCTTGCGCCACACCGTCAGGGCGCGGGCGACCGTCTCGCGGGCCCGGCCGATCATCGTGGCGAGTTCGTGCTGGGTCAGCGGCAACGGCAGCGCCACGGCGCCGTCCGCGCCCGGAACGCCGTAGCGTTCGGCCAGGTCGAGCAGCAGCAGCGCGAGCAGCTTTGGGCCGCTCGTGCCGACCTGGGAGGTCATGCGGCGGTCGGCGTCGTCCATCCGGCCGACCATCACCCGCGCGAGGACCTGCGCGGCGTGGGCGTGGGCGTTGAGGAAGCTCGCGAACTGCTCGGCCGGGACCGCGAGCGCGCGCACCCGGTTGAGGGCCTTGACGTTCGCCGATCGCGGCCGGCCGTTCAGCCAGCCGCTCTCGCCGATCGTGTCGGCCGGTCCGCGGATCGCCAGCATGACCTCATGCCCGTCGGCACGCCCGGCCGTCACCTTCACCCACCCGTCCAAGATGATCAGGACGTGGTCGGGGTCGGCGCCCTGACTGCACAAGAGCGTACCGGCGGCATACTCACGAGTCCGACCGGCCGCGCGCAACGCGGTCCGTTCGGACTCGTTCAGTGCCTGCCAAAAACCTTGTCTGTTCGCGAGGGTCTCCTGCACCAGGTTCCCGTCTGCCCGTCCCGGCAGAGGTTCGTTATTGAACCTCATTTCTTCCAGTGGACCTAATGAATGGCAAGGATGTCTAGAGGCCGGCACCCGATGCATGGGGAGTGGGGCGGTTTTCCATGACCCGGGTGCCGGCCGGTCCGTGACGGCCTAACGGCTGAAGGCCATCGCCCCGGCCGCGACGCTCCAGGCGAGCACGCCGACGCCGGTCACGTAGGCCCAGGTCAGTGCCTGCTGCGTCAGCGTCTCGCGATGGCGTACGGCCGCGGTCAGCTTCTGCAGTTGCAGCACGGCCGGCGCGCACAGCTCCGGCGCGTCGCCCGGGATCTCGGCGATGAAGCGATAGAACCGCTCCTGAGCGAACGAGGTGAGACGGTTCGCGCGGACGAGCAGGGCGACGGTCACCGTGCCGGCGGCGAGCACCGGCGCCAGAGCCGCGAGAAGGACGCCGCCGTACGGGGCGCCGCTCGCCGTCCGGATCGTGTCGGCCTGCACGACCAGACCCATCGCCCCCGTCGCGACGATCCATCCGGCGAGGGCGGTGGCGTGGTTGGAGCGCCGCACCATCCCGAACATCGCGCTCACGCCGCCGAACGCCGCCCCGTCATCCCCGGGGGACGGTGGTGTTCGCCTGCTGAGGATCGTCGTCATGGCCGCCTCTCAGTGATCCCCGTCGCGCAACTTTCACTGCGCCTCTCACTGAAATGAAAACCCCAAGCGGCCGGGAACACTGCGCCATATGACGCAATCAGCGCATTAGTCGCCCGACGTTTTCACGGCGGCCAGCAATCGGTTGACCGGGCCCTCGAGGTTCCACCGGTCGGTGAGCTCCACCAGGCGTTCCGGCGAGCGCGGCGTGCGCGGCAGCCGCGCGTCGAGGTCCGGAAGGGGGATATCGGTGACGACCCGCACGACCATTTCGGCGGCGCGCAGGTAGTCCCGCGCCTTCTCCAGCTTCAATCGGCTGCCGGCCGGAAAACCGGACATCTCGCCCGTATCGAGCGCCTTTTCGATGCCCTCCAGCGAACCGAATCTCGTGATCAAAGCGGCGGCCGTCTTGTCGCCGACGCCGGGCACGCCCGGCAGCCCGTCACTCGGGTCGCCGCGCAGCGTCGCGAAGTCGGCATAGGCCCGCCCCGGCACGCCGTACTTGGCGGTGACCTCGGCCTCGCCGACGACCTGCAGCGCCTTGATGCCGCGCGCCGTGTAGAGGACGCGCACCGGCTTGTCGTCGCGGACGAGCTGGAACAGGTCACGGTCGCCGGTCACGACGTCGACCTCGCCCGGCTCGGCGGCGGCGAGCGTGCCGATGACGTCGTCGGCCTCGTACCCCGCGGCGCCGACCTTGGCGATGCCGAACGCCTCGAGCACCTCCTCGATGACCGGGACCTGCGCGCCGAGCGCCGGCGGCGTCTGGTCGCCGCCGTCGGGCCCGACCCGGTGCAGCTTGTAGGACGGCAGGGCCTCGACCCGGAACCGCGGGCGCCAGTCGGCGTCCATGCAGGCCACCACCGAGTGCGGCGATCGCTCCCGCACGAGCCGGGCGATCATGTCGAGCAGCCCGCGGATCGCGTTGACGGGCGTGCCGTCGGAGGCGGTCACCGATTCGGGCACCCCGTAGAAGGCGCGGAAGTACAGCGACGGCGTGTCAAGCAGCATGAGTCCACCCACGCCCCCATCTTGGCAGCCTCCGCCGACAGGAACCGCCGGGTCGTCCGACCCGGTCGGGCCGCGGCGCGGGAACGCCCACCGAGCGCGCGCACGCCGCCGTCTCCACGCGCCCCGCCCCGTCCCCGTGTGGATGACCGAAGACGCGTCCGGCGAAGACGGCCTCCGCACCGCCGCGGAGACGCCGGCCGCCCACCGGTTCCAGGCGCCCGGCGAGGCCTCCGGCGAACCGTCAGCGGCGCGGCGCCCACGCGTCGTCGAGGAACGGGGCCAGCAACCCGGCGGTCACCGCGCGCAACCGCTCGCGCGACAGAGGGTCGTAGGTCCCCTCGTGGGCACGGGCCTCGTCGGTGCCGTCGAAGTAGCGCCCGCCGGTCGCGCCGGCCGGTCCGGTCGCCAGGTTCATCACCGCCCGCACGCCTTTGGCGACCGTGGACATCGGCGGCATCATCGACTCCCTGACCATGTGGGTGTTCATCATCGTCGCCGGGTGCAGGCAGGTGACGGCGACCGGACGCCCGGCGAGCTCCTCGGCGAGGGAGAAGGTGAACGCGGCGAGCGCGAACTTGCTGCGGAAGTACGCCTGCGCCCCGGAGTAGTGCCTCTCCAGCCCCAGGTCGGCCAGGTCGACCGGTGCCTGGCCGGCCGAGCCGACGTTGATGACCCGCGCGGGCGCGCCCGCCTCGAGCGCGGGCAGCAGCCGCCGGGTCAGCAGGACCGGCGCGAGGTAGTTCACCGCGAACCGCAGTTCGTGGCCGTCCTCGCTGAGCCTTCTGCGGCGGTACGGCGGGCGGCCGGCGCCCACGCCGGCATTGTTGACCAGCAGCCCGACGGTGCCGTGCTCGTCGGTCACCCGGTCGGCCAGCTCGCGGACCCGCGCGAGCGAGCCCAGGTCGGCGAGGCAGACCTCGGCGCTGCCCCCGGAACCGGTGATCTGATCCACCACGGCGGTCGCCCGCCCGGCGTCGCGGCCGTGCACCAGCACGTGCCGGCCCTCCTGGGCCAAAGCGGTGGCGACCGCCTTGCCCAGCCCGGAGGTCGCGCCCGTGACCAGGGCGATGTTCGTCATCTCTGCTCCCTTGACTTCCTCGGTTCGCGGCGCCGGCCGGTCAGGCCGCCGCGGCCTTGCCGAGCCCGAGCATCCGGACCACCACCCGGTCACGGAGCCGCGACGGCAGGCGGGCCAGCATCAGCGCGGGCCGTACGTCGGAGCCGGCCGCGTACCGGGCCCGCGGGCGGCTCGCCTCCAGCGCCCGGACGATCGTGCGGGCGACCCGGTCCGGCCCGGCGCCCCGCATCCGGGCGACGGCGGCGTCCACGGCCTCGATCTGCCGCCGGTACAGCGCGAGGCGCGCCGGGTCGGCGGAGGCGAGGGCGGTCTCCGCGGCGGCGTTCGCCTTGGCGAAGATCTCGGTCTCCACAGAGCCCGGGACGACGGTGATCACCGCGATGCCCTGCCCGGCGAGTTCGACGCGCGCGGCGTCGGACAGGGCGTCCAGTGCGGCCTTGCTCGCCGAGATCGGACCGGCGAACGGCATGGCGAGCCGCGCGGTCGGTGCGCTGATGTTGATCAGACGGCCGCCTCCCGTACGGAGCAGCGGCGCGAACGCGCGGGTGACCTCGACGGGCCCGAAGACGTTGACGGCGAACTGCCGGTGCAGTTCGCCGGCCGGCACCAGCTCCAGCGGGCCCTGGACGATGACGCCGGCGTTGTTGACGACGCCGGCCAGACCCTCGCCGTCCTCCAGCCGGGCGACCTCCTCGGCGGCGGCCGCGACGCTGCCGGGATCGGTGACGTCGATCCGCACCTGCTCGACGCCGGCCAGGTCACGCAGGTGCGGCGCCTCGGCGCGGACGCCGGCGTAGACCCGGTGCCCGCGTTCGGACAGCGCCCGGACCGTGGCGGTGCCGATGCCTCCGGCCGCTCCCGTGACGAAGACGGCGCGCGTGTTCGTGCCCATGAACCCACCTCAGATGTACGGAAGTACATGTTCTTAAGGACATGTACTTAGGGACACGTGGAATCATCGAGGTGGTCCGAGGGACATGTCAAGATGGAGTCCACGACCACGTCCGGAAAGGTGCTGTCTTGTCCCTGCGCCATGGATTGCTCGGGCTGCTCGCCGAAGGCCCGGCCAGTGGGTACGACCTGGCCCGGCGCTTCGAGGAGGCCCTCGGCCCGGTGTGGCCGGCCCAGCACCCGAAGATCTACGCCGAGCTGTCACGGCTCGCCGGCGCCGGGATGATCGAGGTGGACAGCCGCGGCCCGCGGGGCCGGAAGGCGTATCGGATCACCGACACCGGCCTGGCCGAGGTACGCCGCTGGCTGGCCGAGGGCGACGTCGACCACACCCTGCGCAGCGAGTCGGTGCTGCGGTCGTTCTTCTTCTGGCTCATGGAGCCGGACGCGCTGCGCGAACACCTGCGGCGCGAGCAGCGGTTCTTCGCCGAGACCGCCGCCCTGGCACGGACGTACGCGGCGGCCAAGGACCGCGGCGACTTCGGCGACAGCATGCAGACCAAGTCGATGCGCGTGGCCGTGGAGGCGGCGATCCGGATGTACCAGGCGCTGGCCGACTGGGCCGAGTGGGCCCAGACCGTTCCCCCGGCGGTCGCCGACACCGGCCGGCCCGACGAGGCGGCCGATGCGGCTCGGGCGCCGACCGGCCCCGACGAGCCGGCCGCGGCCGGTTAGTGGTCTGTCTCAAGGCCCCGCCGCCCTACGGCGCGCGGCCCTCGTCCCGCGCCCTCGGCGGGCGGTGGGGGATCGCGCGGGCACTCGGCCCGTCGCCGGCCGGCGAACCGGGTCGGCTCCCTCCTCCGCCGTGCGAGGCGCCGACCGGACACCACGGGCCACGAACGAGGACGCCGTGACGGGCCCCGGCCGCGGCGTGCCGGAGTCACTCGATCTGGATGGCGACCACGCAGGTGTCGTCGTTGGGGTTGGGGGCGCCGAAGGCCTCCAGGACGTGGTCCAGCACGCCCTCCGGGTCGCCGGAGCCGGTGGTGGCCGCCGCGTGGACCAGCAGGTCCAGGCCCTCCTGCAGGCAGCGCTCCCGGCGTTCGATGAGGCCGTCGGTGTAGAGCAGCAGCAGGTCGCCCGGCTCCAGCGAGGTCGTCTCCACCGCGAACTCCGGCTCGTGCATCGCGCCGAGCAGGATGCCCTCCGGCGGGTCGAGCGTGACGGCCTTGCCCTCGCGGATCAGCACGGGTGGCAGGTGACCCGCCTGGGCCCAGGTGAGCGTGCGCTCGTCCGGGTCGTACCGGCCCGCCAGCACGGTGGCGGTCAGGGACGTCGGCCAGTGCAGCGTCAGCCGGTTGAGCCAGCCCAGCAGCCGGTCCGGCGGCGCGCCGGAGAACGCCAGCCCGCTCAGGCCGTTGCGCAGCCGGGCCATCGCCGCGGCGGCGTTCAGGCCGTGCCCGGACACGTCGCCGATGGCGAGGAAGACTCCCTCGCCGTCGATGGCGGTCGTCTCGTACCAGTCGCCGCCGACCCGCGCCGAGTGACCCGCCGGCAGGTAGCGCACGGCCGCGCGCAGCCCCGGCTTCTCGACGATGCCCTCGGGCAGGGGGAGGATCGACCGCTGCATCTCGATCGCCTGGTGACGCTCGGCGGCGATCAGACGGCGCTCCAGCTGTACGCGGGAGGCCTTGAGCGCCCGCTCGCCGAGGCGCCAGCGGGTGACGTCCTGGCAGACGCACCGCACGGCGGCGGGCGTGCCGTAGGCGTCCAGGACCGGCTCCCCCATGAACCGTACGTCGCGGGTCTCCTCGCCCCGCAGGACACGGATCTCGTTGTCGACCTTCTCGGTGCCGTCGAGCAGCGTGCGGACCAGGTGGACGACCAGCGGCACGTCGGCGGGAACGACCCGCTCGGCCAGGCGTTCGAGGGGCAGCGGGCCCTCGGCCGGATCGCGTCCGAAGATGCGGTAGAGCCGGTCGGACCAGTGGATCCGGCCGCCGGTCAGGTCCCACAGCCCCCAGCCGAGGTTGCCGATGCGCTGGGTCTGTTCGTGCTGCGCCGCCGGGTCGTCGGCGGCCGGCGGCGCGGGGCCGGGCGACGGCGTCACCCGTGGCCGTGCGCGGGCGCGCAGGCGGGCGGCGAGGTCGGTGTCCGGCACGCCGGGGGACAGGACGGACAGGACGCCGGGAGAGGGGGCGTCCTCGCCGCCGGGCTCGGGGGTCAGCAGTAAGCGCGCGGCGACCTCGGGGGAGATCCCGCTGTCGCGTGCGATCTCCAGAAGATGGGTGTGGGCGGCGGCGACGCCGCAGCCGAGCCGCTCGGCGAGCAGGCCCTTCGCCTGTTCGAGAATGGCCGTGCGGCGGGCGACGGCGTGCGTCTGCTCGAGCTCTGCCCGGAGCCGGTCGACGGTGTCCGCCAAGCTGGCGGCACGCTCGACCCCGGAGCCGTCGTGGTCGTGAGGGATGCCCATGTGACCGCTTTCGAGGTGATCGTCTGCACCCGGACGGACACTCACAGTAGTGGCTCCGGGGCGGCGGAAGGGGGACCGAACCTGGTTTCCGGGGGTCGTGGCGGATACGAAGCAGCATCTGGCGGACGCGCTCACCTCGGGTGAGCCGTGGACCATATCCTAGCGATTCATACCCTCCGCGATGAAGCGATCGCGAACAGCGATCATTCCTGGCCACCTCCTGCGCCCGAGGTCACCGGCATCGGCGATTCCCCCGCCTCGCACCGGAGCGGTCGGCGTCCGCCGGGACGGGTAGATTTCCGGCAGGCCCGCAACAAGGAGAGGTGGCACGTTGACCAGTGCGAAATCAGCTTTCGAGCCCGAGCGTCTGACACGGGCGCGGCAGGCGGTCGCCGCGTCGGGCCTGGGCGCGGTGTTCCTGACGCCAGGGCCCGACCTGCGCTACGTCACCGGCTACGACGCCATCCAGCTCGAACGCCTGACGTGTCTCGTCATGCCGGCCGCCGGCGACCCGTTCCTGGTCGTGCCCCGGCTGGAGTTGCCGGCGGCGCAGGCGTCGCCGGCCGGCGAGCTCGGCCTGGAGATGGTTCCCTGGGACGAGACCGACGACCCGTTCGCGCTCGTGGCCTCCCGGCTGCCCCGCGACGTGTCACGCGTCGGAGTCGCCGACCGCATGTGGGCGGTCATGGCGCTGCGGTTCCGCGCCGCGCTGCCGGGCGCCGAACAGGTCCCCGCCGGCACGGTCCTGCGCGAGCTGCGGATGCGCAAGAGCCACGCCGAGGTCGAGGCGCTGCGCGAGGCGGGAGCGGCGATCGACCGCGTGCACCGGCTCGTGCCGGGCCTGCTCAAGGCGGGCCGCACCGAACGCGAGGTCGGCCGCGACATCGCCGAGGCCATCGTCGCCGAGGGGCACGCGGTCACCGACTTCGTCATCGTCGGCTCCGGGCCCAACGGCGCCAGCCCGCACCACGAGCTGTCCGACCGCGTGATCCAGCCGGGCGACCCGGTGGTGGTCGACATCGGCGGCACCATGCCGAGCGGCTACTGCTCGGACTCCACGCGCACGTACGCGGTCGGTGAGGCGCCCGCGGACTTCCGCGCCTACTACTCCGTGCTCCAGGAGGCGCAGGCCGCCGCCCGCGCCGCCGTGCGCCCCGGCGTCACTCCGGAGGCCGTCGACGCCGCCGCCCGCGACATCATCGCCGCGGCCGGCTACGGCGAGCTCTTCATCCACCGTACGGGCCACGGCATCGGCCTGGAGACCCACGAGGATCCCTACATCGTCGCGGGCAACACCGAGCCGCTCGACGTGGGCATGGCCTTCTCCATCGAGCCGGGCATCTACCCCGGCCCGCACGGCGCGCGCATCGAGGACATCGTCGTGTGCACCGCCGACGGTCACGAGAGCGTCAACGGCGTGACGCGCGACCTGGTCATCGTCGACGCCTGACGGGACGCCGTGCGGCGCCCCGGCGGCGCCGCACGGCCCGCCGCCGGCCGGACCGGTCCGCCGTCTCCGCCGCACGGCGTTCCGGCTCGGAGCGTGCTCGCGGCGGCCGGCGCGGGCGGCGGCGAAGCCGGTTAGTCGGACGTCCTAGTATTTTCCTGAGTTCCTCTTCAGCGTCGAGGAGGGACGGGGAGGCGGATGGACGATGAGCCCTGCGGAGACGAGCGTCGAACGCGACCTGCCGACGCCGGAGGCCCATGATCTTCTCGACCTGACCCGCGACCTGGTCGCGGCCGAGCTCGCGCCGCGCGCCGCCGCCGAAGAGGAGGCCGGGCGGTTCCCCCGCGAGGTCTTCCGCACGCTCGGCCGCGCCGGGCTGCTCGGCCTGCCCTACCCCGAGGAGTACGGCGGCGGCGGGCAGCCGTACGCGGTGTACCTGCAGGTCATCGAGGAGCTGGCGGCCGGCTGGCTCGCCGTCGGCCTGGGCGTGAGCGTGCACACGCTCGCCTGCTTCCCGGTCGCGCGGTACGGCACGGCCGCCCAGCGCGAGCGGTGGCTGCCGGACATGCTGGGCGGCGAGACGCTCGGCGCGTACTGCCTGTCCGAACCTCACTCCGGGTCGGACGCCGCGGCGCTGACCACCCGGGCCGAGCGTGACGGCGACGTCTACCGGCTGCACGGCACCAAGGCGTGGATCACCCACGGCGGCCGTGCCGACTTTTACACCGTCTTCGCCCGCACCGGGCCCGACAAGAGCCGCGGGGTGTCCTGCCTGCAGGTCGGCGCGGCCGGCGAGGGCATCTCCGCGGCACCGCCGGAGAGGAAGATGGGCCTGCGCTCCTCTCCCACCGCGCAGGTGAGCTTCGACGACGTGCGGGTGCCCGCCGACGACCTGGTCGGCGGGGAGGGCCAGGGGTTCCCGATCGCGCTGTCCGCCCTCGACGGCGGCCGCCTGGGCATCGCGGCGTGCGCCGTGGGGGTCGCCCGCGCGGCCCTCGACGCGGCGGTGGCGTACACGCGCGAACGCCGCCAGTTCGGCCGGCCCATCGGGGAGTTCCAGGGGCTGCGGTTCCTGCTCGCCGACATGGCGACGGGCGTGGAGGCGGCGCGGTCGCTGTACCTGAGCGCCGCGCGCCGCCGCGACGCCGGGCTGGAGTACGGCACGCAGGCCGCGATGGCCAAACTGTTCGCGACCGACACGGCGATGCGCGTGACCACCGACGCGGTCCAGGTGCTCGGCGGCTATGGATACGTCAGTGACTTTCCGGTCGAGCGCTATATGCGCGAGGCGAAGGTCCTGCAGATCGTCGAGGGAACCAATCAGGTTCAGCGCGTCGTCATCGGCCGCGCCTTGACCCACCCAAGATAACGATCTCTTTACGAAGCGCGTTCTCCGACCGGATATCTTGCGGCCTCCGTAAAAGGGGGAGTAGGACAACTGGCACGCGTTCTTTTGCGTGCCGGGATATTGGTTGAGGAGGCGCGGTGGCACAGGTCGTCCTGGCCGGGGTCGGCAAGGTATATCCGGACGGCACTCGTGCCGTCGACGATCTGAATCTGAACATCGCGGACGGTGAGTTTCTCGTTCTCGTGGGACCGTCCGGCTGCGGCAAGACGACGGCGCTGCGAATGGTCGCCGGCCTGGAGGAGATCTCCGAGGGCACGGTGAGCGTCGGCGGCCGGGTGGTCAACCGGGTGCCCTCGCGCGACCGTGACGTCGCCATGGTCTTCCAGAGCTACGCCCTGTACCCGCACCTTTCGGTCCGGCAGAACATCGGGTTCGGGCTCACGCTGCGCAAGGTGCCCAAGGCGGAGATCCGCAAGCGGGTCGAGGAGGCCGCCCGCACGCTGGGCCTGGAGGACTACCTCGACCGCCGGCCGCGGAACCTGTCCGGCGGTCAGCGGCAGCGGGTCGCCATGGGCCGGGCGATCGTCCGCGAGCCGCAGGCGTTCCTGATGGACGAGCCGCTGTCCAACCTCGACGCCAAGCTGCGCGTGCAGATGCGCGCCGAGATCGCCCGCATCCAGCGCGACCTGGGCGTCACCACGATCTACGTCACCCACGACCAGACCGAGGCGATGACCCTCGGCGACCGGGTCGCGGTGATGAAGAAGGGCGAGCTGCAGCAGGTCGCGCCGCCCCAGGAGCTGTACGACCGGCCGGCGAACCTGTTCGTCGCCGGCTTCATCGGCTCCCCGGCGATGAACCTCCTGCAGGGAGAGCTGACCGGCACCGCGGCCGACCTGCGGCTGAAGATCGGCGGGCAGGAGCTCCGCGTCGGCCCCGAGGTCCTGGAGCGCAGGCCCGCGCTGCGCGACTACATCGGCCGTTCCCTCGTCGTCGGTATCCGGCCCGAGGACATGGAGGACGCCCGGCTCAGCGAGGCGACCGACGGCAACCGGCTCACCTCGACCGCCGAGCTGGTCGAGGCGATGGGCTCCGACGTCCTCGTGCACTTCGGGCTGGAGACCTCCACGGTCGTGACCGAGGACACCAAGGAGCTCGCCCGCGACGCCGGCACCGACGTGCTCGGCACGCTGGAGACGCCGCACACCGTCGTGGTGGCACGCTTCAGCCCCCGTACGCAGGTCAAGGTCGACGACGCCGTCGAGGTGCGCGTCGACACCGCCCGGCTGCACTTCTTCGACCTGGAGACGAGCGCGGCGATCTGGGGCGACGAGGCCGCCGGCGGCACCGGACCCGAAGCGCCTGCCGCGGAGGAGCCCACCGCGGAGGAGGCCGCCGCGGACGCGCCCGCACCGGCCGGTGACGCGACCGGCGATGACCCCGGCGACGACGCCAGGAAGGAAGACCGATGAGGATCAGCACGCGATGGACGGCCGCGGTGGCCGCGGCCGGGCTGCTGGCGTCGGCCGCGGCCTGCGGTGGCGACGACAAGCCTTCCGACTCGTCCAGCTCTGGTGCTGGGGGTCAGGAGCTGAAGGGTGTGACCATCGAGGTCGCGGCGAAGTGGACGGGGGTGGAGCAGCAGAACTTCGAGAAGGTGTTGTCGGCCTTTGAGAAGAAGACCGGTGC
>NZ_BAABHF010000080.1:0-2894 GCF_039541955.1 Actinoallomurus oryzae | reverse complement strand
GCGGCCCGGCGCGGCCGGGGGCCCGTGTTCGGCCGCGCCGGCCGGACGCGGCACCGCGCCGGCCGGTGGGGGCACGCGCGGATGAAAGAGCCAGTCCAGCCGGGGTTCGACCGCCCACCGGAACGCTCCGCGAAGGGGACCGCTGGCCAGCACCACGGCCAACGCCGCGCAGCCGACGGTCACCAGCGCGACCTCGGCTCCGGAGATCCGGTAGTACCAGCCCTGGTAGGACAGGAACAGGGTGACGAAGCCGTGCAGCAGGTAGACGTACATGCTCGCGGACCCGAAGCGGGTGAACCACGTGCGGCGGCCCGGCACGACGGCCAGGAAACCCACGGTCAGCGCGACGGCCGAGGCCAGCGCGAGCAGCCGGAACCCCACGCCCGCGGGCGCGCCGACGCCGAGCTGCCCGAAGCTGCGCCGCCAGTGCACCCATTCGGGGTCCACGGTCAGCGCGACGGCGTAGGCGGCCACCCCGCCGAGCACCAGCAGCGCCGCGCCGCCGGCGCGCATCGCGCGGCGCCGCAGGAACGCGAAGTGGTGCGGCCGCAGCGTGAGCCCGACGACGAAGAACGGCAGGAACGACAGCACCTGCGCGGCGTTGAGCATGCTCGGCAGCGTGATGAAGCCGGCGAGCATCGAGATCACCAGCGCGGCCGTGACGGGATAGCGGATCTGCTGCCACAGCGGCGTCGACAGCCGCCACAGCAGCAGCGCGGGCATGAACCAGGTCAGGTAGTACGGTTCGAGCGGGTCCCAGCCGACGTGGTCGCCGGCGAGCAGGCCGGCCCACAGCGGATACGCCACGCTGAAGATCACGTACGGGACGACGATCGCGGCGACGAGCTTGCGGGTGCGGTCGCGCCCGGCGGTGAACCCGCGGGAGAAGTACCCGCACATGACGATGAAGACCGGCAGGTGGAACGCATAGACGAACGTCTGGGCCGCCTCGAGCACGCGCCCGCCGACGTTCGCGGCCCGCAGCGGCTCCCAGGCGTGGCCGATCACCACGAGCACGACCGCGAGGAACTTGGCGTTGTCGAAGTAGGGGTCACGGCCGGCCGTACACGAGCGTGCGGGCGGTGCGGTGCCGACCGAGGCGAGGGTGGTCAAAACGGGGAACCCTGGGCTCGACAATGGATGACCGGGTCAGTCAACACGACGATCCTGAACACCACCTCAACGCGACGGGGCGCGCCGGCGAACCGCGGTGCGCTCACGCCGCGCCGCCGTCCGGCCCCAGGCCCGACTCGCGCAGGGTCAGGTTGAGGCGTCCGCGCAGGCCCAGGTGGTGCGGCGCCGTGCCGGGCAGGGTCTTGGGCACGCCGTGGTAGGCCAGCCGGGACTCCCCGCCGAACACGAACAGGTCGCCCGACTCCAGTTCGACGTCGCTCCAGGGCCGCCCCCGGTCACGGGTGTTGCCGAAGCGGAAGACGCACGTGTCGCCGAGACTGAGCGAGACGACGGGCGCGAGACTGCGCTCGTCCCTGTCCTGGTGCTGGCCCATGCGGGCCTCGGCGTCGTAGAAGTTGACCAGCGCGATGTCGGGCCGGTAGCCGCCGTCGTCACCGTACGCGGCGGCGACGGCGCGCCGGCCGAGGTCGGCGAGCCAGGCGGGCAACGGCTTGACCGGGGCGCCGTCGTCGGCCGTGCGCTGGTAGCGGTAGGGCACCCAGTGCCAGCCGAGGCAAACGGTGCGCACGGACATCACGCCGCCGCCCGGCAGGCGGGTGTGCCGCATCCCGGCCGGCGGGCGGGCCCATTCGCGGCAGGCGTCGAGCAGCCGCCGCTGCTCGTCCTCGGCCAGCCAGCCCGGAACGTGCACCGCCCCGGGCGCCACCTGCGCCCGTGGCCGCGGAATCAGCGCCGTCACACCCCTGACCTCCCTTTATGTCGGCTTCCGCACGCCACGGTACGTGATGGCCGACCGGGGCGCCGACGACGTGGTCCCCGCGTGTTCGGGTCTCAGGAGCGAGCGGACCCGGCCGCCCGTGGAAGGGCGCCCGGGCCGCGTGACGGGCCGGAGGATTGCGGTCAGTCTCCGGTGTTGGTCGCCCAGACCGGCTGCCTGCTGCTGTTGTAGATGACGACGTTGCCGTCATCCTGCACCGCGAGGTACGCGCCCCGGTGCCAGGTGTTCGATGCCCAGACCGGCGTACCGCCGCTGGCGTAGACGACGAAGTTGCCGTCCTCCTGGAAGACCGCCGAGACCCCGCGGCTCCACGCGTTCGGCGCCTGCCATACCGGCCGGCCGTCCTTGTAGAGCACGAAGTTGCCGTCCTCCTGCAACCGGAGGATGGCCCGGCCGTTCCCCGAGGTCAAAGCCTGGTTGCGGTACAGCGTGACCGGCGGCCGGAAGATCGCGTCAGCCCGCTGGTGCGCACCGTGCCGGTCGATGGGCTGGGCAGTGACCGCTTGTGCGGTACCGGCAGCCGCGCCGCCCGCGAAAGCCAACCCGGCGGCCATGGCCGTGACGCAGAGTGAGCTGCGGAGTTTGGACATTGGTATCGCTCCTTTGGTCCGTTCTGCCCGAGACTTGACCCCGGTTGTGACTCTGTGAATCAAATCAGTTACACAGAGTGATGTCCATGATCATGGAGCCTGCTTCCCGCCGACGGGGCCGTGACCCGCTTCCGCACGGCCGGCGACACGGCGGAGGTGGAATACGCATCGCGGGAAAGGGGTTACGCTGGTGATGCCGGTGTGGCATGTGTCCCCGGGCCGCACCTATCGCCTTCGCGGAATACCGTCCGGCCTTTCGCCGGAGCAGGAGCCGCGTTGTGCCTTCGCCGCGAGGCGACCACCACACCGGCTTAAGCGTGGCGGGTCCGCATGCTCACCGCCTTCGGCGGCTTCGCCGGGGCCCGCGGTGTCTTTCCGGGGGGCGACCCCCG
>NZ_BAABHF010000079.1:0-28799 GCF_039541955.1 Actinoallomurus oryzae | reverse complement strand
GGGCTTCGGCGGGCGCCGCGGCAGGGGCTCCGGCCGTGGCGTCCGCCGGGGCCGCGCCGTGCGTGACCAGCACCGAGATCGGCGTACCGATGGTCGCGGTGGCGCCCTCGGGCACGAGGATCTCGCCGAGGACACCGTCCTCGTACGCCTCGTACTCCATCAGGGCCTTGTCGGTCTCGATGTCGACGAGCGAGTCACCGACAGAGACCTTGTCGCCGGGCTTCTTGTGCCACGAGCTGACGACGCCTTCCTCCATGGTGTCGGACAGGCGGGGCATGAGGATCTCGGACATGGTCTTCCTAACGGCGGCCGGTGGCGGCGAGCGTGTCGCGTACGGCGGTGACGAGGGACTCGGCCGACGGCAGCGCGGCGAGTTCCAGGGGCTTGGAGTAGGGGAGCGGGACCTCGGCCATCGCCACCCGGCGGACGGGCGCGTCGAGCCAGTCGAAGGCACCCTCCTGGATCGTGGCGGCGATCTCGGCGCCGATTCCGTACGTGAGCCAGTCGTCCTCGGCGATCACGGCGCAGCCCGTACGGCGGACCGAGGCGACGACCGTCTCGCGGTCCAGGGGGCGCAGGCTGCGCAGGTCCACGACCTCGGCGGAGACGCCGTCGGCGGCGAGCTTCTCGGCGACCTCGGCGGCGACGTGGGCCATGCGCGAGTAGGCGATGATCGTGATGTCGGTGCCCTCGCGGGTGACGGCGGCCCGGCCGATCTCCGCGGGCGTGACGTCGTCGGGCACCTCGCCCTTGGTGTTGTAGAGCGCCAGGTTCTCCAGGAACAGCACCGGGTCGTCGTCGCGGATCGCGGCCTTGAGCATCGCCGAGGCCTCGGCCGGCGTGCTGGGAGCCAGAACTTTAAGACCGGGGATGAAGGAGTAGAACAGCTCGACGTTCTGCGAGTGGGTGGCGCCGAGCTGCTGCCCGCCGCCCCCGGGCGTGCGGATCACCATCGGCACGCTGCACTGACCGCCGAACATGCCGTAGATCTTGGCCGCGTGGTTGACGATCTGGTCGAGGGCGAGCAGCGAGAAGTTGATCGTCATGATCTCGACGACGGGCCGCAGCCCGAGCATCGCCGCGCCGATCGCGGCGCCGACGAAGCCCTCCTCGGCGATCGGGGTGTCGCGTACTCGCCGGGGCCCGAACTCCTTCAGCAGCCCCTCGGTGATCTTGTACGAGCCCTCGAAGACGCCGATCTCCTCGCCCATGAGGAAGACGTCCTCATCGCGCAGCATCTCGGCACGGAGCGTGTCCCGCAGGGCCTGGCGGTAGGTGACGGTGGCCATCGGGGCTCCTTCAGAAGACCGGGTCGGCGGGCAGGCGGCGGGACTCGCCCGGCACCGGCGTCGCGTACGTGTAGTCGAACAGGGTGGACACGTCGGGGTGCGGGCTGTCGTCGGCGAACGCCGCCGCGTCGTCGACCTCGGCCTTGACCTCGGCGTCGAGCTTCTCGCGCGCCTCGGCGTCCAGGACGCCGCTCTCCTCCAGCTCCAGCGCGAAGCGCGCGAGCGGGTCGGCGGCCTTGAGCTGCTCCTTCTCCTCGGCGGTCCGGTAGCGCGCGGGGTCGACGACCGAGTGGCCCCGCAGCCGCGGGCTCGTCGTCTCCAGCAGGAACGGCTTCTTCTCCTCGCGCGCCCGCTCGATGGCGGCGTGCGCCGCCTCGCGTACCGCGATCACGTCGGTGCCGTCCACGCGCGCGCCCTCGATGCGGTACGCGGCGGCGCGCCGGTACAGCTCGGGCTCGGCGGAGGATTGGTCGACCGTGGTGCCCATGCCGAGGCCGTTGTTGATGACGACGTAGACGATCGGCAGGTCCCACAGCGCGGCCATGTTCAGCGACTCGTGGAAGGCGCCGATGTTGGTGGTGCCGTCGCCCATCTGGCACATGACGACCTCGTCGCCGCCCCGGTAGGAGATGGCCAGCGCGGCGCCGGTGGCGAGGGGAAGCTGGCCGCCGACGATGCCGTACCCGCCGAGCAGCCGCGTGCCGGTGTCGAACAGGTGCATCGACCCGCCCCAGCCCTTGGAGACGCCGGTGCTGCGCCCGTACAGCTCGGCCATGACGCGGCGGGCCTCGATGCCGCGGGCGAGGGCGTAACCGTGCTCGCGGTAGTTCGTGAACAGGTAGTCGCTGGGCTCGAGCGCGGCCATGAGGCCGGTGATCGTGGGCTCCTCGCCGAGGTTGAGGTGGCAGTACCCGCCGATCTTGGCCTCGGTGTACGCCCGCGCCGCGCGTTCCTCGAAGCGGCGGATCAGCAGCATCTGCCGGTAGTAGGCGACGAGGGTCTCGGGCCGTGGTTTGGACCTTCGCGTCCGGCGGGAACGCGCCGGGCTCCTCGTGTCGGTGTCAGCCATCGAGGTCTTCCCTTCGTACGCAGGCGGCGCGCCCTGGGGTGACCACGACGTGCGCCAAGAGATCAGCACCGATCAATGATCGATCATAGTTCAGTCGCCGGTGCCCTCCGAACGGCGGTCATCTACGATTGACGAGCGTGAACGCTCTCAACGCCCCGGCCCTGGTCCGCACCGGCCTCGGGGACCAGATCCGGCAGGTCCTCATCGACCGCATCACGTCGGGGGAACTCCAGCCCGGCGAGCGTATCGTCGAGCGTCGCATCGCCGCCGAACTGGGGGTCAGTCAGGCGCCGGTCCGCGAGGCGCTGCGGCAGCTGGAGGCGCTGCGGCTGGTCGAGACGATGCCCAACCGCGGCGCGCGCGTCCGGGAGTTCACCGAGGTCGACTTCGCGGAGTTCTTCCCCGTGCGCGCGGGTCTGGAGGAGACCGCGGCCGAGCTCGCCGCCCCGCATCTGGCCGGCCGGGTGGAGGCCCTGGAGGAGCACATCGAACGCCTGGCCACGGCGGAGGGCCCGGACGTGATGCGGCACAGCATCGCCTTCCACCGCGAGATCGTCGACGCCGCGGGCAACCGCCTGCTGCGCGAGGTCTGGGAGTCGCTGGGCATCGAGATCTGGACCACCCTGTCGGTCCGCCGCCACGACACCGAGCTGTGCGGCAAGACCGCCGAGCACATCGAGATCGCCGACGCCTTCCGTCGCGCCGACCCCCGCGTGGGCCGCATGCTCCACGACCACGTGATGAAGTACGCCCCCTGACCGGCTGGTTGTATTGATCACGAGCGTTGTTGACGGTTGCCAGGGGCACGTAGCGAAGGCAGGCCCCGGAAGATCGCCGGCAGGGCCTCCTGCGTCGCATCGTCGGCCGTCGCCAGGGCGATCCGTGCGCACCGCCGCCGTCGAGGCGGCCGAACGCTGTTGGCGGGTGACCGTCGCCGAGGCGCATTCCCGGCCAGGTGGGCGAGCACGCTCGCTGGCGGCTCACTTCCGGGCCAACGCCGGGCCCCACGCGATTTACGTGGACGGACCGTGGTGGATGTGGTTGGAGCGCCGCGGTCTCACGCCGCCCATCGTGACGGCGCCACCCCGGTCCGGCCTCACCCGGACCGGAGGCCGCCTCGGGCCGTGGCCGGCCGGACTCAGCGAGGCCGTCGCCGCGTTGCCCGCCGAGGCGCCGGCAGGGGAATCGTTCCGCGCCTGGCTGCTCCGGCACGGATTCGTACCCGGACACAGATGCCCGCCCTGCCCGCGGGCCCTACGATTCTGGCCACCAGCTTCGCCACAGCGTGCCGGCTGACCGGCGACAGATCGCTCACCTGGCCCAGCGCCCGCGTGGCAACCGTCGACCTGGGCTTGCGGACCGAGAACGGCCCGGACTGGTTCCGGGTCATGGACCTGGACGCCCGGATCTACGCCGCCCGCTACAGCCTCGCCGACCCCGCCTTGGCCCCGCCCGGGCATGAACTCATCCAGATCGCCGCCGCATGCGGCCCCCGTGAGCGGAAGTCCGACGCCGAACGCCGAGTGCGGAGCCTCCTCGACCAGACCTGGCCCGGCCGGCGCGCTGCGGTGCGATGGCACCAGAGCGCCCTGCGCACGCACCGCACCGGAGCCGTGGACCTGCCCGGGACGACAGGGCACGACCGCCCGGCCGTCAGCCGCGGCGACCCCTGAGCCTTGCCACGGACCGGTCCGCCGCGCCCGGGCTGCTCGCCGAGGTCGGGATCGCCGCCGCACGCCTCGCCGTCCAGCGGCTCGGCGAAACCCCAGGCCGGCCCGGGCCTGCGAGCGAGCCTGACGCTCGCCAGGGCCAAGCCCCGTCCCGGTGAACATGGCGGGCCGGCGGACCTTCATTAGGATCGGTGGCATGGGGCGCCCCAACGACGAGGTCGCCGAGCTCTTCCAGGAGTTCGCGGACCTGCTCTCGATCACCGGTGAGGCGGCGTACAAGGTGCGCGCCTACGAGAAGGCGGCCCGGTCCATCGCCGGCTACGCCGAGGACGTGTCGACCCTCGACCTCAAGGGGCTGCGGCAGATCCCCAACGTCGGCGAGGCCATCGCCAAGAAGATCCTCGACCACCGCGAGACCGGGATGATCCGCCAGCTCGAGGCCGTCCGGGCCAAGATCCCGGCCGGGGTGCGCGCCCTGACCGCCATCCCCACGCTCGGGCCCAAGAAGGCGCTCGTCCTGTACGAGGACCTCGGCATCTCCTCCGTCGACGAGCTCGCCGAGGCGATCCCGGCGGGGCGGCTGGAGGGGCTCAAGGGGTTCGGCGCCAAGACCGAGGAGAACATCCTCCACGGCATCGAGCTGATGAAGCGCGCCGGCGACCGCGTACTGATCGACGTGGCGATGGAGGTGGCCGAGGAGGTCGTCGCCGCGCTGTCGCCGCTCGCGGAGCGCTGTGAGTACGCCGGGTCGCTGCGGCGGTCGCGGGAGACCATCGGCGACGTCGACATCCTCGCCGCCGCGGTCGACTCCGCTCCGCTCATGGAGGCGTTCGCCGCCCTCCCGCTCGTCTCCGAGGTGATCGCGCGCGGGGACACCAAGACCTCCATCCGTACGACCAAGGGCCTCCAGGTCGACCTGCGCGTCGTCCCAGGCGAGTCCTGGGGCGCGGCCCTGCAGTACTTCACCGGCTCCAAGGCGCACAATGTCCGCACCCGCGAGATCGCCGTACGCGCCGGGCTGAAGCTGTCGGAGTACGGCCTGTTCGACGTGGAGAGCGGCGAGCTCGTCGTGTCCGCGACCGAGGAGGAGGTCTACGAGCGCCTCGGGCTGCCGTGGGTGCCGCCGACGCTCCGGGAGGACGGCGGCGAGATCGAGGCCGCGCTCAAGGGCACGCTGCCGCGCCTGATCCAGCTCGCCGACCTACGCGGTGACCTGCACAGTCACACCGACCTGACCGACGGCATCGCCCCGCTGGAGGAGATGGTCGCCGCCGCGGCGGCCCAGGGGTGGGAGTACTTCGCCATCACCGACCACGCGCCGAACCTGTTCATGCAGCGCATGACCGACGAGAAGATGCTCGCCCAGCGGGAGGCCGTGCACGCGCTGGGCGAGCGCTACCCGGGCCTCACGCTGCTGCACGGCACCGAGCTGAACATCGACGCCGACGGCGAGGTCGACTGGCCGGAGGAGTTCCTGTCCGGCTTCGACATCTGCGTGGCGTCGGTGCACTCGCTGTTCACCCAGGACCGCGAGACGATGACCCGCCGGATCGTCCGCGCCGTCGAGAACCCCGGCGTCCACGTCCTCGGACACCCCACCGCCCGTCTGATCGGGCGCCGCGAGCCCGTCGACTGCGACTGGGACGCGGTGTTCGAGGCCTGCGCCCGCCACCGTACGGTCGTGGAGATCGACGCGTTCCCCGACCGGCTCGACCTGCCCGCCGACCTGATCCGCCGCGCGCTGCGGTACGGGGTGAGGTTCTCCATCGACAGCGACGCCCACGCGACCGGGCACTTCGCCAACCTGCGGTACGGCGTCGGCACGGCGCAGCGCGGCTGGCTGACGCCGGACGACGTCGTCAACACCTGGCCGCTGGAGCGGCTCCGCGACTACCTCGGCACCGGCTGAGGCGGGCCCGCGAAGGCGCGCTTGAAGTCCGGGCACTCCACGAGCGTCTCGTGGGCGCAGGTGGCGGCGTGCCGCAGGCCGTCGCGCATCCGCGTCAGCCGGGCGATGTCCTCCTCCAGCTCTCGGGCCTTGACGGCCATCCGGGCGCGCAGGTCGGTGTCGCCCGGAGTGGCCACGAGGAACCGGCCGATCTCCGCGACGGTGAAACCCGCGCTGCGGGCGCAGGAGACCAGCGCGAGGCGGTCGAGCACGTCGGGCCGGTACGTGCGCCGCAGGCCGTTGCGGCCGGCCGGGGCGATCAGGCCCTTCTTCTCGTAGAACCGCAGCGCCGACGGCGCCAGGCCGGAACGCTCGGCCACCTCGGCGATGTCCAGCAGCGCCTCGCTCATCCCGCCTCCTTGACTTGAATCGCACTTCAAGTCGCAGACTACCCGCCATGAAGATCCATCACCTGAACTGCGGCTCGGTCCGGACGATCGAGGCCACCTACGACGGCCCGCCGCCCGCGCACGCCGTCAACCACTGCCTGCTGGTCGAGACCGACGCCGACGGCCTGGTCCTGGTCGAGACCGGCCTCGGCCTCGGCGACGTACGCGACCCGGACGCGACCCTCGGCGCGGACTGGGTCACCATGGCCGAGCCCGTGCTGGACGAGGAGGAGACCGCCGTACGCCAGATCGCCCGGCTGGGCCACTCACCCGGCGACGTACGGCACGTCATCGTGACCCACCTCGACGTGGACCACTGCGGCGGGCTGCCGGACTTCCCCGACGCGAAGGTCCACGTGCTCGCCGCGGAGCTGGAGGCGGCGGTCGCCGAGGCGCCCAGCTTCCGCTACCGCCCGGCCCACTGGGCCCACGGCCCGCGCTGGGCGACGTACGCGCCCGAGGGCGACGACTGGTTCGGGTTCACCTCGGTCCAGCCGGAGGGCCTGCCTCCGGAGATCCGCCTCGTGCCGCTCGGTGGCCACACCGCCGGTCACACCGGAGTCGCCGTACACGGCGGGGATCGCTGGCTGCTGCACTGCGGCGACGCGTACTACTACCACCGGGAGCTGAGCGCCGACCCGCACCCGCACCCGGTGCTGGATCTCGTACAGACCAACTCGGAGGTCCACCATGACCTGCGGCTGGGCACGCAGGCGCGGCTGCGCGAGCTGGTCCGTGACCGCGGCGATCAGGTCTCGGTGTTCAGCGCGCACGACCCGTGGGAGCTGGATCGCCTTCGGGGCTGACCGGGAGCCGGGGCTCCGGCCCGCTCTCCCGCACGGCGCGCGGCGCGGTCGCGGGCACGGGGCCCCGCTCGCGGAGGGCGAAGGCGACCCGCAGGGTGGCGATCCACACCAGCGCCGAACCGAGCACGTGCAGGACGACGAGGGGGCCGGGCACGCCGGTGAAGTACTGGACATAGCCGATGACGCCCTGGGCCAGCTCGACCACGAGCAACTCCAGCGCGCACCGCTGGGCGCGGCGTGGCGCGTTCGTCAGCCGCAGCCCGAGCAGCAGCGCGAACGTCAGGCCGACCGTGGCCCAGACGATGTCGGCGTGCAGCTGCGCGACCTGCTCGATCCGGAACCCGAAGCGGGGTGCCTTCGCGTCGCCGGCGTGCGGCCCGGTGCCGGTCACGACGGTGCCCGCGACGAGCAGTACGAAGACCACGCCGGTCAGCGCGCGGGCGAGCCAGACCAGCTCCCCGCGCACGAGCCGCCGGGCGGGCGCGTCGCCTTCGCTCGCGCGGATCCACAGCGCGGTCGCCGCGGCCAGGAGGGCGGGGGAGAGGAGGAAGTGCGCGGCGACCGCGGCCGGATGCAGGTCGGTGAGCACGACGATGCCGCCGACCACGGCCTGGGCGACGACGCTCAGCGGCTGGATCACGGCGAGCCGCACGAGGTCGCGCCGCCGGGGCGACAGGCGCACCGCGGCGATGAAGACCGCCACGCCGACGGCCAGCACCAGGAAGGTCAGCAGCCGGTTGCCGAACTCGATCGCCATGTTGACGGCGGCGTGCTCGGCCGAGTGAGTGGGCACGAGACTGTCACCGGTGCACTTGGGCCACGTGGGACACCCGAGCCCGGACCCGCTGACGCGCACGGCCGCGCCGGTGGACATGATGAGGGCGTTACCGGCCACCCCGGCGAGGGCGAGCCACCGCATCGAGGCGGACGTGGGGCGCCACACGGCATGGACGAGCCGCGTCACGGGATTGTCGGATCGCACGCCCCTCATCGTATGAGTGCCCCGCGGTGACCCGGATCCGGGTCACCCGCACGGCCGTCTCAGCCGATCGGCAGCGCCGGATCGAACACGACACCGCGTGTCGAGGCGGTGGATGTCAGGCTTCGGGGGCTTCGGGCGGGGACTGCTGGAAGCGGGTGGCGCCGACGCAGGCGGTGATCACCAGGCCGATGGCCAGCCACTCGCGCCAGTACAGCATCTCGCCCAGGAACACGAGTCCCACCACGGCCGCGACGGCCGGTTCGATGCTCATCAGGATGCCGAAAAGGCGTGCCGAGATGCGCCGCAGCGCCTCCAGCTCCAGCGTGTAGGGGATGACCGACGACAGCAGGCCGACGCCGGCGGCGACGAGGAGGAGCTCGGGGTCCAGCAGCTTGGCGCCGGCGGTGCCGACGCCGACCGGCAGCATGACGACCGCGCCGACGATGCTCGCCACGGCCAGGCCGGACGAGCCGGAGAACCGCCGCCCCGTCGCGCCGCTCAACAGGATGTAACAGGCCCAGCCCGCCGCCGCCAGCAGCGCGAACGCGACCCCGGTGAGCGTCACGTCGCCGTCGCCGCGGGCCAGCAGGGTCACGCCGCCCAGGGCCAGCAGCGCCCACAGCAGGTCGAGCCGCCGCCGCGAGGCGAGGATGGACACCGACAGGGGGCCGAGGAACTCCACGGTCACCGCGATGCCCAACGGCAGCCGTGCCAGGGCCTGGTAGAAGCAGGCGTTCATGCCGGCCAGCGTCAGGCCGAACAGCGTGGCCACGCCGATGTCGCGCCAGGAGTGCAGGCGCCGCAGGCCGCGCAGGGACGACCGGTACGCCACGCCGAGGACGACCGCCGAGGTCAGCAGGCGCATCATCACGACGGCGTCGGGGGAGGACCGGGCGAACAGGTTCTTGGCCAGGCCCGCGCCCACCTGGACCGAGACGATGCCGAGCAGGATCAGCGCGGGCGGCGGCACCGACCCGAGCGAGGGCCGCAGGGCCCCCGTCCGCGTGCGGAACCAGCCCGCCCGGCCGTACGAGCCCTGGGCGTCAGCGAGCGCCATCGGTCACTCCCAGCGAAAGAAGCGCGCCGCCAGGGCGAGGCCGAGCACGGCCCATACGAGCAGGACGATGAGGTCCCGTACGGGCAGGCCGGCGCCGTGCTGCAGCACCTGCCGCAGGCCGTCGGCGAGCGCGGAGATCGGTAGCAGTTCGAGGATCGACCGTAGCCCGCCGGAGAACTTTGTCAACGGAAATACCACGCCGCCGAGGACGAGCAGCAGCAGGTAGACGAGGTTCGCGGCGGCCAGAGTGGCCTCGGCGCGGAGGGTGCCCGCCATCAGGAGACCGAAGCCGCTGAACGCCGCGGTGCCGGCCAGCACGAGCAGGACCGCGACGAGCGGGTCTCCGTGCGGGCTCCAGCCGAGGGCGAGCGCGACCGCGCCGACGACCACGGTCTGCAGCAGCTCGACGAGCAGCACGGTCAGCGACTTGGCCGCGATCAGGCCGGACCGGGGGAGCGGCGTCGCCCCGAGGCGCTTCAGCACGCCGTAGCGGCGCTCGAACCCGGTGCCGATCGCCTGACCGGTGAACGCGGTCGACAGCACGGCCAGGGCCAGGATGCCGGGGGCGAGGAAGTCCACGCGCCGGCCCGGGCCGACGTCGAGTAGCGGCGCGGAGGCGAACAGCACCAGCAGCGCGACCGGGATGATCAGGGTGAGGAGGAGCTGCTCGCCGTTGCGCAGGAGGTTGCGCAGCTCGTAGGCGGTCTGGCCGCCGATCATGCGCGGTAGCGGCGCCGCCCCCGGCGACGGCGTGAAGGTGGTGGTCAAGAACGAAGCTCCCGCCCGGTGAGTTCGAGGAAGACGTCTTCGAGGGTGCGGCGTTCGATGCGGAGGTCCTCGGTCATGACGCCGTGCGAGGCGCACCAGGCGGTCACCGAGGCGAGAAGCTCGGGCACGAGGTCGCCCTCGATGACGTAGTGGCCGGCCGGCGACTCCTTGGCCATGGTCGCCGGCGGGAGCGCGGACAGCAGCTCGTCCAGGCCCAGCCCGGGCCGGGCGCGGAAGCGGAGCTGGCGTTCGGCCCCGGTCAGCTCCGGCGGGCTGCCGTCGGCGATCACCACGCCCCGATCGACGATCACGACCTGGTCGGCGAGGCGCTCGGCCTCGTCCATGTGGTGGGTGGTCAGCATCACCGCGACGCCCGCGGCCCTCAGCTCCTCGACCAGCTCCCAGGTGGCGAGCCGGGCCTGCGGGTCCAGGCCGGCGGTGGGCTCGTCGAGGAAGACCAGCTCCGGCCGGCCGACGACGGCCGCCGCCAGGGCGAGGCGCTGCTGCTGCCCGCCGGACATGCGCCGGTAGGGCGTGCGGGCGGCGCCGGCCAGCCCGAGGCGTTCGAGCAGCAGGGCGGGGTCGACGGGGTCGGCGTAGAAGCCGGCGACCAGGCGGAGGTACTCTCCGGCACGGGTGCCGGTCGGCACGCCGCCGGACTGCAGCATGACGCCGACACGGGCACGCAGTGCCTGGTCACGCGGGTCGAGGCCGAGGACTCGCACGCTACCGCCGTCGGCGCGGCGGTAGCCCTCGCAGATCTCCACGGTGGTCGTCTTGCCCGCGCCGTTGGGGCCGAGCAGGGCGGTGACCTCGCCGCGCCGGGCGGTGAACGACAGCCCGTCGGCGGCGATGTTCGTGCCGTAGCGCTTGACCAGGCCGTTCACATCGACGGCGAGGGGTGTCATGGCACCGAGTGTAGGTGCGGCGCCTCGTCGCCGAGCGGTGACCCCCGAAGTGAGCTTTGAATATTGATTCAGAAGCTCGCATAGCGATACAGTTCCTCGTGTATTCCTCGGGAGGTCAGATGCTGCGTGGGCGAAGCTACGTCAAAGAACTGGACGTCACGCCGGAAGAGTTCCGCTTCCTGCTGACGTTGTCGGCGGAGCTGAAGGCGGCCAAGCGCGAGGGCGCCGAGCAACGGCGCCTGACGGGCCGCAACATCGCGCTGCTGTTCGAGAAGTCCTCCACCCGCACGCGCTCCGCGTTCGAGGTCGCCGCCCACGACCAGGGCGCCCACACCACCTACCTCGACCCGGCAGGCTCCCACCTGGGCCACAAGGAGTCGGTCCGCGACACGGCGCGCGTGCTGGGCCGGATGTTCGACGGCATCCAGTACCGCGGGAGCCGCCAGGCCGACGTCGAGACCCTCGCCGCGCACGCGGGCGTGCCCGTCTGGAACGGCCTTACCGACGAGTGGCACCCGACCCAGAGCCTGTGCGACGTCTTCACCATGACCGAGCACAGCGACAAGCCCCTGGGCGAGATCTCCTACGCCTACCTCGGCGACGCGCGCAACAACATGGGCAACTCCCTGCTCGTCGCGGGTGCGCTGCTCGGCATGGACGTGCGCATCGTCGCGCCGCCCGGACTGCTGCCGCCCGAGCCGGTGCAGGCCGCCGCCCGCGAGCTCGCCGCGCGCAGCGGCGCCCGCCTCACCCTCACCGGTGACGTCGGCGAGGGCGTGCGCGGCGTGGACTTCGTGCACACCGACGTCTGGGTCTCGATGGGCGAGCCGCGCGACGCCTGGGGCGAGCGCATCGCGCTGCTGCGGCCGTACCGCGTCGACGAGGCCGTCCTGGAGTCGACGGGGAACCCCTCGGTACGCTTCATGCACTGCCTGCCCGCCTTCCACGACCGCGAGACGGCCGTGGGGGAGGAGATCTACCAGGAGTTCGGCCTCGACGCCCTCGAGGTGACCGACGAGGTGTTCGAGTCCAAGGCCTCGATCGTCTTCGACCAGGCCGAGAACCGCCTGCACACGATCAAGGCGATCCTCGTGGCCACGCTGGCGGCGGGCTGAGTCACCGCCCACTCCCGTAGGGCGCGACGGCGACGTTTCGGCGCTCGTCGAAGGGTTTCGCGGCCAGTCTGGACGCATGGTCAACGTCACCGTCCGCCCGCAGGCGCCGTCCCGGCTCGCCCTTCCCGCGATCTGCCTCGGCTACTTCATGGTCATCCTCGACGCGACGGCGGTGAGCCTGTCGCTTCCCGCCCTCGGACGGGACGTCGGGGGAGGGGTCGGGGCGCTGCAGTGGGTGGTCGACGGATACACGCTGACCTTCGCGGCGCTCCTGCTGATGGCCGGCTCCCTCGGCGACCGGTACGGCGCCCGGCGGGTGTTCTGTGGCGGCCTGGGGCTGTTCGTCGTCGCTTCGGCCGCATGCGGGCTCGCTCCGGGCGTGGTGACGCTGGTCGTCGCCCGCCTGGTGCAGGGCGTCGCCGCGGCGGTCCTGGTGCCGTGCTCGCTGGCCCTGGTCCGCGCGGCCTACGACGATCCGAGGGCGCGGGCGCGCGCCGTGGGCGTCTGGGGCGGCGTGGCCGGGATCGCGGCCGCCTCCGGCCCGGTGATCGGCGGGGTGCTCACCCAGACCGTGAGCTGGCGGCTCGTCTTCTTCGTCAACGTGCCGATCGGCCTGGCCGCCCTGCTGACGGCACGGCGGCACGTGCCGCCGGCGGGCGGCCACGGCCGCCCGGGGTTCGACCTGCCCGCCCAGGCGACGGCGATCCTGGCGCTCGTCGCGCTGACGTTCGCGCTCATCGAGGCCCGGACCGAGGGCTGGGCCTCCCCGGTCATCCTCGGCGGCCTGGTGGCCGCCGGCCTCCTCGTCGCGGCGTTCACGGCCGTCGAGCGGCATGCGGCCCGGCCGATGCTGCCCCTGGAGCTGTTCCGCGACCGGGCCTTCTCCGGGGGTTCGGCGATCGGGCTGCTTCTCAACCTCGGCTTCTACGGGCAGCTGTTCGTCATCAGCCTGTACTTCCAGAACACCGACCACATGAGCCCGACCACCGCCGGCCTGGCCCTGCTGCCCGAGGGGCTGCTGGTGTCGGTGGCGTCTCTGCTGTCCGGGCGTGTGACGAGCCGCGTGGGAACGCGGCCGACCATGCTGGCCGGGCTGTGCCTGGGAGCCGTCGGGTTCTTCGGGCTCATGGCCGCCGGCCCGCACGTCTCCTACCTCATCCTCGTGGTCCCGCTCATGGCGGCGGGCTTCGGCATGGCCTTCACCATGCCCGCCGCCACGACGACCGTGGTCGAGGCGGCGCCGGCGGACCGGGCCGGAGTGGCGTCGGGGGCGATCAACACCGGGCGGCAGGTCGGCAGTACGATCGGCGTCGCCCTCATCGGCACCCTCGCCGGTTCGGCCGGGCTCGCCACCGCGATGGCCGTCGCGGGCGCGGCCTTCCTCGTCGGTGCGGCCGTCACCGTCGTCGCCATCCCCGGCCGGGGCGTCCACGCGGCGAAGCCGCAGGTGGAGTAAGGCTCACCTTAGTGAGGTAGGTAACCCCGTTCCGTTTGTGCGGCGGGAAGGAATTAGGCCACACTGATGTTGTGAAATACGTGACCGACACGAGGAGCAGCGTCCCGGCGACCGCCGGCATGCCCGCGTTCGGTCCGAGCCACGCCGAGCGCACCACACGCGCGCGGGTGGCACGCCTGATTCTTGAACACGGTCCCATCAGCGCCTCGGCGCTCGGACAGCGGCTCGGGCTCACGCCCGCGGCCGTGCGCCGCCACCTCGACCACCTTCTCGCCGAGGAGATGATCGAGGTGCGCCGGAGCCGCCCGCACGCCTCACGTGGGCGCGGGCGCCCGGCGAAGCTGTTCGTCATCACCGACGCCGGCCGCAGCGCGTTCGAGCACGCTTATGACGACCTCGCCACGAGCGCTCTGCGATTCCTCGCCGAGCGGCTCGGTGACGAGGCCGTCGCCGAGTTCTCCCGTCGCCAACTCGGCGATCTCGAGGCGCGTTACGGTGCGGCGATCCGCGCGGTGCCCCCGCAGCAGCGGGTGCGCGCGCTGGCCGAGGCGCTGTCCGCGGACGGCTATGCCGCCGCGGCGGGCAACGCGCCGGCCGGGGGGCAGCAACTGTGCCAGCACCACTGCCCGGTCGCGCACGTCGCGGCCAGCTTTCCGCAGCTCTGCGAGGCCGAGACCGCCGCGTTCGCGCGGCTGCTCGGCGTTCCGGTGCAGCGGCTGGCGACCATCGCCCACGGCGACGGGGTTTGCACGACTCACGTGACCGCACGTGAGCTGACAGAGAAGAACAACGACGACAAGCAGGAGTCCGGAGGCGCCTCCGTATGACTACGGCAGCCCATCCCGAGCTCGAGGGGCTCGGAAGGTACAAGTTCGGCTGGGCCGACTCGGACGTGGCCGGTGCGTCGGCCCGTCGCGGGTTGAACGAGGAGGTCGTCCGCGACATCTCGGCGAAGAAGGACGAGCCGGAGTGGATGCTCGACCTTCGTCTGAAGGGCCTGCGCCTGTTCGGTAAGAAGCCGATGCCGACGTGGGGCGCCGACCTCTCCGCCATCGACTTCGACAACATCAAGTACTTCGTCCGGTCGACGGAGAAGCAGGCCGCGTCGTGGGACGAGCTCCCCGCCGACATCAAGAACACCTATGACAAGCTCGGCATCCCCGAGGCCGAGAAGCAGCGCCTGATCGCCGGCGTGGCGGCCCAGTACGAGTCCGAGGTCGTCTACCACCAGATCCGCGAGGACCTGGAGAAGCAGGGTGTCATCTTCCTCGACACCGACACCGGCCTGCGCGAGCACCCGGAGATCTTCCAGGAGTACTTCGGCTCGGTGATCCCGGTCGGCGACAACAAGTTCGCCGCACTCAACTCCGCGGTCTGGTCGGGCGGCTCGTTCATCTACGTGCCGCCGGGCGTGCACGTCGAGATCCCGCTGCAGGCCTACTTCCGGATCAACACCGAGAACATGGGCCAGTTCGAGCGCACGCTGATCATCGTCGACGAGGGGGCGTACGTCCACTACGTCGAGGGCTGCACCGCGCCGATCTACAAGTCCGACTCGCTGCACTCCGCGGTCGTGGAGATCGTCGTGAAGAAGGACGCCCGTTGCCGTTACACGACCATCCAGAACTGGTCGAACAACGTCTACAACCTCGTGACCAAGCGCGCCGTCTGCTACGAGGGCGGCACGATGGAGTGGGTCGACGGCAACATCGGCTCCAAGGTCACGATGAAGTACCCGGCCGTCTACCTCATGGGCGAGCACGCCAAGGGTGAGACGCTGTCCATCGCCTTCGCCGGCGAGGGCCAGCACCAGGACGCCGGCGCCAAGATGGTGCACAACGCGCCGAACACCTCCTCGACCATCATCTCCAAGTCGGTGGCGCGCGGCGGCGGCCGTACGAGCTACCGCGGCCTGGTCCAGGTACAGGAGGGCGCCGAGCACTCCAAGTCGACGGTCAAGTGCGACGCGCTGCTGGTCGACCAGATCAGCCGCTCCGACACCTACCCCTACGTCGACGTCCGCGAGGACGACGTCGAGATGGGCCACGAGGCGACCGTCTCCAAGGTCTCCGAAGACCAGCTGTTCTACCTCATGAGCCGCGGGCTCACCGAGGATGAGGCCATGGCGATGATCGTGCGCGGCTTCGTCGAGCCGATCGCGCGTGAGCTGCCGATGGAGTACGCCCTGGAGCTCAACCGCCTCATCGAGCTGCAGATGGAAGGAGCCGTCGGCTGATGGAACGGCGAGCCGACGAGCGAGCGGAGTGGAAGGCGCCGCGAAGCAGGGCTTCCGCGCAGCGAGCGAGGAGGGGAGCGTGACCGACAACACGGCTGTGGAGACCCGGCCTCTGTCGACGCTGCACGAGCGCACGTCGTACGACGTGGCCGACTTCCCGGTGCCGACCGGGCGCGAGGAGGAGTGGCGGTTCACCCCGCTGCGCCGCCTGCGCGGCCTGCACAAGGGCGCCGAGGCCGACGGCAAGGTCGTCGTCGACGTCGACGCGGCGCCCGAGGTGAAGGTCGAGACCGTCGCCCGTACGGACGAGCGGGTCGGCAAGGCCTACGTCCCGGCCGACCGGGTGAGCGCCCAGGCGTACGCCTCCTTCACCCAGGCGACCGTGATCACGGTGCCGAAGGAGGTCGTCGCCACCAGCCCGACGGTCGTGACGCTGCGCGGTGAGGGCGGCGTGGCCTACGGCCACACGACCGTCGTGCTCGAGCCGTTCGCGCAAGCCACGGTCGTGCTCGACCACATCGGCACGGCCACCTACGCCGACAACGTCGAGTTCGTGGTGGGTGACGGCGCCTCGCTGGCGGTCTTCAGCCTGCAGAACTGGGCCGACGACGCCGTGCACCTGTCCCACCAGCACGCGCGGCTCGGCCGCGACGCGAAGTTCACGAGCTTCACGGTCAGCCTCGGCGGCGACGTGGTCCGCATCGCCCCGTCCGTGGCCTACGACGCCCCGGGCGGCGACGCGGAGCTGTACGGCCTCTACTTCGTGGACAAGGACCAGCACATCGAGCACCGGCTGCTGGTCGACCACACCAGGCCGAACTGCCGCAGCCGCGTCGACTACCGCGGCGCGCTGCAGGACGAGGGCGCCCACACCGTCTGGATCGGCGACGTCATCATCCGGGCCGAGGCCGAGGGCACCGACACGTACGAGCTCAACCGCAACCTCGTGCTGACCGACGGCACGCGGGTCGACTCGGTGCCGAACCTGGAGATCCTCACCGGCGAGGTCGCCGGCGCCGGGCACGCCTCGGCGTCCGGACGGCTCGACGACCAGCACCTGTTCTACCTCCAGGCGCGCGGCATCCCGCACGACGTGGCCCGGCGCATGGTCGTCCGCGGCTTCCTGGGTCAGCTCGTCGACAAGATCGGCGTGCCGGACATCCAGGAGCAGGTGCGTACGGCCATCGACAAGGAGCTCGATCGACGAGCGAGCGAGGAGACGCGAGCAACCGGCGAACAGGAGCTGGATCGATGAGCTTCGTGCGCGCCTGCGCGCTCGCCGACGTGCCCGAGGAGGGGGCGCTGGCGGTGGAGATCGACGACACGCCGGTGGCGGTCGTGCGCATCGGCGCCGAGGTGTTCGCGCTGCGCGACGTCTGCTCCCACGCCGAGGTCGCGCTCAGCGAGGGCGAGGTGTACGACCACACCATCGAGTGCTGGCTGCACGGCTCGTGCTTCGACCTGCGCAGCGGCAAGCCCACCAATCCGCCGGCCACCCAGCCGGTTCCCACGTACCGAGTGAAGATCGAGGGCGACGACGTGTACGTCTCGCTCAAGGAGTCCTGAGACATATGGCCACGCTTGAGATTCGCGACCTGCACGTCGCCGTCGAGGACAAGGAGATCCTGCGGGGCGTCAACCTGACCGTACGGGCGGGCGAGACCCACGCGATCATGGGGCCGAACGGCTCCGGCAAGTCCACCCTCGCCTACGCCATCGCGGGTCACCCCAAGTACGACGTCACCGGCGGCGAGGTCCTCCTCGACGGCGAGAGCGTGCTGGACATGACCGTCGACGAGCGCGCCCGCGCCGGGCTGTTCCTCGCCATGCAGTACCCCGTCGAGGTGCCCGGCGTGTCGGTGTCGAACTTCCTGCGCACCGCGGTCACCGCCGTGCGCGGCGAGGCGCCGAAGCTGCGCGACTTCTCCAAGGAGATGCGCGGCGCGATGGCGGAGCTGCAGATCGACCCGGCGTTCGCCCAGCGCAACCTCAACGAGGGCTTCTCCGGTGGCGAGAAGAAGCGCCACGAGATCCTCCAGCTGGAGATGCTGAAGCCCAAGGTCGCGGTCCTGGACGAGACCGACTCCGGCCTCGACATCGACGCGCTCAAGGTCGTCTCCGAGGGCGTCAACCGCTTCCGCGATGGCGGCGAGACCGGCGTCCTGCTGATCACGCACTACACGCGGATCCTGCGTTACGTGAAGCCCGACTTCGTGCACGTCTTCGCGGCCGGGCGCGTGGTCGAGGAGGGCGGCCCGGAGCTGGCCGAGCTCCTGGAGAGCGAGGGCTACGAGAAGTTCACGAAGGCGGGCGCGTCAGCGTGAGCGACATCGACGTGGGGCGGGTCCGCAAGGACTTCCCGATCCTGACGCGCAGTGTCCGCGACGGACGGCCGCTCGTCTACCTCGACAGCGCCAACACCTCGCAGAAGCCGCTGCAGGTCATCGACGCGATCGAGGAGTTCTACTCCCGGCACAACGCCAACATCCACCGGGCGACGCACCAGCTCGGGGAGGAGGCGACCGAGGCGTACGAGGGCGCGCGGCTGAAGGTCGCCGGCTTCATCGGCGTGGCGGACGAGTCCGAGGTGGTGTTCACCAAGAACATCTCCGAGGGCATCAACCTCGTCGCGTACGCCCTGGGCAACGCGACTCTCACCCAACCAACCGGCCCCGGCCGGCCTCCCGGGACGTCCGGCCCCGAGGCCGAGCGGTTCCGCGTCGGCCCCGGCGACGAGATCGTCATCACCGAGATGGAGCACCACTCCAACATCGTGCCGTGGCAGCTGCTCGCGCAGCGCACCGGCGCGACGCTCCGCTGGTTCGGCGTGACCGACGACGGCCGTCTCGACCTGTCCGACGTCGATGAGCTGATCAACGAGCGCACCAAGATCGTCGCGGTCGCGCACCAGTCGAACGTCCTCGGCACCGTCAACCCGGTCCGCGAGATCGCCGCCAAGGCCCACGCCGTCGGCGCGCTCGTACTGGTCGACGGGGCGCAGGCGGTGCCGCAGATGCCGGTGAACGTCGCGGAGCTCGGCGCCGACTTCTACGGCTTCACCGCGCACAAGCTGTGCGGCCCGACCGGCATCGGCGTGCTGTGGGGACGCCGGGAGCTGCTGGAGACCCTCCCGCCGTTCCTCGGCGGCGGCGAGATGATCGAGACCGTCGCGATGGAACGTTCGACGTACGCGCCGCCGCCGCACAAGTTCGAGGCGGGCACGATGCCGATCGCCGAGGCCGCCGGGCTGTCCGCCGCGATCGACTATCTGCGCGGGATCGGGCTCGAGGAGATCCACGCGTACGAGCACGAGCTGCTGGCGTACGCCCTGGAGCGGCTCCGCGAGGTCGAGGGGCTGCGGCTGCTCGGCCCGGCCGAGGCCGTGGACCGCGGCGGCGCCCTGTCATTCACCCTCGACGGCCTCGACGGCCGGGAGATCCACCCGCACGACGTGAGCCAGGTGCTCGACGCCCACGGCGTGGCCGTGCGGGCCGGTCACCACTGCGCGCGTCCGCTGCACCGCAGGTTCGGCCTGACCGCCAGCACCCGGGCGTCGCTGTACTTCTACAACACGCGCGCCGAGGTCGATGCCCTGGTCGACGGACTCCGGCAGACGCAGAAATTCTTCAGCGCCGCCTGACGTTGATCTGTTCGGCCGTAGGAAGGAAGAGGAATGCAGCTCGAGTCGATGTACCAGGAGATCATCCTGGATCACTACCGGAACCCGCACCACAAGGGGCTGCGGGATCCTTATGACGCCGAGGTGCATCACGTCAATCCGACCTGCGGCGATGAGGTGACGCTGCGCGTCCGCCTCGACGGCGACGACGTCGCCGACGTCTCCTACGACGCGATGGGCTGTTCGATCAGCCAGGCCAGCGCGTCGGTGATGGCCGACCTGATCATCGGCAGGCCGGTCAAGGAGGCGATGAACACCGGTGACGAGTTCCTGAAGCTCATGCAGTCCAAGGGGCAGGTCGACCCCGATGAGGACGTCCTGGAGGACGCCGTCGCCTTCTCCGGGGTGTCGAAGTACCCCGCCCGCATCAAGTGCGCCCTGCTCGCCTGGATGGCGTGGAAGGACGCGACCGCGAAAGCCATGGAGGCCCAGGCGTGATCCGGTGCGCCCGGTCGATCATCCGACGAAGGAGGACCCATGTCCGAGACGAAGATCGCTGAGGACGAGGTCCTCGAGGCCATGCGAGACGTGGTCGACCCCGAGCTCGGCATCAATGTCGTCGACCTGGGGCTGGTGTACGGCGTCGACATCGGCGACGACAACGTCGTCACCCTCGACATGACCCTCACCAGTGCGGCCTGCCCGCTGACCGATGTGATCGAGGACCAGACGAACAGCGCCCTGGAGGGCATGGCCGAGAAGGTCAGCATCAACTGGGTGTGGCTGCCGCCGTGGGGCCCGGACAAGATCACCGAGGACGGCCGCGAGCAGCTGCGCGCTCTCGGCTTCAACGTCTGATTTCCACCGCTCCGGCCGGCCGGTCACCACGAGTGATCGCGCCGGCCGTTCGCGCGTTCGAACCCGTCGACCGCGGATCGTCGACCCGATGATGGGCCGGCCTTCGCTAGGCCTCTCGCACGCGCTCCAGGATCTGCTCGGCCCAGGCGTCAGGCGCTTCCAGCGGGCTGAAGTGCCCGACGTTCGTCAAGAAATGGAGTGTGTAGTCACTGTAGAAGTCGGACAGGTTGTCGCTCCATTCCTGCGGAAGAGCGGATCCTTGTCGGGCCAGAGGATGGTGATGGGCTTGGAGAACCTGTCAGCGCGTTCCGGCTTCTTCTCGTTGGCGTAATAGGTGATGGGGTTCCCCTCGGGGAAGCGGAACCACATGACGCCGGCCACGAACGCACCCGGGGCGGAGTGGTTCTCGGTCAGATGGTCCAGTAGCTCGTCCACGACGTCGGAGCCCGGAGCCGACCAGTTCTGCAGGTTCTCCTTCAGCGCGGCGCGGACGGCATCCGGCTTGCCGTCGATGAGATCCTCGACCAGCGTCGTCTTGTACAGGATCGCGTGGAGGAAGGCGTTCACCGCCTCCTCCTCCAGAATCCGCCGGCCGACCCCCATCGTCGGTGGCGCGATCACCAGAGATCTGGCGAGGTCGGGTCGCTTCACCGCGATCGTCTGGACGGTGAAGCTGCCCACGTCGTATCCGCACGGGACCGCGTCGCTGATGCCGAGTTCGTCGATCAGCGCGATGACGCCGTCCACCTGCCCGGACAGGGCGTAGGCGTTGCCCACGTCCTTCAGGTGCTTGTCCGACCTGCCGTAGCCCCGCAGGTCGGGGACGACCACGTCGGCGTGGGGCGTCAGCAGGGGCAGCAGCTTGGAGTACTCCTTGTTGTCGCCCGGATTACCGTGTACGAGGACGACCGGCGGGCCTTCTCCGGACCGTAGGTAGTGCAGGCGGAAACCGTTGGTCGGCTGCGAGAACGGCATGGTGAGGCCTCCGGGCGGTACGTAGATGTATTCCCCCGGCCTGTCTTCCCCCTCCAGATCCCACAGGAACCGGCGACCGACGCTCACGAGTGCGGCCGCGAGCGGCTGCGCGCCCCTCGGCTTCAACGTCTGATCCCCACCGCTCCGGCCGGCCGATCACCACGAGTGATCGCGCCGGTCGGCTTGCCGTAACTCGCGGGAGGAGCGGGGCCCGGACGCCGTACGCTCCCCGATGATCAAGAACGCGGGCGGTTCCCGCGTCACGGTCACCGGACCGAGGAGCGTCTTTCCGTGAGATCCAGACTTGCGTGCGTGGCCGCCGTGGCGATTCTGATCGTCGCGGCGGCCGCCTGTTCTCCCGCGCGGAACGCGGCGCCGGCCGCGGCCACCGCCGCCGCGAACACCGGGCCGCTGCCGTTCACGCTGCCCGCCCAGAGCGTGCTGCGCGCGTCCGCGCACAAGGTGTTCGCGCACTACTTCACGCCGTACCCCCTCTCGCTGGACGACAAGGACGCGGCGAGCGACTACTACACCAGGAACTACCTGTCGCCGACCGGCGAGGGCGGCATCCACTCCGCCTACGGCGGCCTGTTGCGCGACCGCCCCATCCCGCGGGCGCCGATCGGCACCGGCTACCAGCTCGCGGACATGAAGACGGAGGTCCGGCGGGCCGCGGCGGCCGGGCTCGACGGGTTCACCCTGGACCTGCTGTCGGTGAGTTCCTCCAGCGCCAACTGGACCCGCGCCAAGCTGCTGATCCAGGCCGCCGCGGAGGTCGACCCCGGCTTCAAGATCGTGCTGATGCCGGACATGAACGGTCTCGCGAGCGTGGACAGTGACACGCTGGCCGCCGCCGTCGCGGGCCTGGCGTCCTCACCCGCCCTCTACCACCTCGCCGACGGGCGGCTGGTCATCTCACCGTTCAAGGCCGAGGGCCGGACCGCGGCCTGGTGGTCCGCCTGGATGGCCACGATGAAGGACGAGTACGGCATCAGCGTCGCGCTGGTGCCCTGCTTCCTGAGCTTCAGCACCGCCAACGCCGACGCCTTCGCGCCGATCAGCTACGGCTTCTCCAACTGGGGCAACCGCAACCCGGCCGCCAACGCCGGCCTGGCCACGAACATCGACCGCGCCCACGCCCTCGGCAAGATCTGGATGCAGCCGGTGTCGGTGCAGGACGAGCGGCCGAACCAGGGCAAGTACGACGAGGCGGCGGGCACGCAGAACCTGCGCCTGACCTGGCAGGCGGCGATCGACGGCGCGGACTGGGTGCAGATCCCCACCTGGAACGACTACTCCGAGGGCGCGCAGATCTCCCCCTCGGCCGAGCACGGGTGGACCTTTCTGGACCTGTCGTCGTACTACCTGACCCGGATGAAGACCGGTGCCTATCCGGCGATCACCAAGGACGTGGTGTACCTCACCCACCGGACCCAGCCGGCGGCGGCCACCCCGTCCTATCCGGAGACGAAGCTGATGACCCTCCGCGCGGGCAGCACCCCCGCCCAGGACCAGGTCGAGGTGCTCACCGTGCTCACCGCCGCCGCCACGGTCACCGCCACGATCGGCGGCACCGCCCACACCTACACCGCGCCGGCCGGGCTGCACGTCCAGACGTTCCCGCTGAAGACGGGGACCAACGCGGTGTCGGTGGCCCGGAACGGCACGGTCACCGCCCGGGTCACCTCGCCGTTCACCGTCACCTCCACGCCGACGGTGCAGGACGAGCAGTACGTCGGGGTGACCAGCGGCCGCTGAGGCGGACGGGTGGGACCGGCGGGCGCAGGGGGCTGCCACCCGCCGGTCCCCTTCGTCTCTCGAAGGACGCCTGGGTGGCCGCCCTGGTCCTTCGGGAGACGTCTCAGGGCGCCGCCGCCACCGCGGCGCGCAGGCGTTCCGCCCCGGCGTAGACGTTCATGGACGTGCCGCGCAGGAAGCCGATCAGTGTCAGGCCCGTTTCCTGCGCGAGCTCGACCGCCAGTGAGGACGGCGCGGAGACGGCCGCCAGCGCCGGGATGCCGGCCATCACCGCCTTCTGCGCCAGCTCGAACGACGCTCGGCCGGACACGAGCAGCGTCGCGCCCCGCAGCGGCAGCAGGTCGCGCTGCACCGCCCAGCCGACCAGCTTGTCCACCGCGTTGTGGCGGCCGACGTCCTCGCGCACGCACAAGAGCTCACCGCTCGCGTCGAACAGGCCCGCGGCGTGCAGGCCGCCCGTGCGCTCGAACACCCGCTGCGCCGCGCGCAGCCGGTCCGGCAGCGCCGTCACCGTCTCGGGGGAGAGCCGCAGCGGATCCTCCCGTACGCTCCAGCGGGCCACGGTGCGCACCGCGTCGAGGCTGGCCTTGCCGCACAGCCCGCACGAGGACGTCGTGTAGAAGTTGCGCTCCAGCGTCAGGTCGGGCAGCGCCACCCCGTCGGCGAGCCGTACGTCGACGATGTTGTAGGTGTTGCCGCCGTCGTCGGTCGCCCCGGCGCAGTAGGCGATCGCGTGAATCTCCTCCGCCCGTCCCACCACGCCCTCGCTGACCAGGAATCCCGCCGCCAGCTCGAAGTCGTCGCCCGGCGTGCGCATCGTGATCGTCAGCGGACGGCCGCCGAGCCGGATCTCCAGCGGCTCCTCCGCCACCAGCGTGTCCGTACGGCCCGCCGGGACGCCGTCGGACACGCGCGTCATCCGGCGGCGGACCGTGCGCCTACCCACGGTTCTGGACGTGCTGGAAGCCGAAGCGGCCCTTGACGCACAGGTTGCCGTGCGTGACCGGGTTGTCGTGCGGCGAGGTGACCTTCACGATCTCGTTGTCCTGCACGTGCAGCGTCAGGTTGCAGCCCACGCCGCAGTAGCTGCAGATCGTCGTCGTCTCGGTCTGCCGCGACTCGTCCCACGTGCCCGCTGCGCGCATGTCGTACTCGCTCTTGAACGACAGCGCGCCGGTCGGGCAGACCTCGACGCAGTTCCCGCAGTACACACAGGCCGAGTCGGGCAGCGGCGCGGCGTGCTCGGTGGAGATCCGCGCGTCGAAGCCGCGGCCCGCGACGCCGATCGCGAAGGTGTTCTGCCACTGCTCGCCGCACGCGTCGACGCACTTGTAACACAGGATGCACTTGCCGTAGTCGCGTACGTAGAGGTCGTTGTCGACCTTGGCCGGCTGGGCGACGGTGGCCGCGGCGGCGCCGCCGGGCGGTTCGTGCACGCCCGGGTGACGGGTGTCCCGGTCGGCGGACGGCTCACCGGGCGGCCCGAATCGTGACGGCCGCGCGCCGTACTCCGCGCTCCACTCCGCCGCGCCGGGCGTCGTGGACAGGTCGGTCGAGGAGCCCAGGAGTTCGAGCACCAGCCGCCGGCTGTGCCGGACCCGTTCGCTGTCGGTCGTGATCTCCATGCCCGGCTCGACGCGGCGCGAGCAGGCCGGCACGAGCGTCCGGGAGCCCTTCACCTCCACCATGCAGACCCGGCAGGCGTTCTTCGGCGTCAGCGTGTCGCCATAGCACAGGGTCGGCGTGCCGGGGCAGGCGGCGAGGATGGTCGATCCCTCGGGCAGCCGCACCGGCTCACCGTCCACGGTGACGTCGATCAGCCGCCGCGGCGGTGCGAGCGGAACGATGGTCATGACACCTCCTTCGTCGGAGAGCGTGACCACAGGGGCGTGTTATCGATTCCCTCGCTTCGCTCGGTCATGAGACCTCCTTCGTCGGAGGGCGTGACCACAGGGGCGTGTCTTTTGATTCCCTCGCTTCGCTCGGTCATGAGGCCCTGCCCTTCTCGCCATCGGCGAAGACACCGAGGCGGTCGATCGCGGACTCGACGGCGTTCCAGGCGGTCTGGCCGAGGCCGCAGATGGAGGCGTCGCGCATGGCCCGGCCGACGTCGCGCAGCAGCGTCACGTCGGCCGGGCCGGAGCCCCGCGCCAGGCGGTGCAGTGCCTCTTCCTGCCGCACGGTTCCCACCCGGCAGGGGACGCACTGGCCGCAGGACTCGTCGCGGAAGAACGCCGCGATCCGCAACAGCACCCCGGTCAGGTCCACGCTGTCGTCGAGGGCCAGCACGACGCCGGAGCCGAGGCCGGCGCCGGCCGCCCGCGTGCCCTCGAACGTGAGGGGGACGTCCAGCTCGTCGGGGCGCACGAACGAGCCCGCGGCGCCGCCGAGCAGCACCGCCCGCAGCTTCCGGCCCTCGGGGACGCCGCCGGCCAGGGCCAGCAGCTCGCGCAGCGTGGCGCCGAAGGGCAGCTCGTAGATCCCGGGACGGCGGACCGTGCCGGAGAGGCAGAACAGTTTGGTCCCGGTCGATCCGCCCGTGCCCACGGCGGCGTAGGCGGCGGCGCCGCCGGTGAGAATGGGCAGCACGTTGACGAGAGTCTCCACGTTGTTGACCACGGTGGGCTTGCCGAACAACCCCTTCTCGACCGGGAACGGCGGCTTGCTGCGAGGCTCGCCGCGGTAGCCCTCGATCGAGTTGAAGATCGCCGTCTCCTCGCCGCAGATGTACGCCCCGCCGCCGCGCCGGATCTCCACGTCGAAGTCGAATCCGGACCCGAGGATGTCCGTGCCCAGCAGGTTCCGCTCCCGGGCGCGTTCGACGGCGTTCGTGAGGAGCCGCAGCGCGCGCGGGTACTCGCCGCGCAGGTAGAGGTAGCCGCGGCGGCAGCCCGTGGCGTACGCCGCCACGGTCATGGCCTCGATCACCGAGAACGGGTCGCCCTCCATGATGACCCGGTCCTTGAACGTGCCGGGTTCGCTTTCGTCGGCGTTGCAGACCAGGTAGTGCGGATGGTCGGGCTGGCGCGCGGTCGCGTCCCACTTGCGCCCGGTCGGGAAAGCCGCGCCGCCGCGGCCGACCAGACCGGCGTCGAGCACCTCGCGGATGACCGCCGCCGGGCCGAGCGCGAACGCCCTGCGCAGCGCGAGGTACCCGCCGGCCGCCCGGTAGTCGTCGAGGCCGGCCGGGTCCACGACGCCGACCCTGCGCAGCAGGACCAGGCCGTCCTGGCCCGCCTGGGGCACCGCCGCGCGGGCGGGCGGCTCGTCCTCGGCCCGGTCCGGGGAGGCGGCCGTCCGGGCCACCGCCTCCGCCGTGGCGGGCCCGACCACGGCGGTCCGCGGGTGCTCACCCGCCTCCAGCACCAGCGCCGCCGGCGCTCGCTCGCACAGCCCCAGGCACGGGCTGTGATGCCAGACGACGTCGCCATCGCCGGCGGGCCGTCCGTGCGGGCCGAGCGAGGCTTCCAGCGACCGGCACAGCGCGTCCGAGCCGGCGGCCCGGCAGGCCAGGTCGGTGCACACGTGGACGACGCGCCGGGGCCGCGGCTCGACGGACAGCAGCGCGTAGAACGTCGCCACCCCGTACGCCTCGGCGGGCGCGACGGTCAGCCGCCGGCAGATGTAGTCCAGCGCGCCCTCGCTGATCCAGCCCACCCGGTCGTTGACCGCGTGCAGCGCGGGCAGCAGCAGGTCTCGCCGCTCTCGTGCCTCGTGACCGCCCCGGGCGACCCGGATGTCGTCCCGGTCGCCGCCGTCCCAGGCGGAGGACGGCGGGCCGAGCAGCGCGTCGACCGCCTCGCGTTCCGCCTCGGTCGGTGCCACGTCCCTGAAGCGCAGGTCCATGTTCAGCTCCCTGCGACCTTCTCGACCCGTACGGCGGTCGCCTTGTACTCGGCGGTGCCGGCGATCGGATCGGTCGCCTCGATGGTCAGGCTGTTGGTGTTCACCTCGTCGGGGAAGTGCATGGTCATGAAGACCAGGCCCGGCCGCAGCGCCGGGTCCACGAAGACCGGGGCGGTGACGGTGCCGCGCCGCGAGGAGATCCGCACCTGCTCGCCCGGAGTGACCCCGAGCCGTTCGGCGTCCTCGGGGGACAGCTCGAGGTTCTCCCCGCGGCGCAGCGGAGAGGAGAACCCTCCGGACTGGACGCCCGTGTTGTAGGAGTCGAGCCGGCGGCCGGTGGTGAGGCGCAGCGGGAACTCCTCGTCGAGCCGGTCCACCGGCGGTGAGTGGCGCAGCACCGCGAACGGCGCGGGACGCCCGCGAGCCTCCGGGTCGGGCTCCCACAGGCGGGAGTGCAGGAACGAGGGTTCCAGCCGGTCCTCGGAGTAACAGGGCCACTGGATGCCGTGCCGTTCCTCCAGCCGCGCGTAGGTCATGCCCGCGTGGATGGGGGACAGCGACCGTACCTCGTCCCAGATGTCCTCGGCGCGTTCGTAGTGCCAGTCGTGCCCGAACCGGCGCGCCAGCGCGCACATGATGTCGATGTCGTCGCGGGCCTCACCGGGCGGGTCGAGCGCCTTGCGGACGCGCTGGACGCGGCGCTCGCTGTTGGTCATGGTGCCGTCGGACTCGCACCACGCGGCGCCGGCGGGGAGCACGACGTCGGCCATCCGGGCGGTCCTGGTGAGGAAGATGTCCTGGACCACCAGGTGGTCGAGCAGGCCGAGCCGCTTGACGGTGTGCTCGGCGTCCGCCTCGGACTGGGTGGGGTTCTCCCCGATGATGTAGGCGGTCGTCAGCGTGCCCGCGCCCATCGCGGCGAACATGTCGGTGAGGTTGAGCCCGTAACGGGGCTGGATCTCGCGTCCCCACGCCTGGGCGAACCGCGTGCGCACCGCGGGGTCGAGGATGTCCTGGAACCCGACCATGCGGTCGGGGATGGCGCCCATGTCCCCGCCGCCCTGGACGTTGTTCTGCCCGCGCAGCGGGTTCAGGCCGGAGCCGTAGCGGCCGACGTGGCCGGTGAGGAGCGCCAGGTTGATCAGGGCGCGGACGTTGTCGGTGGCGTTGTGGTGTTCGGTGATGCCGAGCGTCCAGCACAGCTGGGCCCGCTCGGCGCGTGCGTACGCGTGGGCGAGCTCGCGGATGGCCGCGGCGGGCACACCGGTCTCGCGTTCGGCGGCCTCCAGGGTCCACGGCTCGACCGACGCGGCGAACTCCGCGAACCCGCTGGTGCCGCGCTCGATGAACGTGGCGTTGTGCAGTCCGGCGTGGATGATCTCGCGGGCGATCGCGTTCGCCAGTGGGATGTCGGTGCCGACGTTCAGGCCGAGCCAGTGGTCCGCCCACCGGGCCGTGCTCGTGCGCCGCGGGTCGACCGCGAACACGCGCGCGCCCCGGCGGATCGCCTTGAGCACGTGCTGGAAGAAGATCGGGTGCGCCTCGCGTGCGCTGGACCCCCACAGCACGATGAGGTCGGTGTCCTCGATCTCCTGGTAGGAGGACGTCCCGCCACCGCTTCCGAAGGCGGCGGCCAGGCCGGCCACGCTGGGGGCGTGGCAGGTGCGGTTGCAGGAGTCGACGTTGTTCGTGCCGATCACCACGCGGGTGAACTTCTGCGCGACGTAGTTCATCTCGTTGGTCGCGCGCGAGCAGGAGAACATCCCGAACGCGTCCGGGCCGTGGGCCTCGACGTTGCGGCGGAAACCCTCGGCCGCGCGGTCCAGGGCCTCGTCCCAGGACGCGGGCCGGAGTTCGCCGGCGTCCCGGACGAGCGGCCGGGTCAGACGGACGTACGGCGTGCGGGGGGTCTTCTTCGCCATGCCGGGTCCCATTCTTCAAACCGAAGACTGTATACGGTCTACCGTATTCCAGCGCGCTCGTCCGGGCAATGGATGCTCCTATGGATGTCAAGCCGCTGAAGGCGTGAGGTCGGTTGAGGCCGGCGGGC
>NZ_BAABHF010000078.1:0-69417 GCF_039541955.1 Actinoallomurus oryzae | reverse complement strand
TCCACCAGACACCGGACCACCACGCCGGAGTCCGCTGCCGCGCGGCCCACCTAAGGACCATTCACGGACTAGAGGCTCCGTCCAGGGCGGTCGGCATCCCGCCCTGATCGTGGTTACCACCGAGGTGACGGGACGCGGGCGAATTCAGTGCGCGCGGATTTCGTCGCCGGCTTCACGCAGCGCGTCGACGACCGCCGTGGCCTCCTCGGTCGGTTCAGGCGGGGTGACGGCGACCGTTACGCGACCCAGCCAGTTCGGATCATCGACACGAATCGTGGTGACGCCGGGCGGTATCGACAGCGCGGCGACCTCGGGGACCAGGCAGATGCCCAGTCCGGCGGCGACGAGTCCGAGCCGCGCGGGCCAGCCTCTGACGGAGTACGCGATGACGGGGTCGGCCAGGGTGGGCCACGCCCGGAACTGCGGGTCGCCGGTGGAGCCCTCTCCGGCGATCCACGTCTCGCCGGCCAGGTCGCGCACCGGGACGACGCCCGCGTCGGCCAGCCGGTGCCCGGCGGGCACGGCCACGCAGAGCCGGCCCGAGAACACGACCTCGTGGCGGACGCCGTCGAGATCGTATTCGGGGAGGCCGGCGCCGACGCCGATCACGGCGACGCCCACGCGCCCGGCCCGTAGCTGCCGCAACAGGGTCGGGGTCGAGCCTTCGCTCAGGCTCACCTCGAGTCCGGGGTGCCGGGTGCGGAGCCTCGCGAGCGCACGAGGGACGAGCACCGCGGTCGCGGCCGGGAACGCGCCCACCTTGATGCGGCCCGCCAGCCGATCGCCCAGGCTCACGAGATCCTGCCGCAGGGCGTCGACACTCGCCAGAACCCGTCCCGCGTGTTCGACCACGACGGCGCCTGCCGCGCTGACCCGTACGCCGCGGGGCTCGCGGATGAACAGCGGATATCCGGCGGCCGCCTCCATCGCCGCGACCTGCCGCGAGATGGCTGGCTGGGAGTAGCCGAGCAACCGTGCCGCCGCGGTGAACGATCCCGTCAGCGCTATCTCGCGTACGACGCGCAGGCCGGCGATGGTCAGCTCACTCATGCGCCCAGCCTAGCCATGCGCAAAGCGTATGGGAGCGACCCGGAACTCTCATCGCACGTATGGATTTTCGCGTCCGCCCGGGCGGTTGACACCGGCGAGGGACCTGAGAGGTCCCCGGCTGAGAAAGGATTCTGATCATGGCGAAGACCTGGTTCGTGACCGGCGCCTCCCGGGGTATGGGCCGCGAGTTGACCGGCCGGTTGCTGGCCCGCGGTGACCACGTCGCCGCCACGCTGCGCCGGCCCGGACAACTCGACGATCTCGCCGCGCGGTACGGCGACCGGCTGTGGGTGCGGGCACTGGACGTCACCGACACGGCCCGGCTGCGTGCCGTCGTGGACGAGGCGTTCAGCGTGCACGACCGCATCGACGTCGTCGTCTCGAACGCCGGCCACGGCGTGTTCGCCACCGCGGAGGACCTGACCGACGAGCAGATCGACCAGATGATCAGGACCAACCTCACCGGCTCGATCCAGCTCGCCCGCGCCGTCGTGCCGTACCTGCGCGCTCAGGGCGGCGGGCACCTGATGCAGATGTCCAGCATGGGCGGACAGATCACGTTTCCCGCCTTCTCGATGTACCACGTCACCAAGTGGGGCATCGAAGGCTTCTATGACTCCTTGGCCGCCGAGGTCGAGCCGTTCGGCATCCGTACCACCCTCATCGAGCCGGGGATGGTACGCACGGGCTTCTTCGACGCGGCCACCCGGGTGCCGGTCAGCGCGCCGTACCGCGGCGGGCCCGCCGACCGCGAGCCCATCCCCGTCGAAGACATGACCGACAGCCAGGAGAACACGGTCGCCGCCATCATCCGCGCCGCGGAATCGACCGAGCCACCGCATCGCCTCGTCCTCGGCTCGGACGCGTGGGAGCTGATGACCGCCACCCTGCGGCAGCGTCTCGCCGACATCGAGGCCCAGCGGGAGAACGCGGCCACCGCCGATGCCCAAGACAACGCGCCCGCCGCTTCTCCGAACTGACGACCACGCACTCGCGCGGCCTCCTGATGAGCAGACCATACTGGTCCCCGGCCCTCGTGGGCTTCGCACATTGAGGAGATGCCACCGGATGGATCTTCTGGCCCTTGCCGAGCTGATCGGTCCTCCGCCCACGGAGCCGTTCGCGGTCGACTGGCCGGGCATCGAACGCACCCTCGGCCTGTCTTTGCCCGACGACTACAAGGCCTTCGCGACCGCCTATGGTCCTTGCCGGATCGAGGAGAGTCTCCGGATCACCGTTCCGTCCTGGGCCGGTCGCGGGGCCTACCTGAGCTACTTCAGCACGGTCGGGCTCGAGAGCGAGAGATGCCGATCGATGCGCGATGAGAAGCCCGAGGACCATCCGTACGCCTTCCATCCCGAGCCGGGCGGGCTTCTGCACTGCGCCAGGGGCGCCGGGGGCGACGGCTACTTCTGGGATACGTCGGTGTCGGCGGACCCGAACCAGTGGACTGTGGTCGGACGAGTCGAGGACGCCTGGATTCCGTGCGCGATGTCGGTTACGGATCTGCTCGCCATGGTCGTTGGGGAGAACCGGCAGCGTCATGCTCCGCCTCCCCGGGTGACCCGGTACGACGGCATCGGGCCGTACGTCTTCGGCCGTCCTGACCCCGCCCGGCCCGCGCCCCCGGCCGCCGCGGACTCGTCGACGGCGGACATGGTCGCGGACAGGCTGAAGGTCACTGGCGCGCCCGCTCCGGTCGGTTCCTGGCAGGAACCTGTTCCGGCCGACTACCGCGCGCTCGTGCGGCGCGTGGGTCCCGGGACGATCGATGGCGCGCTGCGCCTGCTCGCCCCGGGAGCCCCGGACGGCTTCGACCGCGACGAAGAACAGGCGCGGTACGGTGCGATGCTGCGCCGGGGGCGCGGATTCGAACCGCGCACCGTCCGCGTGACGGTGGCGCCCGAGCCGGGCGGGCTCGTTCTGTGGGGTGTCTTCGCCACCGGGGAGACGCTTTGGTGGCTACCGGCCTGGCCCCATCCCGATGGATGGCCGACCGTTGTCTGTTCGGCGGACGCCATCGGGTGGCAACGACTCGACTGGTCCGCGACGTGTGTGCTGCACGCATGGCTGAACGGCCGTCTGCGAGACCTTCCGGTGCTCCAGGCGGCGGGGCGCCCCCGTGACGGCGTTTACATCCCGGCGGGCACGGCGGCCGTCGAGCCACCTCGGGAACCGAGCTGGCAGGACATCGCCACCCCACAAGCGCAACTGGCCAGCGTGCTCGGACCGGGGCATGAGCGATCCCGGTTCGACCTGGCCCAGGCCGAGCGAGCGCTGGGGCTCACTCTCCCGTCGGACTACAAGCAGATCCTGCACTCCTACGGCACCGTTCCCGACGTCGGCATCGACATCCACGCTCCAGGAGCGACGCTCGATCTGATCACCTGCCATGAGATGGAAGCACGGCACCGGCAGGGAGTCCGGTTCTGGCCCCACCCGGGTGGGCTGCTGGTCTGCGCCAGTACGGAGCGCCGCCACCGGATCATGTGGGACACCACCGCCCCCGACCCGGACACCTGGTCTCTCGTCATCATGGATGAACTGGACAACCGCTGGCGTTTCCCGGGAACTCTCACCGAACTGCTGATCGCGAACAGCACCGGTCGCTGGCAACCCGCACTGACCGACGTCTCACCCGGCCGACCGCCCAAGCCGGTGTTCTTGCGAAGCGGTCGTTAATCGATATGCCGGTGGCCTCCGCGAGTTCGGCGAGCCTCATGTCCCGGCCACGTCGTAGCGAACGCGATCGACGCCCCACATCCGCGAGTACATGCGAGGCACAGCTCCGCGGCGCAGGGAGCCGCGGCTGCGGCGGCGCTGAACGCTCACGTGATCGCCGAAGAGACCAAGGCCGCCGTCATGCGGTCGCGCGCTGAAGTTTCCCGGTAGGACCTTCCCGGCCTCCGGCGTCTAGATTCGCTTGTAGGTGTTGGCGAGGTTCCGCAGGCCGGTGGAGGTCTGGCCGACCTGGACGACGCGCGGCGTGGTGCGCCCTCCGGAGTGGAAGCCGATCGCCTCGGCCACCTGAGCGGCGGGAAGGTCGAAGAACAGGACCTGCCGCTGGTCCGGATCCAGGGCCGGGACCGTGCATTGGCCGGCGCCCTGGGGCTGGATGTAGACGACCTCCGGCCAGGGCAGGGTCAGCGGATACACCGCCGACTCGATGAGCAGCCCCGCAGGGGAGAGGGTCAGGGACGCCGGGTGGCCGCGGCGCCGCAGACGGAGCGCGTTGAACCGCCGGACTCCCGAGACCAGGAGCACGACCAGGACGATGCCGGGGAGCGCGGTCCACGCCACCGCCCTCGGACCCGTATGCCCCAGGATCCCCAGCTGCTGCTGGTACGTCAGGATGCCGACGAGCCCGAGCACGAAGATCAGGACGACCGCGATGGATGTGAACGCATACACCCGCCTCTTCTCCGCGGCGCTCACGACGAGTTGCGTGACGGGAAAGGTCGCCGGCGGCGGGCCGCTCGGCTGGGACCAGAACGCGCCGCCGGTCATCGTGGCCTCCCATCCGTTCATGGCCCGCTGGAAAGCGGAGTATGGATACGACGGCCCCACCCGGTCTCCGGCTCCACTCCGCGCCGATTTCCGGTGGTCACCACCAGCCGAAGGCGAGCCAGGCGAAGGCGGGCGCGACGACGATCGAGGCGGATCCGTAGGCGAGTAGCTGCCGGAACAGGCGGGGCCGTGCCGACGGCTCTGCGGCGCCGAGGATCAGGCCGCCGGTGATGCCGAGCGGGTTGATGTCGACCAGGACCGAGGCCAGGGCGAGCGCGAGTACGCCGCCGACGGGGGACACGCCGTCGGCCACCAGCGGCGGCAGGAGCGGCATGGCGGTCACGAACACCGCGATGGAACTCGCGGCGAAGGACGTGACCCCGGCGATGTAGCACAGCACCAGCAGGCTGAGCATCGGCGCTCCCTCCACCTGGAGCAGATCGCTGATCTTCTTGAAGGCGCCCAGGTGCTGCATCAGGCCCACATAGGTCAGCAGGCCGCCGATCAGCAGCACCACGTTCCACGGGATTCGGGAGACGATCGCGCCGGCCGGCAGCCGCAGCGCCACCTGCAGGACCAGTGCCCCGGTCAGGCCGAGGTAGCCCACGTTCATGTCGAAGCCGACCGAGAGGACGACGACGGTGAGCAGGCACAGCACCGTGAGAGCCCGGGCGCCGATCCGCTCCCGCGTCGCCTCGGGCGCGGTGGAGACCGCCGTCGCCGTCCCGGCGCCGGAGCCGGGTGCGCGGCCCGCCGATGACGTCACGGGGGTCCCGCCCTCGGCGGCCGAAGGCCCGGCGGTGGCGTGCCCGGTCGCGGCGGACGGGGCGGAGACCCGGCCGGGCGGCACCGCGCCGTTGCGCGTTCCGACGACCAGCCACGCCGCGCAGACGACCACCCCGGTCAGCAGGCCGCCGAACAGGAAGGTCACCGGTGCCGAACCGGGCAGCCCGATGCCGAGTTTCGTGCTCAGCTCGCGGGCGGTGACACCGTAGACGGCGAGCGGCGACAGCAGTCCGCTGATGATTCCGGTGATGCCGAGGACGGCGGCCACCAGCGGTGAGATCCGGTACCGCGCCGCGAAGCCCAGGGCGATCGGGGACACGATCGCGGTCGCGGCGGCGGGCAGGGTGCCGAGCGCGGTCAGCACCGCGCCGACGACGAACGGAACCAGCACGATCAGCACCACGCGGCCGCCGACGAGCCGGAGCAGCAGGTCGAGCAGCCAGTCGAGGGTCCCGTTGAGCTGGGCGGCGGCGAACAGGGCGGTCACCCCGACGATGAGTACGAAGAAGTCGCCCGGGAAGAACCCGGTCACCTTGTCCGCCGGCACACCCGCGGCGAGGCCGAGGAGGAACGCCGCGGCCAGGGCGGCCAGCCCCAGGTCGAACCCGGGGACGAGGGTCGCGGCGAAGAGGGCGATCAGGACAAGGATCGAGAGGGTTGCCATGGTCGTGGGCTCGCTTTCTCGGTCAGACCACTCCTCGGTGGCGCAGGTCTTGGATCTCGGGTTCGGTGAGCCCGGCGAGTTCCCGCAGGACTTCGGTGGTGTGCTCGCCGAGGGCCGGCGCGCCGCGGCCGACCGTGCCCTCGAAGCCGGAGAAACGGCCGGCCGGAGCCTGCATGAGACGCGGCCGGCCCGTTTCGTCCGGCACCTCCACCACCGATCCGCGGGCACGGATGTGCGGATCGGCGCAGACGTCCGCCGCCGAGTTCACCGGCCCGGCGGCGACCCCGGCGTCGACGAGCAGCGACATCAGCGGGTCGAGGTCGTGAGCCGCCACGAACGCGGCCACGCGCGTCTCGATCTCGTCCCGGTGCTCCAGCCGCGCGTTCATCGAGTCGTGGACGGCGAGGTCCGCGGCGTCCATGACCTTGACCAGCCGTCGCCACATCTGCTCGGTCGAGGCGGGCAGGGCCAGCCAGCGACCGTCGCGGGTGCGGTACAGGTTGTTGGGACTGATGTGCGGGTTCTCGTTGCCCTGGCGTTCGCGGCTCTCGCCGGTCGCTCCGTACTCGACGACGAAGTCCTCCATCATCCGCAACAGCGGCTCGTACAGGGGGATGTCGGCCAGCTGGGCCTCTCCGGTGAGGTCTCGCTGACGCAGGGCGAGCAGGGCCGCGAACGCCGCGTAGATGCCGGTGACGCCGTCGGCCACGGGGTAGCCCGCGAAGACCGGCGGACGCCCGGGTTCGCCCGTGCGGTGGGTCAGGCCGGCGAAGGCCTCCGCGACGCGGGCGAACCCCGGGCGGTCGGCGTAGGGCCCGGTACGGCCGAACGCGCTCACGTGGACCATCACCAGGTCCGGCCGGTACGCGCGGAGGTCGTCGAAGTCGATGCGGTACCGGCGCAGCGTTCCCGGCCGGAAGTTGGTCACCACGATGTCCGCCGCCGCGGCCAGCCGGCCGACCAGGCCGGCCGCCTCGGGGCGGTGCAGATCGATCGTGACGCTACGCTTGACGCGGCCGAGCATCCGCCAGCCGGCCGACACGCCGTCCTCCAGGGGCGGGTACAGACGCGCCGGGTCGCCCTCGACGGGATGCTCGATCTTGATCACCTCGGCACCGAACTCGCCGAGGAGCGAGGACGCCAGCGGACCGGCCAGGATCGTCGACACGTCCAGGACGCGTACTCCGCTCAGCGGACCATTGGACACCGGCTATGCCTTTCACGGAGGAGACGTCGAGAAGAGGTTGACGTCACCATGCCGTGCCGACGACGTGCGAGGAAGACGCGATCGCGGCTCACGGGTGAAAGGTTTCGCCTTTATAGTGGCGCGGTGCGGGTGGAACGGGCGCGGTATCTCCTGGCCGCCATCGAGACCGGGTCGCTGCGAGCGGCGGCCGCCCGGTGCGGCGTCAGCCAGCCGACCATCGGCCAGCAGATCGCGCTGTTGGAGGAGGACCTCGACGTCGTCCTGCTCACCCGCAGCCGGCACGGCGTACGGCCGACACCGGCCGGCCAGGCACTGCTCGAACCACTGCGCCGCCTCGTCGCGGCCGAGGACGCGGTGCGAGAGTCGGCGATGGAGTCGAGCGGCGCCTACCGCGGCAGGGTCCAGATCGGCGGCGTCTCGGTGACCGCGGAGACGATCATCGCGCCGGTCGTGGGCCGGCTGCGCGAGCACCACCCCGAGCTGCGGTTCACCGTCCGCGAGGGGGCTTCGACCGCCATTGAGAGCGCCGTGCTCGACGGAGAGCTGGACTTCGGAGTGATCACCATGCCGCTCGGCCCGCCCGCGCCGGGGCTGCGGCGCACACCGCTCGTGTCCGCCCCGGTCGGCGTCTTCGTGCGCACCGACCATCCGCTCGCCGGGCGCGATCACGTCCACTGGCGCGACCTTGAGACCTGGCCCATCGTCACCATGCGGGCGGGCACCGTGATGTGGGAGACGCTGCACCGGCACGTGGCGGCTCCCGACGTCGTCGTGGAGGCCATGTCGGCGCGCACCCTCAAGGTGATGGTCGGCCGAGGCGCCGGGCTCGGCGTCCTCGCCCGGATCGAGACCTCGGCCGACATCACCGACCTCGTGTGGCTTCCCCTGCGCGACGCGCACCCGGTCCACCTGTGCCTGACCCAGCGTCAGGACAGCCGGCCTTCGCGCGCGGCCCTCATCGTGCAGCGGCTCATCCGGACCAGGGCCGAGGAGATGAGCGGCGGGAAGCCGCCGGTCGGCTGAGAGACCGCGGGAGGACGCCGGTCAGCCGAGGGAGCAGGTGTTGGCCACGTCGCCGGAGGTCTGGCGCGGGATGGTGGCACTGGGGGGAGGCGCCTGGCCGCCGCCCGGGGCCGTCCAGCGTTCGAGGGCTTCGAAGGCCGTGCGCATGCAGGGGAGCAGCGGTCGCATCCGGTCCGGGAACATGTCGTACTCGAGGTCCAGGTGCGAGGCGCCCTCGATCCGGTAGTAGCGGTGCCGTGCGCCCATGCCCTGTGACCGGACCATCGCGTCGTACACGTCGCCGTGGACCCTGATGGGCAGCAGGCTGTCCAGCGTGCCCTGCACGGTGATCATCGGTTTGCCGATGCGGCCGGTCAGCGATGCGCGCTTCACGGCTCGGTGCACGCTCCTCGGGCGCCGGTAGTAGTCGTAGTCGGCGTCGCAGCGGGGCGTGCCACTCTGGCAGAACGGGATGCCCGCCTCCAGGTCGCCGTCGTAGGACGGGTCGACCTCCTCGCGGTATCTGCGCTGTGTGCCGTCCCAGAGGATCCGGTACTCGAAGTCCCACAGGAACTCCGAGCCCGGGGCGAACCCGGCCCTCAGCATCGCGGCGTGCGCCGCGGGGTCGCCCGTCGCCGCGTACTTGGGGTACTCCCGCAGCGCCACCGGCAGGTAGACCAGCGCGTTCGGCCCGTCGTCGTGCGGCCAGAGGGTGCCTTCGGAGTCGATGCCGCCGTCGTAGAGCTCGGGGTGGTTCTCCAGCGCCCAGCGCACCAGCTGGCCGCCGTTGGAGATGCCCGCCGCGTACGTCCTGCGGGGGGTCCTGCCGTAGTGGTGGGCGACGGTCGCCTTGGCGGCGATGGTGATCTGCGTCATCCGGCGGTACCACTCCAGGATGGCGTCACCGGGCCTCCTGCCGTCCCGGTAGAACTCCGCGTCGACGTTGCCCTTGTCGGTCGAGGCGAAGGCGTACCCCTTGGCCAGCACCCAGTCGGAGATGGTCACGTCGTTGGCGTACTGGCGGTGGTTTCCCGGCGCGCCGGAGACCACCAGCCCGCCGTTCCAGCGTTCCGGAAGCCGGATCACGAACTGGGAGTCGTGGTTCCAGCCGTGCGTGGTGTTGAACGTGGAGGTGTCCGGGAAGTAGCCGTCGATCTGGACGCCCGGCACTCCGCTCGGGTTCCGGGTGGCCGTCGACTGCAGCCCCTGCCAGTCGGCGGGGTCGGTGTGGTCGGAGCCGATCGTGCCGGCGGTGGTGAGGTCGTCCAGGCAGGCGGCGACCTGTCGCTCGGCTCCGGGGACACGGACCCTGTTCATGTGGGCGCAGCGGGTGCCGGCCTGCGCGGGCGGCGCGGCCATCAGCAGCGGGACGGCGAGGAGCGGCCCCAGCAGGGCCGAGAGGACGGACGGTCTGCGAAGCATGGGCATGGCAGCTCCCAGGGGGCGGAAACGGGACCCATGCTCCTCGACCGGCGACGGGGCGGACCACGTGGCGGAAGCCACTGTTCGACCCCGTCGTGTGGTGGCCGGCGCGGTGTGCGCCGCCTCATAACGGAGGGCCTGAATGTGTGGCCGGTCACCTGGTCCGCCGGCCCGGCCGCCACTTAGCGTGCCATGAATCGCGACCAGCGAACGGCCGTAGGGAGGGCCCATGGAGAGCAGGCGCGAGCACGACGCCCCCTCCGCGAGCGCCACTCCGGGCGGGTCCGTTCCCGCTCTGACGGCGCGCGGCCTCGTCAGGGAGTTCCGCGGGTTCCGGGCGGTGGACGGCGTCGACCTGGACGTGGCCGAAGGCGGCGTGCACGCCCTGGTGGGCCCGAACGGCGCCGGCAAGACCACGCTGTTCAACCTGCTCACCGGGTTCCTGAAACCGACGGCGGGCAGCGTACGGCTCGGCGGGCACGAGCTGGCGGGCCGCAGCCCCGAGGCCATCGCCCGGCTGGGAGTGGCGCGCTCGTTCCAGATCACCAGCCTGTTCGCCGAGCTGACCCCGCGCCGGCACGTCGAGCTGGCGCTGGCGAGCCCGACCGGCCTGGGGTGGCGGTTCTGGCGCTCGGACCGGGCGCTGGCGCGCTTCGCCGGGCGCGCCGGAGAACTGCTCGACCAGGTCGGGCTGGCCGGCCACGGCGACGTCCCGGCGGGCTCGCTCTCGTACGGGAGCAAGCGCGCGCTGGAACTGGCGCTCGCCCTGGCTTTGAATCCCCAGGTGCTCCTGCTCGACGAGCCGACGGCCGGGATGGGCGTCGAGGACGTGGACCGCACCATCGAGCTCATCGGCAGGATCCGTACGGGCCGCACCGTGGTCCTGGTCGAGCACAACATGAACGTCGTCGCCAGCCTCGCCGAGCGGGTGACCGTCCTACAGCACGGCAAGGTGCTCATCGAGGGCCCGTACGCCGAGATCCGGCACGATCCACGCGTCATCACCGCCTACCTCGGAGACTCCCATGCTGTGCGTTGACGGGCTGTCGGCCTGGTACGGCGAGGCGCAGGCCCTGCGTGAGGTCTCGCTGCACGTCGACGCGGGCGAGATCGTCACCCTCGTCGGCCGCAACGGCGCGGGCAAGACCACGATGCTGCGCTGCCTCATGGGACTGCACGCCTCGTACGGCCGGACGGCCGGCGCGATCTCGCTGTTCGGCGAGGACATCACCGGTCTCAGCCCCCACCGCAGAGCCCGCCGCGGCCTGGGCTTCGTCCCGGACGACCGAGGTGTCTACGCCACCCTGTCGGTGGAGGAGAACCTGACGCTTCCACCGGGGATGAAGGCCGGGAGGGCGGGCGGACCCGAGCCGTGGCCGCTGGAGCGGGTGTACGAGACGTTCCCGCGGTTGCGCGAGCGGCGCCGGTTCCCCGGGACGAAGCTGTCCGGCGGCGAGCAGCAGATGCTCGCGCTGGCACGAGTGCTGCGGACGGGTGCCCGGCTGCTGCTGTGCGACGAGCCCACCGAAGGACTGTCGCCGCTGATCGTCCAGCGGATCGGCGACATCCTGCGCGAGGTCAAGGCGGCCGGCGTGACCGTGCTGCTGATCGAGCAGAACGTGCATTTCGCCGCGACCGTGGCCGACCGCCACTACCTGCTCGCCGAGGGCCGGATCGTCGAATCGCTGGACAACGACCAGGTCCGCGAACGCGAGGACGAGTTGCTCGACTACCTCGGAATCTGATGACGGCCGAGATCTGCGACAGAGGAGACGCCTGAACATGAGGATCACGGGCTGGAGCGGCGTCCTGGCCGCCGCGGGGCTGTTGCTGGCCGGGTGCGCGGGCGGACCGGGCGGCGGCGGAGGGAAGATCAGCGATGGCGAGGTGGTGCTGGCCGTGCTGAACGACCAGTCCGGCGTCTACGCCGACACCTCGGGCCGCAGCACCATCGAGGCCGTCAAGATGGCGGTGGCCGAGTACCAGGCCAAGTACGGCGACAAGGCGGTGGCCAAGAAGATCGGGGTGAAGGCCGCCGACCACCAGAACAAACCGGAGATCGCCAACTCCAAGGCGCAGGAGCTCTACGACCGGCAGAAGGCCGACGTGATCCTGGACGTGCCGACCTCGTCCGCCGCGTTCGCCGTCGCCACCATCGCCAAGAACAAGAAGAAGGTGTTCATCGACGTCGGCGCCGCGAGCACCGAGCTCGAAGGCAAGCAGTGCAACAAGTACACCTTCCACTACGGCTACAACAGCTACATGCTGGCCCACGGCACCGGCACCGAGGTGACCAAGGACGGGGCCAAGTCCTGGTACATCGTCTATCCCGACTACGCGTTCGGGCAGGACATGCAGAAGACGTTCGCGGCGGCCATCAAGGCGGCCGGCGGCAGCGTCGTGAAGAGCGACCCGACGCCGTTCCCGAACGACAACTTCTCCACCTTCCTGCTCAAGGCGCCCGGCCTCAACCCCAGACCGCAGGTGCTCGGCACGATGCAGGCGGGCGGCGACCTGGTCAACCTGGTGAAGCAGTACAACGAGTACAAGCTGCGCGACAAGGGCGTCGGCCTCGCGGTCGGGCTGCTGGCCCTCAGCGACATCCACTCGCTCGGCCCCGACGCCTTGGCCGGGAGCCGCTACACCGACATGTGGTACTGGAACCTCGATGACAAGAGCCGCGCCTGGGCCGACAAGTTCCAGGCCAGGACCGGCAAGCGTCCCACCGCCAACATGGCCGCCAACTACTCGGCCGCACTGCAGTACCTGGAGGCCGTGCAGCGCGCCGGCACCGACAAGTCCGCCGACGTGGTGAAGCAGCTGGAGGGCCACAAGTTCGAGGACGCCTTCGCCCGCGACGCCACCATCCGCGCCCAGGACCATCTGCTGCTGCACGACGCGTACCTCTCGCAGGTGAAGCCGTCCAGCGAGGTCAAGACGCCCTGGGACTACGTGAAGGTCCTCAAGACGATTCCGGCGTCGGAGGCGTTCCAGCAGCCCGACCCGTCCTGCCACCTGTAGGCGGCCGGCGTGCTCCAGCAGGCGTTCAACGGGCTGGTGGGCGGGGCGTTCTACGCTCTGCTCGCCCTCGGCCTGGCCGTCATCTTCGGAATGCTGGGCGTGGTCAATCTCGCCCACGGCGCCTTCTACATGCTCGGCGCCTTCGGGGCGTTCATCGCGCTCGACTCGTTCGGCCTGAGCTTCTGGGTGGCCCTCGTGCTGGTCCCGCCGCTGCTGGGCGTGGCCGGCATCGTCGTGGAACGCTTGTTCGTCCGGCGGCTGACGCCGCTGGACCCGCTCTACAACTTCCTGTTCACCTTCGGCCTCGCGCTGATCCTGCAGGACCTGATGAAGCGGGAGTACGGGGCGGACTCCCAGCCCTACCCGAGGCCGTCGGCGCTCAGCGGCACCGTCGACCTGGGGCTGTTCACCTACCCCGCCTACCAGGTGTTCGTGCTGGCGGTGTCGGTCGTGGTCTGCGCGGCGGTGTGGGTGGTGCTGACCCGCACACGCGTCGGCGTGATCGTGCGGGCGGCGACCGAGCGGCCCGAGCTGACCCGCGCGCTCGGCATCGACGTCGGCCGGTGGGTGACCCCGGTCTTCGGCTTCGGCGTGGCGCTGGCCGCGTTCGCCGGGGTGCTGGCCGCGCCGATGCGGGCGGTCACGCCGCTGATGGGCTCCGACCTGATCATCACGGTGTTCGCCGTCGTCGTGATCGGCGGGCTCGGTTCGGTGTTCGGCTCGGTCGCCGCCGGGTTCGCGGTCGGGATCGTGTCGGCCCTCGGCAACTACTACGTCCCATGGCTGTCGCAGACGTTGGTGTTCATCCTCATGGCCGCGGTGCTGCTGTGGCGCCCGGCCGGGCTGTTCGGGCGCGAGGAGGCGTCGCGTTGATCCTTCTCAGGCTGGCCCGCTCGGGCCGGACCGGGCCGCTGCTCCTGGTGATCGGGGTCTTCATCGCCCTCGCGCTGCCCTGGATGATCTATCCGCCGGTGGCGCTCGACATCGCGTGCTGGGCGCTGTTCGCCGCGGCCGTGGACCTTCTGCTCGGCTTCACCGGGCTGCTGTCGTTCGGCCATGCGGCGTTCTGGGGCGGGTCGGCCTACTGCACCGGCCTGATCGCGCTGCACACCGGGATGCCCTTCCCGGTCGCCATCTTGGGCGGCGCGGCGTTCGCGGCGCTGCTGGCGCTCCCGATCGGGTATCTGTCGGTACGCCTGACCGGGATCTACTTCGCCATGGTCACCCTGGCCTTCGCACAGATGATCTACTTCATCGCCAATCAGTGGCGGGGCCTCACGGGCGGGGAGAACGGCCTGCAGGGCATCCCGCGGGAGCTGTTCGGCCTCGACCTGTCCGAGCCGTTCTTCTTCTACTACGCGGGCCTGCCGTTCGTGCTCGCCGGGTTGTTCGCGGCCTGGCGCATCGTCCGTTCGCCGTTCGGCCGGGTGCTGGTCTCCATCCGCGACAACCCGGCCCGGGCGCGTGCCCTCGGCTACCCCGTCGACCGGTACCGGCTCCTGGCCTTCGTCCTGTCCGCCGCGCTGTCCGGCGTGGCCGGGGGCGTGTTCGCCATCGGCCACGGCTTCGCCTCGCTCGACGGGGTCTACTGGACCACGTCCGGGCAGGCGGTGATGATGGTCGTCCTCGGCGGCATCGGCACCCTGTGGGGCGGGGCCATCGGCGCGGCCGTCGTCGTCCAGCTCCAGGACTTCCTGGCGACCGCCGGGTTCGAGGAGACCGGGATCGTCACCGGCCTGATCTTCATCGTGATCGTGCTGCTCTTCCGCCGGGGCATCTGGGGAACGGCCCGTCGCCTGCTGAGCCCTACCGGGCGACCATCTTGAGTGCGAGGCCGGCGTAGAACTCGCCGAGCTCCTCCGGCGAGTCGGAACCGCCGAGCCGGTACCACCGGACGAGGTCGATGCTGAGCGACAGCATCGCGCGCGTGACCCGCTTGACGTCCACCTGCGCGAACGACCCGTCGGCGACGCCGCGGGCGACGGTGTCGCGGAAGAACGCGTTGGTCCGGTGGCGCAGCTCCAGGATCTCGTCGTAGTGCCCTGCCGTGAGCCCGCGCAGTTCGAACTGGCAGACGCGCGCCGCCACGTGGTGGCGGGCATGCCAGGCGGTGTACTCCGCGATGACCGCTCGGAGCCGGTCCGCCGGCCCGTCGCCGCGCGCGCTCAGCACGGACGGGTCCTGAACTCTCGTGAGCACCCGCTCATGACCGGTCCGTACGATCTCGAACAGGACCAGTTCCTTCGACGGGAAGTGGACGTACAGCGCCGCCGGGCTGAGCCCCACCCCTTCGGCGATGTCGCGGGTGGTCGTGGCGTGGAAACCGTTCGCGGCGAAGCACCGCACCGCCGACGTCAGCAGGCCGCGCTGCACGTCTCCGAGCCCCTCTCTCCAGAGGCCGGAAGAGTGGTCCCGCAGCCGGGGGTCGTCCGCCAGCTCCTGTGCGGTGAACCGGGCCTGCCGTCTGGCCATCCGCGACTCTCGCCTCCTTCGGGTCCGGGGCGTGGTACCGATGCGCTCGCGGGCGTCCCGCCGGACGTCGCCCGCGGTCCGGCCCTGGCTCGCGGCGAGCCTTGACACGGGAATCCTACTCAGTGACTATGCGCTTATTCACCGACCGTGCGGCGGCCGACGGCGTCGGCATCCTCGGACGAGACCGGTGGACGAGCCCGCGTCGACGGGAGCGAACGGTTGTGAACAGGCGCAGTTTTCTCCGGCTTGTCGTCGACGGGGCGCCGCTGCCCCTCTACGACGAGGTCCTGCGCGAGGCGGTCGCCGGCGCCGCCTCGCCCGCCGAGGCAGAGGATCTGCAGGCCGAACACACGCTCGCCCTCCACCTCCGCGACACACTGGAGAAGCAGCGCGCTCGCCACGAGCAGCAGCGTGCGCTGGTCGAGTGCGCGAAGGAACTGGCCGAAGACCGCAGCGATCCGGACACCATCCTGACTCTGATCGTGGCGCAGGCACAGCGACTTCTCGGCTGCGACATGGCCTACCTCAGCCTGAACGACGACGAAGGCGGCGCGACCTGCATGCGCGTGATGGTCGGCGCCACGTCCTCGGCCTGGAAGGACGTCCGGATTCCGTTCGGAACCGGTGTCGGGGGCAGGGTCGCCGCCACCGGTACGCCGTTCTCGACGCCCGACTACTTCAACGACGAACGGCTGACGCACGACCCCGCCGTCGACGCCTCGGTCAGGGCGGAGCGGCAGGTGTCGATCGTCGGCGTGCCGCTGCGCAACAGCGCCGTCATCGGCGTGCTCTTCGCCTCCAACCGCACACCGGGCCCGTTCTCCCACGACGCCATCGCTCTCCTCGGCTCCTTCGCCGCCCTCGCCACGAGCGCGATCGAGCAGGCGCGGTCGAGGCAGGAACGGGACCGGACACTGCGGGATCTGCGCCAGGCCGGCGAATCCCTTCGCCGGCGTGCGGCCGACCAGGAGAGAGCGGTCGCCGTGCTCGACCAGACCATGGACATCGTGCTCCGGGGCGGCGGCGTGCAGGAGGTCGTGACCGCCGCGGGGAATCGGCTCGGTGGCGTGCTCGCCATCTTCGACGAGTTCGAGACCCCCGTCGCCTGGACCCCCGGGGCGCCCGAGGATGTGCTCAAGGCGATGTCCGCCGCGACGGTCGAGGCCCGCGGCGGCGTCCAGGGCGTCGACGGCGGGACGTACTGGGTCACCGACCTGGTGGCCGGCACCGAGGCCCTCGGCACGCTGGCCTGGGCCCCGCCGGCCGCGTCCGGCGAGGTCGGCGACCTGGACGTGCGGCTGCTCGAGCGGGCGGCCGTCGTCACCTCGCTGCTCCAGCTGTTCCGCCGTAACCTCGCCGCCGCGGAGGCCAGAGTGCGCGGCGAACTGCTGGACGACCTGCTCACGCCCAACCCCCGCACGTACTCCTCACTGGCCGAGCGCGCCCTGCGGATCGGCTACCAGCCGCAAAAGCGGCATGCCGTCGTCGTCGCGCACATCCGGGCGGAGAACCGGCAGAGCCTCGCGTCCGTGGCGTCCGACCTCGCGGCCGCTCGCGGCGGTCTGAGCACCGTACGGGACGACCGGGCGGTCCTGGTCATCCCCTCCGACGACCCGTCGTTGACCGGCCGCCGGACGGCGCGGTCGATGACCAAGCGCCTGGGGGCGCCGGTCACCGTCGGCGCCGCCGGGCCGGTCGACGATCCGGCCGACCTGCCCGCCGCCTACGGGGAGGCGCTGGCCTGCGCACACGCGCTGATCCGGCTCGACCGTGCGGGCACCGCCGCGACCGCCGCCGACCTGGGGTACACCGGACTGCTCCTCGGCGACAGCGCGTCCGCCGGGGAGTTCGTGGCGCGGACGCTGGGCCCGGTCATCCAGCACGACGAACAGCGCTCGACCATGCTGATGGAGACGCTCGACACCTACTTCACCACCGGGCAGAGCCTCGTGGCCAGCGCGAAGCGGCTGCACATCCACCCGAACACCGTCACCCAGCGCCTCGACCGGGTGAAACGCCTGCTCGGAGTGGACTGGAACAGCCCGGACCACACGCTGGAAGTGCAGCTGGCGCTGCGGCTGCACCGCCTGAGCCGCGAACTCGAGGACTGACTCGGCGAGCCGAGTCCTCGGCGGAAACTTGTCCGATATCGGACATCCGATTTCACCATTTGTCTGATGACTAGTGTCCTGTCCGATCTTTACCGTCTGCCCGGGGGCGAATCACGCCCACGGCCAGGAGGCGCAATGACGGACGACCACCCAGACGAGACCGGACACGGCGCACCGGACTCGGCCCCTGAACCCGCGGCCACGAACTCACGGCAGCGCGGGACGACGCTGAGACTCATCCTCGCGAGCGTTCTCTCCCTCGCGATCGTCGCTCTCTTCGTCCACGGGCTCACCGCGCCGAACGACGCGAGCGGCAACGAGCGGGGCGAAGCCGCCGCCGAACACGTGCACGACGCCGACGGCGGAGAAGAAGGGGAAGAAGAAGGCGAGGAGGGCGAGGAAGAGGAGGAGGAAGAAGGCGGTCCGACGGCCCCGGCCGAGTACCTCACGCAGAAGTTCACCTCCGGTCACGACGTCAAGCCGGACCAGATCAAGCACGCCCGCACGCAGGCCAGGGCGCTCAAGCACGGCGGCGGGAACTGGGGACAGGTCGGCCCCACCAACGTCGGAGGCCGCGTCACCGACCTCGTCGTGGACCCGAACCACCCGAACACCTTCTACGTGGCGGTGTCCGGCGGCGGTATCTGGAGGAGCATCGACGCCGGCAAGACCTTCACCCCGGCCTGGCCGGTCGACCAGACGCAGACGATGGGCGCCATCGCGCTCGGCTCCGACGGCACGTTGTGGGCCGGCACCGGTGAGGCGAACCCGTCCGGTGGCGGCCTGACGTTCTTCGGCGACGGCGTCTACCGGTCGACCGACGGCGGCGCGCACTGGAAGCAGTGGGGCCTCACCGACAGCGGCGCGATCGGAAAGATCGTCGTCGACCCGGCGAACCCGAAGCGGGTCTTCGTCGCGGCCGCCGGCAACCTGTCCGGCACGGCCGGACAGCGCGGCATCTACCGGCTCGGTCCCGACGGCAAGAGCTGGAGACTGGTGCTCAAGACGCCGAACAACACCACGGGCGGCATCGACCTGGCGCTCGACCCCGCCAACGGCAACCGCGTCTACGCCGCGCTGTGGGACCACAAGCGCAACAACGGCGCGCGGGTGTACGGCGGCGTCGGCTCCGGCCTGTTCCGCTCCGACGACGGCGGTGACCACTGGAAGCGGCTGGAGAACGTCATCGGCACCCACCCGGCCGACACCACGGGCACCGGGCTGAAGAGCGACGCGAGCCTCGGCCGGATCGGCGTCGCGGTCGCCCCGAACGACCCCCGGCGCGTGTACGTGGTCAGCGGCAGCCCGTACGGCCCGGACAAGGGTTTCTACGTCTCGGACGACGGCGGCGACACCTTCAAGCCCGGCGGCCGGCCCGGCTCCTCGGGCGGCTACCAGTGGTGGTTCGGGCGCATGTGGGTGGACCCCCAGGACGAGAACCATCTGTTCAGCGCCGACGTCAGCCTGCGTGAGTCCAAGGACGGCGGCGCCACCTGGTCCGACTCGGACGGCGTGCATTCGGACCAGCACGCACTGCAGTGGGACCCGAAGGTGGCCGACCGGATCTACCTCGGCAACGACGGGGGCATCTACCGTTCGGACGAGAACGGTGCGAGCCGCTCATGGGTCCACGCGACGTACGCGCCGTGGAACCAGTCGTACCACCTGGCGGTGGCGGCGGACGACCCGAACCGGCTCGCCTCCGGCCTGCAGGACAACGGCAGCGTCCGTACGTGGACCAACACCGCCGGGGCGTCGGACCTGTCGCAGTGGAACGCCTACGGCGGCGGCGACGGCCACGAGGTCCTGATCGACCCGAGCAATCACGACATCTACTACGAGTGCTCGCAGGTCGGTGTGTGCACCCGGCACGAGGACAGCGGCGGCACCTCGCACAGCTTCCGGTTCGGGCAGCGGCACTCCGCGCGGATCACCACGGACGCCCCGATCGTGCTCGACCCGAGCAACCCGTCGGTGCTGTACTTCGGCGGCAACGTCCTGGACCGCTCGACCGACCGGGGTGCGACGTTCACCCAGATCAGCCCGCCCGGTGACTACCTGACCGGCCCCGTACCGCCGGATGAGGACGACCAGGGGCCGTTCTACGCCAACCAGTACGCCACGATCACCTGGATCGCGCCGGCCAAGACGGACGGCAACACGATCTACCTCGGCACCGACACCGGCCGGCTGTGGAAGACGACCGACCTCGGCGCGCACTGGACCGAGTTCACCGGCAAGGGCTTGCCCACCCGGTGGGTCAACTCGATCGTCGTCGACCCCGCCGACGCCGACCACGTGTACGTCGCCTACTCCGGCTACCGGGAGGGCGACACCGCGGCGAACGTGTGGGAGACCACGAACGGCGGCGGCAGCTGGCACAACATCAGCGGGAAACTGCCGAACGCACCGGTCGAGATGCTCACCTACGACCAGGTGAGCCACCAGCTGTACGCGGCGACCGACTACGGCGTCTTCTACGACAAGAACGACAAGAAGAACTGGAAGCGCCTCGGCAACGGCCTGCCCGACACCCCGGTGTTCGACATCAAGATCACCGGTGACCACCGCACCATCTACGCCGCGACGTTCGGCCGCAGCGTGTGGAGGATCCCCGTGCCGAACGGCTGACCCCGGCGCGGGGACGGGCCCGGCGCGCGTCCCCGCCCGTAGGGCGGCCCCTGACCGGCATGCCAACGGTCAGGGGCCGCCCACGGTCTACGAGCTGGACACGGTCAGGGCGAAGACGTGGAGGCCGCCGCGGGCCGTCGAACTGACGGTCGGAAGGGTCACCGAGGCGACGGTCTTGGCCGGGTCGAGCGCCACCTCGTGGGCGAAGACGTACGTGGTGCGGTTGACGCGGCCGGTGCCGGCGAGGTTGTGGTACGGCATGGTGATCGCCGCCTTGGCGTCGCCGGGCAGGGACGGTACCTGCCAGTCCGGGTCGGTGACGGTGAACGGCTGCGTGCTGCCGTCGGCGTAGCTGACGAGGCCGGTGCCGCCGATCGGGCCGTACGTGCCGACGGTGAGCAGGCCGAGCCGGCCACCCTGCTTGCCGACCTTGATCGTCTGCCCGTTGGCCAGGACGTTGTCCGGGGTTCCGGGCGCGGCGTCGGGCCAGGTGAAGGTCTGCCCGTCGTAGGTGAACGTGCCACCCCGCGTGACTCCCGCGGCGGCCAGTGCCTGAGCCGAGTAGCTCGACCCGTCGGAGTCGATGCCGCCGTTCAGGCCACCGGGCGCGGGCGTGCCGTCGTCGGTCGTCCCGGTGTTGTCGAACGCGCCGGACAGCGCCGGGTACGGGACCGAGACTCGCAGTGGCGCGGTGACGTCGACGCGCCCGCCGCCCGCCCGCGCCGTCAGCGCGACCGGCAGGTCGTACGCGCCGGGCTTGTCGTTCGCCGTGACCGTGACGCGCACCGAGGCCGTGCCGCCCGCCGGGACGTGTACCGTTCCGCTCGCCGGGCGGGCCGTGACGCCGCTCGGCGAGTTCACCGCCCAGCGCGCGGTGAGCGGTGCGTCCGCCGGGCTGGTCAGCCGTACCGTGGCGGTGGCGTCCTTGCCGCCCGAGACGACCAGCGTTCCCGGATCGGCGGTCGCGGTCAGTGGCGCCGGCACCTTGACCGCCGCGGCCCCCGTCGTACGGCCGCCGCCCGCCCAGGTCACGCCGCCGGTGAGCCGGTAGGTGCCGGGCATGACGTCGAGCGGCAGGTCGGCCTGCCAGCGCACGCTCACGCTGTGTCCCGGCGCCACGACTTCGGCGACCGGGTCGCCGATGGGCCGCGCGGCCAGCGGCACGACGCTGCTCGTGGCGTACGCGGTGAGGGTCTGGCGCACGTCGTTCAGCGCGCTCGTGCCGGTGTTGGTGAACGTCGTGGTCACCGTGGAGTGACCGAGGGCGCGCAGGGTGCCGGGCGCGGCCACGTCGAGGCGGCCCGGCGTCTCGGGCGCGGTGTCGAACTCGGCCTCGGCGATGTTCGCGAAGCCGCCGGGCGGGCTCACGTACCGCAGCCAGCGGTACCGGCCGTTGTCCTCGACCGTCAACTGGGTCCAGTCGGCCATCGGCGTCCACGGCACGGTCGCCAGATCGACGCAGCCCTTGTCCGGCCCGTCGGTGCAGCCCTGGAAGCGGCCGCCGACCATGCGGCCCGCCTGGCCGGCCCGCGGCACGAACCGGATCTTCGCCACCCGGGCCGTGTGCCCCGCGCCCAGGTCGATGCCGGCGTACCCGCCGTCGGCCTTCTCATAGTCGTACGCCGTGTTGGGATCGCCGTCGAAGACCTTGTCGTAGGTGTTGTCCGACCCGCCGTACGCGGGGCCGGCGCCGTAGGAGGTGCCGGTCAGCTTCACGGTCCCGGTCGGCGGGTACGCGACGCCGGGTGGCGGGCCGAGGCGGTCGATCCGGTCCTCGAAGTCGAAGCTGGTGCCCTGGCGCGGTCCGCCCCAGGCGCGGTCCGCGAGCACCTGCTGTGGCCGGTTGGCGAACCAGTCGAAGTAAGCGTCGCTCTGCGTCTCGGCGCTGTCGGACCAGCGGGAGATCAGGTACCCGGTCAGGTGGTCGTTCTGTGTCGGCGTCCACTGGGCGTACAGGCTTCGGTCGTCCGGCAGCAGCGCCCCGCCAGGCGGGGCGCCGGGCGTCACGTACAGCAGGTCGCCGGGCGAGGCCACCACGTCGTACCCGAGGTCGAGGTAGTGCTGTACGCCGTCGCCGACCCACGCCTCGACCTTGATGTTCTTGTCGGGCGCGGTGGACGGGGCCTGCTGGTAGTCCCACCAGTTCCATATGACGGCCCGCTTGTCGTGCGAGCGGACCACCTTGTTCATGAAATTGATGAAGTCGACGAACACGTCCGCGGTGCTCGCGTACCCATGCTCCCTGGCGTAGTCGACGAGTTCGGGGCACTGCTCCTGGGTGGCCTGCGTCTGGTACTCGTCGGTGCCGACGTGGAACTCGGGCCCATCGAACAGCGGCACGAACTCATCCAGCAGCTTCTTCACGAAGTCGCGGGTGGCCTGCTTGGTGACGTCGAGCGTCCAGCCGTCGGCCAGCGCGGGACAGGAGAACTTCAGGTCCGGCCGGTACTGCGCGATCGCGTTGGAGTGGCCGGGCAGGTCGATCTCCGGCAGCAGCGTCACGTGGTACTTCCGCGCCTCGTCCTCGAACCGGCGGATGTCCGCCTTGGTGTACGCGTCCGCCGCGGCCAGGCCCGGGAACCGGTCGCTGACCAGGCGGAACGCGTTGTGCTCGGTCAGGTGCAGGTGCACCGTGTTCAGCTTGAGCCAGGCGGCGGTACGGATCTGCTGGAGGATGTACTCGGGCCGGTAGTACTTGCGCCCGGCGTCCAGCATGAACCCGCGCTGCCGTACGTCGGGCCAGTCCATCGCCGTTCCGTGCGGCACCTGGGCGCGGTCCGGGGCGAGGGTGAACAACTGCTCGACGGTTTGCGTGCCGTGCGCCACACCGGCCGGTGTACGCCCGCGCACTGTCAGGGTGTCGGCGATCTGAAGCTGATACCCCTCCTCGCCGAGCGTCGCGGGGGCGGCAGGATCGACGAGGAGCCGCAGGTCGCCGGGGTGCGCCGTGTCACCGAGGACGACGGGCAGGGCCTGGCCGGTGATGGCCGCCAGATCGTCGCGGAACGTACGCGCGTCGGCGGCCTGGGCCGGGGCGACGACGATGCGGGCGCCCCGGCCGAGCCGGAACGTGCCGCTCGCGCCGGTCCACTGGCGCAGCGCAGGCGTGACGTTCGGGGCGGGATCGGGCGAGGCGGCGGCGAACACGGGCGTGACGACGACCTGGGACGCGACAAGACAGGCGGCATTACAAAGGACCGCGAGCCGGCGGCGGATGTCCATCGAACCTCCGGGGCGAGATGCTCGCACTGAACGTAAGATCGACAAATTGCACAGTCAAGAGCGAAACAGGTCATTTTCGCGCACGAATGCGCACCCACCCCGCCGACCACCCGTCGGGCGAGCATCCTCAAGACGCTGTCCGAGAAAAGCGCAGTATGGATTCGGCGGCCTCACAAGAGAACCGGCTCTCCCTCAGCCGAGGACCTCGGCGCGCAGGTGGGTTTTGAGGATCTTGCCGCCCGGATTGCGGGGCAGTTCGTTCTCCCGGAACCACACGTGGGACGGCACCTTGAACGCCGCGATCCTCTCGCGCAGGAACGCCTGGAGCTCCTCCGCGGTCAGGGCCGTGCCCGGTCGCAGGCAGACGACCGCGCCGACCTCCTCGCCGAGCTCGTCGTGGGGGACGCCGATGACGGCCGCGTCCGCGACGGCCGGATGTTCGTAAAGGGCCGCCTCGACCTCGGCGCAGTAGACGTTCTCACCGCCGCGGATGAGCATGTCCTTCGCCCGGTCCACGATGTAGACGAAGCCGTCCTCGTCCACGCGCGCCAGGTCGCCGCTGTGGAACCAGCCGCCGACGATCGCCTGGGCGGTCGCGTCGGGGCGGTTCCAGTAGCCCTTGATGACGTTCGGACCCTTGATCAGCAGCTCGCCCACCTCGCCCGCGGGCAGCTCGTCGCCCGACGGGCCGACCACCTTCACGTCGCACACCGCGACCGGCAGGCCGACGCTGTCGGGGTGTGCCAGATAGTTGACGCCGGAGTTGTACGTCGTCACCGAGGACGTCTCGGTCAGCCCGTACCCGTTGCCCGGGACCCGGTCGGGCAGCAGCTCCTTGATCTTCTCCACCAGCTTCGGCGGGGCGGGTGCGCCGCCGTACGAGACCGACGTCAGGCTGGAGGTGTCGTACTTGTCGAAGTGCGGCGACGTCAGCACCTGCCACGCCATCGTCGGTACGCCGCCGAACATCGTGACGCGCTCGCGTTCGATCAGCTCCAGGGCGCGCTCGGGGTTCCACTTGTGCATCAACACGATCGTGCTGCCGGCGAGCGCGCTGGCGACGAGCACGGAGTGGCAGCCGGTCGCGTGGAAGAACGGCACGCTGAGCAGCGACACCCGGCGCGGCGCCCCGACCACCTCCTCCAGCGCGTGCCCGGCGCGCAGCCCGGCGGCGGCCATCGCGTACGCCAGGCTGATCGGGTTCGTGGTGATGTTGCGCTGGGTGCCGAGTGCGCCCTTCGAGCGGCCGGTCGTGCCAGAGGTGTAGAAGATCGTGGCGTCGTCGTCGGGGTCGATCGTCACGTCCGGCAGCGTGTCGCCGAGCTCGCCGAGCACCGCGTCGAACTCCTCCGCGCCCGCCGGAGGCTCGCCCTCGACACGAGCGACGATCGTCGGAATGCCGAGGTCCGGCAGCACGCCCGTGAGGCGCTCGGCGCGTTCCTGGTCGGCGACGAGGACCTTCGCACCGCTGTCGCGCAGGCCGTACTCCAGCTCCGGCGCGGTCCACCAGGCGTTCAGCGGTACGACGACGGCGCCTGCCGCGGCGGCGCCGAAGAAGGCGACCGACCACTCGGGGAAGTTGCGCATCGCGATCGCGACCCGGTCGCCCTTGCCCACGCCGTACCGCTCGGTGAGCCGCCGGGCGAAGGTCGCCGCGCGCAGGAAGTGCTCCTCGAACGTCAGCCGGTCGTCCTCGTACACGAGAAACGTCGCGTCGCCGTGCAGCCGCGTGACCTCCAGGAGTGAGCGCAGCGACGGCAGTGCGTTCTTCCACACGCGCGTGCGCACGCCGCGGATCTCGACCTCGTCCATCTCGAACAGCTGCCCCGGCGCGGTGACCATCGCGCGGGCCTCTTCCACACTCAGCATCATCGGACTCCGTACTTCTCGCGGGCGGCGGCGATCTTGTCCGGCAGGTACTCGGTGGGCCAGGGCCCGGGGGAGGGCTCGTACTCACGCAGCACGCGACGGGCGATCGAGGCCTGGTGGACCTCGGTCGGGCCGTCCATGATCCCCATGAGCGGCGCGGCCTGCCAGAGCCGCGCCAGCGGAGTGTCGCTGGACACCCCGAGCGCGCCGTGGATGTGCATCGCCCGGTAGACCACGTCGTGGAAGACGCGCGCCGCCGCTACCTTGCAGGCGGCGATCTGGGTACGGGCCTCCTTCGTGGAGGAACGGTCGATCAGCCAGGCCGTGTGCAGGATCAGCAGCCGGAACTGCTGGATCTGCAGGTAGGAGTCGGCGATCGCCGCCTGGACGAGCTGCTTGCCGGCGAGGTTGCCGTCGTGGGTCTCGCGCGACAGGGCGCGTTCGCACATCATGTCGAAGGCCTTCTTCACCGCCGCGACGGTGCGCATCGCGTGGTGGATCCGCCCGCCGCCGAGCCGCGCCTGCGAGATGGCGAACGCCCCGCCGACCTCGCCGAGCAGCGCGTCCGGACCGACCGCGGCGTCGTTGTAGCGGATGTGCGCGTGGCCGCCGTCGCCGCGATGACCCATCGTGGAGATGTTGCGCAGGATCTCCACACCCGGCGTGTCCGTCGGCACCAGGAACATCGACATCCGCTGGTACGGGTGCGCGTCGGGGTCGGTCACCGCCATCACGATGAGGAACGCCGCGTTGGCCGCGTTGGAGGTGAAGTACTTCTCCCCGCTGATCACCCAGCCGTCGCCGTCGCGCACCGCCCGCGTACGGAACAGGCGCGGGTCCGAGCCGGCGTGCGGTTCGGTCATCGAGAAGCCGGAGAAGCACTCGCCGTCCAGCAGCGGCTTGAGGTAGCGGGCCTTCTGCTCGTCCGTGCCGTACATCGCGATGATCTCGGCGTTGCCGGTGTCCGGCGCCTGGCAGCCGAAGATGACCGACGCCCACGGCGAGCGGCCGATGAGCTCGTTCATCAGCGCGAGCTTGAGCTGCCCGTACCCCTGCCCGCCCAGCTCGGGGCCGAGGTGGCAGGCCCACAGCCCCTGCTCGCGCACCCGCGCCTTGAGCGGTTCGACGATGCCGCGCAGCTCGTCGCCGAGCGGTTCGTACGCCTTGCCGCCGTAGACCAGGTCGAGCGGCTCGATCTCGTCGCGGATGAACGCGTCCATCCAGTCGAGCTTCGCCTGGAACTCAGGCTCGGTGGAAAAGTCCCACATCAGGTCTCCATGAAGGTGCGGGCGCGGGCGAACAGCCCGAGCGTGGTCGCGTGCAGCAGGTCCCCGACGTCCTCAGGCGCCTGACCGGCGAACGCGCGGGCGTGCGTGCCCTCCAGCACGATGCCGAGCTTGAAACAGGCGAGCACGGCGTACCAGGTGAGCGCGGACAGGTCGCGGTCCGTACGGGCGGCGTAGACCTCGGCCAGCTCGCCGGTCGTGGGCAGTCCGCCCGCCGTGCCGATGGCGCCGGCCAGCGGCGCCGCCTCCCCGACGGGCCAGGTCGCGATCAGCCAGCCCAGGTCGAGCAGCGGATCGCCGATCGTGCACATCTCCCAGTCGACGATCGCCGCCACCCTCGGGGCGTCGGCGTCGTAGAGCAGGTTGGCGAGGTGGTAGTCACCGTGCATGATGCCGGGCCGCCACTCGTGCGGCCGGTGCGCCTCCAGCCAGGTCGCGACCTCGGTCAGCCCGGGGATGTCCGCGCCGGGGTACCCGTCGAGCGCGTTGTAGGACTCCAGTTCCGAGAGCCACCGGCCGACCTGGCGTTCGAGGAATCCCTCCGGACGGCCCATGTCGCCCAGGCCGGCGGCGACGTGGTCGACCGCGCCCAGTTCGGCGAGCGCGGCGGCGGCGTCCAGGCCCATGCGGTGGCGTACGGCGGGGTCGCCCGCGTACCGCGGGGGGAGCGCCGTCGTGGGGTTGAAGCCGCGCACCGACTCCATGAGGTAGAAGACCACGCCGTTCATGACCGTCTCGTCCGTGCAGGCGGCGATCAGGCGCGGCGCTCGCACTCCCGTGCCGTCGAGGGCGGACAGCACCCGTGCCTCGCGCCGCAGCGCGTCGTTGCTGCGAGGCCGCGGGTGGACGGGCGGGCGGCGGAGGACGTACGCACGGTCGCCGCGGCAGAACCGGACCAGGACGTTCTGCGTGCCACCGCCGAGCCGCTCGACCCGCTCGAACGGCCCACCGGGCAGGCCGTCGGCGTCCATCCAGCGCGCCAGAACGCCGAAGTCGACCAGCGACGGGTCGATGTCATCAGGCTGCATCCAGGGAGAACCTCCGCATGCATGAGCCTATGATTCACCTGCATTAAAGGTCAATATGGTTCAATTCACCCATGGGCACCGCCGGACGTGAGACGCGGGAGCGCCTTATCGAGACGGCTGAGCGGCTCTTCGCCACCGAGGGCGTCTACGGCGTATCCCTGCGAGAGATCGTGCGCGCCTCGGGTGCGCGCAACGTCACCGCCCTGCAGTACCACTTCGGCGACCGGCACGGCCTGCTGCGCGCCGTGCTCGAACGGCACCGCGCCGAGGTCGAGTCGGCCCGACACGCCCTGCTGGACGCGTACGAGGCCGGCGAACGCGACGACGTCCGCGCGCTGTCCGCCGCGCTGGTCCGCCCGCTCGCGGCCGAGCTCGCCTACCCCAGCGGCCGTGCGTACCTGCGGATCCTCGGCGAGCTGGTGAACCGTCCCGAGCCGCTGATCGGCCGGGCGACCGTCAGCGACCCGGCCGACAGCACCTACCGCTGGCGTGCCCTGACCGCCCCGCTCCTGGAGGAGGACGCCACCCGCCTGCACCGGCGGTTCGTCGCGGTGCGCTTCACGATGATCGAGCTGGCCCGCCGCGCCCAGTCGGGGCCGCACGCCGACGACCGGCTGTTCACCGGCCACCTGATCGACCTGGTCGCGGCCCTCCTGCTCGCACCGCTGTCCGCGGAGACCCTGCGCCTGGCCGCCGAACGCGACCGCGAACGCATCCCGTAGACGACACGACGGTCACCAAGGTGGAGTATGCGGCTACGCTCCGTGTACGGTTTCGGGCCGTGGAGAACCTGCGGATTGGCGTCGTCGAGGTGGAGCACGACGAGCGGACCACCCACGACCACCTGAGCTGTTCGGTCTGTTCCTGGCAGCTGGGAGTGTCGCCTCGTGAGTACGCCGTGCGCATCGCCCATCGCCACGACGACTCCCACCAGCAGGGCCGGCAGGTCCGCCCCTGGGCCGGCGGCCGCACGACGGAGGACTGACGGGGCCGGCCGGACGCGTGCGCCCGGCAATCGGCCCGCCCATTGTGCGAATCACCAAAGTGCTCCGGCATTCACCCGATCGCGGGTCGCTTCTCGGTGCCTCGACCGCGCTTAACCGAAGGCCGTTCTACTTTTCGCGTACAACAAGACCCAGCTCAGCGGCCGACGCGAATTTGTTTCATAATGCGTTAGATCACGGTGTGTCAGCATCATCCGACCCTCGGTATTTCGGTGGAAACTACAATCTTGCTGCCATGTCGAGTGCTGCTATATGGTGACGCCGATTCGGCGATAAGCAGTGTGTTCTCTCGGGTGGCGGGGAAATTCGCGCCGTCCGGGACGGTCGCGAAAATCCCGAGTTGATGAACCGTCTTTATCAACCCCCGAAGCCACTAGGAGTGCTTGTGAGGGTCTTCCGTACCAGACGGGCCAGGGGCACGGCCGCGGGCCGCCTCGGTATCGTGCTCGGCGCGCTGACCGCCGCCGTGGCCGCCGTCGCCGTCGTCCCGGGGGTCGCCTCGGCACACGGCGCCGCCTCTCACGCCGCCGCGACGGCCGCCTCGGCGCAGGCCACCGTCACGCACCGTCCCCACTTCATCCAGAACACCACCGTGGACGACGCCGCCCACCTGCAGTCGCTCGGCTACACCGTGCTCGACGTCGGTCCCGGCGAGTCCGCCGACCTGCCGGCCGGAATGCAGGGAATGGAATGGACCGGCGGCGCGATCTGCGACAGCGACGGCATCATGTCCTGGGCGGACTTCCGTGCTCTTGTCGACAGCAACCGCAACAGCTCCAAGGTGTTCGGCTACTTCATCTTCGACGAACCCGACACTCACGGCTGTACGAATATCGCGTCGAAGCTGCGTGACCGCGCCGACTACATTCACTGCTCCGGCTGGCGCAACTCCTTCTGGGACGGCGCTAAGCAGCATCCGAAGGTGGACAACGCCGGAAACTGCCTGGACGCCAGTGGCAACATCATTCCGCGAAAGACCTCGCAGAAGGCGTATCTCGTGGACGAGTACAGCCACGACTATGCCGCCGTGGCCAAGTCGATCACCCACGTGGACCTGTTCGGCCTCGACCCGTACCCCTGTAACAAGGACGGCTCGACGACCTGCGACATGAGCCAGGTCGACGACGCCGCGGCCACGGCCAAGCAGTACTACGCCGAGAGCGAGCTCGCCCCCGTCTACCAGGTCTTCGGCGGCGACGGCTGGAAGATCCCGAGCGCGACGCAGCTCCAGAACCTCCTCGCGGAGTGGGACAGGGTCCTGCCGGGCGCCGGCGCGGACGTCGTCTACAGCTACCGCGACAACAAGAACGGCGGCCCCGAGGACACCTACCCGGGCCTGTCGCACGCGACGAACCTCGAACCGATCCTGTCCGCGCACAACGCCGCGACCTGACCGGCCCCGAACCGGGCCCACCCTGACCGGCCGGGCCGCCCCCGCACACGGACGCCGTGCGGTGGCGGCCCGGCCTCCTACGCCGTTCCTCTGCTCGCGGCTCACCGTGCGGGCCCATCGGGACGATCGCCGTGGAATGTGCGGGCGGATAGCATCGGCCGGTGCGCCGGTACTCCTATGTCGGCCCCGCCGACCTGCTCGCCGCGGCACCGCCCGGCGGCGCCGGGCACCGGGTCGGGTCGGTGGACGACCTGGCCGCCTGGCTGGGCTCACGCGACGCGGACGAGCGTGCCGAGCCCTTCACCTTCGTCGTCGACCTGGACGGGACGCTGCGCCTCGCGCCCCGGCGGAGCGAGCACGTCGCCTGTGCCGGCGGGGCGCCCGTGCTGAGCGCCGGAGAGATGGCCTTCTCCCGCGACGGGCACCGCTGGACCGTGAGCGAGGTCAGCAACCACTCGACCGGCTACTGCCCCGATCCGGCCTCCTGGCCCGCCGTCGGCGCCGCCCTCGACGCGGCGGGCCTGCCGCACCCCGGCCGCTTCACCGGCCCGGTCGTCTTCCGCCACTGCCCCCGGTGCGGCGAGCGCAACCTGGTCAAGGAGCACGACTACGTCTGCGCCCTCTGCGGTGCCGACCTGCCCCGTACGCCGGACGCCACCTGATCCGGATCGGGCGCCGGCGGCGGCTTCACCGGCGTACGCGCGCCCCTCGGCGGTCAACGGCCCGGCTTACCGGCCGAACCGTTCGATGAGCGCCTGGTACGTCGTGAAGGCGGGCTTCGGCCGGTAGTCGTCGGTCAGCAGGCCGAAGTGGTGGAACAGGCCGGGCGCATCGCTGTCGGCGTCGCGCAGGGCGAAGTGCGTGTAGGCGCCGATGGCGAGTTCGCTCCGGCAACCGGCGATCGCCGTGACGGTCGCCTCCAGGACCTCCGCCTGCCGTTCGGGTGTCCGGTCGCCGAAGGTGGGCCAGCCGTTCTCGGTGATGTGCAGCGGGACGGCGGGATCGATGCCGGCGGGCGTGAGGCGTTCGGTCCGGTGCAGGCGGAGCAGGCCGGTGACCGCGTCGTGGAGCCCCTTCGGCGGCACGGGCCGGAAGACGTCCGGGAAGAAGTCGAGGCCGACGTAGCCGAGGGCGGCCGTGAACTCCTTGCCGCCGCGCTCGGTGAGCGCGGTGATGAAGCCTTCGCCCGGGCCGAACAGCGGGGTCGTGTTGAACCCGATCCGGAGGTGGTCGAAGCCCTGCCGCCGGGCCTCGTCGTCGGCGGCGAGCACCCCTTCGACGAGGGCGTCCCGGACCTTCGGGTAGTACCCGTCCAGCGTCGGATTGCCGGCGACGTTCGGCTCTTCGGTGATCTGGAGTGTCGCGGTGCTGCGCCCGTGGTCGCGGACCAGCCGTCGGATGAAACCGGTGTACCCGGCGACGTCCCCCCGGTGGGACTGGTACTGCGCGACGAGGTCGAGGACGCGTCCGTCTCCGGCGTACCGTTCCACGCCGTCCGGAGCCTCGGTGATCTCCCGCGTGTCGTCGGAATCGACGAAGGAGACATAACCGCGGACCAGGAAGGGCCGGCCGCCCGGCCGCAGCTTCCCGATGGCGGCCCTGATCCGCTCCGGGTCGTCCGCCGGGCCCCGGGCCAGCCCTCCGGTGTCGTCCCCGGTGGCACCTCCGGGGTAGATGCCGAAGAGCAGGCCGGCGGATGCCGTCATGATCGGTCTCCTGAAGTCGATCTCTAATATTAGGAACCGACTATATGCCCCGGCGGTCGTCTGTCCGCAACGGCTAGCGGGTCAGAGGTCGAGTACGAGCTGAGGTGTGCGGGACCGTGAGACGCAGGGCAGGATCCGGTCCCCCGCGGCCTGCTCTTCCTCGGTCAGCACAGAGTCACGGTGGTCCGGGCGGCCGTCGAGGACGCCCGTCTCGCAGGTGCCGCAGGTGCCTTCCTCACACGAGGTGAGCACGTCGACGCCTGCCTCGATCAGCACGTCGACGATGGAACGGTCCGCGGGCACCGTCAGATCGGCGCCGGTCGAGGCGATTCGCACCGTGAACGGGGAATCCGTCAACGAGGAATCGACGTCCTTCGGCGAGAAACGTTCCGTTCGCGGTCGCATGCCGCGACGTGCGCACACCGCCTCGATCGCGTCGATCAGCGGCTCGGGACCGCAACAGTAGACGTACGCCTCCCGGTCCACGTCGCCGAGCGCGGAGTCGAGATCGATCAGGCCGCACTCGTCGAAGGGGAACAGGCGCACTCGGCTCGCGTCGATGGCCTGAAGGTCGTCGACGTAGGCCATGGACGCTCGAGTCCGGCCGCCGTAGTGCAGCGTCCAGTCCGCGCCGTCCGCGGCCACCCGGCGAACCATGGCCAGCAGTGGCGTGATCCCGATCCCGCCCGCCAGGAACACGTAGCCGGGGCCCGTTTCCAGCGGGAAGTGGTTGCGTGGGCTGCCGGCGAGGATCCGGTCGCCCTCGTGGAGCCGATCGTGCAGCCATGCCGATCCGCCCCGGCCGTCGGCCTGTCGCAGAACGGCGATCCGGTAAACGGTGCGATCGTCAGGGTCACCGCACAGCGAGTACTGGCGGACGATTCCGGGTTCGGTCACGACGTCGATGTGAGCACCCGGACACCAGGACGGCAGTTCGCCGCCGTCGACCGGACGCAGCTCGAACTCCACCACGCCGAGCGCGACGGTCGTTCGCCTGCCGACGGTGAGCCGGAGCTCGCGGGGACCGTTCATGCGGCGTTCTCCGGAGTGAAGGCCACAGGCAGCGCGAAGTGGGTCATCAGAGATCCGCCGACCAGTCCGCTCTCGACCGGCTCCCCGTCGAGGCGCAGGTCGGGCAGCCGGTCGAGAAGGCGGGTGAGGGTGATCCGGAGTTCGGCTCGGGCGAGGTGCTGACCTTGGCAGACGTGGGGTCCGGCTCCGAAGCTGACGTGTCGGTTCCGGGTCCGGCGTGGATCGAACTCCTCCGGGTCGGTGAACTCCCGCGGATCCCGGTTGGCGGCCGCGAGGTCGAGGAGGACTCGGCCGCCCTCGGCGAGCTCGTGGCCGTCGACCTGGACCGGGCACCGGAGCGTGCGTGCGAACAGCTGCAGTGGTGTGGTCAGCCGCAGGCTCTCCTCGATCACCCGTGGCAGCCCGCGCCGGTCGGCGATGAGATCGTCTCGCAGGCCGGGCACGGTCAGCACGTGCCGGATGAGACCGCCGAGGGCCGAGCCCGTCGAGTGGTGGCCACCGACGATGTAGGCGAGAAGCAGCCCGGTGGCGCCCGCTTCGTCGATCTCCTTGCCGTCGACGACGCCGCTCGCCATCTCGGTGAGCATGTCGTCGCGGGGGTTCTCACGGCGGTCGGCCAACCAGCGCTGGGTGTGGTCGGAGAACTCCGCGAACCGCGCCGGGAGCTCCTCGGAACCCGTGGCGGCGAACAGCGCCGCCGCGACACCGCGGGCGCGCACCGCCTCGGCCTGGTCGAGGCCGATCATTCGCCCGATGACGATCGCGGGTAGCGGCTCCGTGAGGCGGTCCACCAGGTCGGCCTTGCCGGCGGTCGCGAAGTCGTCGATCAGAAGGTCGACGACCTCGGTGATGACCGGTTCGAACGCTCGTACGGCGCGCGGGGTCAGCGGGCCGTTCAGGACTCTGCGCCACGCGGAGTGTTCGGGTTCGTCGAATTCCAGAGCGGGGATCGGCGGCAGCAGCCCACTGGGCGGGATGTGCACACCATCGGCCGAGGAGAACGACCCGGTGTCCGTCAGCGCCGTGCGGACGTTGTCGTAGCGGGTCAGGTAGTCGAATCCGCCATGCCGGTCGCTGTGTACGACCGGGCATGCTTCCCGCATCTCGGCGCGGGCACGATGGACTTCATTGGCGGGCAGGGTTCCGTCGAGGTGATCGAAGGCGGGATCTGTTGTCATGACGGCTCCTTCCTCTGCACTGACGCGGCGAGTGTGGTGTGTCGGCTCGACGGTCTGTCCGCTGCGCGCGGGCCGGTCCGTCGTGCGCGAGGCGTACGGGGTGATCGGCGGCGGGCGTCAGCGTCGTCGGCCGGGCACTCGGCCGCTGCGCCCGGTGGGTGCTATCTCGGCTCGGCCCCGAGTGTCTCGGCGATCTCCCGCAGACGGCGGCGGTCGATCTTTCCGACCTGGCTGACCCGCGGCATCTCCGGGAGCACGACCAGGCGCTCCGGCCACTTGTACTTCGCGACCTGGAGGCGGTCGAAGTGGGCGCGGATTTCGGTGAGATCGATCGCCGATCCGTCACGGCTCACGACGAAGGCGCAGGCCCGTTCGCCCAGCCGGGCGTCGGGCATCGCCACCAGGGCGGCCTCGGCGATCGCGTCGTGGGAGCAGAGGAGGAGTTCGACCTCCTCGGTGTTGATCTTCTCGCCACCGCGACTGATCATGTTTTTGATGCGGCCCTCGACGGTGTAGCAGCGGACGCCGGCGATCGTTCGCTCCGCCATGAGGTCACCGCTGCGGTAGAAGCCGTCCGCGGTGAAGGCTCGCCGGTTGTGCTCGGCCGCGTCCCAGTAGCCGTGCAGGGTGTAAGGGCCTCGGGCGCAGAACTCGCCCACCTCGCCGGGCGCCACCTCCGTTTCGGTCCCGGGTTCGTACAGCCGGACTTCGTCCGCGGGAGAGATCGGTATCCCGACGCTCGCCGTGCGGGCGTCGAGCGGGAAGTCGAGCGGGGTGGTGAGGCACAGCCCCTCGCTCATCCCGAAGATCTGCCCGCCCCAGATGCCGCGCGCGTCCAGCACCGCCATGTACCGGCTGGGCACCTTCTTGCCGCTGAACAGCACCCGCCGCAGCGCGGTGGCATCGGCCAGACGCGGATCCAGGGCCAGTTCGAAGGCGAACGGACCGAGCAGGACATCCGTCGCCTCGTTCCGGACGACGAGGTCGAGTGCGGCTGACGCGTCGGGCACTCCGAGCACGAGGGTCGCCCCCACGCTGTGCGGGCCCTGCAGACCGATGATGACGCCCGCGTTGTGCACGATCGGCATCATGAACGCGACGCGGTCCCCAGGCCCCCATCCCATCGCGCGGGCGAGGCTCGCACCGTAGTGCCAGTAGGGGGCCTGCAGGCAGGGAATCACCTTGGGGACACCGGTGGTGCCGCCGGAGAGCTGGAACACCGCGAGCGACTGCATGCCGAGTCCGGCCTGGACGGCCTCGACGATCCCGCGGGCCTCGGCGTCGTCGAGGTCCTCGCCGAGTCCGTCCATCTCGACGGCTCGGGGGTCGCCGGCCGGGCCGTCGGAGACCAGGATCGTGCGCTCCACACCGGCCGCCTCGGCCTGTTCGAAGGCGAATCCGACGAGGTCGAAGCGAGGGTCGCGGGCGGCGACCAGGTGCGCGACCGGGCGGGTCTGGCGCGCGATCTCCCCGATTTCGTGCCCGCGGTGCAACGGCAGCGTGCACACGGGTACGAGACCCGCCTTGAGCAGCGCGTACCAGGCGATCACGGTGTTGGCGGTGTTGTGCACCTGCAGCAGAACCGCACCGCCGGGCTCCAGCCCAAGCCGATGAAGGCCCGCGGCGCGTCGGTCGGAGATGCGGTCCAGCTCCGCGAAGGTCAAGCGGACATCACCGCAGATCAGGGCATCCCGGTCGCCGTGTTCCTGCGCCGTGATGTGCAGGTGCTCGGCGATGGTGGGCGACTCCCACAGTCCTTCGCGGACGTAGCGGGCCTCATCCTCGGCCGGATAGAGGACGAGCTTGCCGGAGATGTCGGGTGCGAGCGTCATCGCGTCTTTCTCCTCTGCGGTGCCGGGCGTGGTCAGCACAGGTCGCGCTCGTAGCCGAGGACGACCTCGCGGTTCTCCCGCCGGAAGTCCCGGTAGGAGACGCGTCCCGTGCGCATCAGGTACTCGAGCGCGAACTTCGTCGGATGGGTGATGGTGCGGGACGGGAGCCCCTCGTACCAGGCGATGCTGCGCTTCGCGGCGGTCTGGAAGGCGTCGGCGACGGGCTTGCGCACCCGCTCGAACTCCCTCAGCCCCACCTCGACGTCCCACGCCGCTCCGTCCAGCGCCTGCGTCAGGTAGACGGCGTCACGCATCGCGAACCGGGTGCCGGATCCGATCGACGGGTGGACGGTGTGCAGGGCGTCCCCGATCAGCACGAGGTTGCGGTGGGTCCATCGCGCGCAGCTGATGAACTTGGTCTGGAACCACGGCGAGTGGTCACTGCGCAGCGGCGCGCCGTCCAGCGCCTCGGCGAAGAGCCGTTCGCACAACTCGCGCGACTCGTCCTCGGTCATGCCGGCGAACCCGAGCCGGTCGAACGTCTCCTGGCCGACCTCGACGGTGAAGTTGCTCATCTCGGCCGAGAACCGAGAGGCATGGACCATGAGGATTCCGTACTCGCTGTTCTGGAGGATGATCGACGGCGGGTAGGGCTTCGGAGTGCCGTACCAGGCCAGCCAGTTGGTGCCGAGTTCGACGCTCGGCAGGAAGTGCTCGGCGAAGCGCTCGCGGGTCCGGCTGTTGACGCCGTCGGCACCGATCACGAGATCCCAGGCCGCCATGTCGCTCTCGGTCACTGCGGCGTCGCGGTCATGCTCGATGCTCACCCCGGCCTCGAGGGCGAACTTCTCCAGTATGGCCAGGAGCGACCAGCGGGCGTTGAGGTGGCTGCGGCCGACCTTGACCGGCACGCCGACACCATCCAGGCTGAGGACCATCCGATCGTGGCGGGTCTCGGTCGTGAGTGCGTCGATCACATCAGGTGCGGCGGGCCGGAGCGCGTCGGCTGCGCTCTCGCTGAACGCCACGCCCCAGCCGTACGTCACGCCGTGCGGGTTTCGCTCCCTGACGTGGATCGTGGCCGTGGGGATCGCTCGTTTGGCGATGATCGAGAAGAAGAGTCCCGCGGGGCCGGCGCCGACCACCAGAATCCTCATGGGTTTTCCGGATGTCACCGTCCACCTCCCCGCCACGACACGACGTGGTGCGCGACGCGCTCGCCCAGTGCCGACGCCGTTCGCAGGTCGCTGTCCTGCATGCCTTCCAGACCCTGGTCGGAGTTCGACTGCGCCATGGCCCCGGCGTAGGAGCCGAGCCGGTTCAGTTCGGAGTCGGACCCCGTGCTGCGTCCGTTGCCGTCCAGCAGGCCGAGTCCGACCCAGACCATCCCGTGCTGCATGGCGAAGAGCCAGAGCTGGGTGAGGGTGCTGAGCTTGTCCCCGGAGTGACCGCTGGAGTTGGTGAACCCCGCGGCGAGCTTGCCCTTCCACTCCTGGGCCAGCCAGATCTTCGCGCTGGCCTCCATGAACGACTTGAACACCGCCGAACCACTGCCCATGTAGGTCGGGGTGCCGAAGATCAGCGCGTCGCAGTGGTCGAGCTGACGGGGATCGGTGGCGACCTCCTCGGCGAAGTACAGCGCGACGTCGGTGTCCGGGACCGAGGCGGCGCCTTCCCCCACCGCTCTGGCCTGCGCGGCGGTATGGCCGTAGCCACTGTCGTAGACGACTCCGATGGAGCGCGCTTCCGTCACCTTGTCCTCCTTGGTGATGCCGTGGCGAACCGGCCGTTCAGCCAGCGGTCGATGTGGACGGCGGCGGCGGCGTATCCGGTGGGCTCGCCCTCCACGATGGGCTGGCCGAAGTGCTGGCCCCGGACGACATGGCGGGTCTTGTCTTCACCGGCCAGGGCCTCGAACATCCGGGCACTGGCGCTGGGGAGCGCGGCCTGGTCGCCGCTGAACTCCAGGTAGAGCGCTGGCAGCCGCACTCCGGCCGCGCACCGCACGAAATCCGCGTTGGTGTGGTTCGCCGACCAGGTCGACAACCACGCGTCGGGAGTGGTCAGCCGGCCGAAACCCACCAGGCCGTAGTTGATCAGATCCGGGCGGCGGCCGAACAACGAGCCGTAGGGCCGGTCGTTCGGATCGATCGACAGGTCCACGTAACAGGGGTCGGCGTCGGTGCGGTAGGTGGTGATCACTCTCGGGGCGAGGCCGGTCCGCCGGTCGGCGGGGTCGCCGGTGCGGGCGAACCGGGCCCGGGCCTTCGAGGTCTCGGCGGCGAGTTCGACGGCGCGGGCGTCGATCCGGGCGATCCGGTTTCTTTGGGCCGTACGGTACGCGCGGAGGAAGTCGGCGCTGTAGCGGCTCGGCTCCGGTGGCTCGGCGAATCCGTTTCCCGGCGAGTACATGTCCAGCGCGGGATCCACCGACATGGGGTCCGACTCGTCCACGACGGACGGGTCGATGCAGTGCAGCAGCACCTGTCCCTGACCCGGGTGCGGCGCCAGAAAGATCGCGCCGTCCGGAACGGGCATCCGCGCGCCCGCCAGCGTGATCGGCCGGCCGGCCGGTGTCACATCCAGCCGCAGACCCGGCTCCAGGGACGCCTGCTCGATGTAGAAGGCCGACAGCGTTCCGCCGCCGGAGTGGCCGAAGGTCAGCACGGTGTCGAACCCGGTGTCCCGGAGGAACACATGGCCCGCCGCCGCGTCCAGCAACGCCTGCTCGTGGACCAGGGCGAGGTCGTTGTTGGGCGACCGGGAGCCCTGGGTCCAGACCGAGACGCCGCTTCGCAGGAGCAGCGGGATCATCGGATGGTGCGTCACCGACTGGCGCGGGTGCATGACGGTGACCGCCGTCGCCGCGCCGTCGAGGGAGTACAGCACTCCCTCGATCTTGGCGCCGTCGAAGGTGGTGAGCTGGTGCGTGCTCACCGTGACGCCGGGCGGCGTCTCCGCCCGCTGGACGTCCCGGCCCGCGCCGAGCCGGTCCACCGCCAGCGGGCTCATCCCTTCGCTCCTGTGGGCTGGACCACCAGTTCCGACTTGTCCCAGCGGCTCACCCGGCCGTCCTCGACCGCGGCGACCGCGCTGTACCAGACGGCGTTGCGGCAACCCGTGGCGTTGCGCTCGATGCGGATCGAGCCGGGCGTGGCGACCTCGAGGTAGGGGCCGCGCCGCCGGACGGTCACGTCGGGATCCTTGCCGGCGACTTCGGCCAGCGGGCGGAAGTCGCCGACGTCGAGGACGAACAGCGTGGTCATGCGAACGTCACCAAGTCCGGCTCGCCCGCGTAGCGCTCCGAGATCAGCTTCGCCTTCCGCGCGAAGAACTTCTCCAGGGAGGGATCGGGCTCCGCCGTCACGTCCATGAGCGCGTCGACGCTCAGGTTGGCGTCGATGTCGTCCTCGGTGGTGATCGCCCGCAGCGGACGGGTGATCTCGATCAGGTACCCGTTGGGGTCGGTGACGTAGATCGACTCGACTGTCTCGTGCCGCACCTGCGACTCGCACGGCCAGTCGCTCGCGTCCAGCCGGCGCCGGTATTCCAGCAGATCCTCCTCGGTGTCGACGTGGATCGCGAGGTGCCGGGCACGGCGGAGCAGATCGGGGATCCCGGTGTCCCGGTAGGGCTCGACTCCGAAGTAGTAGAAGAACGCCAGCCGATCGCCGCTGCCGATGTCGAAGAAGAAGTGGATGAAGTCCGGGTGGTCGCCGGGCCCCCACCCGAGCGCGCATGTCGCGTGGACGACCGGGAAGCCGAGGATATCCCGGTAGAAGGTGATGGTGGCCCGCGGATCGAAGGTGGGAAACGCCGCGTGATCGACGCCCCGCACGGTGTGCGCAAGCGGGTCATGCTCCGGTGATGGCATCTGCGTACTCCTCTCGCGACCAACTCGGTGACGCCGAGCGTAGAGCGACCCTGTCGCAACCGTCAATATTCTGACGCCTTAGTATCGACAGGCGGGGTGACGGGGTCCGGGCGACGCGAGGCGCCCGATGACCGCCTCGCCGCGCGGGTGACAGGACGCGTTCTGACGACTGTGAAGGGACGGCACCGAATGACCACGATGTGGATCGATCTCTCCGTCGAAGGCCGAAAGATCGCCGGCCGCGCCGCCGCCGGCGGTGCCGCAGGGGCTCCGTTGATCGTGGCCCTTCATGGCGGGGGATACGGCTCCGGGTACTTCGACGTGCCCGGTCACTCCCTGCTCGACCTCGGCGGGCGACAGGGCAGTACACGCTCGCCGAATACGACGGCCTGTGGGTCGTCGACGCGAGTCGCGTGGCGACATTCGCCGGGTACTTCGGCTCCGCCCCGTGGGTGGAGGCCGGCCTTCAGGCGGGCGCCGGTCACAACCTCGACCACCATCGACTCTCCCGGGCCCTCCACCTGCGGCAGCTGGCCTTCGCGTGGGAGTGCGCAGCGCGGGCGACCGTCGCCGGTGACTATGATGACCGGCTGACCGGGCAGGAACGGCGCACATGACGACCGTCGCGCCAGGCTGAAGCCGAGGCCGAGGAGTGTGTGGTGGCTGCGGAGGACTCCAAGGCGCAGGGACGGTCGGGTGGCCGCCCGGACTCCCGTCGCGGCGCGGCGCCCCGACGCAAGCTCCTCATGAGCGAGATCGTCGACCAGGCCATGCGCATCTTCGCTGAACGCGGCTACGACGGGACCACCCTGCAGGACGTCGCGGACGCCGTCGGGCTGAGCCGTCCCAACCTCTACAACTATGTCAAGAGCAAGGAAGATCTGCTCGTGGCGATGGTCGAGGCGACGACTGAGAGCGCGGCGAACGCGCTGCGGGAGGTCCGGCAACGCACCGATCTCGACTCGGCGGACAAGCTGCGCATGCTCGTCCGCGCCCTGGTCCTGCGCCGCGCCGAGCAGCCGGCGCAGTTCCGTACGCTCGATCGCAGCGACCAGGCGCTCCCTCCGGAGATCGCGAAGAAGCACCTCCAGGGCCGTCGGGCGGTCCTCCGGGAGATCACCGGCGTCATCGAGGAGGGGATCACGGCCGGCCGTTTCCGTCCTGTCGACGCACGCGTCACAGCGCTGTCGATCATCGGAATGTGCAACTGGGTGGCATGGTGGTTCCATCCGTCTCCGGCGCACCCCGCCGAACCGGTGGCCGAACAGATCGCGGAGAACGCGGTGGCGATGGTGGCTCGAGAGGCCGGGCGTACCCCGGACACGCCCACTCCACTCGGCGCCGTCGCCCTGCTTCGGCAGGACCTCGACTACCTGACCCGTCTCCTCACCGCGGAGGGCGAAGGAGAAGACCTCCCGCCCGACGACGCATAAGACCTCCCGTCACATCAGGAGTCGATCCAGCGGACCAGCCGGTCCAGCGGCAGGCGTCCCGAGGGGATCGCGGATCGGCCGCGGGGCGCGCGTGCGGGGTAGCCGAGCGCGATGGCCGTCCGGACCTTCCACGGGGCCTCGACGCCGGCCAGCCGTCCGGCCTGCTCGGCGTTGGACGCGGGAAAGAACGAGACCGGGCAGCTTCCCAGGCCGAGGCCGTGCGCGGCGAGCATGAGGCTCTGGGCGGCCCGGCCCGCGTCGAACTCCGCGTCCTCGCCCCCGGTCGCGTGGTCCACCGCGAGCAGCACGGCCACCGGAGCCGTGGCCAGGTGCGCCGCGTAGCCGCCCAGCAGGCTCAGCCTCTCCCGCAGGGCGCCGTCCCGGACGACGACGAATCTCCAGGGCTGGCGGTTGCGCGCCGACCCGGTCCAGCGCGCCGCCTCCAGCGCTCGTACGATCTCGCGCGTCGGCACCGGTGTGTCGGCGAACCACCGTGTGGCCCGCAGCGACGCCACCTCCGCCCGCAACGGCTCACCCACCCGGCCTCGCCCCCGATCCTCGCGTCCCGCCCATCATCTCGAAGGCCCGGCGGCCCTCGTGAAGGAGCTACTCGGACTCGGCGGCACGGAGGGCGAGAGCGGTGAGGTCCTCGGCGGTCAGGTCCGGCCAGCCGTGCACCTTCGCCCGCCACTCCTCGGGTACCGCCGAGGCGCCGTGGCGTGCGCCCAGGAGCGCGCCCGCGATCGCGGCGACCGTGTCGGTGTCGTCGCCGGCGCGTACCGCGGCGAACAGGCCGTCCGGCAGCGACGCCGTGTGCGTCACCGCCGACCAGGCCGCCTGCAGCGCCGGCACGACGAAGCCGTTCGGGCTGAACCGGTGCGGTGGCGCGGCCTCGGCCTCGTCCAGCCAGGAGGCCCACCGGTCGCGCCGCGACGGCGGCAGGTAGGCCAGCCCCTCGCGTACGCCGTCGTAGGTGCCCTCCAGCACCGCGCGGCGTACGCCCGAGCACCACAGCACGCACGCGTCGCCGGCCAGGTCGTCGGTGTGGGTCAGACCGCTGACCAGCCGGGCCGCCTCCATCATGGCGACGGAGTCCTCCAGGTACGGCAGCGCGACGACGGCGGTGCGCATCAGCGATCCGTTGCCCGCGCTGCGGCCCGTACGGGCGTGGAGGTCCTCGGCGGCGCGGCGCATCTCCGCCGACATCCCGCCGGCGCGGTCGACGGACGCGAGCACCGTGCGGGTCTGGGCCCCGATGTCGCTGGCGCCCTCGCGGTACCACCGCAGGAACCGCACGGCGACACCGTCCAGCGCGAGGTCCGACCGCAGGCCGCGCCCGCGGGCGGCGACCTCGGCGACGCACACCTGCATCTGGGTGTCGTCGCTGTACTCGCCCGGCTCGTACGGGCCGAGCCCGCCGCCGATCATCTCGGGGACGGCCGTGGCGGACAGGCGGGCGGCGAACTCGTACGGCACGCCGAGCGCGTCGCCGCAGGCCGCGCCGAGCAGCACTCCGGCCGCCCGGTCTCGCTGTTCACTGGTGAGACTCACCACTGTGCGACGACCGGGCGGCCGGTGAGGTTCCCTCAGGACGCGCCCGTGAGGCGGGCGACCTCACGGTCGTGCGCCTCGGCGTCGGCCTTGGCCGCCTTCGGGCTCCAGCGGCCGACGAGCGGCAGCATCAGGCCGAGGAACAGGATCTCGGCCACGATGCACACCCACCACCAGGCCTGCCACTGGTGCGGCGCGTCGGCGGCGGCGCTCTTGATCTTCCCGACCTCGGCGAGCAGCGCCGGTGGCGGGTTGGCGCCGGCGGCCTTCACCTGGGCCAGTACGGCCGGAGCCTCGACCAGCTTGTCCACCGCGCTGACGACATAGGGGAGGACGAAGAAGGCCAGGCAGACGACGATGCGCAGGATCCAGCCCCAGATCGCCAGGCCGGTCGCGGTCAGCGCGGGGTTGCGCTTCTCGATCGTCTCGGTGAACGCCGCCATCCACGGGGCGTACGCCGTCGCGAGGCCGAGCGAGAGCAGGGCGATGATCACGATCAGCGTGGTCGAGCTCGTGTGCGGGTGCGTCGTCCGGGTCATGAAGAGGAACGTCATGACCACCGCGATCACGGTGCCGGCCACCATGAACGGCTTGCGTACCCGCAGCCGGTCCGAGAGCGCGCCGACGACCACGAGGCTGACCGCGTTGATCGCCCAGTACCAGGTGTTGATGCCGTTGGCCTTCGACGTCGTGAAGCCGAAGTTGGAGGTCAGGTAGACGGTGAAGAAACCGACCGCGGTGTAGTAGATCAGCAGGAAGATGCTGATCCCGAGAGCGGGGGCCAGGATGTCCAGGCGCATCATCTGCCCCCACGGCCGGTCGAGGTCGGCCGTCCGCTCGGCGCTGTCGGCGCGCGCCTCGATGAGCGCGCGGTCGCCGGCGCTGACCATCACCTGGTCGCGGAGCCCGGGTTTGAGCTCGCGCAGCCCGAACAGCGCGATCGCGAACGCCACCAGCCCGACCACGCCGACGATGTAGTACTGGCTGGACCAGGAGTTGTCCAGGTGCGGCAGCGTGCGGTTGGCGACGAAGCTGACGACCAGGCTGCCGACGACGGGCCCGAGCGTCCAGAAGCCCATCGCGGACGCGCGGCCGATCTGCGGGGAGAAGTCGCGCACGAGTGCCGGCGTCGCGACCAGGCACATGCCCTCGACGATGCCGCCCAGCACGGCGAACAGCCCGAAGACGAACTTGTTCGGGGCGAACGGGGTGATCAGCGCGAGCACCCCGGTGACGAGCAGGCCGTACGCGACCAGGTTGGCGCGGCCCCAGCGGTCGGCGAGGCCGGCCGCGAGGGAGCCGAAGGCGCCGACGAGGTTGGCCAGCACCAGGATGTTGACGTAGTAGATGAACGACATCTTGAAGTGCTCCAGGATGAGCGGCGCGACGCCGCCCGCCACATAGAGCTCGTAGTACAGGATGATCGTGACGAACACCGCCACGGCCAGGTACCAGTAGCGCGCTCCCGTGCTCGGATACCGGTCGAGGCCGCGGCGCCAGAGCCGGTCGATCGTGAATCCCTCCGCCGCGGGAGCCGTCGGGTTGGTTGGAGCCATCGCTTCCTCTTTTTCCCTTGGGCGAGCTGCTCCAGAGCGCCATTAGACGCCCCGCCCCCGAGGCCGTGTGCCGCATGACCTGTGCAATCATTGGGTAAATGAGCGTTCATTCACGCGTTGGAAACATTAGTACGCTCGAATTAAGTGGCATGTCAAGACAGGAGAGTGACGCGGTGACGGATTTCGGCCTGCCCGTCAGCGGATCCCCGATCCAGCGGCGTCTGGCCGCCGCCGCCGTCGAGCTGTTCTACCGGCAGGGCGCGATCGCGACGTCGGTCCGGCAGATCACCGAGGCGTGCGGCCTCACCCCGGGTGCGCTCTACAACCACTTCGAGTCCAAGGACGAGCTCCTCTACGCCGTGGTGCGCGACATCCACCTGCGGCTGGAGGGCGCCCTGACGGCGGCGGTAGCGGGGGTGGCGGGCGATCCGGTCGCCGAGCTCAGCGCGATCGTGCGCGTCTACGTCGCACGGCACTCCGACCACCGGGAGACCGCCCGCGTGGCCAACCGGGAGTTCCCCCTACTGACCGGGGCGCGCTACGACGAGGTCGTCGCGATCCGGCGGCGCCTGCGCGACACCGTGGTCGAGGTGCTGCTCGCCGGTCAGAAGAAGCAGGTCTTCGACCTGGTCGGGGGCGATGACCGTACGGCGGCCGTGCTCACCGCGCTGCCGATCCTTGACATGTGCGTGCACATAAGCGAATGGTTCCACGAGCACCGGCCGCTGAGTCACGCCGAGCTGGAGGCCCGCTATGTCGGGCTCGCACTGCGCATGGCCGGGGCCCGCACGCACTGAACGACGGGAGGTCCTCATGGCCGAACTGCTCCGCCCGTACGCCGAGGCGCGACCGGACGAACCGGCCGTCACCGACGAGCGCGGTGTCACCACATGGCGCGACTTCGAGGCGCGGGTCGACCGCCTCGCGGGTGCGCTGCGGGGCCTCGGCCTGGACGACGGCGACGCCATCGCGATCCACTCGGGCAACCGCCGGGAGTACTTCGAGCTGATGGCCGCGGCCACGCACATCGGGCTGCGCTACGTCGTGGTCAACTGGCACTGGACCGCCGACGAGCTGAAGTACGTCCTCGCCGACTCCGGGGCCCGGGCGGTGTTCTCCGAGGACGCCTTCGCGGACGTGGCGGCCGAGGCGGCGGTGGACACGCCGTTCCGCATCGGCATCGGCGAGGTCCCCGGCTTCCGGCCGTACGAGGAGTTCCTCGCCGGCGGGCCGGACGGGGCACCGGCCGGTCAGGTGATGGGCTGGCCGATGATCTACACCTCCGGCACGACCGGGCGGCCGAAGGGCGTGAAGCGCAGGCTCGTCACGACCGGCGCCCCGCTGGAGACGATGAAGCTCGTCGCCGAGAGCTTCGCGCAGATCCTGTCCATCCCCGAAGGCGGGCGGTCGCTGCTGGTCGGGCCGGTCTACCATTCCGCGCAGTGGCTGTGGTCCTACGTCATGCTCTGCGCGGGGCGCTCGGTCGTCATGCGGCGGTCGTTCGACCCCGAGGAGACGCTGCGCCTCATCGAGGAGCACCGGATCACCAACGTCCACCTGGTGCCGACCCAGTTCGTCCGTCTCCTGCGCCTGGACGAGGAGACCCGGCGGAGGTACGACCTGTCCGGCCTCGCCGCGGTCTGGCACGGTGCCGCGCCGTGCTCGCCCGAGGTCAAGCGCCAGATGATCGACTGGCTCGGCCCGATCCTGTACGAGTACTACGGCTCCACGGAGTCGTCGGTGAACACCATCGTGTCGTCGCCGGAGTGGCTGGAGCGGCCCGGCACGGTCGGCCGGGCGCTGCCGACGGCCGAGATCCACGTGCTGCGCGAGGACGGCTCGCCGGCCGCCACGGGGGAGCGCGGCCAGCTCTGGTTCCGCTACACCAGCGGCGACGACGTGGAGTACTGGGGCGACCCCGACAAGACCGCCTCCGTGCACCGCGACGGGCTGTTCACCACCGGCGACGTGGGCCACCTCGACGAGGACGGCTACCTGTTCCTCTCCGACCGCGTCATCGACATGATCATCAGTGGCGGGGTGAACATCTACCCGGCCGAGATCGAGGGCGTGCTCATCACCCACCCGGCCGTACGCGACGTCGCGGTCTTCGGCGTGCCGGACCGGGAGTACGGCGAGCAGGTGAAGGCGGCGGTCGAACTCGAGGACGGGCACGAACCCTCGGACGCGCTGGAGCAGGAGCTGATCGACTTCTCCCGGCGCACCTTGGCCGGCTACAAGGCGCCCCGGTCGGTGGACTTCCTCGACGCGCTGCCGCGGACGCCGACCGGCAAGCTCTACAAACGCCTCATCCGCGATCCGTACTGGGCGGACCAGGACAAACGGATCTGAGGCCTGCCCGCCCAACCGGTCAGGAATGAAGAAGCCTCCGTCGCCGTGTGGTCCGTAGCGTTCTCGACGTGGGGCCTTCGCGACGGCTCCACCTCGATCGACTGGAGGAGCACGCCATGACCGAAGGCATCAAGACCGTAATCTTCCCCGTCACCGACATCGCGGCGGCCAAGGCCCTGTACGGCGGGCTGGCGGGCGTCGAGCCCTACGCGGACACGCCGTACTACGTCGGCTACAAGGTCGGCGGCCAGGACATCGGGCTGGACCCGAACGGCCACCGCGAGGGCGGCGCCGGGCCGGTCGCGTACTGGCACGTCGAGGACATCAAGGCGAGCCTCCAGGCACTGCTCGAGGCAGGCGCGGAGACGCTGCAGGACGTCCGTGACGTCGGCGGCGGCACGCTGATCGCCACGGTGAAGGACGCGGACGGCAACGTCTTCGGCCTGCGCCAGGTCGCCTGACATCCTGGTCCGGTCCGGCCCCACGCGGGGCCGGACCACCTCATACGGGACGGGGCGATGGACCGTCGTCCGAACCGCCCGGAACCCGCTCCCGCCGGGACCGGTGTCCTTCCGCGCCACGCCCAAACCGAGTAGCGTTCGGTTTCGTGCACCTGGGACACATCGCGGCCCTGACGCCGGACGAACCAGCAGTGATCATGGCGGGCTCGGGCAAGGTCATCACCTTCCGCGAGCTGGACGAGGAGTCGAACCGGCTCGCCCACCTGCTGCGCGCCGAGGGCCTGCGTCCCGGCGACCACGTGGCCTTCATGCTGGAGAACCACCCGTCGTACCTGGCGATCGCGTGGGCGGCGCAGCGTTCCGGGCTGTACTACACCGCGATCAGCTCACGCCTGCAGGCCGACGAGCTGGCCTACATCATCGACAACTGCGGGGCGCGCGTCTTCCTCACCTCGGCCCGGCTGGCGGAGGTGGCGACCGCGGTCGCCGACCGGACTCCCGGGGTCGAGCTGCGGCTGATGCTCGACGGCGTCGCGCCGGGCTTCGACTCGTACGAGGAGCGCATCGCCGGGCAGCCCGCCGGGCCGATCGAGGACGAGTGCGAGGGAGTGGACATGCTCTACTCCTCCGGCACCACCGGACGGCCCAAGGGCGTCAAGCCCAGGCTGTCGCTCGCGCCCATGGGCACGCCGAACAAGCTCACCCAGCTGGTGTCCTTCCTCTTCCCGCCGGACGAGCACTCGGTGTACCTGTCGCCGGCGCCGCTGTACCATGCCGCGCCGCTGCGTTACTGCCTCACCTTCCACCGCTTCGGCTCGACCGTGGTGGTGATGGAGCGGTTCGACCCCGAGGAGGCGCTGCGGCTGATCGAGCGGTACGGCGTGACGCACAGCCAGTGGGTGCCGACGATGTTCATCCGGATGCTCAAGCTGCCGGAGTCCACCCGGTCGGCCTACGACCTGTCGAGCCTGAAGTACGCCGTGCACGCCGCCGCCCCCTGCCCGGTGGAGGTCAAGCAGCAGATGATCGACTGGTGGGGGCCGGTGCTGCACGAGTACTACGCGGGCACGGAGGGCAACTGCTTCGTCTACGCCGACTCCAAGGCGTGGCTGGAGCACCCCGGCACGGTCGGCCGGCCGCTGCTCGGTGAGATCCACGTCTGCGACGAGGAGGGCGACGAGCTTCCGGCGGGACGGACCGGGACGCTGTACTTCGGCGGCGGCCCGGAGTTCGAGTACCACGACGACCCGGCGAAGACCGCGTCCTCCCGCGACCCGCTCGGCCGTGGCTGGACCACGCTGGGCGACGTCGGGTACGTGGACGAGGAAGGCTTCCTCTACCTCACCGACCGGTTGTCGTACATGATCATCAGTGGCGGGGTGAACGTCTACCCGCAGGAGGCGGAGAACGTCCTCGCCGTCCACCCGAAGGTCGCCGACGTGGCGGTGATCGGGGTGCCGGACCCGGAGATGGGCGAGGCGGTCAAGGCGGTCGTGCAGCCGATGGACCTCGCCGAGGCGGGCCCGGAGCTGGAGCGGGAGCTCATCGAGCACTGCCGGGCGAACCTGGCGCACTACAAGTGCCCGCGCACGGTCGACTTCCGCGGTGAGCTGCCCCGCCACCCGACCGGCAAGCTCTACAAGCGGCTGCTCAAGGACGAGTACTGGAAATGACGCGCCGTTGAGGCGATCGTTGCCTCATGCGCGTGGCGATCGGTGACATCTCCCTGTACTTCGACGTCGACGGCTGCGGGCTCGTCCCCGACGGCCCCACGATGGCCGAACGCCCGACGGTCATCGCCCTGCACGGCGGGCCGGGCGCCGACCACACGACCTTCAAACCGGTGCTCGACGGTGTCACCGAGTACGCGCAGGTGATCTACCTCGACCAGCGGGGGAGCGGGCGGTCGGACCGCAGCGGCCCGGACCTCTGGACCTGGGAGCGCTGGGCCGACGACGTCATCGCCTTCTGCGACGCGCTGGACATCGCCGAGCCGGTCCTGCTCGGCACGTCCGCCGGCGGCTGGGTGGCGCTGACGGCCGCGGTCCGGCACTCCGCCAGGCTCGGCGGGATCGTGCTCGACAGCGTGATGCCCGGCGCGATGGACGAACGGCTCGCCATCATGGAGCGGCTCGGCGGCGCCGAGGCCCGTGAGATCGCCCGGCGCTACTGGAACGGCGAGGCGACCGACGAGATACGGGAGGCGTACTCGCGCGTGTGTCTTCCTCTCTACTCCCGGCGACCCGGCGGTGACCCCGACGGCTCCGACCGGCTGCGGCGCATCCGCTGGAACCCCGGCGTGCTCGAACACTTCCGTCAGGCGCTCGCCGGCTCCTTCGACCCCTGGCCACGGCTCGGCCGGGTCACGTGCCCGACGATGATCCTGGCGGGGGAGCACGACCCGGTGGCGACGGTGCCCGCCGCCCGGCGCCTCGCCGCGGCGCTGCCGGCCGCGCGCCTGAACGTCGTACCGGACGTGGGTCACGGAATCTTCCGCGAGGACCCTGACCAGGCGTGCGCGCTTCTTCGTGACTTCCTGGCGGGTATTGAGTGGACGTGGACGCGCGGATGACCTGATCATGGACGTCATGTCCGACCTACTGCCGATCAACGGAGCCGAGCCGGAGCCCCCCGTGACGTTCCAGCTCGACACGACCGACACCGTCGGTGACGTGATCGACGTGCTGGCCATGGAGGCGTTCGCGGCGGGGCGGCAGCCGTTCGCGCGGTCCAAGCGGATGGAGCGCATCCGGCCCGACGCACCGCTGCGGCCGGCCGGAGCGCGCGTGCTGCGCACCTCGCGAGAGGAGAACCGCGAGGCCGTGCTCGCCCGCGGCGACGGCTGGACGCTGCGGTCCGTACGCTGGCGCGGCGGGTCGGGCATGGTCGAGGTGACGGCGGTCAGCGACGAGTTGTGCGCCTCGGTGCTGGAGGAGGCGATCCGCGACGCCGTCGAGCCGTCGCCTCCGGAACAGGACCGGGTCGAGATGGGCTTTTGGCACCTCGGATCGCACGGCGCGGCGCGCAGCCAGCGTTCCATCACCGCGGCGACCTGGCCGGAGATCCGCGACAACTACACCGCCGCGGCGGCGGCCTCCGTCGACCGGCTCACCGAGGTGACTCCCGGCGACATCAACGGACGCCTGGTGCTCCTGCACGGCCCGCCCGGCACGGGCAAGACCACCGCGCTGCGCGCCATGGCCCGCGAGTGGTCCAAGTGGTGCCAGTTCGACTGCGTGCTCGACCCCGAGCAGCTTTTCAGCAACCCGGCGTACCTCATGGAGGTCGCGGTCGGCGAGGACGACGACGACCGGCGCTGGCGGCTCCTCGTCGTCGAGGACTGCGACGAGCTGATCAGCGGCGACGCCAAGGCCGCCACCGGACAGGGACTGTCCCGGCTGCTCAACCTGACCGACGGCCTGCTCGGCCAGGGCCGCGACGTGCTCGTCGCGATCACCACGAACGAGCCGCTCGCGGCCCTGCACCCCGCCGTCGTACGGCCGGGACGCTGCCTGGCCCAGGTAGAGGTGGGCCGGATGTCACCGGCGGAGGCCGCGGCCTGGCTCGGCGCCGACGCCGACGGTCACGACCTGCGCCACGGCGCGACGCTCGCCGAGCTGTACGCCCTCCGCGACGGGCGCGAGGCGGCCACCCCGGCACCGGCCACCGAGACCGGCTTCTACCTGTAGCGAGACCGGCTTCTCCCCGGAGTCGGCCCGGCCGTCACGCGGTGGTGAAGTGGTGGCCTTCCGGCGGCGCGGCCGGCCGCGTCCCGCGGCCAGGGCCGCGTTGATTCCGCGTTGATCGGACGTTGATCGCCGCCCCGCAGAATCTTTCACGTGGACGGGCCGAGGGGGTAAAGGCCCGGCCATTCGCCCGGAGGCCAATGCCGCTGCGTTGCCGGGCGAGGACGGGGGTGGCGACCCGTGCCGTACCGGCCGGGAAGCCGGAGCCCTGCACCGGAGGTGACGGACCGGTGCAGGGCTCTCTTTCTCGACACGTTCACGCGGAGGAACCTGCGATGCCGTACCGGCTTCCGCCGGACACCGGGGACTTCGTCGGGCGGCGCGGCGCCGTCGCCGAGCTGACCGGGGTGCTCGAGTCCGGCGGGGCGATGCCGATCGCCGCCGTGAACGGCATGGGCGGAGTCGGCAAGACCACGCTGGCCGTGCACGTCGCACACGCCGTACGGCGACGGTTCTCCGGCGGCCTCCTGTACGTCGACCTGCGCGGAATGGCCGATCGCCCGGCCGAGCCGTACGCCGTGCTCGCGGGACTGCTGCGCGCCCTCGGCCGGCGCGAAGTCCCCGAGGCGCCGGAGGAGCGCGCGGCGCTCTACCGGTCCGAGCTGGCCGGCCGGCGGGTGCTGGTGCTGCTGGACGACGCGCGCTGTCCGGCCCAGGTACGGCCCTTGCTGCCCGGAGCGCCCGGGACCGCGGTACTGGTGACGAGCCGCGCCACGATGGCCGGGCTGCCCGGGGCCCGGCGGCTCGACCTCGACGTTCTCGAACCGTACGAGGCGGTGGCGCTCCTGGAGAGCGCGGCCGGCGCGGAACGCGTGGCGGCCGAGCGCGCGGCGGCGCTCGACCTGGTGGCCGCCTGCGGGTTCCTGCCGCTCGCGGTACGCGGCGCGGGCGCCTGGCTGGCGGCCCGGCCCTCGCTGCGGATCGACGCCCTGGCCCGCCGTCTCGCCCGCGGCCGGATCGAGGAGCTGCCCGCGGCCGTCACCTGCTTCCGGATGGGTTATGACCTGCTGGGAAGGGACGAGGCACGGGCGTTCCGGCTGCTGGCGCTGGCCGACGGGCCCGGCTTCTCCACCGGCGCCGCCGGCGCCGCGCTCGGCCTGCGGCCTCAGCGCGCCGACGACATCCTGCAGACGCTCGCCGACCTGAGCCTGCTGGAGAGCTGTGCCCCGGACCGGTACCGCTTCCACGACCTGCTCCGGATCTTCGCGTTGAACCGTTCCGGCGCCCGGGAGGAGCGCGTACGCGCCGTGCACGGGCTGCTCGACTACTACCTGGCGGCGGCGCGCGAGGCGGCCGGGGTGCTCGGCGGCTCGCCGTCGGAGGCGGGCGAGGGCGCCCGATCGCGCGGCCTCACCCGCGAGGCGGCGCGCGCCTGGTTGTTCGTCGAGCAGGACGCCATCCTCACCGCGGTCGAGCGCGCCGCGGCCGAGCCCGGCGGGCCGCTCGCCCAGGCCGCGAGGCTCCTGCTGATCGTGTCGCAGCTGCTCGACCGCGAGTGGAGCCCCCGCCGCCTGCGGAACGCCGTGCGCGCGGTCCGCGAGGCGACGCGCCGCCTCGCCGCGGACCCCGGTCTCCACGGCGAGGCCACGCTGCGAGGCCGGCGCGCCGGCGAGAGCGAGGGACCGTTCCGCGCGCCGTTCGCCGCGGCGGAGCCGCCGGACGCCTGAGACGCCACCCGGAGGCGCGGCGTCGGCCGCGCCCGTGTGATCGGGCGATGACATGTGGTCGGCCGTGCGCGTCCCTTCCACGGGCGGGTCACCGGTCGTCAGTGTGCCGGTGGGTCCACCGTCCGCCGCACCGGCGCCCGTCCGCGAGACTGATGCCGTGCGCTCCTTCGACCTCCCGGTGGCCGCCGCGCTGCCCGGCCTGCGCGGCGCGCTCGACTCCGCGGGCGCCGCCGTGCTGGCCGCGCCGCCCGGCACCGGCAAGACCACGCTCGTACCGCTGGCCCTCGCCGAGACGGGCCGGCGGGTCATCGTGGCCGAGCCGCGGCGGCTGGCCGCGCGCGCCGCCGCCCGCCGGATGGCCTGGATGCTCGGTGAGCCGGTCGGCGAGCGGGTCGGGTACGCCATCCGCGGGGAGCGGCGGCCCGGCAGCGCGGTCGAGGTGGTCACCACCGGCGTCCTGCTGCAACGCCTCCAGCACGACCCGGACGTGCGCGCGGACGTCGTCATCCTCGACGAGTGCCACGAACGCCACCTCGACGCCGACACCGCGCTGGCGTTCCTGCTCGACGTACGTGCGGCGCTCCGGTCCGACCTCGGCCTGGTCGCCGCGTCGGCCACGGCCGGCACCGCCGCGTGGGCGCGGCTGCTGGGCGGCGCCCCGGTGGTGACGGCCGACGCGGCCGCGCACCCGGTCGAGACGGTCTGGGCGCCACCGCCGCGGCCCGTACGCCCGCCGCACGGGCTGTCGGTCGACCCCGCGGTGCTCAACCACGTCGCGCGGACGGTGCGACGGGCGTTGGAAGAGGGGGACGGTGACGTGCTGTGCTTCCTGCCGGGCGTACGCGAGCTGGGCCGGGTGGCCGGCGCCCTCACCGGGCTGGAGGTGCTCCAGCTGCACGGCCGGGCGCCCGCGGAGGTCCAGGAGGCGGCCCTGCGGCCACGCGAGGGCGGGTCACGGCGGGTCGTGCTCGCCACCGCGGTCGCCGAGTCGTCGCTGACCGTACCGGGCGTGCGCGCCGTGGTGGACTCCGGCCTGTCCCGCGAACCCCGCGTCGACCACGCACGCGGCCTCGGCGCGCTGACCACCGTACGGTCCTCGCGGGCGACGGCGGACCAGCGGGCCGGCCGGGCCGGGCGCGAGGCGCCGGGCCGGGTCTACCGCTGCTGGTCCGCGGCCGAGCACGACCGGCTGCCCGAGCAGCCGCGGCCCGAGATCGAGCTGGCCGACCTGACCGGCTTCGCGCTGCAGGCGGCGTGCTGGGGCGATCCGGACGCCGCCGGGCTCGCCCTGCTGGACCCGCCGCCGCCCGCCGCGCTGCGGGCGGCCCGAGCCACGCTGCGGGCGATCGGCGCCCTCGACGAAGGCGGGCGCGCGACCGGGCGCGGACGGGAGATGGCACGTGTCGGCGTGCACCCGCGGCTGGCCCGCGCTCTCATCGACGGCGCCGCGCACGTGGGCGAGCGTGCGGCCGAGGTCGTGGCGCTGCTCTCCGACGACCGCCGTTCCGGTGACGACGACCTGGTCGCGCAGTGGCGAACGCGACGCCGCGAGCCGTCCTTCCGCGACGAGACACGCCGGCTGCGCCGCGCACTCCGAGCCGGCGTGCCGCCGTCCGGCGGTGGCGTGGGGCCGTCCGGGGGCGGCGCGGGCGCGTCCGGGCGTGCGGCGGTGTCCGGGCCAGACGACGAGACGGCCGCCGGGATCGTGGTCGCGCTCGCCTTCCCCGAACGGGTCGCGCGGGCGCGGGACGGCGGTTACCTGATGGCGTCGGGGACGGCCGCCGTCACGGAGCGGGGCTCGCGGCTGACCGGTGCCGGCTGGCTCGCCATCGCGGTCGCCGACCGGGCGGCGGGCGCCCCGTCGGCGCGCGTGCGCCAGGCCGTGCCGATCGATGAGGAGACCGCGCGGCTCGCCGTCGGGGCGACGGTGGAGGAGGAGGTCGTCTGGCGCGACGGCGACGTGGTGGCCCGCCGGGTCGAGCGGCTCGGTGCCATCGAGCTCGGCGCCGTACCCCTGGACAACCCCGACCCCTCACTCGTCCGCGCCGCGCTCCGCGAGGGCCTGCGCCGCGAGGGGCTCGGCCTGCTGAACTGGACGCGCGAGGCCGAGGCGCTGCGCGCGCGGCTGGCGTTCTGCCATCGGGAGCTCGGCCCGCCCTGGCCCGCGATGGACGACGACGCCCTGCTCGCGTCGCTGGACCCGGCCTCGGCCGCCCGCGACCGCGCGGGCCTGCGGCGTCTCGACGTGACGGCGGCGCTGCGCGGCCTGCTGCCGTGGGAGTGCGCGGCACGGCTCGACGAGCTCGCGCCGGAGCGCGTCACCGTCCCCAGCGGCTCGCGGATCCGGATCGACTACACGGGCGAGCGGCCGGTGCTGGCGGCCAAGCTGCAGGAGCTGTTCGGCTGGCAGGAGGCGCCACGCGTCGCCGGAGTGCCGCTCGTCGTCCACCTGCTGTCGCCCGCCGGCCGCCCGGCCGCCGTCACCGCGGACCTCGCCTCGTTCTGGCGCGAGGGCTACCGGAGCGTACGCGCGGAGCTGCGCGGACGCTATCCACGCCACCCGTGGCCGGAGGACCCGGCCACCGCGGAGCCGACCCGCCGTACCAACGCCCGCCGCCGCTGAACGACCGCCCGGAACCGAGACGGACCGCGTCCGCGTTCAAGAAACTACGCGCGCGACAGGCGAAGGATGGCGGATCCGCCGGTGATGGAGGTCACCCGGATCAAGAGCCGGTTGAGCGTGATCTCCGCGCCGGCGTGGGCCGTCACGTCGGCCTTGTCGTTGTCCACTGAGGTCGAGCACGAAGCATCACCTCCGCACGACGTGGCGAACGAATATCCCGTCGGCGTGGATGCCGCGATGCCTGTGAGACGGATCTCGTCGGACGTGATCGACCTCACCTTCAGCGAGGCGAGCCCGGACTTCCGGTTCACCGGGATCCGCGCCCGGCCGGTCACCGTCACCTCGCAGGTGCCGTCCTCGCACGCGCTCAGCTTGGTTCCGTCCGCGGCCTGGCGCGGTGTGGGCGACGGCACCGCGGACCGGTTCGACGTCCGGGCGGAAGGCGAAGCGCCGGCGGATCCGCTCTCGCCGCCTCCGCAGCCGGCCAGCGTCAGGGCCGCGACGGTGACCAGAACGACCGGCGCGAAGGCCGGGACTCCAGCCGACGGGCATGTCATGGGCGTGCTCCCTCGTACGTTCGTTGCGTCGTATCGGACAGCAGACGGTAAGCGCACCGTCCCGGGACCGGTCCCAGCCCGAAACCCGCACCTCAGGATCGCCGCGTGCCTCTTACCGAGGTCGGTTGTCATGTCGGTCGTGGCTTCGGGAGGTCACAGGAGGGCTGGCGTTCGCGGGCGAGTCGAGGTCGAGGTGATCTCCAAGGTGCCAAGCGAACTGGTGATCGATGGCCGCTTCAAAGCTGACCGGCTGGCGACACGTCCGCTCATGCCGGATTACGGATATTTCAGGTGTTGGCCGTGGATGGTCGTGTCCGGCGCGGGTGCAGCGTCCGCAGCAAGGCTTCAACCGTGTCAGGCCTGTGGCCAATCGGGTGAGCGCCCCAACGTGGTGAGAATCTGGTGCAGCGGGTCCGCGTCGTCGCTTCTGGCCAGTGCGGGCCGGAACGCTGCGCCGGGCGCCAACCGGTTGTCACCGTCCGGTACCGCGAGCGCGATCCGCAGTGCCGGTCCGGCCAGTTCCGGGGCCAATCGGTAGGGGAGTCGCAGTGAGCGTGCCACGTCCCAGCCGTGCACCACGTAGTCGATCAGATGGAAGCCGACCGCCTGGGCTGCCGGGAAGTGCGACACCGGGCGGAACTCCGGCAGGTGAAACTCCCGGTGCGGCACCCCTGGCTCAGCGAACGCGGCAAGGACATCCTCGGCGGCGTCGGCATATTCGGTCACGGGGCTTGGGCCGATGGGCCGGACCTGCCACGCCGTACGATCGCCTCCTCGGCCTCGGGCCGCGGCGGCGAAGCCGCGATGTTGGACGGTCATGTGGGCAAGCAGGTCGGCGAGTGTCCACTCGGCACAGGGCGTGGGTCGGCCCAGGTCATCGGCTTGAACCTGGGAGACGATGGCGATGCTGGCGCGGACCGCGGCGCGATGGTGGCCCAGCAGCTCATTGATAAGCATGCGCCTACGATATGCTCATGCTTATCACCCGGTAAAGGTCGTTACCATACTGATCATGACCGGTCGGCAACGGGATCTCGCGGCGATGATCGCGCCGCTGCAACGAGCGCTGATCGCCGCCGAGCAGCCGGTGCTGCGTGCACATGGACTGAGCATGTGGGGCTACGTCGTGCTCAACGCCCTGGACAGCCAGCCGGTACGCACCCAGGCTGCGCTCGCGGAGTTCATCGGCGCGGACAAGAGCCGCATCATCGGCGTGCTGGACGAACTAGAAGGCAACGGTCTGCTGGAACGCACCCGAGACCCGGCGGACCGGCGCGCGCGGTTCGTCACTATCACCGACGAGGGCCGCCGGAAACGCCGTGCGGCCCAGACCGACATCCAGCGCAACGAGGACCGCGTGCTCGCCCACCTCGCCCCCGCCGACCGGGCGGCGTTCCTACGCGCGCTAGAGGTGCTCTCCACCCTGCCGGCCACCGAGATCATCGGTGAACGACAGACCTAGCCAAAGAATCGTCGGGCCGGCCCGTCTGCATTGGCGGCATGACCACCATCCGTCAACATCCGCTATTGCCGCTGGTCGGGCATGCCATCGGCGATCCGCGTGCGGACACGTCCGGCTCTGCCGATGAGCGGGCAGGCGATCGTGTTGTCTTGAACTCGTCCGCTTGGCGACGACGTGGCGCAGTTACCGTTAGACATAGACCGACTAGCGGCCGGGGCCTGGCGCAAGATCATTTGGCGGTATCTTCCCGACCGGGTGCCTGCCGACGTAGGTTGTGGCCGCCGCCGCGACAGGAGCAGAGGTATCGCTGGAACGCATGTGGTATCTGCTGCGGAACACGGCCTGCCCGCAGGCCGCGAAATGGCCTGTTACAACCCGGGCAAGCAGCGGCCGCAGCCGCTCGCGACGACCTGCATGAGTAGATGACCAAGCTTGCCGGTGAGCTGGCCGCTATCGAGTGCAAGCTGGCCGACCTGGCAACCACCCTGATCCCCATTACCCAGCACGAGGCCACGCCAGCCGACACGGCCGTCATCGGCGAGCCCTACCGAGAGATCCTCGCTGCGTTCACATTCGACAACCGCGGCCTATGCGCCAGAGACCTCTGTCACGCCCGACGACACCGAAGGCATCCACGCCAAGCCGAAATGCCTCGTCAACGACCAGATCTTGGCGGAGTGACTCGACTCTCTTCGCCCTCAGCCCAAACGGACGCAGCCTCCTGGACCTGCCGCTCATGACGAGGGCGGCGGGTGGCATCCCGCCGCTAGGCTCTACCCCGATTCATGAGCAATGCGTAAGGGGACAAGCATGGGCAACCCGGCATGGGGCCACGGCTACCATCAGGGCTTCGGTGACGGCTTCACGAAGGGCGGAGTAATCGGCGCCGGGGTGACGATCGCATCTGGCCTCGTCGTCGCGGGAGCCGCCTTCGGGTACCGAAAGCTCAAGGCGAGGAGCTTCGCCAAGCGCGAGCAGGACCTTTCTGCCGAGGAGTCGAACCCGGTCATCGAGGAACGCGCCGGCGACGAGCACGAAGCTGGCGAAGGCTCCACAAGCGAATAGGTTAGCCAGCCCGGTGATCGAGCTACTGCACTAACGGTGTAAGTCCGCGATCTTGCAGGCAGTGACTGGAGGGCTTTGCACGAGCGGAGCCGCAGATAGCGAGGTCCCGAAGTAGCGGAGGCGCCCCCCGAACTGGGTGACCGGCAACGTCCGACGCATTTTCCCGACGAAGGCGCCATGATTATGATCAACTATCCGCTCGTGCCGCTGATCGGGCGCTCATGTCGACGATCAGCATGGTCATGAGGCTTGATTGTGCGCCGTAACCGATGCCGTGGATCAGATCAGCGGGACCATGTCGTCGATCAGAGCGAACCGGTTCCCGGCCGCGTAGGCGACCTGGAAGTCGCGTCGAAGCCCGATGGCACTGATGGACAGGTAGGCGGGCCGGTACTGGATCAGATATTTCGCCTTACGGAGGGCATCGTTGCCACGGTCGGGTGCGTTCAACTCGACACCCTCATGACCGTAGGTGCCGATCCGGTCGACGAGACCAGGTATGTCGATCGCCCGCTCTTTGACCTCGATGTACCATCGCAAGGCGCCATCAGGGTCGGAGACGGTGATGTCCATAAGCCGGTCTTCCACCGCGATGAGATAGCCCTTGTGCGAGAGTGTCCCATAGACTCGGGCGTATTCGGCGGCCTGGATCAGGTACTCCCAGTTGATGGCCGGCGCCTGCGCCTGCACATTTCGGCTCACCCATGCATAGGGGCCTTTACCCGGTGGCAGCCCCTGCAGCGTGAACCGGTATCCTCCGACCGGCTTGATCAGCCCGTCTCGATGGCCCGAAGCCACCAGCGTCCGGACGCCGACCGGTAGCCGCTCGTAGACGGCGTCGAAGTAGGGCTCAGAGACATTCGGATAAGACCACTCGCGGCACGCGGCGGTTACCCACCCGCGGATGAGCTCACGCATATCGGCTTCTCGCCGTCCCACCGAAACCTCCCAGGAATCGGGCGTTGTAGTCAGCCTTTCTGGACGCGACCATCATCTTTGTGTCGCCGGCGCCGTCGGCTTGGTCTCGTCGACGCGGCGCGGATCGGAATACCGTCGCCCCGGATAGCCCTTCACCTCGACGGCGAGGGTCCGGTCACCACGAGTCGCGAGAACGTCGATCCCCTGTTCCTTCGTGGTCGTATCCGCGACGCGCTGGATCCGCCAACCCTCGCTGACGAGGTATGTCACGAGCAATGCCTGGGCCCGCGCCTCAGGCATTCCGTCTTCGGCTGACAATGTTGAAACCATGATCGGCTGGGGCGCCGGTATTGCCGGGCTGGGCCTGGGTTTCCGCGCGATGGGATGGGGACCGCCAACGATGCTTCGTGTGAATGCCACTCGCCCGACGCGTTGGTCGACCGACTCGACACGCCAACCTGCGGTCCGCCATGCCTGAGCTTGGACCTTGGAGTCGTTCGCCCACCATGCACCATGGTTACGCGCAGAAGGAGGAAGCGATCCGACGAGCGCTTCGATCTCATCGAAACTCATCGTGACGCGACTCATCTGCTCAGGTCGTGCGGCCAGATAGCTCTGCAACGGCTCGTACTTGGCCATGAGGGCTCCTACACGGCTCCGACGCAACGCTGATGACGTTAGCCATCTCGACCAACGTAGCGGTCACTTACACTCCGAGCCCTGGCCTGAACAGATCACCCGCTCATGCCGCGAATCGTGCGTGGGGCCTTGGCCGTGGTCCTGATGAGGACGAATATCGAGTGGGCAGGAACGATCTTGAGCGGCCATACTGGTCGGCGTGAAGCTTGCCGAGGCTCTTGCTCTGCGTGCGGATGCGGTGCGCCGCGCCGAACAGCTCCGCGCTCGTATCGCTGCCAGCGCCCGTTATCAGGAGGGTGAGTCGCCCGCCGAGGACGCCGCCGCTCTGCTCGCCGAGGCCGGTGAGGTGTTCGGTGAACTCGAGTCGCTGATCCGCCGGATCAATCGGACCAACGCCGCCACCCAGGTGGGGGCCGGCACGCTGACGGACGCGCTCGCCCACCGTGATGTGCTGCGTCTGCGGCACGCTCTGATCACCGCCGCCGCCGGCGCCGCAGTCGGGGAGGGGGCAGCGCGGGTTGCGGCAGTTGCGGTCTGAACTACGGATGATTCCCGCGCTGCCGGTGGCTGAGTTGCGCGGCCAGGCCGATGATCTCGCCCGGCGGCTTCGCGAGGTCGATACGCTCATTCAGCGGACCAATTGGGAGGTCGACCTGCTGGACTGACAACGGTATGCGGAGCAGGTAGCCAACCGTGGGGGCGCGCACCATCCCGAGAGCCGGCGGGTAATCCGGTTCATCTCTTGGTGCGCCGGAGGGCAGGCGCAAGGGTTCGAATCCCTTACTCACATCGCATGCCCAGCACATCACACCGGTGACCGCGCACGGAGCACGTCACACCACCGGGTGCGGACCCACGACGGCGAGGGCGGGAAAGGGGCACTCCGCACCGCTGCGATCCCTCCGATCGGCGGCGTCACACCTTCGTCACCACCATGCTCGACACCGGTGTCGACCTGCCGTGGAGATCGTCGGGATCGACCTCGTGGACCACTTCGTCACCGGTCAGTTCCATCCCTCGCTGCGTATGGTTCCGCCCGCCGCCGCATCTCGCGCCGTGGATGCGGGCAGGTGCGGTTCCCCTACCGGTGCCCGGGAGCCGACGAGCAGGCCGGCCCCAACTAAACGGGTCAGCCGGCCGTCGACTCGTTCTACGGGCTACTCACATGGAAACAGGCCCTCTTTGCCGGGGTGACGCCTCTCCGTGCGACTTGGCCGCTGCGGAGGTGTCTGATGACGGTTCTGTCGCTGGCGGACGCTTGAATCCAAGGGTGACAGCTGTAGATCTCGCCCAGCGCCTGCCCGACATAGCGACCGTCCGGAGGCTGAGCCAGTCGTTCGCCCTCCTGGATGCGATCTTGAGCCCCGACGGTTATGCGACCTATGCCTTCGACAGCCGGTGGGGCGAGGATGAGGAACTCGCGTCGATGAACAACGGCAGCGGAGATGAGTATTCGATCGTCTTCACCACCTGCGGTGCCTTCATCCGCGGATTCGATCACGAGTCGCCGATGAGTCCCTACGGCGATGACGATTACGTGACCTGGCCGGGTCTCGTCGAGTCGGTCCCCCGGGAGTTCGCCGCGCAGGTGACCGAACCGGCCTTCTGCCACGACGGTGGCACGGGCCCGTTCCTCGCGGCCACCGTCTGTCTCTGGCGGCTGCACGACGATCCCGCCTGGAAGACCGGCGACATCGACTTCCCCCGGTCAGGCCCGACCCAAGACCCCGACGGTTCGAGCTGGATGTTCGGTCTCCTGGCCGAGGGCACTCCCGATGCCTATTGCGCCTACGCCAAGGACTACTTCGAGGTCACACTCGACCCTGCCGATGTCAGGCAGATCTTCGAGCAGCGCCCTTTGACCGCCGACCTCGTCCGGCGCATCAACACCGACGCAGACCTCTCCGCTCTGACCGGAACTCTCGAGGCCATCGGCTACCCGCCCGCCGAAGCTCGGAAATGAGCGTGGGAACTGAGGTCCGTGACCGTAACCCAGGTTGCGTGGCGGCCGGGTGCCGTCAGAGCAGCCGCTCGGCCTCGGCGAGGATCTCCACCACGCGCAGGCCGAAGCGTGCGTCGCACGGGTGCGGGCGGCCGGTGTGGGCGGACTCGATCAGCGCGTCGATCGCCCGGGCCAGTGCGGTCACGGCGGTGTCCTGGCTCTTCGGGAGGGACACGACGCCGGACTCGCCGCGGAACTCGGCCCGGTTGCCCGCGGCCGGTCCCGGTGCCGTGAGGCTGAGCGTCGCCGTGCTGGACGCGCCGCCGGTGTGGCGGAGCACCAGGTGGACCGTGTCACCGGGGCCGGGGACGGCCGCCGCGACCTTCTCGACGTCGCCGAGTACCGGCAGCAGCACCGACAGGGCGTGCGGGCCGACGTCCCACAGCCCGCCCTTCTGCCGGCGCCAGGGGGAGTTCGCGAACGGGTTGTCGCCGCTGTCCAGCGCGCCCAGCCAGTCCGCGTGCCCGGTGAACCAGCCGCCGCGTTCGGCCTGCTCGCCGATCCACCTGTCCGGCTCGCCGGTGAAGCGCGTGGTGAAGAAGACGACCGACGCGACGCCCGTCTCGGCGGTCGCGTCCACGACCGCCCGCGCGTCCGCGACGTCCACGGCGAGCGGCTTGTCGAGCAGCAGATGGCGTCCGACGCGTGCGGCGCGTGCGGCCAGCGGCGCCTGGACGGCCGGGGGCAGCGCGATCGCGACGGCCTCGGAGTCGTCGATCAGGGCGTCCACGTCCGCGTACGGTCGGCCGCCGAAGGATTCGGCGATCGCGGCGGCGGCCTCGGGCCGGCGTCCCCACGTCCCGATGAACTCGACCTCAGGGTGGTCGCGGAGCGCGGGCCCGTACGCGATCTCCGCCCACGGTCCGGTTCCCAGCAGTCCGATGCGCACGTCGCCGTCCTCTGTCGGAGTGATACTCGGCGAACAGCATGATCGATAAGCGATGAAGGCGTCAAACTCCGACATCCGGGCAGAAACCGCCGGTCGTGCCGCTCTCCGGGCCCGTCGAGCAGGTCGTCAGGACGAGCCGGGTGGCGCGTGCGCGCGCCGCGGACACGTCGACCGGCGTCGAGGTGGGGTGCAGCCGGTTGGTGAGGAGGGCCCACGACAGGCCGAGCGCCGGGGCGACCGACAGCTCGGTCCCGGTGAAGCCCGGGTGGCCGAGCACCGTGACCGTCCCGCCATCGGGCGTCGTGACCTCGGTACGCCGCCAGCCGAGCGCCTGCTCCGCGTCGGGCCCGGGCGCGGCGAACTCGGCGACGACCTCGGGCGGCCAGCCGGGATGGCCGCCGAACATGACCTCGCCCAGGCGGGCGGTCTCGGCGGCCGGGGCGAAGATCCCCGCGTGCCCGGCGGCGCCGGCGAACGCGTGGTGCGCGTTGCCGTCGCCGGCCTCGCCCCGCAGCCAGTGGTCCCGCCCGGCCGGGACGGACCGTACGGGGACGGGGTACGGCTCGCCGGTCGCGATCATCCGCCGCTCCCACGCGTCGCCGCGGGACGTCACCGCCACGTCAGGGTCCGTCAGCGGTCCGTACGCGGTCGCCCGCAGGCCGAGGGGCCCGGTGACGAGGTCGGCGACGGCCGTCCGCAGATCCATGCCGCAGACCCTCGTGACGATCGCGCCCAGCAGCTGGAACCCCAGGTCGGAGTAGTGCCGCCCGGAGTCCGGCGAGTAGCGCAGGGGCAGCGCGGCGGCCCGCGCGACCGCCGCCGCCGGGTCGCCCAGGACGCCGTCCCCGTCCTCCGCGGGGGCGTACAGCGGCCACCACTCCCACAGGCCGGCCCGGTGGAGCAGCAGTGCGCGTACGGTGACGGCGTCCTTCGCCCCGCCGGCGAACACCGGCAGCAGCGACCGTACGGGGGCGTCCAGGTCCAGCGCGCCGGCGGCCCGCAGGCGCATGACGGCGAGCGTCGTCACGATCTTGGAGACGGAGGCCAGGTCGAAGCGCGTCCCCGGCTCGACCGGCCGGGGAGCCGGACCCTCCCGGCCGGTCCATCCCGCCGTGACGACGGTGGGCGGGCCCGCGCCGCGCCGTACGACGGCGAGCGCGGCGGCCGTCGGGCCCCGCTCGTCGCCGACCGCGCCGGTGACGGCGTCCGTGAGCGGGGCGGGTTCGGGCATCGAGGGACCTCCGGTAAAGACTCGCGGCTGAGCGTTACTTTTTTACGTCACTGTGGTCCATAGTGGTACATCTTGTTTTTCGCAGCGCGAGATGAGGACCCCATGCGCATGTTCAGACACCGTCTCCTGCGCGCCTTCGCGCTGGCGGGGGCGGTCTCGGCCGTGGTAGCGGCCTGCTCCCCGGCCGGCTCGGGGAACGCCGGGAAGAAGTCGCACGGGCCGCTGGTCGTGGCACGGACGGTCGACCTCGACGGTCTCGACCCGGCCGTGGCGACCGCCTTCGGCACCGTGCAGACGCTCCAGTTGATCTTCGACACGCTGCTGCGCACGGACGCCGACGGCCGGCTCGTCCCCGGGCTGGCCAAGAGCTGGGAGACGAGCAAGGACGGCCGTACGCTCACCTTCCACCTCCAGCAGGGCGTGCGGTTCCACAACGGCGACGCCCTCACCGCCGACGCCGTGGTCGCCACCCTCGACCGCGTCCGCGACGAGGCCACCGCCTCGGTCGTCCGGTCGAACCTGCTGGCCGTGACCAAGGTCACCGCGCCGGACCCGAACACCGCGGTGATCAAGCTGAGCCACCCCGACGGCTCCGTCCTCCACACGCTCACCCTGACCGGCACCGCCATCCTCGACCCGGCCGACATCAAGGCCGGACGCCTCGCCCAGGCCGCGAACGGCACCGGGCCGTTCAAGCTGGCCGGCCGCACCCAGGGGCAGAAGGTCGACCTGACCGCCAACTCCGCCTACTTCGGCGGCGCTCCCAAGCTGCCCGGCGTGGAGTTCCGCGTCATCCCGGACGAGAACTCGATCCTGGCCGGCCTGCGCGCCGGGTCGTTCGACGCCGGCGTGCTCACCGACCCGAACGTCGTCGCCCAGGCGCACGGCGGCGTCAAGATCGCCAAGACGCCGTCGATGGCCTACCACGCCCTCATGCTCAACGGCCGGCGCAAGCCGCTCGACCGGCTGCCCGTCCGTCAGGCGATCGCCTGCGCCATCGACCGCAAGCAGGTCGTCGACACCGCCGTGGCCGGCCAGGGCACGGTCACCGGGCCGATCACCAGCCCCGGCTACCACCTGTCGCCGACCGACGGGCTGCCGTGCACGCCCGGCGACGCCGCCGCGGCCAAGAAGCTGCTCGGCGGCACGACGGTCGACCTGAAGATGCTCGTGATGAGCGGCGGCTACGCCTCGGCCGTCAACGAGGCGCAGAACCTCCAGGCCCAGCTGTCGAAGATCGGCGTCAAGCTCACCATCGACCAGCAGCCCACCAACGTGTACGTGAAGCGGTGGAGCAAGGCCGACTTCGACGTCGCCCTCGCGCTCAACGGCGGCATGTCCTCGCCCTACCTGATGTACGCCCGCTACTTCGGCGACGGCGCCTCGCTCGCCAAGGCGGCCGGGCTGGACTCGCCGCCGATCGCCAAGCTGCTCGCCCAGGCGGGCGCGTCGACCGAGGAGCGGCTCAGCGACGCGACCGTGGCCCAGCTCCAGCGCACCATGCTCCAGCAGTCGCCGTGGGTGTGGCTCTTCACCGACAACAACGTCGTGGCGACGCAGCCGAACGTGAAGGGCCTGGGCATCACCGCCGACAACTCGCTGCGCTCGCTGCAGAGCGCCACGCGGGGGTGAGCCGGGGAATGACGGCGCTCCGCGCCGTGGGAGGCCGGGTCGCCGGGCTGGCGGGCACCCTGATCGGCGTCGCGGTCGTGGTCTTCGCGCTGCTGCGCCTGCTACCGGGCGACGCGATCGACGCGAACCTCGGCACGCAGGCGGGCCTGCTCACCGCGGGCCAGCGCGCCGCGCTGCGCCGCTACTACGGCATCGACCAGTCCGTCCCACACCAGTTCGTCACCTGGATCGGCCAGGTGCTGCACGGCAACCTCGGCGTCTCGGTGAACAGCGGCACCGACGTCGCGACGCTGCTGGGCTCGGCGATCCCCGTCACGGTCGAACTGGCGGTGCTCGCCACGCTCATCGGCGCGCCGCTCGGCATCGCGCTCGGCGTGCTCGCGGCCGGCCGTCCCGGCGGCGCCCGCGACCTCGGCGTGCAGTCCGCCGGGCTGCTCGGCCTGGCGCTGCCGGAGTTCGTCCTCGCCTCCGTCGTCGTCGCCGTGCTCGGCGCGGTCTTCCGCTACTTCCCCTCGGCCGGCACCTTCGTGTCGCTCTCCCAGTCGGTCGGCGGGAACCTCAGCCAGATGATCTATCCGGCGCTCGTCCTCGCGGTCGGCCTGGCGGCGACGGTGATGCGCACCACCCGCTCGGCCTACCTCGACGTGGCGCGTTCGGACTTCGTGCGCACCGCACGGGGCAAGGGCCTGTTCCCCCGGCGCATCCGCTGGCGGCACGTGCTGCGCAACTCCAGCGTCCCGATCGTCACGATGGTCGGCATCCAGTTCGGCTACCTGCTGGGCGGCACCGTCGTCATCGAGCAGGTCTTCGCGCTGCCCGGCCTCGGGCGGCTCCTGCTGAACGCGATCCTGCAGCGCGACTACGCCGTCGTCCAGTCGGCCGTGCTGCTCATCGCGACCGGCTTCGTCGTCGTCAACCTCGCCGTCGACCTCATCTACCGCGCCCTCGACCCCAGAACGGCCGAGACATGACAGTGCCACCCGCGCCCGCGGCGGTGGGCGCCGCCCTCGACCCGGCCGGACCGCCGCCGCCCGGCCGCCGGGGCGTCGCGCGCCGCCTTTGGGCCGACCGCAACGGCCGTATCGGTATGGTCGTCACCGGCGTGATCGTCCTCGGCGGCCTGGCCGGCCTGTTCGGGCTCCTGCCGTACGACACGGTCGCCCAGGACGTCGCGGTGCGGCTGAAACCGCCCTCGATGAGCCACCCGTTCGGCACCGACCAGTTCGGGCGGGACGTCTTCTCCCGCGCGCTGTCGGGCATCTTCGCCTCGCTGCGCGTGGCCGTCGTCTCCGTCGCTGCCGCGGCGGCGGCCGGCACGCTCGTCGGCGTGGTCTCCGGGTACGCCGGGGGATGGGCGGACGCCGTCGTCGGACGGCTCACCGACGTGCTGTTCGCCTTCCCGGCGATCCTGCTCGCGCTGACCGTGATCTCGGCGCTCGGCCGCGGCTGGCCCGAGACGACGCTGGCGATCGCCATCGTCTACCTGCCGATCTTCATCCGCACCGCGCGCGGCCCGACGCTGACCGTACGGAACGCCGAGTACGTCAAGGCGGGCCGCGTGCTCGGATTCGGGCCGCTCCGCCTCGTGGGCCGGCACGTCCTGCCGAACGTCGCCGCGCCGATCCTCGTGCAGACCACGCTCGCGATGTCGTGGGCCGTACTCACGGAGTCGACGCTCAGCTTCCTGGGCCTGGGCACCCAGCCGCCGCAGAGTTCGCTCGGCCTGATGGTGGCGGACGGCCGTACGTTCCTGACCACCGAGCCCTGGATGCTGGTGGCGCCCGCGGCCGTGATCGTCGTGCTGGTCATCGGCCTCAACCTGCTCGGCGACGGGCTGCGCGCGGCCCTCGACCCCGCGGAGGACCGGTCATGACCGAACGGAGCGAGAGGACGGCCCCGGTGGTCGTTCCTCACGCCGCGCTGGCCGTCGAGGGCCTCACCGTGACCGTACGGTCCACGGGCGTCGATCTCGTCCGCGGTGTGGACCTCGCGGTCGAGCCCGGCCGGACCCTCGGGCTGGTCGGGGAGTCCGGCTCCGGCAAGTCGCTCACCGCGCTCGCCGTCATGGGCCTGCTGCCCGACACGATCCGGGTCGGCGGCGGCTCGGTACGCGTCGACGGGCGCGACGTCGTCGCGCTGCCCGAGGCCGAGCGGCGTACGGTGCGGGGCGCGCAGGTCGGCATGGTCTACCAGGAGCCGATGACCGCGCTCAACCCGCTCATGCGGATCGGGCCGCAGATCGTCGAGGGCCTGACCGCGCACGGCATGGCGGCGGCGGACGCACGGACCCGCGCCGCCGAGACCCTCGAACGCGTCGGGCTGCCCGTGGACCGCGCGCTGCGTGCGTACCCGCACCAGCTCTCCGGCGGGATGCGGCAGCGCGCCATGATCGCGGTCGCGGTGGCCCAGCGACCGCGGGTGCTCATCGCCGACGAGCCGACGACCGCGCTCGACGTCACCATCCAGCGGCAGGTCATCGACCTGGTCGACGAGCTGCGGCGCGAGGACGGCATGGCGGTCGTGTGGATCACGCACGACCTCGGTGTCGTGGCGCACATCGCGGACCGCACGGCGGTCATGTACGCGGGGCGCGTGGTGGAGGAGGGGACGACGGCCGAGCTGTTCGCCCGGCCCTCCCACCCGTACACGGCCGGGCTGTTGCGCTCCCTGCCCGCGCACCGGGGCGCCGAACGGCCGCCGCTCACCCAGATCGGCGGGCTTCCCCCGGACCCGGCGAACCTGCCGCCGGGCTGCCCGTTCGGGCCGCGCTGCCCGCAGCGGCGCGACGTCTGCACGACCGCCGAGCCGCCCCTGCTCGACCGCGGACCACAGCGGGCGGCCTGCCACGTGCCCCCGGAGGAGTGGACCGCGTGAGCGAGCGAACGAGGAACACGCGCGCCTCTGGGCGAAGGAGGACTCGTGAGCGAGCGAAGCGAGTGAACCAAAGAGCACGCGGACATGGTCACTCTTCCGACGAAGGAGAACTCATCAGCAACACCGAGACGCTGACGGTGGAGAACCTCGTCAAGCACTACAAAGGTGCGGGCGGCGCGGTCGTCCACGCGCTCGACGGTGTCTCCTTCACGGTCGCGCCGGGGGAGACCCTCGGCATCGTCGGCGAGTCCGGCTGCGGCAAGTCGACGCTCGCCCGCCTGCTCGTACGGCTCGAGCACCCCACCTCCGGGCGCGTGCTGCTCGGCGACACCGAGCTGACCGCGCTCGGGCCGCGGGCGATGCGGCCGTACCGGCGGCGGGTCCAGCTCGTCTTCCAGGACCCGTACGCCTCGCTGCATCCGCGCCTCACCGTCGAGCAGACGCTGGCGGAGGTGCTCGGCGTGCACGGGCTGTCCGCGCGCGGTGCCGAGCGTTCCGCCCGGGTCACCGAGCTGATGGAGATGGTGGGGCTCCCGTCGCGGCTGCGTGACCGGTACCCGGTGCAGCTGTCGGGAGGCCAGCGGCAGCGCGTCGGCATCGCGCGCGCCCTCGCGGTCGAGCCCGACGTCCTCATCCTGGACGAGGCCGTGTCGGCGCTCGACGTCTCGGTACAGGCCGAGGTGATGAACCTGCTCGTACGCCTGCGCGAGCGGCTGAACCTCACGTACCTGTTCATCTCCCACGACCTCGCCATGGTGCGCCACATCAGCGACCGGGTCCTGGTCCTGTACCTGGGCAAGGTCGCGGAGGTGGGCCCGTGGCGCGAGGTGTCGGACGAGCCGCTGCATCCGTACGCGCGCTCACTCCGCGACGCCGGGCTCGTACCGGATCCGTCGCGGCGCACCCCGGCGCCCATGCTGGGAGGCGAGGTGCCCAACGCGGCCAGGCCGCCGGCCGGATGCCGGTTCCACCCCCGCTGCCCGGTGGCGGAGGACCGCTGCCGTACGGACGAGCCCGCACTGCTCGAACTGCGGCCCGGGCACCAGGCCGCATGCCACGTCGCGGCGGACGCGGCCACCGTTTCTCCGATATGACAGTGAAGTTAACAAGTTCGTCTCCGGATATAGCCTGTGATCGCCCTCGCGGGGTAATGTCCGCGTTACAGCGGTTAAATCTGGGTGAACTCTCAGACTTCGGCGGGAGCCGCATGTATAGGCCGGTTTCGGCGAAGGGAGAGGAGCCGAAAGCGGGAGGTCACCACCGCGTACCCGAGGAGCCGGACACCGGCTCCACGACGGCGAGGAGGGTGACCGGATGACCCCCACCGGCTACGTGGCGCGTTCTGGCACGTGGGTGGGGTCGGGGCGCGGGATGTTGGGTGTGGGGGATTCGCTGGGTGAGATGGTTGACGCGTTGTGTCATGGGTTGGCGGGTGTGGGGGCGTGTTGGGGTCAGGACGAGA
>NZ_BAABHF010000077.1:0-1897 GCF_039541955.1 Actinoallomurus oryzae | reverse complement strand
AGCCAACTCAACTACCCTTCACCTGGCAAAACGTCACCATCAACAACACCAACACCAAAACACTCCGCGTCCACCTTCATCAGGTTGGACCGAGCCAAGCCACGATCAGGGCATACGACTATTCCGGCACACCTGTAGCGACCGTTTCTACGCTCAAGCTTCGTCCAATTTCTGCGCATAGCCTTGGAACTAGAGACGCCATAGTCCGCCGTTCTATTTTCCAACTAAAATGGGAAGCCGAACCCATTAGGAGTTCGACCAACTCACTACCTCCCTATGCGCTGATCAGCGACGAAGAAGCCGCGCTAGAAATCACGTCGACCGACACGGGCTGGGAGCATCACACTGATTTGGCGACGTTGATTCGGAGAATGGATGCGGGGACACCTGCTCCCGAGTTGGTGTTGTGGAAGTGTCCTGCGGGGTCGTCATCTGAGGTTCTTCGGCTAACGCACAACCTCACCGACAATGTCCTCGGCCTGTTGCGGAGCTGGATGTCGGAAGAGCGATTCGAATCGTCTCGGCTGGTAATCCTCACTCGCCAAGCAGTAGCCACCGGCCCGAGCGACCCCGTAGAAGACCTGGCTCAGGCCGCCGTGTGGGGGCTAGTCCGCTCCGCTCAAACCGAACACCCGGATCGCGTCACCCTCATCGACTTCGACGGCTCCACCACCGGGCTTGCCGCCGCCATCGCGAGCGGCGAACCTCAGATCGCCATCCGCGACAACCGCGCCCTCACCCCACGACTTGTCCGCGCCACGCCCGCCAACGATGACCCGACCGGGCTCAACCCCGAAGGCACAATCCTCATCACCGGCGGAACCGGAGCTCTCGGCACCACCGTCGCCCGCCACCTCGTCAACCAGCACAACGCCCGCCATCTCCTGCTGGCCAGCCGCTCCGGACCCCACGCACCCGGTGCCACCGAACTCCACCAAGAACTCACCGAACACGGCGCCCAGGTCACCATCACCACCTGCGACACCTCCAAGCCAGAGGCCCTCACCGAACTGCTGGACACCATCCCCCACCGACACCCGCTGACGGCGGTCATCCACGCCGCGGGCACCCTGCAGGACGCCACCATCACCCAACTCACCAGCGAGCAACTCGAAGCCGTCCTCACGCCCAAGGTTGACGCGGCCTGGCACCTGCACCGGCTCACCCAGGACAGCAACCTCAGTCATTTCATTCTGTTCTCGTCGGTCGCCGGCACTCTCGGATTCCCTGGTCAAGCCAACTACGCCGCCGCCAACACCTTCCTCGACGCCCTCGCCCACCACCGCCACGCGAACGGTCTCCCCGCCACCAGCCTCGCCTGGGGACTCTGGCAACAAACCAGCAACATGACCGCCCACCTCACCACCACCGACCACCAACGCATCACCACCAACGGCATCACCCCACTCAACACGGACCAAGCACTCCAGTTGCTCGATGCCACGCTCAGCGAGCACAACCCCACGGTCATCCCCGCCAACATCAACGTCAGAAGGCTGGACACGGGAGGCGACCCGCACCCGTTGTTCCGCGAACTCGCCCCCGCCGTTGCTCGGCGGTCCGACGGCGCTCCTCCAAATCTCCGTACGCAGCTGGCGGACCTGCCCGGTCCCGAGTCGGAAAAACGGCTGCTCGACATCGTGCGTACGAGCGCCGCGAACGTTCTGGGTCATACCAACGCAGACACGATCGTCGACACCCAAACCTTCAAGGAACTGGGGTTCGACTCACTGACCGCCATCCAGATCCGCAACCGCCTCGCCACGGTGACCGGACTACGCCTGCCCGCCACCCTCATCTTCGACCACCCCACACCACAGGCTCTGGCGACCTACCTGCACCACCAACTCACCGGCGAGAACAACGCCACCACAACCACCATCCACAAAACCACCAC
>NZ_BAABHF010000076.1:0-519 GCF_039541955.1 Actinoallomurus oryzae | reverse complement strand
TGTTGTCCTTGCGTGTCACCCGCGCGCTGCGAAGGAGGAACGCCCGCCATGGCGCCTGACGTATCCGCCAAGACCGCCCCGGCTCTCCGAACGCGCCTCATCCGCTGGGACGTCATCGTCACCGCCCTGCTGATCGTGGTGTTCATCGGTGGCGCCCTCGGCACGCCCGACTTCGCCACGAGCGACAACCTGTCGTTCGCGCTCGACGACCTGTCGGAGATCGCGCTCATCGCGCTGCCGATGACGCTGCTGGTCGTGGCGGCGGAGGTGGACCTGTCCGTCGCATCGGTGCTGGGCATGTCCAGTGCGGTGTTCGGCGCGCTGTGGGACGCCGGCTGGGCGATCGAGACCATCGTCCCGCTGCTGATCGTCGTCGGCGCGGTCGCCGGGCTGATCAACGGGCTGCTGGTCACCCGCCTCGGACTGCCGTCGCTGGCCGTCACCATCGGCACGCTCACGCTCTACCGGGGGCTCGCCTACGTCGTACTGGGCACCAAGGCGGTGGCGGAGTTCCCGCAG
>NZ_BAABHF010000075.1:0-543 GCF_039541955.1 Actinoallomurus oryzae | reverse complement strand
TGTTGTCCTTGCGTGTCACCCGCGCGCTGCGAAGGAGGAACGCCCGCCATGGCGCCTGAAGCCCCCGTGAAGGATGCGGCCGTGCGACCGAGCATCGAGGCGCCCCGCCCGCTGACCCGGTTCGTCCGCTGGGACGTCATCGTCACCGCCCTGCTGATCGTCGTCTTTCTCGGCGGCGCGTTCGGCAGCTCGGATTTCGCCACCACCGACAACCTGTCCTTCGCGCTGGATGATCTGTCGGAGATCGCGCTCATCGCGCTGCCGATGACGCTGCTGGTCGTGGCGGCGGAGGTGGACCTGTCCGTCGCATCGGTGCTGGGCATGTCCAGTGCGGTGTTCGGCGCGCTGTGGGACGCCGGCTGGGCGATCGAGACGATCATCCCGCTGCTTCTGGTGATCGGTGTGGTGGCCGGGCTGATCAACGGGCTGCTGGTCACCCGCCTCGGGCTGCCGTCGCTGGCCGTCACCATCGGCACGATGACCCTCTACCGGGGGCTCGCCTACGTCGTACTGGGCACCAAGGCGGTGGCGGAGTTCCCGCAG
>NZ_BAABHF010000074.1:0-760 GCF_039541955.1 Actinoallomurus oryzae | reverse complement strand
GCCAGACCTTCGGTCTGGAGCTCGAGCTGACCGAGGGCATGCGCTTCGACAAGGGCTACGTGTCGCACTACTTCGTGACCGACCCGGAGCGCATGGAGGCCGTCTTCGACGATCCCTACATCCTCATCGCCAGCTCGAAGATCTCGGCCAACAAGGACCTCGTGCCGGTCCTCGAGCAGGTCATGCAGAGTGGCAAGCCGCTCGTCATCATCGCCGAGGACGTCGAGGGCGAGGCCCTGGCCACCCTGGTCGTCAACAAGATCCGCGGTGTGTTCAAGTCCGTGGCCGTCAAGGCTCCGGGTTTCGGTGACCGCCGCAAGGCCATGCTGCAGGACATCGCGATCCTGACCGGTGGCCAGGTCGTCTCCGAGGACATCGGCCTGAAGCTGGAGAACACCACGCTGGACATGCTGGGTCAGGCCAAGCGTGTCGTGGTGACCAAGGACGAGACCACGATCGTCGATGGTGCGGGTAACACCGATGACATCGCCGGCCGGGTGAATGAGATCCGGGTCGAGATCGACAACAGCGACTCGGACTATGACCGGGAGAAGCTGCAGGAGCGTCTGGCCAAGCTCGCCGGTGGCGTCGCCGTGATCAAGGCGGGTGCGGCCACCGAGGTGGAGCTCAAGGAGCGCAAGCACCGCATCGAGGACGCCGTCCGCAACGCCAAGGCCGCGGTCGAGGAGGGCATCGTCCCCGGTGGTGGCGTGGCGCTGCTGCAGGCGGGCACGGGCGCGTTCGACAAGATCGATCTTGA
>NZ_BAABHF010000073.1:0-760 GCF_039541955.1 Actinoallomurus oryzae | reverse complement strand
GCCAGACCTTCGGTCTGGAGCTCGAGCTGACCGAGGGCATGCGCTTCGACAAGGGCTACCTCGCCCCGCAGTTCGTCACCGACGCCGACCGTCTCGAGGCGGTCCTCGACGACCCGTACGTGCTGCTCGTCGCCGCCAAGATCTCGGCCAACCGCGACCTTCTCCCGGTGCTGGAGGCGGTCAAGAGCACCTCGCGGCCCCTGCTCGTCATCGCCGAGGACGTCGAGACGGAGGCGCTCGCCACCCTCCTGCTCAACAAGATCCACGGCGTGTTCAAGTCCGTGGCCGTCAAGGCTCCGGGTTTCGGTGACCGCCGGAAGGCGATGTTGCAGGACATCGCGATCTTGACCGGTGGGCAGGTGGTGTCGGAGGACATCGGCCTGAAGCTGGAGAACACCACGCTGGACATGCTGGGTCAGGCCAAGCGTGTCGTGGTGACCAAGGACGAGACCACGATCGTCGATGGTGCGGGTAACACCGATGACATCGCCGGCCGGGTGAATGAGATCCGGGTCGAGATCGACAACAGCGACTCGGACTATGACCGGGAGAAGCTGCAGGAGCGGCTGGCCAAGCTCGCCGGTGGCGTCGCCGTGATCAAGGCGGGTGCGGCGACCGAGGTGGAGCTGAAGGAGCGCAAGCACCGGATCGAGGACGCCGTCCGTAACGCCAAGGCCGCGGTGGAGGAGGGCATCGTCCCTGGTGGTGGCGTGGCGCTGCTGCAGGCGGGCACGGGCGCGTTCGACAAGATCGATCTTGA
>NZ_BAABHF010000072.1:0-2762 GCF_039541955.1 Actinoallomurus oryzae | reverse complement strand
ACCCCCGCCATCCAACAAACCCTCGACCAACACCCCAACCCCACACACGCCATCCCCACCATCACCAAAAAACACGGCACCCTCACCGAATTCCTCAACAACACCGCACAACTACACACCCACCACCACACCGCCAACTACACACCACCAAAACGAACAACAACAATCCCTCTTCCCACTTACCCATTCCAACACCACACCTACTGGCTCTACCACGGGTCCCCGAACGGCTCGGGACAACAAGCAACAAATCACCCAATCCTTACCGCCACCGTTCAAATACCGACCACCGGCGCCCAGCTATTCACCGGCCAGGTCTCGGCACGCACCCACCCCTGGCTCAAAGACCACGCAATCCACGACACAACCCTGGTCCCCGGAAGCGCTCTCATCGAAATGGCCGCGCACGTCGGCGCCCACACCAACACCCCTCACATCGAGGAACTCACCCTCGAAAACCCCGTCACCATCCCCGACGACGCTGCCACCGAAATCAACCTCACCGTCGAGGCCCCCGACGACGATGGCGAACGCAAAATCACCATCCACACCCGCCGCGCCGACGCCGAACCCGACACCCCCTGGACCCGTAACGCCACCGGCATCCTCACCACCACACCACTCCCGGCGGACGCACCCGCACAACCACCGGCCGACGCTACGCCCATCGACGTCACCGACTTCTACCCGCAGCTGACCGAACGCGGATACCACTACGGCCCCACCTTCCAAGGCCTCACCCACGCCTGGCAACACGACAACGGCGACCTCTACGCCCAAACAACCCTCCCCGAAACCACCGACACCCACGGATACACCATCCACCCCGCCCTCCTCGACGCCGCGATCCACGCGCTGGCGCTCACGGCGGACGGTAGCGACGAGACGCCGTACCTCCCGTTCTCCTGGAACGACGTCGCTTTCCACGGCACCAGAGCGACAGCACTCCGGGTCCACCTGCATCCGATAGACGACGGCCGTTATCGCATCACCGCCACCGACGACCTCGGCCAGCCCGTGATGACGGTAAATGCGCTAGCACTACGCCCCGTCGACAGGGCCCAGCTTCCGACCGACAACAGTCGCAGTTCTTTGTTCGAATTGCAGTGGGCACGCATTGCGCCGAGAAAGGCATCGGCTTGTTCCTACGTTCTGCTCGACGAGCAGAAAACGAAACTGTCCGCTTCATTCGCTGACGCGATGAGCGTCCATCCCGATCTGGACGCGTTCGTAGCGGCTCTAGATGACGGATCCGGAATACCTGATTTCGCTGTTTGGATGTGCCCTCACAAGTCGAGCGCGAACGTCCCCGAGGATGTCCACCGCCTCACACGACAAACGATCGGTCTCCTCCGTGACTTCCTCACGAACGAACGACTCGCCGACTGTCGCCTGGTCGTCATCACGCGGGGCGCCGTGAGCACCGGCGAGAACGATGCAATCGAGGATTTGGCTCAGGCGGCGGTGTGGGGGCTGGTCCGTACGGCGCAGGCCGAACACCCTGACCGCATCGCCCTCATCGATGTCGACGGCCCCACAATCGAGCCGGCGGCCGCCATCGCGAGCGGCGAACCTCAGGTCGCCATCCGCGACGGCCACCTTCTCATTCCTCACATCGCGCGAACGGGCGCCAGCGATGACCCGATTCGATTCGATCCCGAGCGGACGGTGTTGATCACCGGTGGTACGGGAGTCCTCGGCTCAGCCGTCGCCCGGCACCTGGTCGCCCAGCACAACGCCCTCCATCTCCTGCTGGCCAGCCGCTCCGGACCAAACGCACCAGGTGCCACCGAACTCCACCAAGAACTCACCGAACACGGCGCCCAGGTCACCATCACCAGCTGCGACACCTCCAAGCCAGAGGCCCTCACCGAACTACTGGACACCATCCCGCATCAGCATCCGCTCACCGCGGTCATCCACGCCGCGGGCACGCTGCGGGACGCCACCATCACTCAACTCACCAACGAGCAACTCGACGCCGTCCTCACGCCCAAGGTTGACGCGGCCTGGCACCTACACCAGCTGACCAAAGAAATGGATCTGTCGGCGTTCGTCCTGTTCTCCTCACTCGCCGGCACCCTCGGCTCCCCCGGCCAAGCCAACTACGCCGCCGCCAACACCTTCCTCGACGCCCTCGCCCACCACCGCCACACACAAGGACTCCCCGCCACCAGCCTCGCCTGGGGACTCTGGCAACAAACCAGCAACATGACCGCCCACCTCACCACCACCGACCATGGACATGTCAGCACCGCAGGCATCGTTCACCTGACCACGACGGAGGGTCTCCGGCTCTTCACCGCTGCACTTACGCACCCCCGGCCCACGATCATCCCCGCCAACATCAACGTCAGAAGGCTGGACACGGGAGGCGACCCGCACCCGTTGTTCCGCGAACTCGCCCCCGCCGTTGCTCGGCGGTCCGACGGCGCTCCTCCAAATCTCCGTCCCCAGCTGGCGGACCTGCCCGGTCCCGAGTCGGAAAAACGGCTGCTCGACATCGTGCGTACGAGCGCCGCGAACGTTCTGGGTCATACCAACGCAGACACGATCGTCGACACCCAAACCTTCAAAGAACTGGGCTTCGACTCCCTGACCGCCATCCAGATCCGCAACCGCCTCGCCACGGTGACCGGACTACGCCTCCCCGCCACCCTCATCTTCGACCACCCCACACCACACGCCCTCGCCACCCACCTGCACCACCAACTCACCGGCGAGAACAACGCCACCACAACCACCATCCACAAAACCACCAC
>NZ_BAABHF010000071.1:0-5243 GCF_039541955.1 Actinoallomurus oryzae | reverse complement strand
CCAAACCAACGAAATCGAGCACCCCACGACCCCGCCGCACAGGTTAAAACTCAAGCTAGGGGACGAAGACGGCGATCGGCTTGGCGACCGGGCCGTGCTCCTCCATCAGCGCGAGCAGTGTGCCGTCCGGGCCGAAGACGCCGATCGGGCCCGGCCCCAGGCCGGTCGCGCCCAGGCGCCCGCCGTGGGCGATCTTGCGGGCGTCTTCGGTGGACACGTCGAGCCGCGGGAAGGCCGCGGACACGGCGTCGGCCAGCGGCAGGACGGTCAGTTCTTCGGTGAGCTGCTCGATCGTCCGGGCCTGGGACAGGTCGTACGGGCCCACGCGGGTACGGCGCAGGTAGCACAGGTGGCCGCCGACGCCCAGGGCCGCGCCCAGATCGCGGGCCAGCGCGCGGATGTAGGTGCCGCTGGAGCACGTGACGGTCGCCGAGACGTCGAGCACGTCACCGGCGTAGCGCAGGTCGCCGAGCGCGAAGTCGTACACGGTGACCTTACGGGCCTTGAGCGCGACCTCCTCGCCGTCGCGGACCCGTTTGTACGCCCGGCGTCCGTCCACCTTGATCGCGCTGACCTGGGGCGGGATCTGCTCGATCGGGCCGGTGAGGTCGGCGACCGCCGCACGCAGCTCCCCCTCGGTCACCCCCGCGGCGGGGGCCGTGGCGGTGACCTCGCCCTCGGCGTCGTCGGTGTTGGTCGACTGGCCCAGCCGGATCACCGCGTCGTAGGACTTCTCGGTGAGCGCGAGGTGGCCGAGCAGGCGGGTCGCCTTGTCCACCCCGATGATGAGCACGCCCGTGGCCATGGGGTCGAGCGTGCCGGCGTGGCCGACTCTGCGTGTGCCCGCCAGCCGGCGCAGCTTGCCCACGACGTCGTGGGAGGTCCAGCCGGCCGGCTTGTCGACGATGACAAGTCCGTTCATGTGCGGGTGACGACCTCGATCTCGGCGAGAAGCTCCCGTAGGCGTTCGACCGCGTGCCGGACCTCGCCGTGCAAGGTGAATCCGGCCGCCGTCGGGTGTCCGCCGCCGCCGAGGGCGACGCACGCCATCCCGACGTCGACGCGCCCCTTGGAGCGGGTGGAGACCTGCCAGGCGCCCTCGTCGTCCTCCTTGAAGACGACGGCGACCTCGGCCTCGTCCGTGCGCCGGACGACGTCGATCACGCCTTCGAGCAGGTCGTACGGCAGGCTGTACGCGGCGCGGTCGGCGCGCGTGACCGTGGTCCACACCATGCCCAGGCCGCCGGCCACGTCCGGTTCGAGCGTGGCGCGGCCGAGCGCCGCGGACAGCACCGGCAGGTAGCCGAACGGGGCGCGGTCCCAGACCTCGCGGGCGACCAGTTCGGGCCGGATGCCGGTGGCCAGCAGCCTCCCGGCGAGCGCGTGGACCTCGGGGGTGGTCGTGGCGTACTTGAAGGAGCCGGTGTCGGTCACGAGCCCGACGTACAGGCCCAGGGCCATGTCGTGGGTGAGGGACACGCCGAGCCGGTCGATGAGGCGCTCGGTGACCGCCGCGGTCGCCGCAGCTCCCGGATCGACGAGATGTGTCGTACCGAACCGGGTGTTCGACGCGTGGTGGTCCAAGACGATCACTTCGCGCGCCTTGCGGGCGTTGGGCGCGAGGCTGCCGAGCCGGTCGCGGCTGGCCGCGTCGAAGGTGACCATGACATCCGGCTCGGCCGGGAAGTCACCGGGGTCGGTGAGCAGGTCCAGGCCGGGCAGGAACCGCAGGATCCGCGGCACGACGAACGCGTCGCCGAACGAGGCGGTGAACGGCTTGCCCAGGACGCGCAGCGCCTGGGCGAAGGCCAGCATCGACCCCAGGGCGTCGCCGTCCGGGGAGACGTGACACGCCAGGCAGACCGTCCCGGCCTCCTCGATCGAGGCGACCGCCCGTTGCCACTCGTCGGCGGTGATGGCCACGGCGCTACCCGGCGGGGAGTTCACGACCCGGAGTATCCCGCGTTGTCGGCATCGTCGCCGTCGGTTTCGTCAACATCCGCATCGGATCGCGCCTCGCGGTAAGGGTTGGCCTCCCCGGCGGGAAGGGCGCCCTCGGCGGCCTTGGCCACCTGCTCGTCCGCGGCGCGCGCCTTGGCGAGCAGGTCGTCGATCTGCCGGGCGTTCTCGGGCAGCGCGTCGGGCACGAACGTCAGGCTGGGGGTGTGCCGTACGCCGGTGCGCTTGCCCACCTCCGTACGGATCACGCCCTTGGCGCTGTTGAGCGCCGCCGCGCTGTCCGCGCGCTCGGCGTCGCTGCCGTACACGGTGTAGAAGACCGTCGCGTCCCGCAGGTCGTTGGTCAGCCGGGCGTCCGTCACGGTGACGAAACCGAGCCGCGGATCCTTGATCCGCCGCTCGAGCATCTCCGCGACGATCTGCTGTATGCGATCTGCGAGCTTACGAGCCCTCGCGGGGTCCGTCACAGTCTCTCCTTCATCGGTCCCGTGACCAGGGCGATCACGGTCCTCCATCAACCAGTAATGGAATGCACTCTATGACTCTTCGTTGAAGAGTCGTTGCCGGGCCGAGAGCAGCTCGATCTCCGGCCGCCCGGCGACCAGCCGCTCACACGCCTCCAGCACCTCGACGCAGTTGCCCGCCTCGGCGGAGACGACCGCGATCGCGATCTCCGCCCGGCGGTGCAGGTCGAGGTGGCCCGTCTCGGCAGCCGCGGCCGCCGGGAACCGCCGGCGTACTTCGGCGACGATCGGACGGACCACGGCGCGCTTCTGCTTCAGCGAGCGTACGTCGCCGAGCAGCAGGTCGAGCGTCAGTGCTCCCACATACACAGGTGGTCACCCCCGTGATCGAACCGGCCGTCGACCGACGAGGTGGCGTGCGAGGAAACCGCACGCCACCTCTCCGGGGCGTACCGGGACCCGCGAGAAGGGCCACGCGCAGAGACCGCCCGGAACCCCGCGCCCCGCTCGGCGGTGCTCAGGCACCGCCTCGCTGCGGGCGCAGGGTTCCGGGCAGTGACTCAGACGCGCGGCTTCTCCCGCATCTCGAAGGTCTCGATGATGTCACCGATCTTGATGTCGCCGTACCCGATGCCGATACCGCACTCGAAGCCCTCGCGGACCTCGGTCGCGTCGTCCTTGAACCGGCGGAGCGAGGACACGGTGAGGTTGTCGGAGATGACCACACCGTCGCGGATCAACCGCGCCTTGCTGTTGCGGTTGATCGTGCCGGACTGGACCATCGAACCGGCGACGTTGCCGATGCGCGGCACCTTGAAGACCTCGCGGATCTCCGCCGAGCCGAGCTGCACTTCCTCGAACTCGGGCTTGAGCATGCCCTTGAGCGCGGCTTCGACCTCCTCGATCGCCTGGTAGATGACCGAGTAGTAGCGGATGTCCACGCCTTCGCGGTCGGCGATCTCCTGCGCGTTGCGCTCGGGCCGGACGTTGAAGCCGATGATGACGGTGCCCTCCGACGTGAGCGCGAGGTTCACGTCGTCCTGCGTGATCGCGCCGACGCCGCGGCGGATCACCCGGAGACCGACCTCGTCGCCGACGTCGATCTTGAGCAGGGCGTCCTCGAGGGCCTCCACCGAACCGGAGACGTCGCCCTTGATGACGAGCAGCAGCTCCTGGAGCTCGCCCTTCTCGAGGTCCTTGAACAGCTCCTCGAGGGTGCGGCGCCCGCGAGTGCGGAGCAGCTCGGCGTTGCGCTTGCGCGCCTGGCGGCGGTCGGCGATCTGGCGTGCCATCCGGTCGTCGTCGACGGCGATGAAGTTGTCACCGGCGCCGGGGGTGGCGGACAGGCCGAGCACCAGGACCGGACGTGACGGCAGCGCCTCGTCGACGTTGTTGCCGTTCTCGTCGAGCATGGCGCGGACGCGGCCGAAGGCCTCACCACAGACGATCGAGTCGCCGACCCGGAGCGTGCCGCGCTGCACGAGCACGGTCGCCACGGAGCCGCGGCCCTTGTCGAGGTGCGCCTCGATCGCGACGCCCTGGGCGTCCTGCTCGGGGTTGGCCCGCAGGTCCAGCTCGGCGTCGGCGGTCAGGACGACGGCCTCGAGGAGGTCGTCGATGCCCAGCCGCTGCTTCGCGGAGATGTCGACGAACTGCGTCTGGCCACCGAACTCCTCGGCCACCAGGCCGTACTCGGTGAGCTGTGCCCGCACCCGCTGGGGGTCGGCGCCCTCCTTGTCGACCTTGTTGACCGCCACGACGATCGGCACCCCGGCCGCGTTGGCGTGGTCGATCGCCTCCGTGGTCTGCGGCTTCACCCCGTCGTCGGCGGCGACCACCAGCACGACCAGGTCGGTCGTCTCGGCACCGCGGGCACGCATGGCGGTGAACGCCTCGTGACCCGGGGTGTCGATGAAGGTGATCTTGCGCTCCTGGCCGTCGACCTCGGTCGCGACCTGGTAGGCGCCGATGTGCTGGGTGATGCCGCCGGCCTCGCCGGCCACCACGTTGGCGTTGCGGATCGCGTCGAGCAGCTTCGTCTTACCGTGGTCGACGTGACCCATGACGGTCACGACCGGCGGACGGGAGACGAGGTTCTCGTCGCCGCCCTCGTCCTCACCGAACTCGATGTCGAAGGACTCGAGCAGCTCGCGGTCCTCGTCTTCGGGGCTGACGACCTGGACGTTGTAGTCCAGCTCGGCGCCGAGCAGCTGCAGCGTCTCCTCGTTGACCGACTGCGTCGCGGTGACCATCTCACCGAGGTGCAGCATCACCTCGACGAGCGACGCCGGGTTGGCGCCGATCTTCTCGGCGAAGTCGGTGAGCGAGGCACCCTGCGGCAGGCGGATCGCCTTGCCGTTGCCGCGCGGGACGCGGACGCCGCCGATCGAGGGCGCCTGCATGTTGTCGAACTCTTGACGCCGCTGCTTCTTGGACTTGCGCCCACGCGTGGGACGTCCGCCGGGGCGGCCGAACGCGCCCTGCGTGCCACCGCGGCCACGGCCTCCGCCACCCGGACGCGGGCCGCCGAAGCCGCCGGGACGGCCACCGCCGCCACCGGCACCGGCCGGACGGCCGCCGAAGCCACCGCCGGGACGACCGCCGCCGGGACGGCCACCGCCGCCACCGGGACGACCGCCGCCACCGCCGGGACGACCGCGACCACCGGCACCGCCGGGGCCACCGCTGTCGCGCTGCGGGCGCGAGGGCATGTTCATCGGGCTGGGGCGCGGGCCTCCGGGCCGAGGCGGCATGCTGCCGGGGTTCGGCCGGGGGCCGCCGGCGCCGGGAGCGCCGGGACGGCCCGGGCCCGGACGTGGC
>NZ_BAABHF010000070.1:0-9482 GCF_039541955.1 Actinoallomurus oryzae | reverse complement strand
AACCCGCGACCGCCCTAAAGGATCTTGCTCCTGCCGCTTGACGAACCATAGGAGCATCCACGGCCCGCGGCGCGCGCCCGCCGTGATCGCGCCGTTTCCGTCCGTGCCGCTCCGGCGTGCCCCGCCCTGCGCGGCGCGTACCCGCCTCATGCCGGCCACGGACCCGGTCCGGCCTCCGGAAGCGGTCCACTGTGGTTTTTCACACGTGCGGCCGCCACCCCGTCATATGGCCTCCGACCTGCGAAGGTATCCGATTTCCGCACCTCGTCGCGGCCCCGCCACGACACGAGTACCCGTTGGCCATGTTACGGAGGCGCTCCGGATAGGTAGGGTTTCAGTTAGGTCGTCGTCTCTGCCTGAGGAGGTGACGAGCGTGGCCGCTCGTGACGATGCCGGGGCGCGGAAGGCGCAGCACGAAAAGGAGGTCCGTGACCTCCAGACGCAGATCTCCTTCCTCGAGGAGGAGATCTCCGTGCTGCGCCGAAAGCTCGCGGAATCCCCCCGACAAGTACGTGTACTCGAAGAACGCCTACATGAGGCGCAGGCAAGCCTGGCCGCGGTTACGGGCCAGAACGAACGCCTCGTGGCGACTCTCAAGGAAGCCCGAGAGCAGATCATCGCGCTGAAGGAGGAGGTCGACCGCCTCGCGCAGCCGCCATCCGCCTTCGGAACGTTCCTCGCCGCGCGCGAGGACGGCACGGTGGACATCTTCACCGGCGGACGCAAACTACGGGTGAACGTCAGCCCGGGTATCGAGATCGAGGAGTTGAAGCGCGGCCAGGAGGTCATGCTCAACGAGGCGCTCAACGTCGTCGCCGCACTCGAGTTCGAGACCCAGGGCGAAGTCGTGATGCTGAAGGAGGTTTTCGCCGACGGCGAACGCGCCCTCGTCATCGCGCACGCCGACGAAGAACGCGTCGTCAAGCTCGCCGAGCCCCTGCGCGGAGTCCCCCTGCGCGCCGGCGACTCGCTCATGCTCGACACGCGCTCCGGGTACGCCTACGAAAAGATCCACAAGGCCGAGGTCGAAGAACTCGTCCTTGAGGAAGTCCCCGACATCTCCTACCAGGAGATCGGCGGCCTGGGCCCGCAGATCGAGCAGATCCGCGACGCCGTCGAGCTGCCCTACCTCCACGCCGACCTCTTCCGCGAACACCAGCTCCGCCCGCCCAAGGGCGTGCTGCTCTACGGCCCGCCCGGCTGCGGCAAGACCCTCATCGCCAAGGCCGTCGCCAACTCCCTGGCCAAACAGGTCGCGGAGAAGACCGGCGCCGAGGGCAAGAGCTTCTTCCTCAACATCAAGGGACCCGAGCTCCTCAACAAGTACGTCGGCGAGACCGAGCGCCACATCCGCCTGGTCTTCCAGCGCGCACGCGAGAAGGCCTCCGCGGGCACACCGGTCATCGTCTTCTTCGACGAGATGGACTCCATCTTCCGCACCCGCGGATCCGGAGTCTCCTCCGACGTCGAGAACACGATCGTGCCGCAGCTGCTCTCGGAGATCGACGGCGTCGAAGGCCTGGAGAACGTCATCGTCATCGGCGCCTCCAACCGGGAGGACATGATCGACCCGGCGATCCTCCGGCCCGGGCGCCTCGACGTGAAGATAAAGATCGAGCGTCCCGACGCCGAGGCGGCCAAGGACATCTTCTCCAAGTACATTCTCCCCGGACTTCCCCTCCACCCCGACGACGTCAAGGAACACGACGGCTCGGCCGAAGCCACGGTCGAGGGCATGATCCAGCGGGTCGTCGAGCGGATGTACACCGAGAGCGAGGAGAACCGCTTCCTCGAGGTGACCTACGCCAACGGAGACAAGGAAGTCCTCTACTTCAAGGACTTCAACTCCGGCGCGATGATCCAGAACATCGTCGACCGGGCCAAGAAGATGGCCATCAAGGACTTCCTCGACAGCGGGCAGAAGGGCCTGCGGGTCAACCACCTGCTCGCCGCCTGCGTCGACGAGTTCAGCGAGAACGAGGACCTGCCCAACACCACCAACCCCGACGACTGGGCCCGCATCTCCGGTAAGAAGGGCGAACGGATCGTCTACATCCGCACGCTCGTCTCCGGCAAGCAGGGCACCGAGGCCGGCCGTTCCATCGACACGGTCGCCAACACCGGCCAATACCTCTGACCCGCACGTCGCGGGCGTCCGGCACCACGCCGGCCGCCCGCGACGACTCGTCTCTGCGGCAGTACCGGTCCCCGGCGAGGCCCGCGAGGCGTTCCCCCGTACCCTGCCGTCAGGCCCGCTCGTCGGCGGCCGGCACCCTCCGCAGTGCCGCGCCCGAGATCGAGATCTCCGCCACATGACGTCGCCGGCGGTCGCGACCGCGACCACCGGTTCCCGGCGAACCAGACGCCCACGGGACCCATACCCGAGCACCGCCGGCGCTCCCCGCGCCGATTGCCGGGTCTTTACCCTGACCTGGAAGGGTCATGGGGACACCGTCCGTCCCGGGGCTCTCCCCGGCGTCTCGTTCGGACTCCTCCTGAGCCCGTCCCCACAAGGGGAATCGGGTCACGATCCCGCCGCGCCTCGCAAGACCACGGCGATCGCGCATTAGGCTCGGGTCTATGAGCGTGCGGCGGGTAATGGGAATCGAGACCGAATACGGCATTTCCGTGCCCGGTCAGCCGGGGGCCAACGCGATGGTGACCTCCTCACAGGTCGTCAACGCCTACCTCGCGGCATCAGCGGCCAAGGCCAGGCGGGCACGGTGGGACTTCGAGGAGGAGAACCCCCTGCGGGACGCCCGCGGGTTCGACCTCGCACGCGAGGTCGCCGACCCCACCCAGCTCACCGATGAGGACCTCGGGCTGGCCAACGTCATCCTCACCAACGGGGCGCGCCTCTACGTCGACCACGCGCATCCGGAGTACTCCACGCCCGAGTGCACCAACCCGCGCGACGCCGTGATCTGGGACAAGGCCGGGGAGCGCGTCATGGCCGACGCCGCCCGCCGCGCCGCCCAGGTCCCCGGCACCCAGCCCATCCAGCTGTACAAGAACAACACCGACAACAAGGGTGCCTCGTACGGCTGCCACGAGAACTACCTGATGAAGCGGGAGACCGCCTTCTCGGAGATCGTCCGCCACCTCACCCCGTTCTTCGTGACCCGCCAGGTCGTCTGCGGCGCCGGCCGCGTCGGCATCGGCGTCGACGGCCGCACCGACGGCTTCCAGATCAGCCAGCGCGCCGACTTCTTCGAGGTCGAGGTGGGCCTCGAGACGACCCTCAAACGCCCGATCATCAACACGCGTGACGAACCTCACGCCGACCCGGAGAAGTACCGCAGGCTCCACGTGATCATCGGCGACGCCAACATGAGCGAGGTCTCCACCTTCCTCAAGCTCGGCACCACCGGCCTCGTGCTCGCCATGATCGAAGACGGTTTCCTCACCGTCGACCTGTCCGTCGACATGCCGGTGGCGACGCTGCGCGCCGTCTCCCACGACCCGTCCTGCAAGCACCTGCTCACCCTGCGCGACGGCCGCAAGATGACCGCGGTGCAGCTGCAGATGGAGTACCTCGAGCAGTCCCGCAAGTACGTCGAGGACCGCTTCGGCGCCGACGTCGATGAGATGACCACCGACATCCTCGACCGCTGGGAGTCGGTCCTGCACCGCCTCGGCGAGGACCCCATGCAGCTGTCGGGCGAGCTCGACTGGGTCGCCAAGCTCGAGCTGCTGGAGGGCTACCGCAGCCGCGACGGCCTCGACTGGTCCCACCCGCGGCTCCAGCTGGTCGACCTGCAGTACTCCGACGTTCGCCCGGAGCGCGGCCTGTACAACCGTCTCGTGGCGCGCGGGCGCATGAAGCGCATCGCCACCGACGCGGAGGTCGACGCCGCCATCGAGGACCCGCCGGAGGACACGCGGGCCTACTTCCGCGGCCGGTGCCTGCGGCAGTACGCCGACTCGGTGGCCGCGGCGTCGTGGGACTCGGTCATCTTCGACGTCCCAGGCCGGGAGTCGCTCCAGCGGGTGCCGACCCTGGAGCCGCTGAGGGGCACCAAGGCGCACGTGGGCGCCCTCCTGGACCGCTGCCGTACGGCAGCGGACCTGGTGACCGCCCTGACGGGGGAGTAGCGCCCAGAGGGGCCCAGAACGCGCCGGTCCGTACGGGGAGAGCGCCCCGGGGCCGGCGTGCCATCGGCGGTGGAAGACGGCCGGCGGAACATCCCGGTACGGCCGTCCGTTCACGATCAATGCACAGTCGTGACCGGTATGACCGTTTCGCAGGGATCGCCGGTGGTGATAACGCCGTCATGAGGCCGATCGCCGATCACGGTGGAACACGGTGAGTGATCCACTGGTTGTCGGCGGGCGACGATAGAGTCGAGGTCTCTCGGCAGGAGTGGAGGCTCAGCATGGCGACGAGGGACACCGGCGGGCAGCGGCAGACGACCCGGCGCGAGGAAGAGGTCGACGAGACCCAGACCGCCCCCAGCGAAGACGTCCAGGAGCGGAACGAGAAGCTCACCGACGATGTCGACGCCATTCTGGACGAAATAGACGAGGTTCTCGAAGAGAACGCAGAGGAGTTTGTCCGTAGTTACGTCCAAAAGGGCGGCCAGTGAGGTACATGTCGGACTTAGATCCGGCCAAAAAGCCCTGCAAGGGCAGCGGAGAGGTCGAGTCGGCTCGGAGACATGGCGGCATAAGCAGTTCTCCGGACGGACCATCTCCCTACTGCACGGAGTGCTTCGGCCGCCGCAACGCTGCGGCTTACCGAAAGCCTCAGGCGGCGATAGGCAGAACACCGCGTGCCTATCGCCGCCATTGGTGTGTTCCCGGGGGATGAAGCACTGGGCCCGTCACGCTGCGACAAAGCCCCTTCGCCTCGGTGCTGTGTGGCCGGCTTCCAAGGGCTACCCGCGAGCGGGAGAAGCAGAGGGAGCTCGACGCCGCTGATCGTGGGGCGGCGGAGTGGCGGTCGGCTCGTCTCGATCGGGTGCCGCCGAGAGGTGCCGGTGGCCCGGCGTCTGTGAGTTTCTGAGAGTTCTCGGCCGGGCGCGAATCCGACGAGGAACGTAGGTGAATCCGCCGGGGGCGGGACCACGGCGTTGACTTCGGGCGGCATCGGGCCGCCACGGTTCGCCGTTCCGGGCGGGCGGGGCCCTCGGTTCACATGACGCACTCAGACTCGTGCAGATCTGTCCCAGAAGAGCGGATCACCGTGGGTGGTGCGCGCGCCGGTGGCGCGCGGCCCGTACCCGATCGGCTCTGGAGAGATCGTGATCGAAGTCTGTGGACTCACCAAGCGTTACGGCGATGTCCTTGCCGTCGACGACCTGACGTTCGCCGTCCGTCCGGGGGAGGTGACCGGGTTCCTCGGCCCGAACGGAGCGGGGAAGTCGACCACGCTGCGGATGATCTTGGGCCTGGACGCCGCCAGTTCCGGGACGGCCACCGTCGGCGGGCGCCCGTACGCCGCGCAGCCGGCGCCCTTGAAGGCCGTCGGCGCGCTGCTGGACGCGGGTGCGGTGCTGCCCAGCCGTACGGCGTACCACCATCTGCTGGCTCTCGCGGCCGGCAACGGGATCTCGCGCGGCCGGGTGGCGGCGGTGCTGGCGGAGGTGGGGCTGGACGGCGTCGCCCGCCGCAGGACCGGGACGTTCTCGCTCGGCATGCGGCAGCGGCTCGGCATCGCCGCCGCGCTGCTGGGCGATCCGCCGGCACTCGTGTTCGACGAGCCGCTCAACGGGCTCGACCCGGAGGGGATCGTCTGGATCCGCGGGCTGATGCGGCGGATGGCCGCCGAGGGGCGCGCCGTGCTGGTGTCGAGCCATCTGATGAGCGAGATGGCGCTCACCGCCGACCACCTCATCGTCATCGGCCGCGGCCGGCTGATCGCGGACACCGCCATGAAGGTGTTCATCGACGCGCACTCCGGCCACGAGGTCCTGGTGCGCGGTCCGCAGGTGGAAACGCTGCGCCGGATGCTGCCGCCGGTGGCGGAGGTGCGCCCGGACGGCGCGGACGGCCTGGTGGTGACCGGGATGGACGCGGCCGAGCTCGGGGCGCTGGCCGCGGCCGGCGGAGTGGAGCTGCACGAGTTGACGCCACGAGAGCCGTCGCTGGAGCAGGTGTTCATGGACCTGACCCGCGACGCCGTCGAGTATCAGGCGGAGATCGGGGAGAAGGAGACGAGCCGATGAGCCGGGGCGCCGCGCGAACCCGGACGGCGGTACGGAAGGAGCCGGCGCGGGATCGGCCGCGGGGGTTCCGGATGACCCTGCGGCCGGCGGGCCGGGCGACGTTCGCACACTGCCTGCGCGCCGAGTGGATCAAGATCCGTACCATGCGGTCGACCGTCTTCCTCGTCGTCGGCACCCTGGCGTGCTGCGTGGGCCTCGCCTCGCTGAACGGTGCGTCGGCCGGGGGCGAGTACGCGACCATGACGGCCGCCGACCGGGCCGCGTTCGATCCGCTGGCCACCAGCCTGCGCGGCTATCTGCTGGCGCAGATCGCCCTCGGCCTGCTGGGCGGCCTGATGATCACCGCCGAGTACGGGGCCGGCACGATCGTCGGCACGCTGACCGCCGTGCCGCACCGGGCCCGGGTGCTGGCCGCCAAGGCGGTGGTGCTGATCGCGGTCGCGCTGCCGGTCGGGCTGCTGGTGTCCTTCAGCGGCTTTCTCGTCGGGCAGGCGGCGCTGGCGGGTGCGGGCGCCCCGCACCTCGGGCCGTCCGATTCTCCGGCGCTGCGGGGCATTCTGGGCGGTGCGCTCTATCTGGCGCTCGCGGGTCTGCTCGGGCTGGCGATCGGCACGGTGATCCGTAGTACGACGGCGACGGTGACTACCCTGTTCGGCGCGATGCTGATCGTGCAGGCGTTCGCGCCCGCTCTGCCCGGGGCGGTCGGCGACTGGGTGGCGAAGTACTGGCCGCCCATCGCGGGCGGGCAGATCATCACCGGCTACCGCGATCCGGCGTTGCTGGACCCCTGGTCCGGGCTGGCGGTCATGGCGGGGTGTGCCGCTGTCCTGCTGGGCGTGGCGTTCATCGTCTTCCGCAGGCGAGACGCGTAGCCGTGCCGGGCGCGCGGGCCGGGCGCAGCCGGGGAGGCCGAGGGCGGACGATCAGGCGGGATGGGGCGGATGACGACATCGGAACGGCTGCTGGTCGTGGAGGACGAGCCGACGCTGCGCGAGCTGCTGTCCGCGAGCCTGCGGCTGGCCGGCTTCACCGTGGTCCCGGTCGCGACCGGCGCGCAGGCGCTGGCGGCGGTGCGGGAGCAGCGTCCCGATCTGATCGTGCTGGATGTGATGCTGCCCGACTTCGACGGCTTCGAGGTCGTCCGCCGGCTGCGGGGGGCGCCTTCGTCCCCGGCGGCGGGGCATCCGCCGGTGCTGTTCCTCACGGCCCGCGACGCGCCCGAGGACCGGATCAGCGGGCTCACGGCGGGCGGTGACGACTATGTCACGAAGCCGTTCAACCTGGAGGAGCTGGTCCTGCGGATCCGGGCCATTCTGCGCCGTACGAGCGGCCGGCAACCGGACGGCCGCTTGGTCGTCGGCGATCTGGAGCTGGATCCCGACAGCCACCAGGTGACCCGGGGCGGGCGGTCGGTCCAGCTTTCCCCGACCGAGTTCAGCCTGTTGCGGGTGCTGATGGAGAACGCCGGGCAGGTGCTGTCGAAGTCCCAGCTCCTGGAGCTGGTCTGGAGGTATGACTTCGGGGGCGATGACAGCATCGTGGCCTCCTACATCAGCTATCTGCGGCGAAAGGTGGACCGGGGCGAGCCGAAGCTGATCCATACGGTGCACGGCACCGGCTACGTCCTGCGCAGGCCCCGCTCGTGAGCGCGAGCGCCGCGCGCCGGCTGCGCGGTCGCCTCTCGCTGCGCGGCCGGCTGCTGGCGATCGCGCTGCTGCTGCTCGTCGTCGCCCTGCTCGGCAGCGACGGCCTGGTCGTCGCGCTGCTCCAGCGCGACCTGGTGCATCAGCTGGACGACCGGCTTCGCGCCGCCGCGACGGTCGCCGCGCGCCTTCCGGCCCTGCCGGACGTCGCGGGCGATCAGGTTCCGCAGGTGCGCGAGACGGTGGAGCAGCACTTGTCCGGTGAGGTCTATGTCGCCTACCTCGACCCGGAGGGCCGGGTGCGGCGGGCCGTCCGGCCGGTCTCGCGGCATGCCCCTGAGCTGCCCCGGCTCGACGCCGCGGCGGTCGGCGCGCGCCGCCACCGGCCGTTCGAGGTCCCCGCCGCCGGCGGCGGCGAGGACTGGCGAGTGATCGTCGTGCCGGGCCCGGGCCGGACGCCGGGCGGAGCGGAGACCGTGGCCGCGGACGGCGGCAGCGTCGTCGTCGCCGGTTCGCTCTCCCAGGCCGGTGCGACGATCAGACAGCTCGGCGTACGGGTGCTGGTGATCGACTCTTTGGTGCTGGGGCTCCTCGGCGTGGCCGGCTGGTTCGCCGTACGGGCGGGGCTGCGCCCGCTGCGCCGGATCGAGACGACCGCGGCGGCCATCGCGGACGGCGACCTTTCGAGCCGGGTTCCCGAGCTGGCCGCCTCGCGTACCGAGCTGGGCCGCCTGGCCGCGGCGCTCAACGGCATGCTGGAGCGGATCGAGGGAGGCGACGCCGCGCGGGCGGCCACCGCGGAGCGCATGCGCCGCTTCGTCTCCGACGCCAGCCATGAGCTGCGCACGCCCCTGTTCGGCATCAAGGGGTTCACCGAGCTGTACCGGATGGGCGGCATGCCGGAGCGCGCCGACGTCGACGGTGCGATGAACCGCATCGAGCGGGAGGCAGCACGTCTGGTCCGGCTGGTCGAGGACCTGTTGCTCCTCGCCCGCCTCGACGAGCACGCCGCCTCGGCGGATCTCCCGCTCCGTCTCACCCCCATGGATCTGCGGACCCTGGCCGCCGACGCCCTGCACGACCTGCGCGCTCTGGATCCCGGGCGTCCCGTCGCCCTCACCGGCCCGGGCGGCGGCCCGCCGGGCGGCGCGCCCGTGCTCGGTGACGAGGCGCGGCTGCGCCAGGTGACCTCGAACCTCATCGGGAACGCGGTCGCCCACACCCCGCCGGGCACCCCGGTCCGGATCGGTGTCGGCACCCGGGACGGCCTGGCGGTGCTGGAGCTGCGTGACGAGGGCCCGGGGTTGTCCCCCGAGCAGGCGGCGCGGGTCTTCGATCGCTTCTACCGCGCGGATGGCGCCCGGGGCCGTGCCGAGGGCGGGGGCGCGGGCCTCGGCCTGGCGATCGTCGCCTCTCTGACGGCGGCCCACCACGGCCGGGTGGAGGTCCACACGGCCCCGGGCGATGGTGCGACCTTCCGCGTCCTGCTGCCCCTTCACGGTTGATCGCCCGCGGATCACGAAGAGCGGGGGCCGGCCCGGGCGCCGTGCGAGAGACGGTGGGGGATGCGATCCGCATCCGGCGGGTTGGGCCGGGTTCGCCGTGAGCGGACGGGGGGAGGGATCATGACGCATGCACGCGATGGTGCCCTGACAGTAGGGTCTGGTTAGCG
>NZ_BAABHF010000069.1:0-93042 GCF_039541955.1 Actinoallomurus oryzae | reverse complement strand
GTGTTCTTCGCCTTCCAGCGCTACTTCGTCCAGGGCGTCCTCGCCGGCTCCGTCAAATAGCCCTGCCGTCCATAACCGGGCAACGCCGGAATGCCGGTGTTCCGGTTCCCCGCCGGGCGTCACGGTAGGTTCTAGGCGTGGAGGACATCGACCGGCAGATCGTCTCCCTGCTCGCGGGCGACGGTCGCATGAGTTTCACCGACCTGGCGCGCGAGACCGGCCTGTCCGTGTCCGCGGTCCATCAGCGGGTACGCCGCCTGCAGAAACGCGGCGTGATCAAGGGCTACTCCGCCGTCCTCGACCACGAGGCCGTCGGCCTGCCGCTCACCGCCTTCATCTCGATCAAGCCGATCGACCCGGCGGCGCCCGACGACGCCCCGGAGAAGCTCGCCCACCTCGACGAGATCGAGGCCTGCCACTCGGTCGCCGGCGAGGAGAGCTACATCCTGAAGGTCCGGGTCACCTCGCCGGGAGCGCTGGAGGAGCTCCTGCAGCAGATCCGGGCCGCCGCGAACGTCTCCACCCGGACGACGGTCGTGCTGAGCACCCCGTACGAAGGCCGCCCGCCCCGCCTGTGAACAGGCCGGCCTGGCCGTGCGCCGGTCCGCCTATGTGAAGAATCCCACGTGATGACACGGACTCGCCGCATGCCTTCTGTGCCGGTGCGATGCGCAGGGCATACGGACTCCGGCCGCTCGTAGTCGTCGCCTTCGGGCCCCGCGGTCGCGAAGGTATACCGCATGTCTTCGCGGATGCGCCGGGGCGCGGCCTCGGGTTCAGGGGATTGGCTGCTGATGTTCCTGCGGGCGAGGGACTCCCCACCCGGCCGCCGGTTCGGGACGGCGACCGGTCCGGGGGAGTGGCTTCTGGTCTTCCTCGAGGCCGCCCGCCCGCCGGGCCGGTTCGTCGCCGCGGGACTGGAACCGGTACGGGCCAAGGGGGCGTGATGGTCGCCAGAATGCTGTTCGCCGCGCTGCTCGGCGCACTCATCGGGGGTGCCGAGCTGGTCGGCAGATATCAGGACAAACCGGCCGCGGCGGTGTTCTCGCCGTCCGGCCTGCTCTACATCGCGGTCAACGCCTCGGCCTCCACCGCGGCGCTGATCACCGCCGAGGCGATGGGCTGGGGCTTCGCACTGCCGGCCGGCGCGCCGGCGAACGGCGCCGCGGTCGCCCAGGTCATGGCCGCCGCGGTGGGCTCCGCGGCGATCTTCCGCTCGTCGTTCATGATCGCTCAGGACAAGGGCGTCAGCATCGGCCCGATCCTCCTGCTGTCCGGGCTGCTCAAGATCGTCGACGCCGCGATGGACCGCAAGCGGGCGCTCAGCCGGCTGTCCACCAACGACCTGGCCGGGCTGTCGTTCGCCGGCGACCACGCCGCGCTGGCCGAGCTCTGCAGCCACGCCATCCGGCGCTACGAGCTGGCGGAGGCACAGCGTCTGGGTGAGCTGGCGGCCGATCTTCGGGCGCGCGACGACCTCACCGACGCCGACAAGCTCGACTGCTTCGGGTTGGAGCTGAGCCGGCTGGTGGGGGAGCGGGCGCTGCGCAAGGCCGCCGAACGCCTGCGCGACCGGCCGGAATTGGCGGAGGCGCCCGCGCCCGCCGCGGTCGTCGAAGAGGTGGTGACGGCCGCCGCCACGAGCGGCGAGGAGGAGAGCGAGTTCGCCTCACGGCTGGGTGGGAGCAGACGGCTGGCGCGACGTTCGGAATACTGAGTGCCACGTCGCGACCGCCGCGGCGGCGCGGAGGGAGGCGCCTCATGGTACGACCGGGAAAGATGGGGGAGATCGCGCAGTCGGTCAAGCCCCGGCTGCGCGGCTGGCTGCACGCCGGCACGTTCCCGGCCGTCCTCGTCGCCGGCCTGGTCCTGGTCGCCCTCGGCCCGACGCTGTCCGCACGGCTCGCCGCCGCCGTGTACGCGCTGACCTCGGCCCTGCTGTTCGGCGTCTCCGCGCTCTACCACCGGGGACACTGGTCCGAGCGGGCCGAGGCGGTGCTCCGCCGGTTCGATCACGCCAACATCTATCTGATCATCGCGGGCACCTACACGCCGTTCGCGCTGCTGGCCCTGCACGGCACCGCCCGTACGGTCGTGCTCGCGGTGATCTGGATCGGCGCCGCCGCGGGCGTGTTGTTCCGCATCGTGTGGGTGGGCGCACCGCGCTGGCTCTACACCGCGCTCTACGTCGGGCTCGGCTGGGTGGCGGCGGCGTTCATGCCGCAGCTGCTGGACGGGGCCGGGGTGACCGCGCTCGTGCTCGTGTGCGCGGGCGGCCTGCTTTACAGCGCCGGCGGGCTGGTGTACGGGCTGCGCCGCCCGGACCCCTCGCCGCGCTGGTTCGGCTTCCACGAGGTGTTCCACGCCTTCACCGTCGCGGCCTACGTCGCGCAGTACATCGCCGTGTCCTTCGTCGTCTACCGGGCCGTGTGAGCTCACTCGCCAGGCGAGACGCCGGGTGCCCCGGACGTCGCGTTCACCGGGGGCGTCCTGGCCGCCATCGGGCAGGCCGTCCCGGCCGGCGCGACCGACGGTGACCGCCGTTCCGCCGCCCGGATGGCCCACCTGGACGGCGAGCACTGGGCCGGGCGCAATATCGTTTTCGGCATGAGCACACATTTTGACGTCGTCGTCCTCGGCGCGGGGCCGGGCGGGTACGTGGCCGCGATCCGGTCCGCCCAGCTCGGCCTGAAGACCGCGATCATCGAGGAGCGCTACTGGGGAGGGGTCTGCCTCAACGTCGGCTGCATTCCCTCCAAGGCCCTGCTGCGCAACGCCGAACTGGCGCACATCTTCACGCGTGAGGCGAAGACCTTCGGCATCCAGGTCGACGGGGAGGTGCGGTTCGACTACGGCGAGGCGTTCAAGCGCAGCCGTACGGTCGCCGACGGGCGCGTCAAGGGCGTGCACTACCTCATGAAGAAGAACGGCATCACCGAGTACGAGGGCCGCGGGTCCTTCACCGACGCGAACACCATCGTCGTCAACGGTGAGGAGATCACGTTCGGCAACTGCATCATCGCCGCCGGCGCGAGCGCGCGGCTGCTGCCGGGCACGACGCTGTCCGAGCGCGTCGTCACCTTCGAGGAGCAGATCCTCAGCGACAGCCTCCCCGAGAGCATCGTGATCGCCGGCGCGGGCGCGATCGGCGTGGAGTTCGCGTACGTCCTGGCCAACTACGGCGTCAAGGTGACGATCGTGGAGTTCCTGGACCGGCTCGTCCCGCTGGAGGATGAGGAGGTCTCCAAGGAGCTGGCCAAGCGGTACCGCAAGCTCGGCATCGACGTGCTCACCTCCACTCGTGTCGAGGGCATCGACGAGACCGGGCCGAAGCTGCGCGTCACCGTCTCCAAGAACGGCGAACAGCAGGTGCTGGAGGCCGACAAGGTCCTGCAGGCGATCGGCTTCGCCCCCAACGTCGAGGGCTACGGCCTGGAGAACACCGGCGTGAAGCTGACCGAGCGCGGCGCGATCGACGTCGACGCCCGCTGCCGTACGAGCGTGGAGCACATCTACGCCATCGGCGACGTGACCGCCAAGCTGATGCTCGCACACGCCGCCGAGGCGATGGGCATCGTCGCGGCCGAGACCATCGCCGACGCGGAGACGATGGAGCTGGACTACGTCATGATCCCGCGCGCGACGTACTGCCAGCCGCAGATCGCCAGCTTCGGCTGGACCGAGGCGCAGGCGCGCGAGAAGGGCTTCGACGTCAAGGTCGCCAAGTTCCCCTTCACCGCGAACGGCAAGTCCCATGGCCTGGGCGACCCCGGCGGCTTCGTGAAGATCCTCAGCGACGGCAAGTACGGCGAGCTGCTCGGCGCCCACCTCATCGGACCGGACGTCACCGAACTGCTGCCCGAGCTGACCCTCGCCCAGCAGTGGGATCTGACCGTCCACGAGGCGGCCCGCAACGTCCACGCCCACCCCACCCTGGGCGAGGCCGTCAAGGAGGCCCTGCACGGCCTGGCCGGCCACATGATCAACTTCTAGCCGCCACGCGCGAGGGCCTGTCTCGAGACGGTGAGGCTCTGGGACAGGCCTTGGGGACGTCGTGCGCGGGCGCCCTGGCTCGGAGCCGTCACCCGGCCCGGCGCGCGACCACCCGGCGGTGGGCCGCCGGCCGGGGCGGCGCCGCCGCCGGCGGTCAGCCCATGAACTGGCTGAGGATGAGGGCGAGCAGGAACAGCAGGATCAGGGCGCCACCGCCGCCGATGCAGAGCGCGACGACAGCGCGGACGATCTTGGCGAGAATGTCACGCTCGGGTGGCTCCGGCTCTTGGCGGCGAGGCCGGGACGGGGTTCGGGCCGGGGTTTGGGCCGGGGTTTGGTGCATGATCTGCCTCATCCATCGGTGCCGGGCGCCGGCGAGAGTCGGTGTCCGTGGTGCGGGGAAGGCGACACGGGAGGTCGCGGGGGCCGACGGACCTGAACTTTTACTTCACTGTAGAGGACGCGGGACGGTGATGATCGTCGAGGGTCCGGGTTCGGGTGGCGGTACCGCGGCGGGCCGGGCCCCGCGGCCGGCGCCGCGCGGGTCCTCCACGGCGGCCTGGTCATGCCGCCATGCGCCGGCCGGCCACGGCACGCCAGCCGAACATCGCCAGTCCGAGAAAGACCAGCGTGACGAGGACGAAGGTGACGGCGATGCCCTGACCCGAGACGGCGCGCAGCGCCATGCCGGCGGCGACCGTCGCCACCCAGACACCGGCGCCGGTCGCCACGAGCGCCGCGGGACGCCGCCAGCCCCGGGTCACCAACCAGCCGATCAGCAGGCCGGCGAGGAACGGCCAGGCCGTCGTCGCCGCCCCGGCGAGCGTCTCACCCTCACTGTGGCTCGCCCGCCCGATCAGCACGAACGCCACGACACAGCAAAGGTCGAGGACCGCCGCGGTCACCGTACGCATGGGTCAAGGGTAATGCGCGCGGAGGGCTCTCGTCCGGTCCACGGGCGGTCGCGCCGCATGCGCTCGGGTTCGTCGTGCGGGCGCCGCCTCAACCCGCCGAGGTCAGGGGCCGGCGGGAGTCCGGGCGTAGAAGGCGAGGAGACGTTCGTGGGCCTGCGGTGACGCGCCGGCGTCGTCCAGGCCGAGCAGGGCGGCGCCGAGCACCGGAGGGGCGTCGACGACGATGAGCTTGGCCTGCGGCGCGATGCGGGAGAAGCGCTCCTGGATCGCGGCCATGAGCAGCCCGTCGCGGGCGGCCAGCACCCCGCCGCCCAGGACGACCTCCACGGGGGAGTTCAGCAGGTCCAGCCGCCGCAGCACGACCGTCGCCAGGGCGCTCACCTCGTCGGCCTGGCGTTCGACCAGGCGTGCCGCGACCTCGTCGCCGGACGCCGCGACCGTGAGCAGCACGGGGGCCAGCTCGCCGAGGCGCTCTTCAGGGATCTCCCCGAAGTGGATGCCCAGGCCGACCTCCAGCGCGCTGGCGGCACCGAAGTGCGCGGCGACCGCCTCGGCGAGCGCGGTCTTCGGGCCGCGGCCGTCCTCGGCGCGCACGCCGTGCCACAGCGCCTCCTCGCCGAGGTGGTGGCCGCCGCCCCAGTCGCCGGTCACCCGGCCGATCGAGGGGAACCGCGCGATCTGCCCGTCGGGGCCGACACCCGCGCAGTTGATGCCCGCGCCGCACACCACGGCCACGCCCCACCGGTCGGTGACGCCCGCGCGCAGCAGCGCGAAGGTGTCGTTGCCGACCCGGACGCTGCGGCCCCAGTTGCAGGCCGTGATGATCCGGTGGAACTCCTCTTCCTCCTCCGGCAGGTCGACGTTGGCCAGGTACGCCGAGACGTGGTCGGCGACCGGCCACGCCGTGGTCAGGCCGGCCGCCTCCAGCGCGCGTGTCACCGCGTCGGTCAGGTTCGCCACGGCGGTCTCGACGCCGTCCGCGACGGGCCGGAAGCCGCCGCCGCGCACGGCCGAGCGGACCTCGCCGTCGGTGGTGAGGACCACGACGTCGGTCTTGCTGTTCCCGCCGTCGATCGCGAGGATCACGTGCCCACCGCCCAGGGCAGGTGCGGCGCGTTCGCGGCGACGAGCCGCTCCGCCAGGTCGCCGGCCGTGCTCACCTGCCCGATGAGCGGATGAGCGAGCAGGGCGTCCGTCACCCGGTCGACACCTCCTTTGAGCGCCGCCTCCAGGGCCAGCTCCTCGTACGCGGACACGTGGGCGATCAGCCCGGCGAACAGCGGCTCGACGGGGTCCACCGGCAGCGGGTCGGCGCCGGTCGCGGTGACGCGGGCCGGGACCTCGATCACCGCCTCGGGCGGCAGGAACGGCAGCCGGCCGCCGTTGCGCACGTTGACGACCTGGACGTCGCCGCGGTCGGCCGACAGGGACGCGAGGAGGTCGACCGCGGCCTCGGAGTAGAACGCGCCGCCGCGCCGCTCCAGCAGCTCCGGCCTGGTGTCCAGCGCCGGGTCGGCGTACATCCGCAGGAGGCGCTCCTCGATGGCGGCCACCTCCTCGGCGCGCGACGGCGCGGCGAGCTGCTGCGCCACCACCGCGTCGTGTTCGTAGAAATACCTCAGGTAGTAGGACGGTACGACACCGAGGCGCCGCAGGAGGGCCGAAGGCAGGCCGATGTCGGCCGCGAGCGGTCCGGCGTGCTCGGCGAGCAGCCGCGGCAGGACGTCCTCCTCGCCGAGATGGACGCTGCGTTCCCAGGTCAGGTGGTTGAGGCCGACGTGACCGAGCCGGATGTCGCCGGGCGGCACCCCGAGCATGCGGGCGAAGCGCCGCTGGAACCCGATGGCCACGTTGCACAGCCCCACGGCGCGGTGCCCGGCGTCCAGCAGTGCGCGGGTGACGATGCCGACCGGGTTGGTGAAGTCGACGATCCAGGCGTCCGGCGCCAGCCGGGAGACCTGCTCGGCGATGCGGAGGACCACCGGGACGGTGCGCAGCGCCTTGGCGAGCCCGCCGGCCCCGGTCGTCTCCTGGCCGACGCAGCCGCACGCGAGCGGAAGCGTCTCGTCCACGTGCCGGGCGGCCTGCCCGCCGACCCGCAGCTGCAGCAGCACCGCGCCGGCGCCGTCCACGCCCTCCTCGAGCGCGGTGGTCGTACGGACGACGCCCGGGTGGCCGTACCGCGCCAGGATCCGGCGCGAGACCGCCCCGACCGGCTCCAGGCGGCGCTCGTCGGGGTCGACGAGCACCAGCTCGGCCACCGGCAGCGTGTCGCGGAGCCGGGCGAGGCCGTCCACGAGCTCCGGCGTGTACGTCGACCCGCCGCCGACCACGCACAGCTTCATCCCTTCACCCCCGTCAAGGTCACTCCCTGGATGAACACCCGCTGCGCGAGGAAGAACACGACGATCACCGGGAGCACCGTCAGCAGGGTCGCGGCCATCGTCAGGTTCCACTCCACGTGGTGCGCCGCGCGGAACGTCGACAGGCCGACCGCCAGCGTCCACGAGTCCGGCTTGGTGTAGATGAGCGGGCCGAAGTAGTCGTTCCAGGCGTAGAAGAACTGGAACAGCGCGACCGCGGCGATCGCGGGCCGGGCCATCGGCAGCACCACCCGCAGCATCGCGGCGAACTCGCCGCAGCCGTCGACCCGCGCGGCGTCGGCGTACTCCGCCGGGATGGTCACCAGGAACTGCCGGAGCAGGAAGATGGAGAACGCGTCGCCGAACAGCATCGGGATGATCAGCGGCCACAGCGTGCCGGTCAGGTGGAACCGCGCCCACAGGATGTACATCGGCACGATCGTCACCTGCGGCGGCAGCATCATCGTGGTGATGACCAGGACGAACGCCAGTTTGCGCCCGCGGAAGCGGAACCGCGCCAGGGCGTAGGCGACCGGGATGCTGGAGACGAGCATGAACGCGGTGGCCAGCACCGCGTACACGAGCGTGTTGAACAGCCAGCGCAGCATCACGCCGTGGTCGGTGGTCAGCGCGGTGCCGAAGTTGGACCAGTGCCAGCCGTGCGGCCACAGGCTGCCGGTGAGCGTCTCGTCGCCGCTCATGACAGCGGTGAGGAACATGAAGACCAGGGGCGCCAGGAACATGATCGCCAGGGCGATCGCGATCGCGTGCGTCGCGACCCAGTACAGGATCCGGCGGTTACGGCCCTTGGACCGGGGTCGTGCCGGAGGGCGGACGGCGGTGGCGCGCCGCGTCGCGAGGGTGGTGCCGGTCATCGCGTCGTCATCCCTTCACTCCTCGTCGCCGAACGCGTGGAACTGCCGGAGCAGGATCAGCGTGAAGAACATGGCGACGACGAACAGCACGAGCGCCAGGACGCACGCGTAGCCCATGTTGAACTGCTGGAAGCCCTCGTTGTAGAGCGTCTGGGGGAAGGTCAGCGACGCGCCGTCGGGGTAGCCGGGCGCGGTGGTGGTGCCGGCCTGGTCGGCGTTGCCCTGGGAGGCGTTCGCGGCGACCATCGCCTGGGTGAAGTACTGCAGCGTCTGGATGACCCCGGTGACGGCGGAGAACAGCAGCACCGGCGAGATCGTCGGCAGCGTGATCCGGCGGAACCGCTGCCAGGCGTTCGCGCCGTCGATGGCCGCGGCCTCGTACAGAGACCTGGGCACGTCCAGCAGCGCCGCCAGCAAGATGATCATGACGTCGCCGATGCTCCACAGGGCGAGCAGGGTCAGGCCCGGCTTGGTCCAGGCGGGGTCGTTGAACCAGTCCGGCAGGTGGATGCCGATCTTGGCGGCGATGCCGTTGAGCGGGCCGGTGCCGGGGTTGACCACGAACACGAACGCGACGGTGGCCGCGACCGGCGGGATCAGGAACGGCAGGTAGAAGATCGACCGCAGGATGTTCCCGCCCCGCTTGATCCTGGTGAGGAGCTGGGCGAGGGCGAGGCCGAACAGCACCCGCAGCGGCACCATGACCACGACGAGCCAGAGCGTGTTCTTGATGGCCCGCCAGGCGTACGGGTCCTTGAACAGGAACCGGTAGTTGGTCAGCCCGACCGGCGTGAGCTGGAACAGGTTGTAGCGGAAGAAGGAGAAGTAGACCGTGGCGGCGAGCGGGTAGGCGAAGAACAGCGAGAAGCCGACCAGCCACGGTGACAGGAACGCGAGGACCCGGAGGCGGTGACGGCGCCGCGCCCGCGACGCCGTCACCGGCCGGACCGGCACTGCGGCGGCCATCAGCCGCCGGCCAGCCGCAGCGCGTCGTCGACCTTCTTGTCCAGGCCCTGCAGCCCCTGCTGGAGGTTCGCCACCTTGCCGGGCTCCCACTGGTCCTGCACGAAGCTCTGAAACTTCACCACGAAGTCGCCGCCGTTGATCGTGGAGGGGATCGTCGCGCTGTTGGGGTTCTTGAAGACGTTGAGGAACGTCGTGAACTGGGGCGGGAGCCGGAGGTTCGGTGAGGCCAGCGCCGGGATGGTGCTCGGCACGTTGCCCAGCCCGTTGGCGAACGTCACCAGGGCGTCGGTGTCGGTGGTCAGGTACTTCACGAACTCCCAGGAGGCCTGGGCGTGCCTGGCGCCGCGCGGGATGCCGATGACGGTGCCGGTGATGAACCCGCCGCCGTAGGTGTTCGCGCGCGCGTCGTCGACGGGCGTGGGCGTGGTCTCGTACCGGAGTTTCGGCGCCTCCTCCTGGAGGAACTTGGTGCGCCACTCGCCGTCGACGGCCATCGCCACCCTGCCCTTCTCGAAGGGGTTGGAGGCCTCGAACTCCTGGCCCATCGAGTGGACGAACTTCTTGACGTTGTCATAGCCGTACCAGTCGAGCAGGCTCTTCTCCCACCGCAGGTACTTGGCGAACGCCGGGTCGGTGGCGAAGTTCGCCCGGCCCTGGTCGTTGAGCCAGGTCGCGCCGAAGGCCGTCGTGGCGATGTGCTCGGGCACGTGCTCGTAGTAGGTCACCGACGGCAGGAAGCCGGCCACCTTGATGCTGCCGTCGGGGTTCCGCACCGTCAGCTTCTTGGCCAGGGCGGTCAGCTGGCTGATCGTCTTGGGCGGCCGGTTGCCCTTCATCAGCGCCTTGTTGCTGTAGAGGGCGTAGTCGTCGGCCAGCAGCGGCAGCGTGCACCGGACACCCTTGTACTGGGTGTAGTCCTGCACCGCCTTGGGGAACAGGTTCAGGTCGACCTCGTCCTTCTTCAGGTACGGCGTCAGGTCCTGCAACGCTCCGCTGGAGCAGAACTGCCCGACGTTGTTGGTCGTGAAGGAGGAGACCACGTCGGGCGGGTTGCCGCTGCGGATCGCGTTGAGGATCTTGGTGTCGTCCTGGCCCTTGACGAGCTTGACGGTGATGTTGGGGTGCAGCCGGTGGAAGCCGGCGATGGCGTCCTCGAAGGCCTTCACCTCATGGGGGGCGCTCCAGCCGTGCCAGACCTCGATCGTCTGCGGCGCGTCGGCCTTGGGGCCGCCGCCCGAGGGTGATTGGCCGCCGGCGGTGCAGGAGGTGGCGGCGACGGCGGTGATGATCGATGCGGTGATGAGCCGCCATGGTCGTGGGGACACTCCGGTCTCCTTCGGACGCCGGCCGCGCGCGGCCGGGGGGTTAACGGACGGTGCTGGAGAAGAGCTCCTCGCGTGTCTCCCCGAGTGCGAGGTGCAGCGCGCCGGCCAGGACGGGGTTGCCGTCGACCGAGCTGAGCCGCAGCGGCGGATGCGGGATGGTCATGGTGTGCAGTTCGCGCTCCACGAGGGCGCGGAGCGGCTCGCCGCCGGCGAGGGGCACGTCGCCGGCGAGCACGATGAGTTCGGGGTCGAGCACGCTGACGATCGCGGCCAGGCCGGTCGCCAGGCGGGTGGCCAGCTCCCGCAGGCCCACCCGCGCCCGCTCGTCGCCGTCCTCGTACGCCGCGCGCGCCCGCCGTACGATCTGGTCGGCGCGCCCGCCGCGGAATCCGTGCTCGCGCAGCAGCCTGATCACCGCGGGCGCGCCGGCGACGGCCTGCAGACCACCGGTGTTGGTCCGGCCGGGTTCGCGGATGAGCGGCGCCGAGGCGACCGGCATGTAGCCGACCTCTCCGGCGCCTCCGGTGGCGCCGCGCACGAGTGTGCCGCCGAGGACGATCGCCAGGCCGATGCCGGCGCTGACCCACAGCAGGACGAAGTCGCGCGGGGTGGTGGCCGGGCCGTGCGCGAGCTCGGCCATCGCCACCAGGTTGACGTCGTTCTCCACTGCGACCGGCACGCCGATCCCCGCGCGCAGCCGGCTGAGCAGGTCCGGGATGTGCCAGCCGGGCAGATGGGAGGCGTAACCGAGCCGCTCGGTCCGCGGGTCGACGGCGCCGGGCACCCCGATGACCACGCGGTCGACCCGGTCGAGCCCGGCGTCCGCCATGGCCCCCTCCACCGCGGTGCGCGCCCGCGCGATCGCGTCCCCGCCGGAGGGCCCCGGCGTCGGCAGCTCGAAGCGGCCGGTCACCGTGCCGGTCAGGTCGGCCACACAGGCGCGGATCTGCGCGCGGCGCACCTCCAGCGCCGCGACGTGCGCCGCGGCGGCGTTGATGCGGTACAGCTCGGCGGTACGGCCGGGGCCGCCCTCGCGGATGCCGTCGGCCACGACCAGCCCGGCGTCGCGGAGCCGGGTGAGCAGCTGGGAGGCGGTCGGCTTGGACAGGCCGGTCAGCGCGCCGATCTCCGGGCGGGTGAGCGGACCCCGCTCGAGCAGCACCTCCAGCGCGGCACGGTCGTTGATGGCGCGCAGCAGGCTCGGGGTGCCCGGCGTGGAGGTGGACAAGGCGACTCCGGCGGAACGGCAGCGGGGTGTTAGGAAACTTTCCTAACTTGCCGGTGAAAGTAAGTCCGCCCGAGCACGCCGTCAAGACGGCCGGAACGCAGTGTTACCAAGCCGAGACCGCGATCGGCCGGCGACTCGGCGCGGGTCCGCGCGCGGTGATACGAGCCGGTGGGTATGGGCCCGTGGGCATGAGCCGTTCGACCCGGAGGTGCCGGTGGCGGGGGGACAGGGCCGGGCTCGTGACCGGCCGGAGGAGGCATGCTGACGGTCATGCCCGAACCACCGCTGCTGCTCACGCTCGACCTCGCCGGCACTTTCGCGTTCGCTCTCAACGGTGCCATCACCGGCCTGCGCGCCACCCGCCTCGACATCGTCGGGGTCCTGACCCTCGGCATGATGACCGCCCTCGGCGGCGGCGTCGTGCGCGATGTTCTCATCGGCGCGTCGCCCCCGGCGACGTTCAGATACTGGCCTTACCTGGTGGTGGCCGCGGGCGGGGCGCTGGTCGCGTTCTTCCTCAGCCGGCCGCTGCGGAGATTCGCCCTGCACATCGAGTTGTTCGACGCCGCCGGGCTGAGCCTGTTCTGCGTGACGGGCGCGACCAAGTCCCTGCAGTACGGCCTCGCCGTGGCGCCGGCGGTCATCCTCGGAGCGGTCACCGGCGTCGGCGGCGGGACGATCCGTGATGTCCTCGTCCGTCGCGTCCCCACGGTCCTCACCAGTGGCCTGTACGCCATCCCGGCCCTGGTCGGCGCGGCCGTCGCCGTGGCCGCCGTGCGCACCGGCGTCTACGGCCTTCCCGCCGCGCTCGGCGCCGCCCTCGCCTGCTTTCTGATCCGCGTCGCGGGCATTCGCTACAACCTCAACGCCCCGGTCGCGCCCGAAGCCAGAGACGGGGAATGACCCCACGCGGCGCCGGCGCGCCCCGCGTGCCGCGACGTCGGTTAGCGTCTCACGGGCCGACCTGGGCGAGATCGAACGGCGCTGGCACGGCTCGCCCCGGGGGCCGAGGCGATGTCCGTCAGCCCGTGGGCGTGCCGATCTGGTCGCGTTCGAGTGCGGAGCGCAGCTCGGAGATGGCCCGTACGGCGGCCGACGCCGAGGCGCCGTCGAGAGCGCCTCCGATCAGCTCGGCCACTTGGTCGGTGAAGGTCTTCTCCGCCGCGTCGACCAGCTGCGAGCCCTCGCCGGTCAGGACCAGCAGTGAGGACCGGCGATCGGACGGATTCGGCTGCCGGACGGCCCATCCGTGCTTTTCCAGCCGGTCGACGCTCTTGCTGGTCGCCCCGATGCCGATGGCGAACTCGGCGGCGAGGTCCGCCACGCGAGATCCGGGATGGTCGCGCAGGTAGCGCAGGGCCTCGAACTGTGAGGTGACGATCCCGTGCCGCTCACGGAGGCGGTCGTTGAGGGCGTTGTACAGACGCGTCTCGCACCGGACCAGATCGGCGAAGAAGGCCGGGAGGTCGACCGCGTCGCCGTTCGATTTAGATGCCACGGCATATAGTGTAGCGGAATCTACTTACGCGGGAGCGGACTCATGAGCAAGGAACAGCGCGCCCAGGTCGACGCGATGATGCGGCAGCCGCGGCCGGAGGGCCCCCGGTCGGTCGAGGCGATCCGAGCCGGCTTCGAGGCGCTGATGGCCCGGATGATCGTGCCCGGCGGCATCCGCACCACGCGGACGACGCTCGGCGACCGGCCCGCACTGTACGTCGAGCCGGACGGCAGGCGCCGCGCCGGGACGATCCTGTACTTCCACGGCGGTGGCTGGGTGTTCGGCTCGCCCGAGACCGCCCTGTCGCTGACGGGACACCTCGTGGCCAAGACCGGCTTCGAGGCGCACTCGCTGGACTACCGGCTTGCCCCCGAGCACCCGTTCCCGGCCGCGATCGAAGACGCCCTGAGTGCCTACCGCGCCCTCCTCGACAGCGGCAGGGACCCCTCGGCCATCGCGTTCGCCGGCGACTCCGCCGGCGGCGGTCTCACCGTCACCACCTGCCTGGCCGCCCGCGACACGGGCCTTCCCCTGCCCGCCGCCATCGTGGCCTTCTCCCCGGGCCTCGACGCCACCCGGACGGGCGAGAGCATGGACACCAAGGAGGGCATCGACCCGATCTTCACCCGCGAGGCCCTCGAACACACCGGGGCCATGTACCTCGCCGGAGCCGACCCGCACCAGCCTCTGCTCAGCCCGGCGGTCCTCGCCGACCTGACCGGCTTCCCGCCAATGCTGATCCAGGTGGGCACCAACGAGATCCTGCTGGACGACTCCACGCGTCTCGCCGCGCGTGCGCGGGCGGTCGGAGTGGACGTCATCCTGGACGTCACCGCCGACGTGCCGCACGTGTTCCAGTCGTTCGCCGGCGTTCTGGAGGAGGCGGACGAGGCGCTGGACCGCGCGGCTCTGTTCCTCGGCCAGCGCATCCGCGCCGGCGGCACGGCGCACACGTCAGCGGAGTAGGTCCGGCCCTCGCTCTGGCCGGGGCCTCCGCCTCGGGTCTCGGCTCGGCGCCCCCTGATGCCCGGGCCGTCGGGATCCGGCTAAGAGCGGGGGCGCGCGGGTTCGGTCCCGGCGCTGTGGCCCACCGTCCACGACGAGGAGCTCTGGACGCTCACCATGGCGATCGGCCACTTCTGCTTGTTCGTCCCGGTCGCTCTCATCGGCAAGCCGATCCCCGGTCGGCCCATCGGAAGGAACTACAGCAGGTAACGCGGGCGTGACGGGGGCTCTCAGGCCAGGATGAAGCGGGTCTTGCCGAAGGTGACCTCGTCGCCCGGGCGTACGCGCGTGGGGGCGACGATGCGGTAGCCGTTGACGAGGGTGCCGTTCATCGAGCCGAGGTCGGACAGCAGCCAGTTGTCCCCGGCGCGGCGCAGTTCGGCGTGCACCCGCGAGACGCTGAGGTCGGTGACGACGAACTGGCAGCCCGGGGCGCGGCCGATCAGCAGGCGGGTCCAGTCGTGCGGGGGCAGGGCGAAGCGCGGCAGGCGCGGCGCGCGCCAGGCGGCCTCCAGACGCGCGGTCATCGACGACAGGGAGGTGACGGCACCGGTGAGGCCGCGCACCAGGCGGCTGGCCGGGGGCAGGTCGCTGACGAGCGCGGTCAGCTCGGCGTTGCTGCGGGCCCGCAGCGCCGACTCGACGCGCCGCTCGAACGTCTCGTGCGACAGTCTGCCCTCGGCGACCCGCTCGCGTAGCTCGCGGAGTACACGATCGCGATCCGAATCCGATGCGCGCGCCGGGAGCCCTGCCATGAGACGAGTATCCGGACCGGAAAGTGTCGTGTCCAGTACGCGGTGGAGTGTCCAGGCCGGAGCCTCTCGACGCTTAATGATCTACAATGTAAAGGCGCCGGGCCGCGTCACACCCGGGTCCAGCGGACACGAACCTCGGCGGGCTTGCGGAAGACCAGGCCACGCGGCCCGTCGGTGTGTTCCAGGCGCAGGCCGGGCAGCCGGAGCAGGGCGCCCAGGGCGGTCGCGGTCTCCAGGCGGGCCAGGTGCGCACCGAAGCAGAAGTGCGGGCCGCGTGCGAACGACAGATGCCGGTCGGCGTCCTCGCGGCGGACGTCGAAACGGTCCGGGTCGGTGAAGACGGCCGGGTCGCGGTTCGCACCCGCGATCGAGACCCGTACGAGATCCCCGGCACGGATCTCGGCGTCGCCGAGCCGCACGTCCCGCACGGCGTACCGGTCGACGACCGAGGCGGCCGGCTCCAGGCGCACCGACTCCTCGATGGCGCCGGCGAGCAGCGCGGGGTCCTCGCGCACCAGCGCGAGCTGGTCCGGATGGCCGAGCAGGTGCACCGCCGCGTTGGTGATCATTCCCTCGGTGGTGTCGATGCCGCCGAACATCAGCACGGCGGCGTCGGCGACGACCTCGGCGGTGGTCAGCCCCTCGGGCCGCGCGGCGACCTCGGCGAGCAGTGAGGACGGCCGGCCCTGCTTGATCGCCTCCTCGACCCGCGCGCGCAGCAGCCCGTACGCCTCGGGCACCACGGCCTCCTCGCCGGCGGTGATGGCCGACACGCCCGCGACGAGCGCCTCGTACCACGACCGGACGGTGGCGGCGTCGGTGTCGCCCAGCCCGAGCGCCTCGGCGATGACCGCGACGGCGAGCGGCCCGGCCAGCTCGGCGCGCAGCTCGGCCCGCCCGGCCGGCCGCAGCGCGCCGACCAGCCGGTCTACCTCGGCGGCCACGAACGCGGTGAACCGCGCACGTGTCTCGGCGGGCCGGAAGGTACGGGCGAACGGCTCGCGGTGCCGGGTGTGCGCCGGCCCGTCGAGGGAGAGCATGCTGGGCCCGATGAGCTGCGCGGTGGAGAAACGCGGGTCGTCCACGGTGTAGGAGCGGGCGTCGCGCATGACCTCGCGGGCCAGGTCGTGGCGGGTGACGAGCCATCCGCCGAGCGCGGGCAGCCAGGAGACGGGTTCGGCGGCCCGCAGCCGGGCGAGCAGCGGATGCGGGTCGATGGTCAGCTCGTCGACGGTGGCGCGGGCGCCGATGGGGTAGCTCACCCAGGCGACGTTACGGCCTACGACCGGACGAAACGGACGGCGGGTCCCTGCTGCCCGGCCCGCCGGCCCCGCGGAAGGCGGGATTCGTCAGGTCCGGGTCCTTGCGGCCGTCGGACGGACGTCGCCACAGTGGAGGCGTGACCGGCCGCCGCGTCCCGGCGGGTCCGGCGCCGTCGCGGCCACGCGTCGCGGCTTCGAACGGACCGTCCAGGTCACGCCCGGCGGGACGTCGAACGGTCCTGCTCCGTACGCGCCGCGGCCCGCCGGCCGGCCCCGGCTCCGAGGAAAGGCACGCCAGTGCGCATCGTCATCCCCATCTTCGAGGGCGTCACCGCGCTCGACGCCGTCGGCCCGTACGAGGTCCTGCGGATGCTTCCGGAGGCCGAGGTCGTCTTCGCCGCGGAATCCACCGGCCCGTGCGCCGACGGGCACGGCTCGCTGTCCCTGGTCGCGACCGCCGCCCTGACGGACGTCACCCGTGCCGACGTGCTGCTGGTGCCCGGCGGTCCCGGGACGCGGCGCCGCGTCACCGACGAGCCGCTGCTCGCGTGGATCCGCGATGTCCACGCCACGACGCGGTGGACGACGTCGGTGTGCACCGGATCGCTGCTGCTGGGCGCGGCCGGTCTCCTGGAGGGGCTGGAGGCCACCACGCACTGGAGCGCGGTACGGGAGCTGGAGTCCTACGGCGCGACGTACACGGCGCGGCGGGTCGTCGAGCAGCCCGGCGGTGTCATCACCGCGGCCGGCGTCTCCTCGGGCATCGACATGGCCCTGCGGCTGGCCGAGCTGATCGCGGGGCGGACCGCCGCCGAGGCGTGCCAGCTCGTGATCGAGTACGACCCGCAGCCGCCCTTCGACTCCGGCGCGTACGCCAAGGCGTCACCGCAGGTCATGGAGTATCTGGCGGCCCGGCGCTGAGTCAGGGGCGCAGCAGGACCTTGCCGACGTCGTCGCGGGCCCCGCGCAGCAGGTCCATCGCCCGGCCGAACTCCGTGAGGTCCAGTTCGTGCGTGATGAGCGGGCCGGGGTCGAGCAGCCCCGCGGCGAACAGGCGTACCGCGTGCGCCCAGGCCGCCGGGGGAGCGCCGAACACACCGGTGACGGTGAGCATCCCGCCGACGATCGCGGCCGGGTCGGCGGTGGTGGCCTGTCCGGGGATGCCGGTGAGCACGACCCGGCCGCCGCGACGCGCCAGCGCGATCGCCGTCGCGGCCGTGCCGGGCGCGCCGGCCGTCTCGACCACCACGTCGTAGCCGCCGGCCGGCAGCGGTCCGCTCTCGAAGCGGGTCGCGCCGCACGCCAGGGCGGTGCCGGCGCGCCCGGCGCGCGGGTCGGTGGCGGCCAGCTCGGCGGGGGAGCGCAGCCGCAGCATCAGCAGGCACAGGGTGCCGAGCGTGCCGGCGCCGACCACGGCGACCCGTTCGCCCGCCTCCACGCGCGCGGAGAGGACGGCGGCCGAGGCGACGGCGGCGGGTTCGAGCAGCGCGGCGGCGCGCAGGTCGGCGTCGGCCGGCAGGACGTGCAGCAGCCGCGCCGGCAGCACCAGCGTCTCGGCGAACGCGCCGGGGCGGGTGAAGCCGGTCTCGTCGTACCCGGCCGAGCACAGGTTCGCCGCGCCCTCGCGGCAGCGGTCGCAGACCTGGCAGTTGCGGAAGCCCTCGCCCACCACCGGCCGTCCGGCCAGCTCCGCGTCCACGCCGGGCCCGGTGGCGGCCACGACACCGGACCACTCGTGCCCCGGGACGACCGGGTACCGGACGAACGCCGCGGGCCGGGTGCCCTCGACCAGCTCGCGGTCGCTGCCGCAGATGCCGGCCGCCGCCACCCGTACGGCGACCTCGCCCGGACCCGGCTCGGGCGGATCACCGGTGACCAGCCCGTACGCGCCGGGCGCCCGGACCACGAGCGAGCGGCTCATGGATCCTCCTTCGCCGGAGGAGCGATCCCGTGGCGCGTGTTGTTGGTTCTCGCGCTCCGCTCGTTCATGGACCCTCTCTCAGGTCTCGCGTTCCGCTCACTCATGGGCCGGTCGTCGCGTCGTGTGTTCCGGTGCGCTCGGGGTCGCGGAGGTGCCAGTCCTCGGCGAACAGGTCGAACTTCGCGCGTTGCCGGGGGAACCGGGCGCACGCCTCCACGTCGAGCGTCACGCCGAGGCCCGGCTCCTGCGGCAGGGTGAAGTATCCGTCGACGACCTCGGGCAGGCCCGGCGCGACCTGTTTGATCGCCGCGTCGGCGAAGTCGTTGAAGTGCTCCTGGATGGAGAAGTTCGGCGTGCACGCGGCCAGGTGGAGGTTGGCGGCGGTGAGCACCGGGCCGCCGACGTTGTGCGGGGCGATCAGCACGTAATGGGTCTCGGCGGTCGCGGCGAGCTTGCGGGTCTCGGCGATGCCGCCGATGTGGGAGATGTCGGGCTGGATGACGTCGACGGCCTGCAGGTCGAACAGCTCGCGGAACTCGATCCGGTCGTGGATCCGCTCGCCGGTGGCGATCGGCAGGTCGGTGTGGGCGGAGACCTTCGCCAGGGCCCGCGGGTTCTCCGGTGGGCAGGGTTCCTCGATCCAGCCGGGGGCGTAGGGGCGCAGCAGGCCGGCGAGCCGGATGGCGGTCGCGGGGTTGAAGCGGCCGTGCATCTCCACGAGCAGGTCCGCCTCCGGCCCGATCGCGTCGCGGACCGCCTCGACGAGCGAGACCGAGCGCAGCGTCTCGGCGTGGTCCAGCTCGAAGTGCCCGTTGCCGAAGGGGTCCAGCTTGAGCGCGCGGTAGCCGCGTTCGACCACCTTCTCGGCGGCGGCGTGGAAGGCCTCGGGGGTGCGTTCGACGGTGTACCAGCCGTTGGCGTACGCCTTGATCCGGTCCCGGACCTTTCCGCCGAGCAGCCGCCACACGGGCTGGCCGAGCGCCTTGCCGACAATGTCCCAGCAGGCCATCTCGACACAGGCGATGCCGGACATGACGATCTCTCCGGCGCGCCCGTAGTCGCCGTACTTCATCCGCCGGACCAGGTCCTCGGTGTCGAAGGGGTCCGAGCCGGCGATGTGGTTGCGTTCGGCCTCGGCCAGGTAGCCCAGCAGCGCGTCGGTGTGCCCGAGCATGCGGGCCTCTCCGACCCCGGTCAGGCCCTCGTCGGTGTGGACGAGGACGTGGGTGAGGTTGCGCCAGGGTGTGCCGACGACGTGGGTGGACAGGCGGGTGATGCGCACGCGGGCCTCCTCGCGGTCCGGGGGCGGGATCGGGGCGCGGGGTTCAGGGGAGCGGCGGCCGGTGCCCGAGCCGCTGGGACAGCTCCGCGGCGCCGCGGCGGATCAGTTCGCTCCACTCCTCGCGGCGCTCGCCGTTCCAGCGCAGGCTCGGCGCCGAGACGCTCATCGCGGCGACCATGTCGCCGGTGTGGTCGTAGATGGGGGCGGCGACGCAGTAGACCGCCTCGTTGGACTCGCACTCGTCGTAGGACAGCCCGGCCTCACGGATCCGCTCCAGGCGGGCGCGCAGCCGTGCGGGGGAGGTGATGCTGTGCGGGGTCATGCCGGGCAGCTCGCGGTCGCGCGGCACGCGTGCGTCCAGGGCGTCGGAGGACAGGCCGGACAGCAGCATCTTGCCCACGCCGGTGCAGTGCGCCGGCAGGCGCCGCCCCACCGCCGAGACCATCCGTACGGGGTGGGTGCTGTCGACCTTGGCGATGTAGACGACGTCCGCGCCGTCGAGCACGGCGACGTGCACGGTCTCGTCGCATTCGGCCGCGACCCGCTGGGCGACCTCCCGCGCCTCGTGGGCGAGGTCGAGCTGCTCGGCGAAGACGCTGCCGAGCTGGAACAGCCGCATGCCCAGCCGGTAGCGGGTCGGCTGGCCGGGGGTCGGGATGAGGTAGGCGCGGTCGGTGAGGGTGGTGACCAGTTCGTGGACGGTCGTACGGGGCAGCCCGAGGCTCTCGGTGATCTCGGGCGCGGACAGGCTGGGGCGGTCGAGGAACAGCTCGAGGATGTCGAGCGCACGGGTGACCGCCGGCACCGTCCGTCCCATCTGCGACCACCCCGCCGAACGCTGTACGAAATCTCGGGCGCAGGCTAGGCGCCGCCGGACGGCGGTGTCAACGGCGCGTAACGCCGGGCGCATGTGGTTTTCCCGGCGGAACAGCCGTTGACGCTGGCAGAACACGCACCTACCGTCCAAATGCCGACACGAGTCCAGATCGCGTCCGAAATATCGAACAGGGAGGCGCCGTGACCGAGCGAAGCGAGGGATCCGGAAGCACAGTCCGCCCGGTCACCTCCCCGACGCGGGAGGGCGCCGCGACCGGGCGAGGCGGGGAGGCCGGAAGCACCGTCCGCACCGTCGCCTCCCCGGCGTGGGAAGCGGACCCGATGGGGGCCACCCGGCGCTATCTGGCCGCGATGGGGCTGCCCGAGAGCGACCTCGGCGCGCCGCCGGAGTCGGCCCGGCGCTTTCCCGACGGCGGGCAGTACCGGGTGGAGATCCCCTCGGTGGAGGGGCCGCCGGCCTTCCGCGCCGTCATCGCGGCCGCCCGTGAGCACGGGGTCCGGGTGCACCGGATCAGCCAGGGCAGCGGCATCATGCTGCAGACCGACGCGGAGATCCGCGAGATGGTCGCCCTCGGCGCCGAGCACGACATCGAGGTCTGCCTGTTCGTCGGCCCGCGGGCCTCGTGGGACGTCGGCGTGCAGGTGACCGCCTCCTCCGGCGCGGTCGCGTCCGGTTCGCTGCGCGGGGCCGACCAGCTCGTGTACGGCATCGAGGACGTGGTGCGCGCGGTCGGGCTCGGGCTGCGCAGCGTCCTGGTCGCCGACGTGGGCCAGCTGTGGGTGCTGGGCCGGATGAAGAGGACCGGGGACCTGCCCCCCGACCTGATCCTGAAGTCGTCGGTGTCGCTGCCGGCCGCCAACCCTGCCACCGCGCGGCTGCTGGAGGACCTCGGCGTCACCACCGTCAACCTGCCGATCGACCTGACGCTCGCACAGATCGCCGCGATCCGCGCGGCCGTCGACGTGCCGCTGGACCTGTACGTCGAGGGCGCCGACGACTTCGGCGGGACGGTCCGCTACTACGAGGTGCCCGAGCTCGTACGGGTCGCCGCGCCGGTGCACCTGAAGTTCACCGTCCGCAACGCCCCGGGCATCTACCCCTCCGGCCGTCACCTGGAGCCGGTGGCCGTGGCGACCGCGCAGGAGCGGGTCCGCCGCGCGGCGATCGGGGTGGCGATGCTCCGCCGCTATCGGCCCGGTGCGATGGAGAGCACGTCCTCGCGGCTTCTGCCGGCCGGTCCTTGACAGGTTTGGCACTGGCTTCTACGGTCGCGTCAAGATATTTCGAACGTAGTTCGAAATATCGAACAACCGCCCGGATCGGGGGCGGGCGGGCGACGCGCGTCTCGAGGTGGACGCGCGTCCCGAGGTCGGCGCCGCGCGTGCTCGGCCCACCGCCACTGATCCCGGAGGTTCGTGATGACCCAGGTCCACCCCAAGGTCGAAGAGGCCGTCGACACGCTCGGTCTGGAGGGCGCGACGCGGCGGCGGCTCCTCAGCGGAGCGGGCATGGTCAGTGCCGCCGCGGCGGCGTCGGCGCTGCTCGCCGCGTGCTCCTCCAGCAACAAGAAGGACTCCGGCTCGGTGGCCAAGGGCGGTGTGGGGCCATTCCCCTCGACGCCGAAGTGGAAGTTCGTCTTCGTCAACCACGTGACGACCAACTCCTTCTTCACCCCGACCCAGTACGGCGCGCAGGACGCGTGCGCGCTACTGAACTGCGAGTTCCAGTGGACCGGTTCGCAGGACTCGGTCGTGCCGCAGATGATCAACGCGCTGAACTCGGCGATCTCCGCCAAGGCCGACGGCATCGCGGTGGCGGTCGTGGACAAGACGGCGTTCCGCGCGCCGGTCGACAAGGCGCTGGACGCGGGCATCCCGGTGGTCTCCTACAACGCCGACGGCGCCAAGGGCGACCCCGGCTCGAACCGGCTCGCCTACATCGGCCAGGACCTGTACACCTCCGGCTACCAGCTCGGTCAGCGCATCGCCTCGCTGATGCAGGGCGGTGACGCGGTCGGGTTCATCGCGACGCCGGGGTCGTTGAACATCCAGCCGCGCATCGACGGCGCCAAGGACGCCATCAAGGCCTCCGGCAAGCCGATCAACTTCACCTCGGTCGCCAGCGGCGCCGAACTGCCCAAGGAGCTGTCCACCATCGACGCGTACGCCCAGGGGCACAAGAACCTCAAGGGCATGTTCGCCGTCGACGCCGGCTCCACCGAGAACGTCGGCAAGGTCGTGGCCAAGTACGGGCTGAAGAAGAAGGGCGTGGCCGCGGGCGGCTTCGACCTCAACCCCGCGACGCTGAGCGCGATCAGCGCCGGGAACCTGGACTTCACCATCGACCAGCAGCCGTACCTGCAGGGGTTCCTGCCGGTGCTGTACCTGTGGCTGTACAAGCTGTCGGGCGGGCTGGCCGCGCCGTCGGAGACCAACACCGGGCTGCTGTTCGTCACCAAGGACAACGTCCAGCCGTACCTGGCGACCAAGACCCGGTTCGAGGGCTCCAGTACCAAGCAGCAGCTGCTGAACCACTCCGGCTCCATCGCCCACAAGTGATGGGCGGCCCGGTGAGTGAGGCCGAGGCGCCCGGGACCGAGGCGGCGGCGCCGCGTCCGCCACGGCGGCTGGGCCGTGCCGCCGACGCGTTCCTGCGCCGCCGTGAGGCCACGATCCTGGTCGTGGCGGTCGCGCTGCTGATCTACTTCCAGTCGGCCCGTTCGGAGTTCCTGAGCAACGACAACCTGGTGAACATCTCCCAGGGCACCGCGCCGTACGCGATCATCGCGGTCGGTGAGGTGCTGTTGCTGGTCAGCGGCGAGATCGACCTGTCGGCCGGGATGGTGTTCACGCTGGCGCCGTTCCTGATGCACTACCTGGTCGACTACTACGGCATGTACCCGATCATCGCGATCGTGGTGGCGCTGCTGGCGGGCGCCGTGATCGGCCTGCTCAACGGGGCGGTGACGGTGCTGTTGCGGGTGCCCTCGTTCGTGACGACGCTGGGCACGATGTTCCTGGTGCAGGGCATCACGCTCACCACCTCCCACGCCTACCCGGCGGAGATCCCGCCGGCCGCGCAGGGCCTGGCGGGCTGGTTCGGGCACGCGGACTGGTCCGAGCTGATCTGGTGCCTGCTGATCGTGGCGTTCTTCCACCTCGTGCTGATCCGCACCCGGTGGGGCCTGCACACGGTCGCGGTCGGCGGCAACCTGCTCGGCGCGAGCGAGGCGGGCATCAAGGTGGCCCGGATCAAGGTCGGCAACTTCATGGTGACGGGCGCGCTCGCGGCGTTCGCCGGCATCCTGGAGGCGTTCCGCACCTCCACGATCGACCCCAGCTCCGGCGGCACCGGCGCGATGTTCACCGCCGTGTCGGCCGCGGTCATCGGCGGCACCGCCCTGGCCGGCGGCTCCGGCACGGTGATCGGCGCCCTGCTCGGCGCGCTCGTGCTGGCCGAGCTGCAGAACGGCTTCAACCTCATCGGCATCAGCGCGAACCCGTTCAACATCATTTTGGGCGTGGCGATCCTCGTCTCGATGATCCTCAACGTCCATCTGGCGAGGCTGCGAAGGGCGGGGCGGTCATGAGCGAGCGGAACGAACCAGCCGAGCAGCCCGGTCCGTCCGGGCCCGGCGAAGGAGCACGCCCGAACGAGGTGCTACGGGCCGAGCACCTGGCCAAGAGCTTCGGCGCGGTGACCGCGCTCACCGACATCGACCTGCGCCTGGAACGGGGCGAGGTGCTCGGGCTGATCGGCGACAACGGCGCGGGCAAGTCGACGCTGATGAAGATCCTGTGCGGGTTCCACCAGCCCGACTCCGGGCGGATCCTCATCGACGGGCAGGAGGTGACGCTCAAGTCGGTCGAGCACGCGCGTTCGCTCGGCGTCGACACCGTCTACCAGGACCTGGCGCTGATCAACGAGCTGAGCGTGTACCACAACATGTTCCTCGGCCGCGAACACGTGCGCTGGCCGCTGCTGAACAACCGGGCCATGCGCCGGCTCGCCCGCCGGCACCTGGAGGACATGGGGGTGAACATCCCCTCGGTCGACGTGGAGGTGGCCAAGCTGTCCGGCGGGCAGCGGCAGGCGATCGCGGTGGCGCGCTCGGTGTACTCCGAGGCGAAGATCCTGCTGCTGGACGAGCCCCTGGCGGCCATGGGCGCCAAGGAGGGCGCGCTGATCCTGGACCTGGTCCGCGGGCTGAAGGAGCGCGGCGAGGTCTCGGTGATCATCATCGCGCACAACTACGCACAGGTCCTGGAGGTCTGCGACCGGGTCAACCTGCTCCAGCACGGCCGGATCACCTTCGACAAGGCCGCCGGGGAGACCTCGTTGCGGGAGCTGACGGACCTGGTGGTGGCCGAGTACCGGGCCGCGCGCACCCGCGGCACGCCGTAGTGGCACGCTCGTAGGCGAGTACCGGCCGTCCCGGAAGGAGAGTGATCGCGGGTGACCGCGGTAGCGAGCGTCGACGCACGAACCGGTGAGGTCGTGGCCACCGTCGCGCAGGAGAGTACGCCCGAGGAGACCGCCGCCGCGTGTGCGCGGGCGGCGGAGGCCTTTCCCGGGCTGGAGGCGATGGGCCGGTACGGCCGCGCCGGGCTGCTGCGGGCGATGGCCGGGGCCCTGGAGGCCGCGCGTGCCCAGGTCGTGGAGGTCGCCGACCGCGAGACCGCGCTGGGGCAACAGCGCCTGAACGGCGAGCTCACCCGCACCTGCTTCCAGCTGCGCCTGTTCGCCGACGTCCTGCACGAGGGCTCCTACGTCGAGGCGACCATCGACCACGCCGGGCCGACCCCGATGGGCCCGCGGCCGGACGTGCGCCGCATGCTGGTCCCGCTCGGGCCGGTCGGGGTGTTCGGCGCGAGCAACTTCCCGCTGGCCTTCTCGGTGCCGGGCGGTGACACCGCCTCGGCCATCGCCGCGGGCTGCCCGGTCGTGGCCAAGGCGCACCCCTCCCACCCGGCCACCTCCCAGCTGTGCTTCGAGCTGCTGGGCGAGGCCGTACGGGAGACGCGGGCGCCGGAGGGCACCATCGGCCTCGTACACGGCGCCCAGGCCGGCACGGACCTGACCCGGCATCCGGCGATCCGCGCGGTCGGCTTCACCGGCTCCTACCGCGGCGGGCGCGCCCTGTTCGACGTGGCGAACGCCCGGCCCGACCCGATCCCGTTCTACGCCGAGATGGGCAGCCTCAACCCGCTGGTGATCACTCCGGCGGCCGCCGCCGGCCGCGCCGCCGAGATCGCCGAGGGGTACGTCGCCTCGTTCACGCTCGGCGCCGGGCAGTTCTGCACCAAGCCGGGGCTGGCGTTCGTCCCGGCCGGCGAGGCGGGGGAGCGGTTCCGCGCCGAGACGGCCCGCCGCGTACGGGACCTGGGCGGGACGGTGCTGCTGAACGCCGGGATCGCCGAGGGCTTCCGCGACGGCGTCGACCGGCTGACCGGGCAGCCCGGCGTGGAGGTCCTGGCCGCCGGGGACGGCCCGCTGGCGCCGGCGCTGTTCGCGGTGCGCGCGCAGGACTTCGCCGGGCCGCTGCTGGAGGAGTGCTTCGGGCCGGCCGGCGTGCTCGTGACCTACGACGGGCCCGAATCGCTGCTGGAGCTCCTGTCGGGCCTGCCGGGCAACCTGACCGCGACGGTCCACACCGGGGAGGAGGAGACGGACCTGCCCGCGCGCCTGGCCGCGGTGCTGCGGGAGCGGGCGGGCCGGCTCGTGTGGAACGGCTTCCCGACCGGCGTGGCGGTCAGTCACGCCATGCACCACGGCGGCCCGTTCCCGGCGACGTCCAACCCGCTGCACACCTCGGTGGGCACGACCGCGATCCGGCGGTTCCTGCGCCCGGTCGCCTGGCAGGACGCCCCGGAGGCGGTGCTGCCGGTCGAACTGCACGACGCCGACCCGGGCATCCCCCGCCGCGTCGACGGCGTCCTGATGCCCGGCGGTGACCCGGCGGGCACCTGAGAGCACGCCCGGAACCGGGGAAACGCCGAGTCCTTCCGTTGCCACGCCGGCGTTCGGCACCGGAAGGGCTTGCCGATCGCCCGTGTATACCGAGTATTATACCTGGTATATATACGTGAGGTGACTGCCGATGAGCGTGCGACATGCCCTGTTGGCCCTGCTCAGCGAGGGCCCGAAGTACGGACTGCAGCTGCGTCAGGAGTTCGAGGCGCGGACCGGGGAGGTCTGGCCGCTCAACGTCGGCCAGGTCTACACGACGGTCCAGCGGCTCGAACGGGACGGGCTGGTGGAATCCGACGACACCGAGGAGCCCGGCCCGCAGAAGAGCTTCCGGATCAGCGAGAAGGGCCGGGCCGAGCTGGCCGCGTGGCTGAGCACGCCGCCCGCCGAGGAGGTCCCGCCGCGTGACGAGCTGGTGATCAAGGTGCTGGTCGCCCTGCGGGTGCCCGGTGTCGAGGTCGCCGGGATCCTGCAGGCGCACCGCAGGCACCTGGTCGAGACGATGCGCCGCTACACACGGCTGAAGGAGGAGGCCGCCGAGGACGACATCGGCCTGCTGCTGGTGGCCGACGCGGAGCTCTTCCGGCTGGAGTCGACGGTCCGCTGGCTGGACGCCGCCGAGGCACGGCTCCGGCACCTGCCCGCCCCGGCCCCGGCGCCGGTTCCCGGCAGGCGGCGGCGGGCGGGGGCGGCCCGATGACCCCGGTGCTCGAACTGCGCGAGGTGTCGAAGGTGTACGGGGCGGGCCCGGCGCAGGTGCGCGCCCTGACCGGCGTGAGCCTGTCGGTGCGGGCCGGTGAGATGGTCGCGGTCATGGGCCCCAGCGGCTCCGGCAAGTCCACCCTCCTCACCATCGCGGGCAGCCTCGAGCAGCCGACGTCCGGCACGGTGCTGGTCGAGGGCGACCCGCTCTCGGCGATGTCGCGCAGCGACCAGGCCCGGATGCGCCGCCGCCGCGTCGGCTACGTCTTCCAGGACTTCAACCTGCTTCCCGGGCTCACCGCCGAGGAGAACATCGCGCTGCCGCTGGAGCTGGACGGCACCCGGGCCAAGGCCGCGGCGGCCTCGGCGCGACGCGCACTGGAGCAGGTGGGCCTGGCCGACCAGGCGGGCCGCTACCCCGACGAGCTGTCCGGCGGGCAACGCCAGCGGGTCGCGATCGCCCGGGCGCTGGTCGGCGAACGCCGGCTGCTCCTGGCCGACGAGCCGACGGGCGCGCTGGACACGCACACGGGCGAGGCCGTCGTCCGGCTGCTGCGCGCGGCCTGCGGCGAAGGGGCCGCGACCGTGCTGGCCACCCACGACGCGCAGCTCGCGGCCTGGGCCGACCGGGTGGTGTTCGTCCGCGACGGCGTCGCCATCGACCAGACGACACCGCCGGCCGGACCCGAGTCGCTGCTCCAGGCGGACTCGTGAGCGTCGTGGCGCCGGCCCGGCCCGGGACCGGTGGCGGAGTGCCGGCACGCCGGGCCCTGGTGCGCTGGTCCTGGCGGATGCTGCGCAGGGAGTGGCGCTCGCAGGTACTGGTGACCGTCCTGCTGACGGTGGCCGTGATGACGGCCGTCTGCGGCGGTACCGCCGTCTACAACCTGCCGCAGACCACGGACTCGCGGCTGGGCTCGGCCGGCACGATGCTGACCCTGGACGGCACGGACCCGCGCGCGGCGGCGGCCGACCTCGCGACGATCCGCGCGGCGACCGGCGCCGTCGACGTGATCGGGCACGACTACGTCAAGGCCCCGGGCTCGGCCACGCCGGTCGAGTACCGCGCGCAGCGGCCGCACGGCGCCTTCGCCGGATCGCTGCTGGCCATCCGCCGGGGCCGCTACCCGTCCGGCACCGCGGAGGCCGCGGTCACCGACGGGACGGCGCGGCTGCTCGGCCTGCGGCTCGGCGGCGTGATCGCGCTCGACGGGCATGCCCGCACCATCGTCGGCATCGCGGAGAATCCCCGTGACCTGAGCGACGAGTTCGTCCTGGTCGATCCGTCGTCGGTCCGGCCGCGGACCCTGTCGGTCCTGGTCGGGCCGACGCATGACGTCGGGGCCGCCAGCCTGCACCTGCGTACGGCCGGCCCGATGGCCGAGGGCGCCGGGAGCGACGACGGCAGGCTGGTGGCCACCACGCTGGTCCTGGCCGGTGCCACGATCCTGCTGCTGCTCGTCGGGTTCGTGGCCGCCGCCGCGTTCGCGGTGCTGGCGCATCGCCGGCTGCGGCAGCTGGGGATGCTCGCGGCGATCGGCGCGACCGGCCGGCAGGTACGGCTGGCGATGACGGCCACCGGCTTGATGATCGGAGCGCTCGCCGCGATCCTCGGCACGATCGGGGGGCTGGCGCTGTGGCCGCTCGCCGCGCCCCGGCTGGAGAACGCCGCGAACCACCGGATCGCGCTGTCGAACATCCCCTGGCCGCTGGTCGTGGCCCTGGGGATCCTGGCGATCGCGATGTCGACCGGCGCGGCGTGGCGGCCGGCCCGGGTGGCGTCGCGCGTCCCGGTCACCGCCGCGCTGTCCGGCCGCCCGCCCGTGCCCCGGCCCGGCCACCGGTCCGCGCTGCTGGCCGCGGGCCTGTTCGCGGCGGGGATCGGGCTGCTGGCGTGGGGTCAGAAGACGCACCCGTGGGTGGTGGCCGCGGGCACGGCCGCGACCGCGCTGGGGATCCTGTTCGCCGGTCCGCCGGCCATCCGGGTGCTCGCGGCGGCCGGTTCACGCGCACCCGTCGCCGTACGGCTGGCCCTGCGCGACCTGGCCCGGCACCAGGCCCGGTCCGGAGCGGCGGTGGCCGCGATCAGCCTCGCGCTCGGCATCGCGGCCGCCCTGGTCGTCGTCGCCACCGCCGTCCAGGGCACCGCGAGGACCGGGAACCTCGGCGACCGGCAGATGCTGGTCATGGCGACCGGTTCCGGGCCGGCCTCGAACCTGGTGCCGGTCCGCACCGCCGCCGAGGTCGAGGCGCTCACCGCGCAGGTGGACCGCATCGCGAGCGCCCTCGATCATCCGGTGACCGTCCCGCTGGACGTGCCGATCGATCCGGCGCTGCCGCCCCAGAGGGACGGGGGCCGACCGGCGCGGATGACCGCGATCTTCTGCGTGCCGCGCGGCGGCGAGTGCGCCGACATACCGCTGTACGTGGCGTCACCGGAGCTGCTCGGCTTCCTCAAGGTCGATCCGGCCGCGATCGCACCGGCCACCGACGTCCTCACCGCCCGGTCCGACCGGCCCGTGTTCCCGGTTTCGGGCCGAAGGGGCCGGGGCACGGACGTGCCGGTCATCACCCGTATCCACGCCCCCGCCTACACGTCGCTGCCCACATCCGCCATCACCGCCGGCGGGCTGGCCCGCCGGCACTGGACGCGGGCGCGGGCCGGGTGGATCGTCCAGTCCGGCGGCCGGCTCACCGCGCGGCAGATCGCCGGCGCCCGAAAGATCGCGGCCGCCGCCGGGCTGACCATCCAGACCCGGACCGGCCACGCCGCCGCCCGGAACGTCCGGGCCGGCGCGACCGCCGTCGGCATGCTGCTCGCGCTCGGCATCCTGGCCATGACGGTCGGGCTGATCCGCAGCGAGGCCGCCGCCGACCTGCGCACCCTGACCGCCGCCGGCGCCTCACGCGGGATCCGGCGCACCCTCACCGCGGCCACGGCGGGCGCACTGGCGCTGCTCGGCGTCGCGCTGGGGGTGACGGGCGCGTGCCTGGGCCTGCTCGCCGTCTACCGGCACGACCTGGCGGTCTTCGGCCGGGTCCCGATCGGCTTCCCGCTGGGCATCGTGGCCGGCACCCCGCCGGCCGCCGCCATGGCCGGTTGGCTCCTCGCCGGCCGGGAACCCCCGGCGATCGCCCGGCGCATGGGGGAGTGACCACAGGAGCGGCGAAGCCCGCGGCCGGTCACCGGCGGTCGCGGGCTTCGCCTCTCGCAGGTCAAGGGCAGGCCCGTGATCGCTAAGATCTTCCGGATGCACGAGGGGCGTGCACACGCGGATCACCACGGAGCGTCCGACCATGGAGGCACTGCGAGCCGGCGACCCGGCGGAGATCGGCGGCTACCGGCTGCTGGCCCGGCTGGGCGCCGGCGGGATGGGACAGGTCTACCTTGGGCTGTCCCCGGGCGGTCGCCACGTCGCGCTCAAGGTGATCCGAGCCGACTTCGACAGCCCCGAGGCGCTGGCGAGGTTCCGCCGCGAGGTGGCGACCGTCGGTGAGCTGCGCAGCCCGTTCACCGCCGCGCTGGTCGGCGCCGGCCTCGACGCGCCCCCGTACTGGCTGGCCACCGAATATGTGCAGGGACCGACCCTGAGCCAGGCCGTGGCGCGGCACGGGCCACTGCCCGCCGCGACCTGCCTGCGGCTGATGGCCGCGCTCGGCGAGGCCCTCGCCGACGTCCACGCGCGCGGGGTCCAGCACCGCGACCTCAAGCCGCACAACGTCATCCTGGCCCCCGACGGCCCGCGCCTGATCGACTTCGGCATCGCCCGCGGCGACGACCAGACCGCGATCACCCACACCGGAGCGGCGCCGGGCACGCCCGGCTATCTCGCGCCGGAGGTGATCCGCCGGCAGTGGATGAGCCCGGCCGCCGACGTGTTCGCGCTGGCCGGAACGGTCGCGTACGCGGCCACCGGGCGCCCGCCGTTCGGCGCGGGTGACGCGCACGCGGTGATCTACCGCAGCGTCCACGAGCCCATCGACGTGGCCGGGGCCGACCCGGCCCTGGCCGGGCTCATCGCACGGTGCGCGCAGAAGGATCCGGCGGCGCGGCCCGCCGCGGGGCAGGTGCCGGCGCTGTGCGGCGTCCCGGGCGCGATCGCCGACGACCCGGCGTATCGGCGGCTGCTCGACCGGACCGAGGTCCCGCCGCCCGATCTACCGACGGCGGTCGCGTACGGCCTGGTCCCGCCGGGCCATGACCGGGCGACCGGCGTGCTCACCCGGCCCGCCCCGGAGCCACGTTCCCGCCGGACCCTGCTCGGGATGATCGGCGGCGGCGCGGCGGCGGCCGTCGTCGTCACCGGGGTGCTGCTGTTCCAGTTCCTGCCGCGGAGCGGCGGCGCGGCCGGCTCCCCTTCGGCATCGGGCACGGCGCGGTCCGGCGCCGGCCGCTCGCCGGGCGCGACCGGCGGAGCCACCCGTCCCGCGGGCGCCGGGACGCCCACGGACGTCTTCTCCAAGGAGACCGACGCGGACTTCGCGGCGATGGCCTGGTCGCCCAAGGACGGACGGTGCGCGCCCGCCGTGCGCACCGAGGCCTCCGTGCAGGCGCTGGGGGCGCAGTGGACGGCTCCTCGGGAGCCGGCCGCTCCCCGCGGCAGCGCCGACGTCGGGTTCCGCGCGGCGGACGGGGCTCCGGACGCCTACTACGTCGCGGCCGAGATGCGTCCCCCGGTCGCGCTGCGCGGCAACCGGGTCACCGGGATCGTCACGACGCGCCCGGTGGTGCTCAAGGGGTCCGACTGGGCGACCCTGCACTACCCGCGTGACTTCACCCGGCCGAAGGACTGGGCCTACGACCTGCAGGCGGGCACGTGGACGGTGGTCTGGTACCACGTGCACCCGAACGGAGACGCCTACTACATCGGCTGCGACGGGTTCACGGTGTCCTGACCGTTCTCACCGTCCCGGCGGGCCGTCCGGGGCCGGGACGGGCCCGAAAACGGGTCCGGCCGCGCCGGGCGGTGGCCCGGCGCGGCCGGATGACGCCGTGGGGCGTCCCGGTCATCGGAGATCAGGCGTCGCGGATGGCCTCGGAGGCGGCACGGCTGGCCGCGGCCAGGCCGACGTCGCGGCCCTGGGCCTCACGCGCGTGGTCCTCCCACCAGGCCTGCCCGCTCTCGGGGAGCAGGTGGATCGGGTCGTAGTACTCGTACCGGCGCTCCAGGGCCTCGGGGTCGTCGGCCTCCAGCGCGGTGCGGTAGTTCTTCGTCCAGTAGGAGATGCCGCGCTCGGTGTCGTAGTCGGCGACCTGGTGCACCCAGCGCTTGCCGACGTAGGGCACGTCGCACACGATGCGCGGGGTGGCGAAGCCGGGCAGGTATCCCATGATCCCGTGCTGCAGGCGCTGCGCCTCGGCGAGCGAGAGCCGCCAGTGCTCGCTGAAGGGGATCATGTCGCACAGGTAGAAGTAGTAGGGCAGCACGCCGTTGTCCTGCAGCGCGAAGCACAGGTCCAGCAGCTGCTCGACGCTGGTGTTGACGCCGCGCAGCAGCACGCCCTGGTTGCGCACGTCACGGACGCCGGCCTCGATCAGGGCCTGGGCCGCCTTGGCGACCAGCGGCGTCATCGACTGGGCCGCGTTGACGTGGGTGTGGATGGCGAGCTGGGCGCCGCGCTCGCGCGCCTTGGTGGCCAGGCGCTCCACCCCGGCGCGTACGTCGTCCTGGAGCCAGTGCTGGGGCATGCCCATCAGGGCCTTGGTGGCCAGGCGGATGTCGCGGATGTTGTCGATGTCCAGCAGCCGGTCGACGAAGGTCTCCAGCCGCGCCCACGGCATGTTCGCGACGTCACCGCCGGACACGACCACGTCACGGACCTGCGGAGTGCGGCTCAGGTAGGCCAGCATCTCCTCCAGCCGGTCGGGCTGCTTGAGGGCGAACTTGTGCTTGTCGATCTGCGGCGTGGAGTTGCCGACCAGGTCCATGCGGGTGCAGTGGCCGCAGTACTGGGGGCAGGTCGGCAGCAGCTCGGCCAGGACCTTGGTGGGGTAGCGGTGGGTCAGCCCCTCCACCGCCCACATCTCGGCCTCGTGCAGGGAGTCGCGGCTGGCGAACGGGTGCGAGGGCCAGTCGGTGCGCCGGTCGCTGAACACCGGGAGCATGTAGCGCCGCACCGGGTCGGCGTAGAACGCCTCGGTGCTGTCGACGTTCATGGTGTTGAGCATCTGCGGCGGCAGCAGCATCGACATGGTGGCCCGCTCGCGCTGGTCGCGCTCCAGGTCGGCGTAGAACTCCTCGCTCAGCAGGTCGCCCATGAGGCTCCGCAGCTGGCGGACGTTCTTGACGCAGTGCGACCGCTGCCACTGCGCGGACTCCCACTCCGCCGCGGTGACCTCGCGCCAGCCGGGGAAGCGGCGCCAGTCCGGCTCGATCAACTCATGACGCCGGTACGTGTACGGCTGGAGGCGGCCATCGAGGGTCACCACCGAGTCTTCGGCAAGAGCGGTCACGAGCTTCACCCCTAGTCTTTCGCGGAGATCGCGGATGATGTTCACTGTCTGCGGGACCATACGGGAAATTCTTTCTCTAAACTAGGTTCCCCCAGCAGATATTCCACTACACGCTACCTGAGGTGAGGGATGAACAGCTCTCCGGTCGGCCTGCACCGGGTCCTGGAGCCGCCCGGCGTACTGCCGCAGGCGGCCCGCCGTCTCGATCCCGATCCACGGATCGCCGAGGACGAGGTACGCGTCCGCCTCGAACGCCTGAACCTGGACGCGGCCTCCTACCGGCAGCTGCACACCGCCCACGACGGCGATCCGGACGCCATCCGCGCCGAGGTCCTGCAGATCATCCGGACCCGCGGCAAGATGCACAACCCGGTCACCGGCTCGGGCGGCATGCTCATCGGCGTCGTCGACGAGGTCGGCCCGAAGTCCCCGCTGGGCCTGGCCCCCGGCATGCGGATCGCCACCCTGGTCTCCCTGACCCTCACGCCGCTGCACATCACCGACGACCTGCGCCGCTGGGACGGCCGCGGCGAACAGATCCCGGCCGAGGGCCACGCGATCCTGTTCGCCCGCTCGATCGCCGCCGAGCTCCCGGCCGACCTGCCGGCCGGCCTGAGCCTGGCCGTCATGGACGTCTGCGGGGCGCCCGCGCTGACCCACCGCGTCGTCGCCGCCCGTACCGCGCCGGTCGTCGCGGTGATCGGCGCCGCGGGCAAGAGCGGATCCCTGGCCCTGGCCGCGGCTCGCCGCGCCGGCGCCGCACGTACCATCGGAGTCGTCCCGTTCGAGGCGGAGGCGGCGCGGCTGCGCGCCGCGGGCCTGGCCGACGACGTCGTGATCGCCGACGCCCGCGACCCGATCGCGCTCGCGGACGCCGTCGGCGAACCGGGCGCCGACGTGACCGTGGTCTGCGTCGACGTGCCCGGCTGCGAGCACGGCGCGATCCTGGCCACCGCCGCAGGCGGCACGGTGGTCTTCTTCTCGATGGCCACCTCGTTCTCGGCCGCGGCGCTCGGCGCCGAAGGACTGGCCGCCGACGTGACCATGCTGATCGGAAACGGGTACGCCCCAGGGCACGCCCAGATGGCACTGGACCTGCTGCGCACCGAACCGGGCGTAGCGAAGATCTTCAAGGAGCGGGTGGAGGAGTGATGGGCAAACTGGACCTGGATCCGCAGGTGGTGGCCAAGGCGCGCCGGCTCGCCGAGCGCGCCGCCGAGCCGGTCATCGAGATGGCGCGGACGCACACGACCGTCTCGGTCGAACGCGCGCAGCTGCGCCTGGCCGGCCTGTCCGGCGCCGACTCCGACGGCCGCCCCTGGGTGAACCACCTCGTCGACGCCGTACGCGACCAGGTCGGCCTCGAGCACGGCGTCGCGCTGCCCGTCTGGGACGCTCTGCGCCGCGAGTCCTACGCCGACCTGTCCTCGCTGGCGCAGGCCGCCGCGCTGGGCGCGGTGACCTTCCGCCTGCCCTCCGGCGACGACGCCGCCGCCGCGGCCTCGCACGCCCGCACCGCCGCGCGGGAGGGCCTCACGCGCATCGACCGCCGCCGCGCCGAACGCGACCAGATGCTCGCCGCGGTCGGCGACCCGCCCAAGCCGTGGGTGTACCTCATCGTCGCGACCGGCGACATCTACGAGGACATCCCGCAGGCGCAGGCCGCCGCACGCGAGGGCGCCGACGTCGTCGCGGTGATCCGCTCCACGGGCCAGTCGCTGCTGGACTTCGTGCCCGAGGGCGCCACCCGCGAGGGCTACGCCGGCACGTACGCCACCCAGGAGAACTTCCGGCTCATGCGCGCCGCCCTCGACGACGTGTCCAAGGAGCTGGGCCGGTACGTGCGGCTGACGAACTACGCCTCGGGCCTGTGCATGCCCGAGATCGCCACCCTCGCCGGCCTCGAACGCCTCGACATGATGCTCAACGACTGCATGTACGGCATCATCTTCCGCGACATCAACCCCCGGCGCACCTTCATCGACCAGCGGTTCTCCCGCCAGATCCACGCCCGCGCCGGCATCGTGATCAACACCGGCGAGGACAACTACCTCACCACCGCCGACGCGGTCGACGCCGCGCACACGGTCGTGGTCAGCCAGCTGCTGAACGAACGCTTCGGCCGCGAGGCGGGCCTGACCGACTCCCAGCTCGGCCTCGGCCACGCCTTCGAGATCAACCCGGCCCTGCCGGACTCCTTCCGGCTGGAGCTGGCCCACGCCCAGCTCGTCCGCGAACTGTTCCCGGACGCGCCGCTGAAGTACATGCCGCCGACCAAGCACATGACCGGGAACGTGTTCGCCGGCTACCTGCTGGACGCCTTCTTCAACCTGGCCGGGGTGATGACCGAACAGTCGATCATCTTGATCGGGATGATGACCGAGGGTATCCACACCCCCTGGCTGTCCGACCGCGACCTGGCCCTGGAGAACGTCCGGTACGTCCGCGACGCCTGCGGCGCCCTGGCCGAGGACTTCGTGCCCCGGCCCGACGGCTTCGTCGTCCAGCGCGCCAAGCAGGTGCTGGAAGAGTCCGTGGACCTGCTGGAGCGCATCTGCGACGACACGCTCCTGACGGCGATCGCCGAGGGCACCTTCGGGGTGACCCGCCGGCCCGCCGACGGCGGCAAGGGCCTGGACGGCGTGGTCGAGCGCGCCGACGGCTACGTGGGCCCGGCCCTGGACATCCTCGAGACCGAAGACCCCCACGCCGGCCGCATGGCCCCGACGCCCGCAGGGAGCGTGAAGCGGTGATCCAGCGCGAGACCACGACCGACGTCCCGGAGGCGACCGACCTCCCGTCCATCATCCGCCCCTACGGCGACACCACCGGCGACGCGATGGTGCAGATGTCCTTCACCATGCCGGTGCCGGCCGGCAAGCGCGCCGAGCTCGCCGCCCTGGCCCTGGCCCGGCAGATGGGCCTGGACCCGGCCAGCGTCGTCCACGCCAAGGCGATGGGGCCCCACTTCACGTTCTTCATCGTCTACGGCAAGGTCAACCACCTGATCGACTACGCCGGCATCGAGGTGCCCGAGGGGCGGGAGTACCCGCTGCTGCCGGCCAAGGAGGTCGATCTGGCCATCCGCACCGTGCTCAAGCGCCGCCTCGTCGTGGTCGGCGCCTGCATCGGCACCGACGCCCACACCGTCGGCATCGACGCGATCCTCAACGTCAAGGGGTTCGCCGGTGAGAAGGGCCTGGAGTACCACCGTGAGATCCAGGTGGTGAACATGGGCGCCCAGGTGACCGTGGAGGAGCTCCTCGAGCGCGCCAAGGCCGAGGACGCCGACGCCGTGCTCGTCTCCCAGGTCGTCACCCAGAAGAACGCCCACATCCACAACACCAAGCAGATGGCCGCGGCCTTCCACGCCGCCTACCCGACCGCCGTCGGGCCGGGCATGGGACGCCCGCTGCTCATCGCCGGCGGGCCGCGCTTCGACACCGTCACCGAGGCCGAGCTCGGCGTCGACCGCATCTTCGGCAAGGGCACCACCCCCGCCGAGGTCGCCTCGTACCTGGTGCACGCCCTGCTGCCCACCTGGACCCCGCAGGAGGACTCGTGAGCGAGCGGAGCGAGCGAACCGGCGAGCACGCGTGCCTGGTCTCTCTCCCGACGAAGGAGGACTCGTGAGTGAGGACACGCGTACGGGCCTGAGCGTCACGCACCGGCGCTACGTTCCGTACGGCCACGCGCACTACGGCGGCAGCCTGGTGGACGGCGCGTACGTCCTGGGCCTGTTCGGCGACGTCGCGACCGAGGTGTGCATCCGCACCGACGGCGACGAGGGACTGTTCGCCGGCTACGAGGACGTGGCGTTCCGCGCTCCCGTACGGGCCGGTGACGTGCTGGAGGCGACCGCGACCGTCACCCGCGTGGGCCGCCGCAGCCGCACCCTGGCGCTGGAGGCGCGGGTGGTGTGCCGCGCACGCCCGGACAAGGGCGAGTCGGCCGCGGAGGTGCTGGCCGAACCGCTGGTGGTCGTCACGGCGACCGGAACGGTCGTGGTCCCCGGCACCTCCTGACGGTGCGTGGCGCCGGCGGCCAGGGTTGACATCGCTTCGGATACCGATAAGTTGCCTAGGCGTCCACCACAGGGCCTACCGGCCGGCCGGTCGGGGCGACGCGGCACCTGCGCCGTGACGGGGGAAGGGCAGCGCCGCGGTGCGGCGCCAACCGTCGAAAGCCAGACGCAGGCCATCCGCGCGCCCGGGCCGGGAGCACCCCGGACCGGCGCCGGTGAGACTCGGTAAGAGCCTGGGCACCCATCAGACAACGGACCGACGCGCTCGCCGCCGACGAGACGGGTCCGGTTCGAAGGGACCGCCCGGGCTCTCTTCCGTTTCGACGCCCGTACGGCGTGCCGCCGCGGCGGTGCGGACGGCCCCGGCGCACCTCCCCATTCGTCCCAGCGGCCCGTGGACGATACCGTTCCGCAAGAACGAACGATGCGGACGAGGAGCGTTGGTGGCGCAGGACATGCTCGCCGAGGAGACCCCCGGCGTCGCCGATGAGTCCCGTCGGCGTCGATTCCCCACCCGACTGCGGCGCCCGGCGCTGGCGGTCCTGGCCGGACTGCTGCTGGCCGCGGCGTTCCCCCCGGTCGGCTGGTGGCCGCTCGCGCCGGTCTCGGCCGCGATGCTGGCCCTCATCCTGCGCGGCCGCCGCCTTCGCGCCGCGACCGGCCTGGGCATGCTGTACGGGCTGGCGTTCTGCTTCCCGCTGTTCGAGGGGCTGCGCCCGGTCGGGATGGACGCCTGGCTGGCCCTGAGCGTCTTCGAGGCGCTCTACTTCGCGTTGCTGGGCACCGGCATCGCCCTGGCGACCCGGCTGCCCGGCTGGCCGCTGTGGACCGCCGCGCTGTGGATCACCGAGGAGTTCGTCCGCGGCCGGGTGCCGTTCGGCGGCTTCCCCTGGGGGCGCCTGGCCTTCAGCCAGACCGCCTCGCCCTACACCGGGTACGCCCCGCTCGGCGGCGCGCCGCTGATCAGCTTCGTGATCGCGCTCACCGGCGGGCTCCTGGCCGCCTCGGCGCTGGCACTGTGGCGGCGGCGCACGTCCTCCCCGGACTCGGCCCCGGGCGTGCGGGGCGTGGCGCTCATGCTCGCCGGGGTGCTGGTGCTCGGCCTGGCCGGGCTGTTCGTGCCGCGGCCCTCGGGCGGCCGGCCGGTGACGGTCGCGGTGGTCCAGGGCAACGTCCCGCGCGCCGGCCTGGACTTCCTCGGCCAGCGCGAGGCCGTCCTGGACAACCACGCCCGCGAGACCCACAAGCTGGCCCAGGAGGTACGCCAGGGCAGGCTGCCCCGGCCCGACATCGTGATCTGGCCGGAGAACTCCAGCGACCTGGACCCGTACCAGGACCCCCAGGCGCGTCAGGTGATCGACGCGGCCGTCCGCGACGTCGGCGTGCCGGTGCTGGTCGGCGCGGTGATCGACCACGGCGACGGCGAGCACGTGGAGAACCGCGGCATCGTGTGGGACCCCAAGACCGGCCCCGGCGCCTACTACGTCAAGCGGCACCCGCTGCCGTTCGGGGAGTACATCCCGATCTTCCGCGGCTTCCTGCGCAAGGTCATCACCCGCTTCGACATGGTCGGGGAGTTCGTCAAGGGCCGCTCGGCCGGCAACCTCCGGCTCGGGCCGGTGCGGATCGGCGACGTGATCTGCTTCGAGGTCGCCTACGACGGCCTCGTACGCGACGTGGCGAGCAACCCGCTGCTGGTCGTGCAGACCAACAACGCGACGTTCGGGCACACCAGCCTGCCGCCGCAGCAGTTCGCGATGTCACGCCTGCGGGCGGTCGAGCACGGCCGCACCATGCTCGTGGCCTCGACGAGCGGGATCAGCGGCATCATCACCCCCGACGGGCGGGTGCTGGACCGTTCGCAGGAATTCACACCGGCTGTGCAGGTCGAGCGCGTACCCCTGCGCTCGTCGCGTACGCTTTCCGATCATCTCGGCGCTACCCCCGAATGGGCGCTGGCGCTGCTTGGGTTCGCGGCGGCGGCGGTCGCCGCCTGGAGGACACGGACGAGCAGGGGGACCTAGCGGGTGGAGACCACGGAGGGCGTCGGACGGGTTCTGGTGATCATCCCGACGTATCAGGAGCGCGAGAACGTCGAGAGCATCGTCGGGCGGGTCCGCGCGTCCGTGCCGCAGGCCGAGGTGCTCGTGGCCGATGACGCGAGCCCCGACGGCACCGGGGAGATCGCCGATCGCCTCGCGGCCGAGGACGACCATGTGCACGTGCTGCACCGTAAGGGCAAGGAAGGCCTGGGCGCCGCGTACGTCGCGGGGTTCCGGTGGGGCCTCGAACGCGGCTTCGACGTGCTGGTCGAGATGGACGCGGACGGCTCGCACCAGCCCGAGGAGCTGCCCCGGCTGCTCAGCGCGCTGGAGGACAACGACCTGGTGATCGGGTCGCGGTGGGTCCGCGGCGGCCGGGTGGAGAACTGGCCGAAGAAGCGCGAGGCGCTCTCGCGCGGCGCCAACACCTACTCGCGGGTGCTGCTGGGCTTCCACGTCCACGACTCGACCGGCGGCTTCCGCGCCTACCGCGCCACGACGCTGAGCAAGATCGGCATCGACGACGTGACGTCGCAGGGCTACTGCTTCCAGGTGGACCTCACGCTGCGCACCGTCCGCGCGGGCCTGAAGGTCGCCGAGGTGCCGATCACGTTCGTCGAGCGCACCCACGGCGCGAGCAAGATGAGCCGCGACATCATGGTCGAGGCGTTCGTCAAGCTCACCCGGTGGGGCGTTGAGGGCCGCCTGGGCCGCCTGGCGGGACGCCGCCCGTCCTGAGAGAGCGCGCGGCGGCCGGGAGCGGTGCCGTACCTCCCGCGGCCAGGCGCGACCTTACTACGTAAAGGCGGGTGCCGGTGATCCTCACGCATGACGAATCTCAGGCGCCCTGCTCGTCGGCGAGCCGCCGCAGGTAGGCGGCGAAGCGCTCGCGGTCGGCCCGGTCCCAGCCGGTGGTGAGCTCGGCGAAGGTCCGGCGCTGCCACCGCCGCGAGCCCTCCAGCAGCGCCCGGCCGTCGGCGGTCAGGCGCAGCGACGCGCGCCGGCGGTCGCGCTCGGAGGCCGCGCGTACGAGGTAGCCCGCGGCGACCGCGTCGCGGGCCATGCGGCTGGCGCCGGAGTGGTCCAGGCCCAGCCGGTGCGCGATCGTGCCCACGTCGGCCTCGGCCGCGCCCTCGACCGCCTCGACGGTGAGGATGTGCTGGACGTGGCGCGCCTGCCCGGTCAGCTCCTCGGCGGCCAGGCCGCTCCAGCGGCGTGACCAGAACCGCACCAGCCGGAACAGCGCCGGCCCGCCGTCGTCGGCCTCATCGGGACCGTCGGTCTCATCGGGACGCATGACGCCATCCTATACGTGCGAATCGCATGTATATTCGTATGCGATTCGCATACATTTGAGGGAGTGACGCCATGCCCGTCGTGCTGAACCACCTGATCGTGCCCGCGAGCGACCGGCGCGCCTCGGCCGCGTTCCTGGCGGACCTGCTGGGCCTGCCGGCCCCCGCGCCGGACGCGGACGCCGGGCCGTTCTCGCCGGTACGGATCAACGGCGACCTGACCTTCGACTTCGATGACCGGCGCGGGGCCACGCCGGGCCATTACGCGTTCCTCGTCGACGACGCCACCTTCGACGGCGTGCTGACGCGCCTGCGGCGGGCGCCGGGGATCGCGTTCGGCTCCGGGCCGGCGAACGGCTGGGACCGGCAGGTGAACCATCTCGGCGGGGGGCGGGGCGTCTATGTCCGCGACCCTGACGGTCACAGCTACGAACTGTTCACCGCGGTCCCGTGACAGTGGCGCCCGATGTGCGGCCGGGCGCGCGAACCATGCGCCCGGCGGGTCACAATGGAGGCATGCTGCGCGCGACGCTGGTCATCGCCTTCCTGGCGGTTCCGGTCCTGGAGATCTATGTGATCCTCCAGGTCGGTCACGCCATCGGCGGATGGCCCACGGTGGCTCTGCTGATCTTGGAGAGCCTGCTGGGCGCGTGGATCATACGCCGCGAAGGGCGGCGGGCCTGGCGCGCGCTGACCGAGTCGTTCCGGCAGGGCGGGCTGCCCGACCGTGAGCTGGCCGACGCCGCGCTGGTGCTCGTCGGCGGCGTCCTGCTGCTGACGCCCGGCTTCCTCACCGACGTCGCGGGCCTGGTGTTCGTCCTGCCGTTCACCCGGCCGCTCGTACGCCGGGCGCTGTCGGCGTACGTCGGGCGCCGCGTCCGCGTCGCGCAGAGCCGCGCAGCGGCCTCCTTCGGGGGATTCGGCGACATGCCCCGGCCCCGGAGCGAACCGGGCCCGCAGAGCGGCTCTGCGGGCGGCACGGGCACCGGCCACCGCGTCGTACGGGGCGAAGTGATCGAGGAAGACCCTCCGGAGCCGCGCTGAGCGCCCGCCCGTACGGGAGGGCGGCGCGCAACGACGGGTGCCGTCAACGGACGTGCACCAGCCGCCGTCGGGAACGGCCCGTGTGATCGGAGCCTGACGGCCTACGGGGGGCTGATGACGGTGAGCATGCGGAGGAGTTTCCAGGGTCGAGGGCCCCAGGCGGTGAGCTTTCCGCCAAGGAGCGGTCTCCCTATCGCTTGTCGGCCGATGAACACCAGCATCAGCGCGGCGGGGTCGGCGGACAGATGGGCGTCAACGTCGCGCGCGTCCCCCGCCTCGATCGTCAACGACCCGCGGTCGAAGACCATGAGCGTGCGTCGGCCTCCGCGCAGGCGCAAGTCGAAGCGGGCTCGGAAAGACCCCGCCCTGTCCTGGTTCACCATGGCTGTGGGCGGCAGAGCCGCGATGAGCGGAAGTACGGCGCCCTCGATGGCGAGCAGAGCGTGGTGGCGCCGGATCGGCCACGGGCGCCCGGTCGCCGTGGCGATGTCATGGCCGTGGATCAGGCATTCCTCGAGCAGGTGGCACGCCACCGCCGACGGCGGCAGGGGGGTGCCTTGCAGCCAATCGACGGTGGCCGCCCGCGAACGCGACGCGACGGCGTCGAACTCGTCTGCCAGCGTGCCGATGTGATCGGCGAGTACCGATGGGGCCCGTTCGTCGTCCAGGGCCAGCATCTCGGCGTTGGCCTCGGCCATTCCCGCCGTTGTCACCGTGGCCTCGGGGACCGGTGCTCCGGCGAGGGCGTCGGTGTCCATGCGGAGAACATGGGTCAGGTGAGCCGCGACATCGCCCACCGTCCAGGTGCCGACCGCGGCGGAGCCGGTGTCGGGGACGCTCCGCAGGAGGGTGACGAGGCGGGGAACCACCTCCCGCAACGCCGCACGTGCCCGGGTCATGGTGTCGGGTGCGCCGCCGTGCGTCGCGGCCCGGACCGTGTCGGCACCCTCCCGGGCGTCGGCGTCCGGGCCTCGCCCGGGGTAGGGGGTGTCGGTCATCGGTTCACTCCTGTGGCGTGAGCGCTTGCGGCGGTGGCCGTCCCACGGCCCGGGCCGGCCGGCGACAGGCCCCGGCCAGGGCGCCGCGGCCGGACCCCTCCCGCAGGGCGCCGATCACGTCGCGATCGACCGACGACCGGGTCGGGTCGCCGTGCCGCGGCGTCGGCCTTGATCACCTACCGGCGATGTGCTGGATATTGTCAGTGAAGCTTGAGAATGTAAAGTGGCCGCCATGAGTCGGAGCTACGGCCAGTACTGCGGTCTCGCCCGGGCACTCGATGTCGTCGGCGACCGGTGGAATCTGCTCATCGTCCGCCAGCTCCTCATCGGTCCCGCCCGCTACCGCGAGCTGCTCGACGGGCTCGGCGGCGTGGCCACCAACCTGCTCGCCGACCGTCTTCGCGACCTTGAGACCGCCGGGGTGGTCGAGCGGCGGTTGGCAGAGGAGGGCAACGCCATCGTGTACGCGCTCACCCCATGGGGCGCGGAGCTGCGGGAGCCGGTCGAGGGCCTCATCCGCTGGTCCACGCCGCTCATGGCGCGCGGGTCGGGCGGCGACCGCTTCCAGGTCGAATGGCTCGTCGTCGGTCTCCGGGCCCTGCTCGCCCACAGGGCCGTACCCCAGGCGTCGGCGGTGGGGATCGCGGTCGACGGCCGGCTGCTCCAGGTGCGGTCTACGCGCTCGGGTGTGGAGGTGGCCCTGCATGATGGTCGCGATCTCGATGTCGTCGTGCGCGCCGACGCCCCGATCGTTCTCGGGCTGGCAGCGGGTGCGCTCACCCTCGACGACGTCCATGGGCTCGTCGACGTCGAAGGCGATGAGACCGCCGCACGAGCCCTGTTCGGCCCCTGACGCGCCCTGCCGCAGGCTGCACGCGCCGGTGACCTCTCGCCGGGCCTCGCGGTCACGCTCGGTCGCGGCCGGTGGCACGCCCGTTGACGGCACCGAACGGCGACGGGCCGTGCCGCCGAGGGGTCTGGCGGCACGGCCCGTCAACGATTCTTCGGGTCAGGCGGTCTTCCTGCGTTGGGCCCGCAACACGGCCAGGCGCTCGGCGAGGACCTCTTCCAGATCTTCGATCGAGCGGCGTTCCATGAGCATGTCCCAGTGGGTGCGCGGGGGTTTGCCCTTCTTGGACTGTGGCATCTCCCCGTCGACCATCAGGGCCGTGGCGCCGCAACTCCGGCACTCCCAGGTCATCGGCACCTCGGCCTCGGCGGCCAGGATGACGGTGAACCGGTGGCCCTTCGGGCAGTCGTACATGACCTCCTGACGGGGTGCCAGGTCGGTGTTTCGGTCGTTCTCGTAGCTTGTGGCTCCGAGTCGGGTGCCGCGAAGTGCGCGCTCGGCCATCGTGACGTGCCTCCCAGACGGCTTGCGTTCTCGTTAGTGGAGCAACGCTGGATACCGTCACAAGATTCCCGCCTCAGCGCCGGTCCAACCCTGCGGTTTTCACGCGTCCGCGCGGGCGGTCGAAGATCGTCCGGTGCCGGCGCGGCGGTGCCGGCCGCCGGGGCCCTGCGGTGGCTCAGACGCGGCGGGGGAGGGGGTTGCCGGCCTCGCGGACGCCGCGGGGGACGTCCACGGTGATCAGCAGCGCGAACCCGACCACGAAGAAGATCACCAGGGAGACGATCGCGCTGCGGTAGCTGTCGGTCAGCTGCAGGGCGAACGCGAACACCAGCGGGCCGATCCAGCTCGTGCCCTTGTCGCTGATCTCATAGAACCCGAAGTACTCCGCGGTGCGCTCACGCGGCACCAGGTGGGAGAACAGCGACCGTGACAGGGCCTGCGTGCCGCCCATGACCACGCCGATCACGGCGGCCAGGACGATGAACTGCGCGATCGAGCCGCGTTGCAGCGTGTAGCTGGCCAGCACGACGACCGTCCAGGCGACGAGCGAGGTCAGCACGACGCGGCGGGTGCCGTACCGGTCGGCGAGCCGGCCGAGCAGCAGCGCCCCGCCGAACGCCACGAACTGCACGAGCAGCACCGCGCCGATCACGACGGACTGGCCCAGGTCGAGTTCTTCGGTCGCGTACGTCGCCGCGAGCGTGATCACGGTCTGCACGCCGTCGTTGTAGATCAGGAACGCCAGCAGGAACAGCAGCGTGACCGGCCGGTTGCGCAGGTCCTTGAGGGTGAGGCCGAGCTGGGCGAACCCGGCCCGTACGGCGCCGAACGCGGTCTCGCCCGTACGGGCCCGGTGCCGGTCGCGCAGGCGGCGCAGCGGGATGAGCGTGAAGGCGGCCCACCACACGCCGGCCGAGGCGAGGCTGATCCGTACCGCCATGGCCTGTGACAGCCCGAAGGAGTCGTGCAGCAGGTACAGCACGAGGTTGAGGGCGAGCAGCAGCCCGCCGCCGAGGTAGCCGATGCCCCAGCCGCGGGAGGAGATCGCGTCGCGTTCGTCGGGGTCGGCGATGTCGGGCAGGAAGGCGTTGTAGGCGACGTCGGCGCAGCCCAGGGAGATGTTGGCGAGGATGAACAGGGCCGCGGCGAGCAGGTAGCGGCCGCCGGAGGCGAAGAACAGCCCGATCGTGGCGAACGAGCCGAGGTAGGCGAACAGGGCGAGGGTGCAGCGTTTACGGCCGGTGTGGTCGATGACGGCGCCGGTGACGGGCAGCAGCACGACCTGGGCGATCACCGAGACGGTGACGGCGAAGGGGAAGACGGCCTTGGCGCGGACGTCCAGGCCCAGCGGGTGGACCCAGCCGTGCGCGTCCGCGGCGGCGCGGGCGATCGTGCTCAGGTACGGGCCGAGGAAGACGGTCACGACCGTGGTGGAGAAGGCGGAGTTGGCCCAGTCGTAGAAGTACCAGCCGCGCTGCTCGCGGCGGCGGCTGCCCGGAGCCGCCGCGGCGGGCGCCGTCTCGCTGCGCCCGGTCGTGGGCCCGGCTTCGCCGGAGGGGGTGATCATGGGGGCCGTTTCGTCGATTCGGTCGTTTCGCCCGGTCATGTGGTGGCGGTCGCCCACAGGCCGCGGGCCTTCATCAGGTCCCGGAGGGTCTCGATGTCGTCGGTGATGATGCCGTCGATGCCCAGATCGAGCAGCCGCGCCATCTCGGTGGCGTCGTTGACGGTCCAGGCGTGGACCTTCAGGCCGAGGGTGTGCGCGCCGGCGAGGAAGGAGGGGGTGACGAAGCGGCTGCGGCCGAGCCGGTAGGGCACCTGGGCGCACGGCGCGCCGGTCGCGGCGGTGCGCAGCAGCACCGACAGCGGCCCGGCGAGGGAGTGGGCGCGCAGCGCGGCGACCCCGCGGGGGCCGAGCGCGGTGCACACGTCGTGGCCGGCGAGCAGCCGCATGCGGGCGCGTACGAGTCTCAGCCGCCGGGAGGAGAAGGAGGTCACGCACACGCGGTCCCAGGCGTTGGTGCGGCGCAGCACCTCGGTGAGCGGGGCGATCGCGGTCTCGGCCTTGACGTCGATGTTGAGGCGGGCGGCCGGCCAGGCGCCCAGGACGTCCTCCAGCAGCGGGATCGGCTCGCGGCCGCCGATGCGGGCGGTGGCGACCTCGGCGTAGGGCAGGCGGGCGATCTCGCCGGCGCGCCCGGTGACCCGCTCCAGGTCGGCGTCGTGAAAGGTGAGCAGCACGCCGTCGGCCGTGGCCCGTACGTCCGTCTCCAGGTAGCGGTAGCCCAGGTCGATGGCGTGGCCGAACGCCGCCATGGAGTTCTCCAGGCCGTTCAGGGAGCCGCCCCGGTGGGCGAACGGGATGGGCCCGGGATGATCGAGGAACGCAAACTCCGGTGACACCTGTTCGAGTATGGCGGCTCGGCGGCCGGTAACGCGATTCACCACTCACCTTACTTCGTAAAGGCGCGCGGCAGGGTCTTCCCGCCCCGACTCCATCGGGGGAAACGACCGCCGCGGCGTCGTGTCCATGTCTTCCGGGTTACCGCTTTTGGACTAGGTTGTCGTGCGCTGCGGCCCGCGGTGGCCGCGTCTCCGAGCAAGGAAGGCTTGATCATGGCGGACACCAGCGCCTACGCGGCGACGTTCGAGATCGTCGATGCGAACAAGGACGGGCACATCTCGGCCACCGAGTTGAAGCAGCTGATGAAGGCCCTCGGTGAGGACATCACCGAGGAGACCGCCACGGAGGTCGTCCAGCGGATGGACTCCAACGGGGACGGGGAGATCTCGCTGGCGGAGTTCGCCACCTACATGGCGAAGGGCTGACCCGCGAACCCGCCGCCCGCGCCGCGCGGCAGGGCGCCGGTCTCAGGCGGGTCTTCCCGGCGCCGCGGGCAGGGTCAGCGGGCCCATTCGCGGCGCCGGGTCTCGGCCAGGGCGATCGCGGTGGCGACCGCGACGTTGAGAGAGCCGACGCGCCCGATCTGGGGGATGTAGGCGACCGCGTCCGCGGCGCCGAGCAGCGCGGGGGAGCAGCCGTGGTCCTCGCCGCCGACGGCCAGGCACACGTCGCCGTCGAGCGGCGCCTCGTGCAGGGGCAGGGCGTCGGTGGTCAGCTCGATCGCGACGATGCGGAACCCGGCCTCGCGCGCGGCGCGGACGGCGTCGGGGACGGGGACGGCCGGGTCCCAGGGGACGAGCCGTTCGGTGCCCAGCCCGGTCTTGCGGGCGCCGGGGTGGGTCGGGGGAGCGGCGTTGCCGGCGAGCCACAGGTGCTCCACCCCGAACGCCGCCGCGGACCGCATGATCGAGCCGACGTTGAACGGCTGGGTCACCGACTCCACGAGCAGGCCGAGCCGGCTTTCGGTACGGCGCCGCCAGCCGCGGTTGAGGCGCTTGACGTCGGTGGCGCGCAGCTGCCTGCGGGCGTCGGCGGTGGTCACGGTGTGTCCTTCTCGGGGTTGGTGACGGCCAGGACCCGGTAGCCGGCGCGCGAGGTGAGGCGTTCGGTGGGCCATCCCCGGCTCTGGAGCCAGCGTTGCAGGGAGTCCGAGCCGAGGTTCTTCTGCACGACCAGGTGGGCCCGCCCGCCGGGGACCAGGCGAGGCAGCCAGGTGTCCAGCAGGCCGTGCAGGGCCGGCTTGCCGATGCGGATCGGCGGGTTGGACCAGATCGCGGCGAAGCGCGTGCCGGCCGGGACGTCGCGTTCGAGTCCGAACCTTACGTTGTCAAGGCCGGCGGCCTGGGCGTTGTCCCGCCCGCATTCCAGTGCCCGTTCGTTGACGTCCACACCCCAGACGATCGCCTGCGGCGATCGCGCGGCCATGGTCAGCGCGATCGGCCCGTACCCGCAGCCGAGGTCGAGCAGGTCGCCGTCGGGGGGAGGGGGCGGCACGCTGTCGAGCAGGACGCGTGTGCCGAGGTCGACGCGGTCGGGGGAGAACATGCCCCGGTCGGTCGCCAGCCGGAAGTGCAGATCGGGCAGGACGAGGTCCACGGTGCCCGGCCGGCTGCGCGCCTGCGGACGCTCGGCGAAGTAGTGCTCCCCCACGTCGGCCGACCGTACCAGCGCGGCGGCGCGCGCGTGACGCCGCGGCCCCCGGGGCACGCGGGCGTGGGGGTGGCCTCAGGGGCGAGTCGGGGGAATCCCTGATGGCGTTCCGCGCCCGGCGGACGCATCATCGCGATATGACGTATCAACCGGATGTGCCGAGCCGTTCGGACTCGGCGTGGATCGCGATGTCGGCGGCCTCACAGGGACCCTGGGCGGCCGCGCTGGCCGGGGGAGCGGTGGTGGGCGGCGCCGACCTCGCGCTGCACCTGCTCGGCGGTCACCTGAGCGTCGCCGGGCCGCTGTCGTTCGGCCTCGCGGTGTTCTTCCTCATCGGCGCCGGCGGCGCGCTGCTGCGCCGCGGCCATGACCGTACGCGGGCGTGGGCGCAGCAGCATCCGTGGTCCTACGCGCTGGTGCCGGCGGCCGGGACGGCGGCGACGGTGTTCGCCTCGTTCCTGTTCCTCAGCGGCGACGGCCTGTTCGGCAGCCTGTGGGAGGGGCTGAGCGACGGGCTCGGCGTGCTGGTGCTGCTCGGCATCATCGGGTACGTCGCGCGCGGCGTACGGCCCGCCTCACGCCGCTGAGGGCCCCGCTCAGGGCAGCCGCTGGAACCACACCAGCGACAGGCCGCCGGCGGCGAGGGCGAACAGCAACGCCACGAGGATGTACTGCGAGGCCGCCTCCTGGCGTTCGATGCGGTACCCGAGCGAGCTGCCGATGTGCCGGTAGACCTCCGACAGCTCCGCCCCGGCCTGCGCCTCGTAGGCCTTGCCGGAGGTGTCGTGCGCGAGGTTGCGCAACGTGGCCTTGTTCACCTGGACGGGCACGGTCTCCCCGTCGATGTCGACGATGCCGTACGGGGTGCCGAAGGCGATCGTCGAGACGGGGACCTTCGCGGCGCGGGCGGCCTCGGCGGCCTCCATGACCGACCGGCCGCTCTGGTTGTCACCGTCGGACAGCAGCACGATGTGCGAGGGCGGAGGGTCCTCGTTGGCGCGGGCGTCGAACGAGCGGATCGACTGCAGCGAGGTGAAGACGGCCTCCCCGATGGCGGTGCCCTTGCCCAGCTGCAGCGCGTCGATGGCATGGCCGACCGCCTCGCGGTCGAACGTCGGCGCGACCACCGCCGAGGCGCTGCCGGAGAAGCTGACCAGGCCGACGTTGAAGCGGATCGGCAGGTCCTGGACGAACTTCTTGGCCGCGGCCTTGGCCGCGTCGAGCCGGCTGGGCGCCACGTCGGTGGCCTTCATCGACAGCGACACGTCGATCGCGACGATGATCGTGGCGCGTTCGCGGGGCACCTTGACCGGCTTGGCCGGGCGGGCGAACCCGACGGTCATGAGGATGACCGACAGCAGGAACAGCAGCGCCGCGAGATGCCGCCGCCAGCCGGGCCGGCGCGGTGCGACGTGCGACAACAGCGCCAGGTTCGTGAAGCGGACCGCCGCCTGCCGGCGACGCGCCTGCATGAGCAGGTACAGGCCCACCAGCACCGGGACGAGGGCCAGGAGCCAGAGCCGGCCCGGGGACAGGAAGGTCATACGCGGCTCCCCTGCGGGTGGGCACGCCCGGCGACGCGACGCTGTTGCAGCGCGAAGCGGGCGACGTCGCTGATCCAGTCACGGTCGGTGCGCAGGACGAGGTGGGCGGCGCCGCAGCCGCGGATGGCCTCGCGGGTACGGGCCCGCTGCGCGGCGGCGGCCGCGGCGTACCGCTCACGGACCCGCCGGGACAAGATGATCTCCCGTACCTCGCCGTTCTCCGGATCGGTCATCATCACCGGGCCGACGTCGGGCAGGTCCAGCTCACGCGGATCGATGATCTCCACGGCGATGACCTGGTGGCGTACGGCCAGCCGCCGCATCGGACGCTGCCAGGCCAGTTCGCCGTCACCGGTGCGCTCCTGGTCCAGGAAGTCGGAGATGACCACCCGCAGGCCGCGTTTGAACTGGCCGCGGGCGAGGCTGGTGAGCGCCTCGGCGAGCGAGGGGCCCGGCCGGCCCGTGTCGGTGCGGGGCGCGTCCAGCAGCGCCTGCAACAGCGCGTACATCGCGGTGCGGCCCGTACGGGCGGGCCAGCGCCGCAGGCCTCCTCCGTGGGTGATGTAGGCGCCGACGCGGTCGCCGAGCCGCGTGGTGAGGAATCCGACGGCGGCGAGCGCGGCGACGACCAGGTCGCGTTTCTCCATGGCCGCGGTGCCGAAGTCCATGCTGGGGGACAGGTCGGCCAGCGCCCAGACCTCCAGCTCGTGGTCGGCGATCAGGTCACGGACGTGCGGGGTGGTGGTGCGGGCGGTGACGGCCCAGTCCATGTGCCGTACGTCGTCCTCACCGGGCTGGTAGAGGCGGGCCTCGGCCAGGTCGCTGCCGGGCCCGGGAAGAATGCCCAGGTGCTCGCCGTGCAGCAGGCCGTCGAGCCGGCGGGTGACGGCGAGTTCGAGCCGCCGCAGGGACCGCTCGGGCGCCAGCTCACCGAGCCTGTCGGACCTCATCGCGCCGCTCATGAAGCGTATTCGCTGTTCCACACGACGCGTGGCGGCGGCACGGTGGTCAGGATCCGCTGGACGATGCCGACCGGGTCGATGCCGTCGGCGATGGCGTCGAAGGACAGCAGGATCCGGTGGGACATCACGTCGACGGCGACGTCGCGTACGTCGTCGGGCAGCACGTAGTCGCGGCCGCGCAGCAGGGCCAGGGCACGCGCGGAGGCGACCAGGCCCAGGGTCGCGCGGGGACTGGCGCCGATCTCGATGACGCCCTTCAGATCCGACAGGTGGTACTGCTCGGGTTCTCTGGTGGCCATGACGAGCCGCACGATGTAGTCGGCGACCAGCTCGTGCACGGCGATCTCGTCGGCGGCCTTCTGCAGGCGGATGAGGCTCGCCGGGTCGAGGATCTGCGCGGCGTCGGGCGGGTCGACGCTCATCCGCTGCAGGATCTGCATCTCCTCGGTCGCACCGGGATAGGCGACGTTGACCTTCATCAGGAACCGGTCGCGCTGCGCCTCCGGCAGCGGGTAGACGCCTTCGGACTCGATGGGGTTCTGGGTGGCCAGGACCACGAACGGCCGCGGCAGCGGGTGGGTCTTGCCGCCGAGGGAGACCTGGCGTTCGGCCATGACCTCCAGCAGCGCCGACTGCACCTTGGCGGGCGCGCGGTTGATCTCGTCGGCGAGGACGAAGTTGACGAAGACCGGGCCGAGCTCGACGTCGAACTGCTCGGTGGAGGGATGGTAGATGCGGGTGCCGACGATGTCGGAGGGCACCAGGTCCGGGGTGAACTGCAGCCGCGCGAACGACCCGCCGACGACGGTGGCGAGCGTGCCCACGGCCAGGGTCTTGGCGACGCCGGGGACGCCCTCGAGAAGGCAGTGGCCGCGGGCGAGCAGCGCGATCACCATGCGCTCGACCATGTGTTCCTGGCCGACGATGACCTTCTTGACTTCGGCTACGCTCTGCTGAAGCAGCGCCGCGGCCTGGTCGATGTCCCCTACAGCGATGGTCATGTAGTCCCTCAAGGTCAGGGTCTCGTTGCAGCGCCAACGAGCACGACCTTATGCGATCTGGCTGAAGGCCCGCCGAGCGCCGAGGCTGTTAGTGTGTCGCGCCAGGCCGCAGGCGAGGGGAGGCAGGCCGCATGCCGAAACCGCTGCAGGTCGGGGACCCGGCCGAGCTCGGGCCGTTCCGGCTGGAGTCGCGCCTGCACGAGTCCGCCGCCGGCATCGTCTACCTGGCCGCCGATCCTCAGGGCCGCCGGGTGGAGGTGGCGCTGCTGACCACCGCCGCGGCCGGTGACGCGGCGGCCCGTGACCGGTTCCGCGCCGCGGTGGAGGCCGAGTCGCCGCGGGTGGGCGTCGTCCCCTCGGTCCCGCGTCCGGCCGGGCCGGGTGGCCCGTCGCCGGTGGTGGCGGCGCTGCCCGACGGCGGCGCGCCGTGGGTGGCCACGGCGCACGAGGAGGGCCGTCCGGGGGCGGAACGCTTCTTGAAGCCGGTGCTGCTCGAACGCGGCTGGGGGCTGGGCCGGCGCCGCCGTGGCGGCCCCAGCTTCCAGCAGTACTGGCTGTCCGGTCCCAAGGCGCCGGCGTTGCAGCCCCCTCCGGCACCGCCGACCGCCCCGGAGGCCGCGCGGGACACCAAGGGCCTGGCGGCGGCGGTCGCGTCGCTGGCGGCGCTGCTGGTCCTGCTCGGCCTGCTCGTCCTGCTGCTGTACTCCTGTGAGCCGTCCCCGAAGCCGCCGACGCCGACCGAGGTGCCCACCACGGTGCCGGTACAGCCGCCTCCGCCGCCGGAGCCGACGCCGTCCAGGCCGAGCCCGTCGCCGTCACGGTCGGGCGAGAAGTCCCAGACGCCGGGGCCCTCGCGGACCGGCGGGCCGGGCACGATGAACCCCGCCGGGCACGGCGGCCCGGTCACGGCCCGTACGAGCTGGTAGGCCGCCCGTCTCTCCGGGGGGCGAAAGCCGGTTGCCCGCGTGTGCGGACTCGGGCCAGCATGAGGCGATGATCCAGATGCTGTTCGCCTTCACCGGCGCCGCGATCGTCGTGGCCCTGATCCCGGGCCCGAGCACGGCGGTGATCGTGCGCCAGTCGGTCACCGCGGGCCGCCGCGCGGGCGTGGCGGCGATGCTGGGCAACGAGACCGGGATCGTGCTGTGGGGGCTGGCGGCCGCGTTCGGGCTGACCGCGCTGCTGCTGGCCTCGCGGATCGCCTATGACACGATCCGGATCGCGGGCGCGGTGTTCCTGGTGTGGATGGGCGTACGGGCGCTGTGGTCCGCGCGCCGCCGGCGTCCCGTGGAGCAGGCGGGGGAGCCGGGGGTGCGGGCGGTGCCGGTGTCGCGGTGGCGGGCCTACCGGCTGGGCCTGCTGACGAACGCGGCCAACCCCAAGGCGGGGGTGTTCGCGGTGTCGTTCCTGCCGCAGTTCGTCCCGCACGGCGCGCCCGTCCTGCCGGTGCTGGTGGCGCTGTCGTTGGTCTGGGCGCTGATCGACGTGGTCTGGTACCTGAGCCTGATCTGGCTGGCGGGCCGCGCCGGGCGGGCGCTCGGCCGGCCGGCGGTGCGGCGGCGGCTCGAACAGCTGTCCGGGGTCGTGCTGGTCGGGCTGGGCCTGCGGCTCGCCATGGAGTCTCGTTAGCGCCGGTCAGGACCTGTCTCCGGTACGCGCGGCGCTCTCGCGGGCGGTGTTCCGCCGGCCGCGTTGTCCCCGGGTTATCCACAGGGCTTTCCACAGTTCGGCCGGGGAAATCACCACCTATGTGGGTATTGGCCGGCGGTTACCCACCGAGTTTTCCACAGGCCCTGTGGAAATCGGTCCCGGCACCGTTCTTGCCCAGCTCAGCGGTTCGGCGGTGACCCGGCATGGGGTCGCCGCAGCACTCGGGAATGCGAGAGCTTGTCGATCAGTCGAGTCGGACGACACTGGCGAGCACGGGCAGGAGTGTCCGGTCCAACTCGGTCAGGTCCATCCGGAGGCGTGTGGCGATCTCGTCGCACGCCGGAAAGCCCGTCACGGTTCCGACGACGGCGGTGGCCTGCGATACGTCGAAAGGGGCCCGGAGGCGGTCGGCGGAGGCCAGGCGCTGCACGAACGCGCTGATCTGCTGGTATCGCCAGTGTTCTCGGCCGGCGACCACGCGCTGGGCTTCCGGGTCCACGGCCGACAGGCTGATCAGCCGCCGGAAGACTTCCGGGTCGGTGCTCCAGAAGCGGCACAGCTCCTTGACCATCGCGGTGAAGGCGGGGACCGGTTCGGCGACCTGGGCCGCCTCATGCATGCCGGGGACGAGGCCGGCCTGCTGGGCGAGGTCCTCGGCGATGGCGTCGAGCAGGCCGAGCTTGGAGTCGAAGTGCCGGTAGATGGTGACCCGGGTGACGCCGGCGTCGGCGGCGACGTCCTCCAGGCTGAGCCGGTGGTAGCCGGTCTCGATGAGATGCCGGCGTGCGGCGGTGAGGATGCTGCGCCGGGTCCGCTGCACGCCGGCGGCCCGCAGTCCCCGCCCGGCTTCCTTCGACTCTGACGTGGCCACTCACTCATGATACAGCTAGTATCTTGTGATACAGCTTGTAACGCGAGTTCGACGGCTATCGCGGGGAAGAAGGGGTGAGCCATGGTCGACCGTCCGGTGGCGCTCGTGACCGGGGCGAACAAGGGGCTGGGCAAGGAGACGGCCCGGCAGCTCCTGGAACGCGGGATGACCGTGGTGATGGGCAGCCGCGATCCGGAGCGCGGTATCGCAGCCGCCGGGGAGCTTCGCGCCGGCGGGGCGGCCGTGCCGGTACAGCTCGACGTGACCGACTCCGCCAGTGTCGAAGCGGTGGCCGATCGGCTGCGCCGGGACCATGGACGACTCGACGTGCTGGTCAACAACGCGGGCACCGTCGTGGACCGGCTCGCCGCCGACACCACGGCGCTCGAGATGCGCCACACCTATGAGGTCAACGTCTTCGGCGTCGTCACGGTCATTCACGCGATGCTGCCGCTGTTGCGCGCCTCGGCGGCGCCGCGCATCGTCAACGTGTCCAGCACCACCGCCTCGTTGGGGTTGACGAGCGGCGGTACCGATTTCGGCGGCGACGCCGGCCGCCGGATCGCGTACTCGTCGTCGAAGACCGCGCTCAACATGCTCACCGTCCAGTACGCTCACGCCTTCGCCAAGGACCCCGACCTGTCCCGCATCAAGATCAATGCGGCGACGCCCGGCTACACCGCCACCGACCTCACCGGCCACCGCGGCTCCCGCACCGTCGAGGAGGGCGCCCGGATCATCGTGGAGCTGGCCACGCTGGCCGACGGTCCCACCGGCGGATTCTTCAACGACCAAGGGCATGTCCCCTGGTAGCCGAGCGCCTCACCCGCAGTGGCGTCTCCGCCGGCCTCGTCCGGCTGCGATAACCCGTTGACCGCTCGGCGCCGGCCACCGAGGCTGATGCCTCACTACCGACTCAGTGGGAGAACGAGTGTCGACGGTCACCCCCGCCACGTTCACCTGCCCGCTCGGTGACGACGCGGCGCTGATACCGCGTACGGTCGCGATCGCGGAGGCTCACCAGTCCCTGCTGATGGCCAACTACAAGCGTCTCGCGCACTGGGACCCCGGCTTCGACGCCACCAATCCGGCAACGCTCGAGGAGACCCGCTCGCGCCTGGAACAGCAGGGCCGGGCGTGGCTCGAGGGAACACAGCTGCCCCTCGACATCGCGGTGCCGGCGGGCCGGGACTGGAGGCTGGTCGGCGCGGTCAGCCTGAGGATCGACAAGGCCATGCGGACCGGAGAGATCGGCTACTGGATCGACCCCGCGTTCGAAGGGCGGGGTCTGGTCACTCGAGCCGTCACGGCGGTCCTGGACCAGGCGTTCGGCCCCATCGGCCTGGACCGGGTCGAGCTGCGGACCGGCACCGACAACGCGCGCAGTCGCAGCGTGGCCCGCCGCCTGGGATTCACCGAGGAGGGCCTGCTGCGCGAAGCAGTGGTCTTCCCCGACGGACAACGCGACGACGACGTCGTCTACGGACTCCTCGCACGCGAATGGCTCAAGGCCCGCGGACAAGGCGGTCCCGCCGAGTCATAGGGGAGGCGCCTCCGCCACGGGATCTGCCTGGGGGAGGGCGCCGGGGTCGCCCGGCGCGGTGACGTCCCGGCCGGCGGTGTGCCGGTGCGATCGAGGCGTACGGCGGACTCGTCGTGCTAGATTTGGGCGATCGCCCAATACGAACGTCCAGGGCGATCGACCAGAAGGTGGGAACGATGAGTACGACGGCGGCGGATCGCGGACGTGAGGCCCGCCGGCGGCTGCTGGCGGCGGCGGCCGAACTGATCGCCGAGCGGGGCTGGGCGGCCGTCAGCACCCGGATGCTGGCCGAACGGGCCGGCGTGGCCCCCGGCGTGGTGCACTACCACTTCGCCTCGGTTCAGGCGCTGCTGAGCGAGGCGGCACTGGCGGTGATGCACGACCTGATCGAGCAGGCCGGCGCGGGCCTGGCACACGCGCGCACGCCCGGTGAGGCACTGGGGCTGATGATGGAGTTCCTGGCCGCCTACGACGGCCGGGACCCGACCTCGCTGCTGTTCGCCGAGGCCTACCTGGCCGCCGGCCGCGATGAGGACCTGCGCCGCTCCCTGGGCGGGGTCGTCGCCGAGTTCCGCCGGGCGCTGGCCGGCCGGCTGGCCGAGCACCAGGTCCCCGCCCCCGACGCGACCGCCGCGGTGATCGCGGCCGCGATCGACGGCATCATGCTGCACCGCGCGCTCGGCCCCGGCCCGGACGCGGCGGACCTGACGGCCGTTCTGCGCCGCCTCGTCGCTCCCACCGAACCCCGACCCTCGACCAAGGAGCAGTGAGATCCCTCATGAAGGTGATCATCTGTGGAGCCGGCATCGCCGGCCTGGCCCTCGCCCAGCGCCTCGACACCATCGGAGCCGAGGTCGTCGTCGTGGAGAAGGCGCCCGGCCCCCGCACCCAGGGCTACATGATCGACTTCTTCGGTCCCGGCTACGACGCCGCGGAGGCCATGGGCGTACTGCCCCGCATCCGCGAACTCGGCTATGACGTCGAAGAGATGAGCTACCGCGACCACAACGGCCGCCGGCGCGCGAGCATGCGCTTCGCCCAGTTCGCCAAGATCGTGGACGGCCGGCTGACCAGCATCATGCGCCCCGACCTCGAACGCGCGCTGCGCGACCACGTCCCCGGCGGCGTCGAGATACGCCACGCCACCACCCTCACCGGCATCGACAACCGCGCCGACGGTGTCACCGTCACCCTCGGCGACGGCAGCACGATCGACGCCGATCTGCTGGTCGGCGCCGACGGCATCCACTCGACCGTCCGCGGCCAGATCTTCGGGCCCGAACGCGAGTTCCTGCGCTACCTGGGCTTCCACACCGCCGCCTACTCATTCGACGACCCCGACATCCACGCCCTGGTGGCCGGGCGGTTCTGCCTGACCGACACCGTCGACCGGCAGATGGGCTTCTACGGGCTGCGCGGCGAACGCGTCGCCGTCTTCACCGTGCACCGCACCGCCGACCCTGCGCTGCCGGCCGACCCGCGCGAGGCGATCCGCCGCGAGTACGCCCCCCTCGGCTGGGTGGCGCCCCGCGCCCTGGCCGCCTGCCCGCCACCCGAACACGTGTACTACGACCAGGTCGCCCAGATCGACCTGCCCGCCTGGAGCCGCGACCGCGTCGTACTGGTCGGTGACGCCGCCTACGCCGTGTCCCTGCTGGCCGGCCAGGGCGCCTCCCTCGGCATCACCGGCGCCTACGTCCTGGCCGAGCACCTGTCCCACGCCTCGTCCGTCGAGGCCGCGCTGGACGGCTACGAACGCACACTCCGTCCCCTGGCCACCGAGAAACAGCAGGTGGCCCGCAAGGGGACCCGCTGGTTCATCCCCGCCACCACCACCCAGCTCCACGTCCGGCGGGCCGCCCTCAAGCTGGCCCACGTCCCCCTCATCGACCGCTACGTCGCCGCCGCCCTCGTCGGTAAATCCACCGCCATCATCGATCGTCCGCTCGGCCCCGTCTCGGGCTGATGTCGCAGGCGAACGAAAGGTCCCGCTAGGGAGCGGCGGGGCCCTCACCACAGCGCGCTTCAATGCTGTCGACCACCTGCCGACTCCACGCGTGGATGGCTGCGGCCTGCTCGGGCGTGAGCGTTTCGAAGAAGTATCGGCGGATGTTGTCCCCATGCCCCAGGATGGCGTTCTCCACGGCCGTGCGGCCCTTGGCGGTCAGCCTGATCCCGATCCGACGGCCGGACCGGTTCGCGATCCGATCCACGAGCTCGCGGTTCTCCATCCGCGTCAGCTGGTGCGCCACGCGGCTTTTCTCCCAGCCGAGTGACTCGGCGAGCTCGCCCACGCGCATCTGGCCCTCGGCCGCCCGTTGAAGTGTCACGAGCACGCTGAACTCGGCCTTGGAGATGCCGTAGTCGCGTTGCAGATCACGGTCCAGCTCACGGGCCAGGAGACGCTGCGCCTGCATCCAGCTGTTCCAAAGCTCCCACTGCTCAGGTTCCAGTGTGCGGGGCTTCGTCATGGCACGATCATAACGGCCCGAAGTTGACGCGACAACTAACGCGTACTTAAAGTTGTCGCGTCAACTTCGGCCATGCCCGGCGCCATTTCTCGTCTTGATGCGCCGTGCGTGCCGCCCAACGACGGCAATGCGCTTGGGAGCGAGAATGAATCACGCAGTGGTGGTCATCGGCGGAGGGTATGGAGGGTCACTGGTCGCCAAGGAGCTGGACTCCGAGGCGGACGTCACGCTCATCGACCCCCGGGAGGCATTCGTCAACGCCGCCGCGTCACTGCGGGCACTGACCCGACCGGACTGGGCGCACAACGCCTTCTTCTCGTTCGCGACGCTGCTCCAACGGGGACGGGTGATCCGCGGCAGAGCCGTCTCAGTGGACCCGAAGGGCGTCACGCTCGCTTCGGGGGAGCGGGTCGAGGCCGACTATCTGGTCCTGGCCACCGGCTCCGGCTACACGTATCCGGCCAAACCGCACCATGCGTCGACGAGCATCGAGCAGCAACTGGACGATCTGCGCGAGACCCACAGGGAGCTGGCCGGCACCGACCGCGTGCTGATCCTCGGCGCCGGCCCGGTCGGTCTGGAGCTCGCCGGAGAGATCAAGGACGTCTGGCCGGACAAGTACGTGATCGTCCTCGACAGGGCCGATCAGTTGCTCCCCGGCTTCCTTCCCGAAGTGCGGAACGAGCTACGCCGCCGGCTGGACGAGCTCGGCATCGACGTGCGGCTGAACACCGGTCTCACCGCGTTGCCGACGGTCGAGGCCGGTCGGGCCGGCCGCGTCGCGGTCTCTACCGACAAGGGTGAGCAGATCGTGGCGGACATCTGGTTTCAGGCCTTCGGCGTCAAGATCAACACCGGCTACCTGGCCGACGGACACCTCTCGCCGCTGACGGAGCAGAAGACGGTCCCGGTCACCGAGCGACTGAACGTCCAAGGCTACGAACACATCTACGCGATCGGCGACATCGCCGCACTTCCCGACCCCAAGATGGCCTCCTACGCGATGACACATGCCGACATCGTGGTGAAGAACATCAAAGCGCAGCTCACCGGCGACCAGCCGGACGCCGTTCACACACCGACGCCCGAGCGAAGAATCCTGCTACCGCTGGGAACGCGCGCGGGCATCGGCCAGCTCCCCACCCCAGACGGCGTCGCCGCGGCCACGACCGAGACGGTCTACCAACGCAAGGGCGCCGACCTGTTCACCGCACGGTTCGCCTCCCGGTTCGGCCGCACCTGACAGCTCCGTTGGTTCCAGCTCATCCATTCGCCGCCGGCACCGGGCGACGGCGCCGCGGCGGGCGGCGGGGGCTCCGCCACCGGCCGCCGCATCTCACGGGCCGGACACGCACTGGCCCGACCAACGGCCGGAGTGATTTCATGCGCGGCATCCCCGACGTAGGAGGAGGCCGCCCATGCCCCAGGAACCGACCGGCCGATCGATCACCGCCCGCCTGGATCGCCTCCCCCTCACCCGCTGGCACTGGACACTGATCGTCGTCGTCGGCCTGGGCAGCTTCTTCGACCTGTACGAGGTCTTCCTCGGCGGCGTGCTCGGCGCGGTCCTGACCGACGAGTGGCACCTCAGCACGAACGAGAAGTCCCTCGTCATCGCCTCCGCGTTCGCCGGCATGTTCGTCGGCGCGATCGCGCTCGGCATCGCCGCCGACCGGCTCGGCCGCCGCCGCATGTTCCTGATCAACCTCGGCCTGTACTCCCTGTTCTCCCTCCTCACCGCGTTCGCCCCGAACCTGGAGGTCTTCCTGCTGCTGAGGTTCCTGGGCGGGCTGGCGCTCGGCGCGGAACTCACCCTCGTCGACACCTACCTCAGCGAGTTCATGCCACGTCACGTCCGCGGCCGCTGCATCGCCTGGGCCTACACCATCGGCTTTTGCGGCGTGCCGGTCGCGGCGTTCCTCGGCGGCCGGTTCGTCGCCGACGAACACCTGCTGATCGACGGCTGGCGCTGGCTGCTGGTGTTCGGCGCCATCGGCGCGCTCATCGTGTGGATCCTGCGCGCACGCCTGCCCGAGTCACCGCGCTGGCTGCTCGCCCAGGGCCACCCCGACCAGGCCGAAGCGGTCGTCACCGCCGTCGAACAGGCCGCCGCCGTACGAGGCCCGCTGCCGCCCGTGCAGGACACCCCCGACGAACCCGTCACCCGCATCACCCTCGCCCAGATGTTCGGCGAACCGTACCGCCGCCGCACCGTCATGCTGTGGGTCTTCCAGATCCTGCAGACCGTCGGCTACTACGGCTTCGGCTCCCTCGCACCGGTCGTACTCGGCGCCAAAGGCTTCGACGTCGTCCAGTCCCTCGGCTACGCCGCCCTCAGCTTCCTCGGCTACCCGATCGGATCCGCCCTCTCCGTACCGATCATCGAACGCATCGAACGCAAATGGCTCATCGTCGGATCCGCGCTCGTCATGGCCGTCACCGGCCTGATGTTCGGCTACGCCCGCGACGCCGCGCTGATCGTCACCGCCGGATTCCTGCTCACCTGCGCCTCCAACGTCTTCTCCAACGCCTTCCACACCTACCAGGCGGAGATCTTCCCGACCGGCATCCGCAGCAGCGCCATCAGCGTCGCCTACTCCCTGTCCCGCGCGACCTCCGCCGTACTGCCGTTCATCGCCCTCAACGCCCTGGACCACCTCGGCGCCGGCACCGTCTTCACCGGCTCGGCCGTCATCCTGGTCATCCTCTGCCTCGACGTGGCCGTCCTCGGCCCGCGCAGCACCGGCCACCGCCTGGAGACCGCCGAACGCCCCGCCCCTCACCCCGGCGGGACGTCATCCGCCTCGGAGGACCCGGCGCCCAGCAGCGGATGAGCCCGCATCGCCGCCTCCAGCTCACCCGGCAGATCGTCACGGTAACGCCCCAGCGTGGACAGGTCCGAGTGCCCCAGCACCCGGCGTACCGCGTCCATGTCGGTCGCCGCGGCGAGCAGATGCGTCGCCGTGGTGTGCCGCAGACCATGCGGAGTCACACCACGGCGATGCCGCGGATCCACCCGCGCCAGCACCCGGTCGATCACCGCCTGCACGTCACCGCGCGCCAGCCGCCGCCCCCGCCACGACAGCAACAGCGCACCCCCACCCGTCTCTCGGGTCCGCCGCTCGGCCAGATACGCGTCCAGGACCTCCGCGACCTCGCGGGGGAGCGGTACGTCACGCGTCGCCCCGCCCTTGCCGAAGATCCGCCAGTAACGCACCCCGTCGTTGACGTAGAAATGGTCGATATCGGCGCGGACCAGCTCCGACACCCGCGGCCCGACCGTCGCCAACAGCATCACGATCAGCGCGTCCCGCAACTCCGTGCGCTGATCGGCCCGTTTACGCCCCTGCGGTGACCCCACGGCCAGCTCCCGCGCCGTGCCCAGCAGCCCCTCGGCCTGCTCACGCGTCAAAGCCCGCCGCTCCGGACGCAGCCCGCCACGATGGCGCGGCACCACCGTGGCCGCCCGCATCGGGTCCAGTTGCACCCAGCCGGCCACCGTCGCGTGCCGGAAGAACGCCGACACCGACCGGCGGAACCGGCTCTGCGACGCGCCACTCTGCACGGCCTCGCCCTGCCCCGCCCCAGCGGCCGAGCCGCTGCGGCGCCCATCCGGCTTGGACGCGAACCGCAGCAACACCTCGTCGACGTCCTCACCGGTCAGGTCGTCCAGCACCTGGTCACCGCCGGCCAGCTCCGCGAACGTCCGCACGTCACGCGCGTACACCTCAGCCGTACTCGGCGCCAGCGCACCGGTGACGGTCTTGGCGCGGACCATGTCGATGTAACGGTCGACCGCCTCATCGACGGTGAGACGGCGGACGTCGGCGGGGCGCATTGTCCAGAAGTTAGCGGACCCCTCCGACATTTCCCTGGCCGACCGCCTCCAGGCGGATCGGCTGAGAGCTGGTGGCCAACAAGACCGGCGCGACGCGGCTGGGCTTCAGCCTGCTACCGCTGATGCCGAATTTCCTGGCCAGCACGGATCTCCGTTCACCGGCTGTGGCGCACTCACGCAGCTGGTGCACCTGCTCGTCGGTGCGTGTGGGTTTACGGCCGGTATAGACGCCTCCTTGAAGGCCCGTCGGAGCGGGTCAGCGGATGAGGGCGCGGGCGAGGAGTCGCTGCAGGATGTCCTGCTCTTCGGGGGACAGAGGGGCAAGGGGGGAGTCTTCGGAGAGCAGGTCGAGCAGGCGTTCGCGAAGCTCGGTGCCCTTGGGGGTCAGGACGAGCTGCTTGGCACGGCGGTCGTCGGGGTGTGGGTGGCGTTCGAGGTAGCCCTGCTCCTCGAGGCGGTCGGCGACGAAGGTGGCGTTGGAGGGCTCGCAGCTCATTCGGCTGGCCAGTTCGCGCAAGGTCATGGGGCGGGTCAGCTCGCGCAGCGCGGCGCCCTGGGAGGCGGTCAGACCGAGGGTGACCGCGCGGGCCCGAAGGTGGGCTTCGATCTGATTGGCCAGGCCGTTGACCAGCCCGCACAGCTGGCGGTCGGTTTGGGCTCGGGTCTCGCGCTCAGTGGCCACAGCCCTGAGTTTACTGCAACTCGGATGATTGCAATTAGAACTGTTCTAGTTGTAACTTCTCCTCGTGCCGCCGCCCGACGACACCGTTCCGAGAACGAGGCAGGACCATGACCACAACGACCGTTTTCGACCGCGCACGGCTGAGCAGTGCACCGCGCGCTCGTTCACTCCGCATGGGCGACCTGACGATCAGTTACCTCCCGGACGGGCTGGTCCGGCTCAAGCCGCGCGGCTGGCTGCCCGCCGCCACCGCCACCGACTGGGCGACCTACCGCGACCACCTCGACGACGACGGCCTCCTGGTCGCAGGCATCGGCGCGCTGCTGATCGAGCGAGGTGACCGGGCGCTGCTGATCGACACCGGGTTCGGACCCGAGTCCTACCCCGACGACCCGGCCAACCCGCTGCTCGGAAGGTTGTACGGCGGTGAGCTGCTGGACGCCCTGCGGCGGCTGGGCCGCGAACCGCGCCACATCGAGGCCGTCGCCATCACCCACCTGCACACCGACCACCTCGGCTGGGCCTGGACCACCGAGCCCGGCACCGACGCGCCGCCCTTCGCGCACGCCGCCCACTTCGTCGCGGCGCCCGAATGGGAGCGACGCGGCCTGGCCGCCGAGGGCGGGGCGACCGAGGAACGTCTGGCCGCCTTCGCAGACCGAGTCCGCGCGATCGAGGACGGCGAGGAGATCTTCCCTGGTGTCCGGGCCTCGTTCGCGGCCGGGCACACCGTCGGCCACACCACCTACACCATCACCGGCGGCGACCGGAGGCTCATCGCGTTCGGCGACGCCCTGCACGCGCCGGTCCAGGTCACCCACCCCGAATGGTCCTGCGGGATCGACCACGACCCCGGCGAATCCGCCGAGCACCGCCGCCGCCTGGTCGAAGAGCTGAACCGCCCCGACACCATCGGCTACGGCGGCCACTTCGCCGACGTGGTCTTCGGACGCGCCGAACGCCGCCCCGACGGCCGGTTCACCTGGGTCCCCGTCGCCTGACCGTCCGCCACCGGTGGCGCGGTCCCTGGAACGGGCCGCGCCACCGCGCACCGAGGAGCCGCCATGATCACGGCCACGCACCGTATCAACGAGCGGACCACCATCGCCGTTGTCCGCCCATGGCCTGCCATCACCGCGGCGGCCCTCACCGCGACCGTGACCGTGATGCCCGGATTCGCCATCGGGGCGATGGCCACGCCCATCGCTGCCGACCTGCACCTGCCACGCATGACACTCGGCCTGGCGATGAGCACCTTCTACGCGGCGTCCGCCCTGTCCTCCGGGCTCGCCGAACGCCTGGCAGGGCGGCTGGCCACGCCGCTCGCACTGGCGCTTCCCGCTTTGATCACCACGGCGAGCCTCCTGATCGTCGCAACCGCGCCGAACGCGGCCGCGCTGGTCGGCGCGCTGATCGTGGCGGGCGCCGGCAACAGCCTCGTTCAGCCCGCCGCCGCCCGGCTCATCGCCGCCCGGGCACCGGCGCGCGCTAGCCTCCGGCATCGTCGGCGCGGCGCTGGTCCTATGGGCGGCGGCCGAGGCGCTGTCGGCCGCGGGCAACAACGCGGCGGCCTCCTACTTCATCCAGCTCGCCCACCAAGCCGGCTTCGCCTCCGGAACTGCGGGCGACCTGCTGTCGGCCAGCGCGATCCTGGCCGTCCTCGTCCGGCTGGCCGCCGGGGCCATCGCCGACCGCGCACCCCGCCACAACACCGCCACGGTGGCGGCGATGATGGTCCTCGGAGCCATCGGACTCGCCCTGATCGCCCTCGGCTCGCCGGTGTCCTTCCTGCTCGGCGCAGAACTCGCCGACACCCCCCACACCGATCAGCGCAGCAGCACAACCTCATTCGACCTTTGGGGCTGGGGTCACGTTCGGGAGTAGGAGGCTGGATCCACCAGATGAAGGAACCCGTTCGGACACCCGTGAGAGTGGGTCGACGATACAGGCGAGTGCGTGGCGGGAATCATGGTCTCTGGCGCCGACGGGCGGCGCCGTCAACGCGGAGGTGATACGTGCGCGAGGTCGGCGTCGTACGGATCTATGACGAGGTTACGGCGGGGGAGTACCGGGTGCTGGTCGACCGGGTCTGGCCACGCGGCGTCTCGAAGGAGGCCGCGCATCTGGACCTGTGGCTGAAGGACGTCGCGCCCTCCACGGACCTGCGGCGCTGGTACGGCCATGACCCGGACCGCTACGAGGAGTTCCGCCGCCGCTACGAGGCCGAACTGGACGCCCCACCGGCCGCCGACGCGCTGCGGCACCTGAAGGAGCTGGCCGCGGACCGGCAGGTCGTCCTCGTGACCGCCACCAAGGACGTACCGCGCAGCAACGCCGCCGTCCTGGCCTCTCTCCTTAACCTTACTACGTAAAGCAGGGTGGCGTGTTGTAACAACTCATCTCCTAACAACAGAAATCCGCACCGGGGGAGAGACCCTCAGGCGCCGTTGCCAGGGACAGGGGAGTGCTCCTGCGGGCCCGCGGACGTCGTTGTCGTCACTGGGCGGGCCGCAGCTCGGGGACAGGCGCCGCGACGTGCGCCGGGGCGCGGCGCAGATGTGCCGAGCACAGGCCGACCAGACCGGTGAACGTCGCGGCGCCGGCGCAAAGACCGAGGGTGAGCGCGGGGCCCGCCGCCGCGGCGACGTTGCCCAGGGCGTTGTTCATCGCCAGCAGCGCGGTGCTCTGCACCAGGGTCAGCAGGGCCTGCAGACGTGACAGGTGAGAGTCCGGCGTGGTGGCGAGCACAAGAGGTGCGATGTGAGCGCTGAAGACCCCGGACCCGATACCGATGATCACGGAGCCTCCCGCCGCCACGGCGGGGGAGGGCGCGAGGGCCAGGAGCGCCGTGCCGCACCCACCGATGATCAGGCCGAGGGCGGCGGTCCGGCCTGGCCGCGCGCCGCCGCCCCTGCCGGCGACGAGCGCCGCGATCCCGATGACGCCGAGGCTCTGCGCCGCTGCGACGACGCCCGCCGTGCCCGGCCCCCATCCGTGGTGGCGGGCGAGCAGAGGCACCAGCAGCGAAATGACCGGCAGCAGGGACCCGGCCGCCGCCGACACCAGAACGAGCGCGGCACGCAACACCGGATCTCGCCACGCGATCCGGAGACCGTCGGCCACCTCCCGCACGGTGCCCTTCCGTGCGGCGGCTTCCGAGGCCTTCTGAGCGGGGCGGATCGAGGCCATCGCCCAAAGGACGATCCCGAACGTCGCCGCGTCGAAAAGCGCGGCTCCCGGAAGGCCGACGGCCGCGACGACGAGGCCGCCCAGTGAACCACCCGCGAGCGCGACCACCTGACCGCCCGTCTGCCGCAGGGCCAGAGCCCTGGGCAGCTTCTGCGCTCCGACCAGCCGCCGGGGCATGGACCCGGACGCCGGCAGGTAGAACGCGTCCACCGCGCCGATCAGCAAACCCGCACCGATCAGCAGCCATGTCGGCGTCTCCCACCGGAAGGCGACCAGAGCCAGCAGCACCGTCACAGCGATCATCACGCCGTCGCCGATCAACATGATCTTCCGGGCACCGAACCGGTCCCCGACGGCACCGCCGACCAGCAGGAGCAGCACCCGGGGCAGGTTGATCGCGGTCAGCACGAGAGCGGCGACCGACCCACCGTGCGCGGACGCGGCCCAGCCCAGCGCGAAGTAGAGGACCGTGTCACCGAGCATCGAGGCGAGCACTCCGCCCAGCCAAACGATGTAGTGGCGGGGGAGACGTCCGCCAGACACCGGTGCCTCGCAGGAGATCATGGCCAGACCGTACGGGGAGACGCTGACAGCCCCGGAGGAGTTCAACCGCCGCCTTGGGCAGCCTGACGTTCAGGGGAGTGAGTCGATTCACCCGGCCGAAGAGCCACCGCGGTGCCGAACGGACCACCAGGCGGTTTTGCCGGCGACGGCAAAACCGCACACACGTTCGATACCAAACAGAATCCATCTTCTGTCCGGTGTAGCTCTCGGCTTGCCATCGGGCGGCTGTCGGGGGCAAGACGAGAAAAGGCCTCTGGCGTACGGCTTCTGACGAGGTACGGCGCGAGCCGTGGTCGCTGGACGGATCGGCTGGATGTGTTCAGCGACGTATATCCGCAGACACTCGTCGCCGTGAAGACGTGGGCCGTCCCGGTTCCGCAGACGATCTTGTATGGCCGGCCTGGACGGCGTGACGGTCGCCGATGCTTGCCGGGCGTGCACGTCTTCGGTGTCAATGCTTCAGTTCGGCCGATGGCGTGCGCAGTCCCGTACTGCGGGTCCCGAGTAGGTCTCGTCCCATGCGTCTCTCATGCGGCACGCTGACCTCTCAAATCACCCTGTTTCATGCATAATTTATATTATGCATGAAACATGCCCGCGAGCCGTAGGGCGTCTGGCCACCTCCCCGTCACCGCCTGACGGCCTGTTCTCTCGCGAGACATGCGGAGTATCGGGGATCAGAATCTGCGGATCGCGTGGCGGCCCGGTGGTCGTCCTTGATGAGGGTGAGGAAGAAGTCCCGGACGTCATCGGCGAGCAGTTCCGGTTCCTCCATCGCGGCGAAGTGGCCGCCGCGTTCGAATTCCGACCAGTGCCTGATGTCGTACAGCCGTTCGGCCAGTGGCCGGACCGACTGCGTGATGTCGTGCGCGAAGACCGCCACGCCGACCGGTACCGGGCACGGTTCGGTCCGCCGTGGTGTCTCGCGGTGCAGCCGTGCCGAGGAGGCCGCGGTGGCGGTCAGCCAGTACAGCGAGATGCCGGTGAGCATCCGATCGTCACTGATCCGCGTGCGGGGGTCCGTCCACTGGGCGAAGCGTTCGGCGATCCAGGCGAGCTGGCCGGCCGGTGAGTCGGTCAGCGCGTAGCCGAGGGTCTGCGGGGTGGTGGCCTGCAGGCTCTGGTACGGCGGGCGGTTCGCCATCAGCTGCCTGACCTTGTCCAGGCGGGCTTCGTCGGTTTCGGACAGTTCGATGCCGGCGTCCGGGTCCGGGCGGGTCGGCAGGTAGTTGACGTGCACGCCGATGACCTGCTCGGGTGCCACGGCGCCGAGCGCCATTGAGATGCCCGAGCCGAAGTCGCCGCCCTGCGCGCCGTAGCGCTCGTACCCGAGCCGGCGCATCAGCTCGGCCCAGGCCCGCGCGATCCGGACGATGTCCCAGCCGCGTTCGTGGGTCGGCCCGGAGAAGCCGTAGCCCGGGATGGAGGGGATCACCAGGTGGAAGTCGCGTGACAGCGGCTCGATCACCTCGAGGAACTCCAGGAAGGAACCGGGCCAGCCGTGGGTGAGGATCAGCGGAAGCGCGTTCGGCCGGGAGGACCGGACGTGGACGAAGTGGATGTTCTGGCCGTCGATCTCGGTGGTGAAGTGCGGAAGCTCGTTGAGCTGGGCCTCGTGCGCGCGCCAGTCGTAGCCGGTGCGCCAGTACTCGGCCAGTTCCTTGAGCCGGGCCAGCGGGAAGCCGTAGTCCCACCCGGCGCCGGCGACCTCGTTGGGCCAGCGGGTGCGGGAGAGCCGGTCGGTCAGGTCGTCGAGGTCGGCCTGGGGGATGTCGATGCGGAACGGCTTGATCATGGTTTCAGCTCCAGGGCAGGTCGTTCAGAGGTTGAACGTTCGGGCGCCTAACGTTTGTTGCCCGAACGATAACACAATCATTAGTGCTCCGAACGATTCGTTAGACTTGTCCCATGGAGGACCCATCCGAGAGGACGCCCGCCGGCTGGCAGGGGCTGCCCAGCTGGCTGCTCACCCAGACCGCCGGCCACGCGCACCGGCTCGTGGCCGAGGGGTTCTCGTCCGTCCACGCCCGCGGCTACCACTACCGCCTGCTGGCGACGCTGGAGGAGTTCGGCCCGGCCAGCCAGGCCGCGCTGGGCCGCCGTAGCGGCATTCACCTCAGCGACATGGTCGCGACGGTCAACGAGCTCGCCGACCGGGAACTGGTCGAGCGCGCCCCGGACCCCTCCGACAAGCGACGCAACATCGTCTCGCTGACCGCCGCGGGCAGGCGGCACCTGCGGCGGCTGGAGAAGCGGGTGGCCGAGAGCCAGGAGGAGCTGCTGGCTCCCCTGTCGGCCGAGGAGCGGCAGCGGTTGACCGAGCTGCTGTCCCGGCTGCTGGACCACCACAACCGGCGCACCGGCACCGCCGACTGACGGGGTGAGGCTCCGGCCGGTCGGCACGGTCACGGTGGCTCGACGATGTGATCACTGGGAGAATGCGTGCCCTGATGACACGTGCCTGTGGCGGTAGCGCTCCCCTGGGCGGTCCGGGAGGTGGCCGGTGATGTTGTTCGTGGACGCGAAGGCGGAGTTCTTGTTGTCGTTGCGGCCGGCGAAGCCGGCGGCGGGCACGGTGGCCGGGTATGACAGTGATCTGCGGATCATCGGGGGGATCGCGGCGCGGTTGTGCGATGTTCCGCCGGCGGAGCTGAGCGTGGATCGGTTGTCGGGCCGGGTGTTGCGGGCGGCGTTCGCCGAGTTCGCCGACGACCATGCGCCGGCGAGCATTCTGCGGGCGTGGTCGGCGTGGAACCGGTTCATGAACTTCGCGGTGGCCGAGGAGCTGGTGGAGGGTAATCCGATGGCGGCGGTGCCGCATCCGAAGGCGCCGTCGAAGGCGCCGAAGCCGTTCCAGGGTGATGGGACGGCGCGGACGCTGCTGGAGCGGATCGCTGCGGGTGCGCGGGAGGCGCGGGATCCGTGGGTGGAGCGGGATCTGGTGGCGTTGGCGTTTCCGCTGGTGACGGGGGCTCGGTCGGCGGAGTTGCTGGGGGTGACGCTGGGGTCGTTCGGCGGCTCCCCCGGTGATCGCCGGGTGCAGTTGACCGGTAAGGGCGGTAAGACGCGGAGTGTGCCGGTCGAGGTGCCGTTGGAGCGGCTGGTGGACGCGTATCTGTTGTCGCGGATGGAGCGGTTCGGGTTGTCGAGTCTTCCGTTGAGCGCTCCCCTGCTGGTCGACACGAAGAACGAGCCGTTGCGGCGCGGTGGTCTGCAGTATCTGGTGGCGCAGTGTTACCGGTACGCGGGTGTGCACGATCGGGTGTCGCGGGGCGCGCTGGTGCACACGTTGCGTCATGAGTTCGCGACGCGGCTGGCGGAGAACGGTGCGTCGGCGCATGAGCTGAAGGAGCTGCTGGGGCATTCGTCGATCGCGACGGGTCAGCACTATGTGGAGTCGACGGCGCGTGAGCTGCGGATGGCGGCGGGTTCCAGCCCGGCGTACGGGGTGCTGGAGTCGTTGTTGGACTCCTCTCCCCCGGTGTCGGATCGCTGAGAAGTTCCCCGGGCGGGCCCGTGGCGGGGTTCAGCGGGCGCGTCGCCGGAGCAGTGTCATGGCCTCGGTGAGCCGGTCGCGCGCCCAGTCGTACTGCCTGGTGTCGGTGTGTCCGCGGTAGACGGTCTCGATCACCAGGATGAGGGTGAGGTGGAGGCAGTACAGGCGCCGGCGTGTGCGTTCGGTCGTGGTCAGCGCGCGGTGTCCGTATCCGCGCATGAACGCCGTTGAGTCGCCGAAGGCGGGGAGCTGGGTGGCGACGAAGCCGGCTTCGATGAGGGGGTCGCCGTAGAACGCCCGTTCGTGGTCGATGACGCTGACGATGGCGCCGTCGCGGACCATGACGTTGTTGTCCCACAGGTCCCATTCGACGTATCGGGGGGTCGGTGACCTCGTCGAGGCTGTCGGCGTTCGCGTCGAGGACGTCGCGTACGGCGTCGTAGTCCCAGCCGAGGTCGACGGCGCGTCGTTCGCCGTCGTTCAGGACGTCTTCGACCATGCCGGTGAACACGGTGCGCCAGCTGTGGTGGCCGGGGCCGGTGAGCGGGCCGAAGGCGGTGCCGCGGATCGTGTTGAGTTCGCGGGTGGCCGCGCCGAGGGCCTCCTGGTAGGCGTCGTGGGTGGCCTGGGGCAGCGTGCCGCGGAGGGTGCCGAGGTTGTCCGCGTCGATGTACGGCATGAAGAAGTAGTCGGCGTCGCAGAGTTCGTGGCTCTGGTCGGCGAAGTGGACGGCCGGTACGGGTACGTCGGTGTGTTCGGGGATGAGTCGCAGCGCGGAGAGTTCGGTCGCCATCGCGTGCCGTTCGTAGGTCAGTACCTCGACGGTGGCGGGGGGTGCGATCTTGAGGGCGACCTGGGTGCCGTCGCGCAGGCGGATCCGGTAGGCGACGTTGAACCAGCCGTGTCCCAGTTCGGTCGCCCAGCCCGGGTCTTCGGTGGGGACCTGGTCGGGGCCGTAGGCGCGCGCGATCATGGCCCGCAGGGTCTGGGGCGGCTGGCGGTTCTTGGTGATGCTCTCCAACGGTCTTCGCTCCTTGCCGCAGTGGATCTCCAGCATCCGGCGCCGGGCTTGAGATCGTCGCGTCCGCTTCCGGCCGTGGACTCCCCCGGGCCGCCGTCACCGGCGTGACAGCGGTGACGGCAGAGCCTTGAGCGGACAGTTTCCGGTTGGCGGGACGCAATCCACCACACGTGTCGTGACCTGCGCAAACGCCGTTTTTCGCGGGTAGGCTGAAGCGCACCTTGCTGCACCGTTCTCCCGCGGCGACGCTGCCGCGGCCGGTGGATACGCGTACCTGACGGTGACGACCCCGCCCGCAGGGCCGTGTCGATGGTCCAATGGCACCGGCCGGCTTCGGCCGCACATCCCGGATGAGACCCCTGATGAAACGACTCGTGATGTTGTCCGCGGCTACCGTTCTGGCGGCGATGATGACCACCACCCCCACCTCCGACGCGACCGCCAAGGCGGTGAGCGCCGCGCCGCGTGCGGCGCATCACGGCACGTTGATCCTGGTCGGCGGGGCGCTGTCGGACGGCAACGCCGAGATCTACCAGCGGATCGTGCAGGCGTCCGGCGGCGCGCGTGCCCGTATCGGTGTGATCACCGCCGCGTCCGTCCCGCCCAGTCAGGATCCGCTGGCCGGCCAGGCCGGTGCCGCGAACAGCGTCGCCAACGGCCGTTTCTACGTCGACATCCTCAAGAGGTACGGGGCGGGGTCGGTGCGGTGGATCCCCGTCGACCTGGATCACCCGGGCGCGGCCGACAGCCGTGAGGTCGCCGCGGAGGCGGCGTCGATGACCGGGTTCGTCTTCGGTGGTGGTGATCAGTATCGGCTGGTCACGACGTTGCTGCACGGTGCCGCGCATACCGATACGCGGTTGATGGCCACGATCCGGGCCCGGTACGCGCAGGGTGCCCTGGTCGCGGGTACGAGCGCCGGTGCGCAGATCCAGTCCGGGCCGGACATGGTCACGGGTGGGGCGAGCTATGAGGCGCTGCGCGATGGGAGCCGGGCGGGTTACTTCCGTGATGACAGTGTGCTGGCCGATCTGCCCGCGGGTGGTTTTGGGTTCTTCACCGACGGGCTGATCGACACGCATTTCTCCGCGTACGGGCGTTTGGGGCGTGCGGTGCGGCTGGCCGCCGACACGGGGCATCGGCGGGTGTTCGGGCTGGATCCGGACACGGCGTTGGAGGTGGTGCCGACGGGTGGCGGTGGTCATACGCTGCGGGTGCTGGGCCGGCATGGTGTGTCGGTGCTGGATCTGCGTGGCGCGAAGGTCGGTTCGCGGGCGGGTCACTGGTCGATCGGCGGGGTGCGGTGGAGTTATCTGACGGACGGTGCGGTCTATGACCCGGCGAGGTGGACCGTCCGGATGCCGTCCGGTGCGGTGCCGTTGGCGGCGGCGGATCATGCGGCGGTCTCGCCGGTGGAGGACGTGTTCGACACGGAGGCGTCCGACCAGGGGCGTTTCGGTCTCACGGGTGCCGCGGTGGATCTGGCGGAGGCGGCGCGGTCGGTGACGGTCGTGGGGCACAGTGCGCAGAGCGCGCCGGTGTACGCCGTCGTTCTGCGGAAGGCGGGTGGGTTCGCGGCCTACCGGGTCGGCACCGGTGTCGCTTTCGTGGGGTTGACGGTGGAGATGTACGCGCTGCCGGGGTCGGCGTCTGCGGCTCGGTGATCGGTCCGGGGTGATCGGCGCGGCGTGGATGGCGCATAATCTCCGGTGTCATCCGCCTGTTGTGACCCTCGCAGACGCTAATCGAATAAAGGGAGCCCGTGAGCGACACCGTCCGTTACGAGACGAAGGACCGTAAGGCCTACCTGACCCTCAATCGTCCCGACCGGCTCAACGCGATCGACGATGAGCTCGCCCGCGCGCTGCCGCGTGCCGTCGAACGCGCCGATGAGGATCCTGATGTGCACGTCATCATCGTGCGGGGTGCCGGTCGTGCGTTCTGTTCCGGTTATGACCTGAAGGACTATGCCGAGGGTGGTGCCGGGACGCAGGAGGAGGTCTGGGATCCGGTCAAGGACTACCGGATGATGAAGCGTCACACCGATGAGTACTTCTCGTTGTGGCGTTCGCTGAAGCCGACCATCGCGCAGGTGCACGGGTACGCGGTCGCGGGCGGGAGTGACATCGCCTTGTCGTGCGACATGGTGGTGATGGCCGACGACGCCCGGATCGGTTACATGCCGTCGCGGGTGTGGGGGTGTCCGACGACGGCGATGTGGGTGTACCGGCTGGGCGCGGAGCGGGCGAAGCGGATGTTGCTGACCGGTGACACCATCGACGGCCGGCAGGCCGCGGAGTGGGGGCTGGTGCTGGAGTCGGTGCCGGCGGAGCGGCTCGGTGAGCGTGTGGAGGCGCTCGCCGACCGGATCGCCGGGGTGCCGGTGAATCAGCTGGTGATGCAGAAGCTCATGATCAATCAGGCGTACGACAACATGGGTCTGCACGGCACGCAGATCCTGGCGACGCTGTTCGACGGTATCGCCCGCCACTCCCCCGAGGGCCGCTGGTTCCAGCGGTTCGCCGCCGAGCACGGTTTTCACGAGGCCGTGCGGTGGCGCGACTCGGGCCGGTGGATTCCCGAGGGTGGCGGTCCGGTTCCGTCCGCGCGTGATCTGGAGGACCCGCGGTGATCACCGAGTCGTACTGGCCGGCCGACACGTCGCGGCCGGTGCTGGAGTTGACCGCGGGTGAGCTGCTGCGTCGTGCGGCCGCGGCGGATCCCGGCCGTACGGCGCTGGTGGAGGTGGCTCCGGCGGGGTCGGCGCTCACCGGTGCGGCGCGTACGGATCGTCGTTGGACGTATGCGGAGTTGCTGGCGGACGCCGAGCAGGCGGCGGCGTGGCTGGGCAGCCGGTTCTCCCCGGGTGAGCATGTCGCGGTGTGGGCGCCGAATGTGCCCGAGTGGGTGATCCTGCAGTACGGTGCCGCGCTGGCGGGGGTGGTGCTGGTCACCGCGAATCCGGCGTTGCGTGCGGCGGAGCTGGAGTATGTGCTGCGGCAGTCCCGCAGTGTCGGTGTCGTCCATGTGGACGCGTTCCGTGGTACGGACATGGCGGGGATCGTCGCCGGGATCGGTGGCCGGTTGCCGGATCTGCGGGAGACGGTCAGTTTCACCGGCTGGGCGGAGCACATCCGGGGTACGGCGCCGCGGCAGTTGCCGCGGGTGGGGCCCGGGGATCCGATGCAGATCCAGTACACGTCGGGGACCACGGGTTTTCCCAAGGGCGCGGTGCTGGACCATCGCGGCATGGTGACGAACGCGTCGTATGTCATCGCGCGGGCGGGTTTTCCCGAGGGCGGGGTGTGGGCGACCGCTCTGCCGCTGTTCCACACGGCGGGTTGCGGGCTGTCGGTTCTGGGGACCGCGTCGGTGGGTGGCACGCTCGTGCTGGCCCAGTCGTTCCAGCCCGAGCTGATGCTGTCCGCGTTGGAGGAGTGGCGGGCCGGGCTGTTCGCGGGGGTGCCGGCGATGTATTCGGCTCTGCTGGCTCACCCGCGTTTCGAGGACTTCGATCTGAGCGGGTGCCGGATTCTGGCGTCCGGTGGGGATGCCGTGCCGCCGGCGCTGGTCGAGGCCGCCGAGCGGCGGTTCGGCGCGCGGTTCACCACGGTGTACGGGCAGACCGAACTCAGTCCGATCCTGGCGCAGACCGCCACCGACGATGCGGTCGCGGATCGGCGGGAGACCACGGGGCGGCCGTTGTGGCAGGCCGAGGTGAAGATCGTTGATGGGTCCGGGGCGGTGCTGCCGGTCGGTGCGGAGGGTGAGATCCTGGCCCGCGGCTACCAGGTGATGCAGGAGTACTTCGCGATGCCGGAGGCGACCGCGGCGGCGATCGACGCGGACGGCTGGCTGCGTACCGGTGATCTGGGTGTGATGGATGGGCGTGGTTTCCTGCGTGTCACCGGCCGTCTCAAGGACATGATCATTCGTGGTGGGGAGAACATCTATCCCCGGGAGATCGAGGTGGCGCTGACCCGTCATCCCGGTGTCGCCGGGGCGGCGGTTCTCGGTGTGCCCGATCCGGACTGGGGTGAGCAGGTCGCCGCGGTGATCGTTCCGGCCGGGCCGGTGCCGGCGGCGGCGGATCTGCACGCGCATCTGCGGGCGTTGCTCGCCCCGCACAAGACGCCCCGGCACTGGTATGTCGCGGAGGCGATCCCGGCCAATGCGATGGGTAAGGCGCAGAAGTTCCTGCTGCGGCGGCGGATCGACGCGGGCGAACTCCCGGTGCTGGCCTGACCGGTCAGGCCTGCCGGTCGTCAGGCCTGCCGGTCGTCGGGCCGGTCGTCGGCGGGCCGGTCCAGTGGCTCGCCGAAGATCCGGGCGTACAGGTCGGCGGCGTGGGCGGTGGGTGAGGGAACTCCCGGGGTGAGACGGAACGGGCGTTGCCCGTTCTCGCCGCGCGCGGCGAGGAGGAACAGGCTGCGGGCGGGCCGCTCGGTGAGCATTCGGCGGGCGAAGTCGTGAAGGTGGGTCACGAACAGCACGCGGACGCCCGAGTCGGTGAGGGCCTGGACGATCTCGGCGGCGATGGTGGAGCCTTCGCGTTCGTTGGTCGAGGTGAACGACTCGTTGCACAGCAGGAGGTCACCGGGGTGCAGGGCGTCGGCGACGGCGCTCATGCGGATGAGTTCCTCCTCCAGTTTGCCGCTCGCCATCGTGTGGTCCTCTTCGCGCCGGAAGTGGGTGTGGAGGCGGCCGGTGACCGAGGCGGTGAGGGCGTGGGCGGTGACGAACATTCCGCTTTGCATCATCAGGTGGGCGACGCCGACGCTGCGCAGGAAGGTGGTCTTGCCGCCGCCGTTCGCGCCGGTGATCACGATGAGGTCGGTGGCGTCGGCGGTGATGTCGTTGCCGGCGTTGGGGCCGCCGCGTCTCAGGGCCAGGCACGGTTCGTGCAGGTCCTGGGCGGTGAGGGCCCGTTCGGCCGATGGGCGGGGCGTGGGCAGGCAGATCGGCAGTCCGCTTTCGGTCAGGGTCTCGGCGAGGTTGAGGCAGCCGATGTAGAAGCCCAGTTCGTCGCGCAGGGCGGTGAAGAAGCCGCGGACGTTGCCCGCGGACTCGGTCGCGGCGTCGGCGATCACCTGCAGGACGCGGCCGCGGAAGGAGGTCAGGGCGCGCCAGTCCGCCTCGTACCGGCCGCGGATGGTGCAGCTGAGGCCGGAGCGTTTGAGGCGCCGGTGGGCGGCGGAGCCGCGGCCCTTGCCGGAGGGTGGTTCCTGGAGCCGGAAGCCGACGCTCTTGTTGCCCTCGCCGAGGTGGGCGGTGGCGATGATGCCGTGGTCGAAGTCGATCCGGCGCAGGAGCGTCTCGAGTTCGCCGAGGTATTCGCCGGTGAGCTGTTCGCGGATCAGCCGGCACAGCCGGGTGAGGGCGGCCGAGCCGAACGCGTGTGCGTGTTCGGCGGTGAACGCGCTGAGCCGCCGCAGGTGGCCGCAGAACAGTTCCAGGGCGCGCAGTGACTGGTTCAGCAGGACTTCGGGGTTCCTGGCGCCCACGCGGGTGATCTGCCGGTCGGCGGTCACCGCCTGGTCGGCCAGGTCGTACAGGGCGCGGGCGGTGGTGGTGTTGCGGAGGCAGTCGGTGAGGACGTCCTGGCGGTGGGTGATGGTGGCGGGGTCGGTGAGGGGGGTCAGGGTCGCGGTCCGGGCGATCAGGTGCAGCCGGCCGTCGCCGCGTGCCATGGCGTCCCACAGCTCGTGGAGTTCGAGGTCTTCGATGAGGTCGTGGTGGGTGGTGTCGGGGGCGGCCGGGGAGAAGTCGGCGTCGGGGAACATCAGCCGTGGTCTCATCGGCCCATCCGGGCGGTGAGCTGGGTGTAGGTCAGCCGGTGTTTCTCGGCGATCGCGATGGCGTGGGCGTGTCCGTCGGCGGGGCGGCGTAGCAGTTTGTAGGTGCGGGTGCCGTCGCCGGTGACGGTGCTGACCATGCTCACCGTCTTGGGGTCGAGGCGGGACAGTTCGTCCAGGAAGCCGACCCACAGGCACTGGGTGTCGAGGCGGGACAGGCGGGTGAGTACCGCGGTGCTCAGCGCGAGGGCGTCTTCGCCGGTGGTGGAGCTGAAGATCTCGTTCAAGACGATGACGCTGTCGGGGGTGGCCTGGTCGAGGATCCGGCGCATCCGCAGGAGTTCGTCTTCGAGTTCGCCGGTGAGGGTGGCGAGGTTCTCGGTGCGGGGATAGTGGGTGAGGATCCGGTCGGGCAGGAAGATCCTGGCCTGGCGTCCGGGGACGGGGCAGCCGAGGGCGGCCAGGTGGTGGAGCTGGCCGAAGGCGCGGGACAGGGTCGTCTTGCCGCCCTGGTTGGGTCCGGACACCAGCAGGATGCGTTCGCCGTCGCGCAGGTCGACGTCGTTGCCGACGACGCGTCCGCCGGCGGGGGTGAGGGTGGCCGCGAGGGCGAGGTCGAAGACCTCGCGGGCGAGCAGGCCCTTGTCGGTGGTGGTGACCTCGGGGCGGCAGAACGGCAGTCCGGCTTCCCGCAGGGGGGCGAGGAACCGCAGGTAGCCGAGGTAGAAGCGGAGTTCGCGGTCGATCTGGAGGATCTGGTCGTCGATGAGGTCGTGGGCTGCCGCGCGGAAGGCGGCGAGGTCGTCGAAGACGCGGGGATGGAGTTCGACGACGAGGTCGAGCACGGCGGCTTCGAGGGTGTCCAGGCCCATGTCGGTGGGGGGTTCGTCCGGTCGGTCGGGTGGCGGGTCCGGGCGGAACCGGTCGAACGCGGTGAGGATCCGTTCGGCGAAGTCGAAGCGGTCGGCGGGGTCGTGCCCGGCGACCGTGATCTTGTCGCCGCGCAGCATCAGGTCGTAGTGGACCTGGCCGAGGCGGTCGCGCAGCCGCCGGGCCCGCTCCCCCGGTTCGGTGAACCTCGGGGTCGCGGTGTGTTCGGACAGGTCGTCATGGAGGGTTCTCAGGCCCGGTGCGGTGGCCGTGCGCAGGGCGTCGAGGAGTTGCAGGACCGTGGTCTCGTACTCCAGGACGATCTCCAGGAACCAGCGGCCGGCCTGGGGCGGGTGTTTCATCCGCTCTACGGCGCCCTGGCGCCGCAGGGTCCGGGCCATCGCGGTGGTGAAGCGTTCGGCGGCCTGGTGCAGCGCGGGTGCCTGCAGGTCCTGGAAGATCTCCTGCCGGAACCGGACCAGCGCGGGGTCGCGGAGCGGCAGGTGGAAGTAGGTTTCCAGGTCCGCGCCGGGGTGGCGGCGGGCGATCGGCGAGATGATCTGGTCCAGGGCCAGGTCGCGGAGGTGTTCCGGTTCGGGTACGGGCCCGGCCGGGGGGTCGTGGTGTGCGAAGAGCAGGCTGTGGATGGTCCTTGCCTTCCGCTCGGGCGGGTTCGCGGCCCGGGGGCCGGGGATTGGGATTATCGCTCAGAAGCGGAGGCGTGAGGCGTGCCGTACCTGTCCCCCGGTTCGGCCGCGCGGGTGGGGCCGGCGCCCTCGAACAGGGCCGCGGCACGGGCCGCGGTGCGCAGGGCCCGGGGTCCGGTGCTGACCAGGCCCAGGACGATGATGCCGGCGCCGAGGGCGAGCACCAGCCACCACACGCGGTGTTCGGCGCGGGTGTAGGCGGTGCCGCCGTGGGTCAGGGACGATCCGAGGGCCGTGCCGGCGATCGCGACGCCCAGGGTGGTGCCGATCTGCCGGCCGGCGGAGGCCAGTGAGGTGGCCACCCCGGTCATCGAGCGGGGCATCCCGGAGACCGCCGTGTTGGTGATCGGCGGGTTGACGGTGCCCAGGAAGACACCGAACAGCGCGTAGGTGGCGAGTACGGCCGGCAGCGGGGTGGCCGGGCCGAGGCGCAGTGACGCGGCGCCGCCCAGGGCCAGGGCCGTCCCGGAGATCACCAGTGGCAGGCGGGGGCCGCGCGTGCCGACCAGCCGGCCGGTGAACGGGGACAGCACCAGGACCAGGGCCCCGACCGGGAGCAGGCACAGCCCGGCGGTGAGCGCCGGCAGGCCGCGGACGTCCTGCAGGTACTGGGTGGTCATGAACAGGAACGCGCCGAACCCGCACAGTGCCAGCAGCGCCATCACGATCGCCGCGCTGAACGGGACGCTGCGGAACAGGCGCAGCTCCAGCAGCGGGTCGGTCCGGCGTGGTTCGTAGCCGAGGATGCCCACGACGCCCAGGACGGCGGCGGCGAGCAGGCCGAGGATGAGCGGTGAGGTCCAGCCCAGCGACGGGGACTCGATGGTCGCGTAGACGACGCCGCCCAGCACCAGGACCATCAGGGCCTGGCCGGCCGGGTCGAACCGGCGTGCGCGGGCGGCGCGGGACTCCGGTACGAACCGTGCGGTGCCGGCGATCGCGACGGCCACGATCGGCACGTTGATCCAGAAGATGGAGTGCCAGCCGAGACCGTCGACGAGGGCGCCGCCGAGGATGGGGCCCAGCGCCAGCGCCAGGCCGCTCATCGAGCCGAACACGCCGATGGCCCGGGCCCGTTCGGCCGGGCCGGGGAACGCGGTGGCGACGATCGCCAACGCGACCGGGTTGAGCATGGTGCCGCCGGCGGCCTGCAGCGTGCGGGCGGCGATGAGCCAGCCGATGCCCGGGGCCAGGCCGCACAGCAGCGAGCCGAGCCCGAAGGCGGTCAGGCCGAGCTGGAAGACGCGTCGGCGGCCGAACCGGTCGGCGGTGGATCCGGCCAGCACGAGGAAGCCGGCGAGTACCAGGGTGTAGGCGTCGATGGTCCACTGCAGGCCGGACATCGAGGCGTGCAGGTCGGCGCGGATCGCCGGCAGTGCGACGTTGACGATGGAGATGTCCATGACGACGACGATCATGCTGGTGCAGCAGATCGCGAGGATCAGGAGACGGTGGCGGTGGCTGAGGTCGCCGGCGGTGGTGTCCGGCGGTGTCGGGGAACTCATGATCGACGACGCTAGGATTTAGAGCGTGCTCGAAGTCAACCCGGCGTTCCGGGCGCGCTCACTGCCGCACGAACCGCCGGGGCGCTGGAAACCCCGTTTCCGGGCGTGCCCGGACGCCGATAACGTGCGGGCCATGAGTACGAGCACCTGGTTCGACCGCCCGCCGCTGGCCGGGGACCACGCCCGCCTGGAACCGCTCGGCCCCGAGCACGCCGAGGGGCTGTACGAGGCGGGCAAGGACCCGGAGGTCTGGCGGTGGCTGAACGTGCCGCAGCCGGCCGACGTCGCGCAGACGCGCCGCATGATCGAGGCGGACCTGCGCGCGATGGACGCCGGCCGGCTCCTGCCGTGGGCGCAGATCGACGCCGTCACCGGGGAGGTCGCCGGCACGACGTCGTACTACGAGGTCGAACCGGCGCACCGCGGCCTGTGCATCGGCCACACCTGGATCGGCGTCCGCTGGCAGCGTACGGCTCTGAACACCGAGGCCAAGCTCCTGCTGCTCGAGCGGGCGTTCGAGGTGCTGGGGGCCATCCGGGTGGGCTGGCACACCCACCACCGCAACGAACGCTCCCAGCGCGCGATCGAACGCCTCGGCGCGCGCCGTGAGGGGGTGCTGCGCAGCCACCGCATCCGGCCCGACGGCTCGGTCCGCGACACCGTCTGCTACTCGATGCTCGCCGCGGAGTGGCCCGCCGCCCGCGACCGGCTGCGCGCCCGCCTCGCCTCCGCCTGAGGCCCGCGTACGGTCCGGCGGAGGCGAGGCGGGTCCCTTTTTCAGGCGCCGACGTAGGTCGCGAGGTGCTCGCCGGTGAGGGTGGAGCGGGCGGTGACGAGGTCGGCGGGCGTGCCCTCGAAGACGACCCGGCCGCCGTCGTGGCCGGCGCCGGGGCCCAGGTCGATGATCCAGTCGGCGTGCGCCATGACCGCCTGATGGTGCTCGATCACGATGACCGACTTGCCGGAGTCGACGAGCCGGTCGAGCAGGCCGAGCAGATGCTCCACGTCGGCCAGGTGCAGGCCGGTGGTCGGCTCGTCGAGGACGAACACGCCGCCCTTGTCGCCCATGTGGGTGGCGAGCTTGAGGCGCTGCCGCTCACCGCCGGACAGGGTCGTGAGCGGCTGGCCGAGGCTGAGGTAGCCCAGCCCGACGTCGGCCATCCGGGTGAGGATCTTGTGCGCGGCGGGTGTCCTGGCCTCCCCGGCGCCGAAGAACGCCGCGGCCTCCTCGACCGGCATCGCCAGCACCTCGGCGATGTCACGGCCGCCGAAGGTGAAGTCGAGCACCGAGGCCTGGAACCGCTTGCCCTCGCACTCCTCGCACACCGTGGCGACCCCGGCCATCATCGCCAGGTCGGTGTAGATGACCCCGGCGCCGTTGCAGCCGGGGCAGGCGCCTTCGGAGTTGGGGCTGAACAGTGCCGGCTTGACGCCGTTGGCCTTCGCGAACGCCTTGCGGATCGGGTCGAGCAGGCCGGTGTAGGTCGCCGGGTTGCTGCGCCGTGAGCCTTTGATCGCCGTCTGGTCGACCGCGACCACCCCGTCTCGGCCCGACACCGAGCCGTGGATCAGTGAGCTCTTTCCCGACCCGGCCACACCGGTCACCACCACCAGCACGCCGAGCGGGATGTCGACGTCGACGTCCCGCAGGTTGTGGGTGGCCGCGCCGCGTACCTCCAGCACGCCCGACGGTGCCCGTACCGAGGGTTTGAGGGCGGCGCGGTCGTCCAGGTGCCGCCCGGTCAGCGTGCCGCTGGCCCGCAGCCCCTCGACGCTGCCCTCGAACACCACCTCACCGCCCGCGGTGCCGGCGCCGGGGCCGAGGTCGACGACGTGGTCGGCGATCGCGATCGCCTCGGGCTTGTGCTCGACGACCAGCACGGTGTTGCCCTTGTCCCGCAGCTGTGCCAGCAGGTCGTTCATCCGCTGGATGTCGTGGGGGTGCAGCCCGATCGTCGGCTCGTCGAAGACGTAGGTGACGTCGGTGAGCGAGGAGCCCAGGTGGCGGATCATCTTGGTGCGCTGGGCCTCACCGCCCGACAGCGTGCCCGACGGGCGGTCGAGGCTGAGGTAGCCCAGCCCGATGTCGACGAACGAGTCGAGGGTGCGCTGCAGCGTCGCCAGCAGCGGCGCGACGGACGGCTCGTCCAGGCCGCGCACCCACTGGGCCAGGTCGCTGATCTGCATCGCGCAGGCGTCGGCGATGCTGATCCCCTTGACCTTGGAGGAGCGGGCCGTCTCACTGAGCCGGGTGCCGTCGCAGTCCGGGCAGGTCGTGAAGGTGACCGCGCGTTCGACGAACGCGCGCACGTGCGGCTGGAGCGACTCGACGTCCTTGGACAGCATCGACTTTTGGATCTTGGGGATCAGGCCCTCGTAGGTCAGGTTGATCCCCTCGACCTTGATCTTCGTGGGCTCCTTGTAGAGCAGGTCGTTCAGCTCTGTTTCGGTGAACTCGCGGATCGGCTTGCCGGGGTCGAAGAAGCCGCAGCCGCTGAAGATGCGCCCGTACCAGCCGTCGACGCTGTAGCCGGGGATCGTGAGCGCACCCTCGCTGAGGGACTTGCGGTCGTCGTACAGCTGGGTCAGGTCGATGTCGTTGACCGAGCCCCGGCCCTCACAGCGCGGGCACATGCCGCCGGTGATGCTGAAGCTGCGGCGCTCCTTGACGGTCCGCCCGCCGCGTTCCATGGCGACCGCTCCCGACCCGCTGATCGAGGCGACGTTGAAGGAGAACGCCTTGGGCGAGCCGATGTGCGGCTTCCCGAGCCGGCTGAACAGGATGCGCAGCATCGCGTTGGCGTCGGTGGCGGTGCCGACCGTGGAGCGGGGGTCGGCGCCCATCCGCTGCTGGTCGACGATGATCGCGGTCGTGAGCCCGTCGAGCACGTCGACCTCGGGCCGCGCGAGCGTCGGCATGAAACCCTGCACGAACGCGCTGTAGGTCTCGTTGATCAGCCGTTGTGACTCCGCGGCGATCGTGTCGAACACCAGCGAGCTCTTACCCGAGCCGGAGACCCCGGTGAACACCGTCAGGCGGCGCTTGGGGATCGCGACGCTGACGTCCTTGAGGTTGTTCTCCCGCGCGCCGTGCACGCGGATCAGGTCGTGGCTGTCGGCCACGTGCGGCGCAGGCGACTGCGTGTCGTCCATGCTCATCGTGTCCCCTCTGTCAGGCGGGGCCGTCCTCGCGGCCTCCGCCGGTGTCGCCTGGCTCGGTCTGACCAGCGTCGATGAGAAGTATGTCGGTCTTCCGGCGCTTCGGCCCATCGGCGGCCGAAGGCCCGCGGCAACCGGTCGTCGACGGTGGCGGCCACGCTAGCCGTGGCCCGCCGGACCGCGCTTCTCCGATCCTGACCGATGAGGTCACCGGCGCCGCGGCGCCTCCTCACGTCCTGATCGCCGTACGAGCGCAGGAGCCGGTCTCGACCGCGTGGTGAAGTCAGTCGTGCGGGGGAAGATGGCCGAGCTGGTGGTCGGCCACGCTCAGTGCCTCGTGCACCAGCCGCTGAATGTGGCCGTGGCGCAGCGCGTACACGACCCGGCGGCCGTCCTTGCGCGTGGTGACCAGCCCGGCCAGGCGCAGGCGGGCCAGATGCTGGCTGACCGAGGTACGGCTCGCCCCGCACGCCTCGGTCAGCGTGCTCACGTCCGCCTCCCCGTCGCACAGCCGGCGCAGCAGGACCAGCCGGGTGCGGTCGGCCAGCAGCCCGAGCACCGCGACCGCCGCCTCCACCCGCTCACCGGCCGGTACCTGCGAACCATGCGCACCTGATAGATGCATGCGTGCGCTCATATGCACATAATGGGGTCATGGCCGGTACGGTGTCCAACCGGCCGCCGCCGATTGTCCACAGCCGTCCCGCGCGTCTTCCGCCCCCCGCCCCTCGCCCTGGACACTGGAAGTGGGCTGGAGCCCCCGGGCGGGAGGGGCGTGGGTGCGTCCGCTCGCGCAGAAGGGCAGGTGCCAACGTGTGCGAGACCCCCGCCGGCGGCCCGCCGGAGCACCGGCCGCCACACCATCACGCCGGGGCGGCCGCCCGCGACCACGAGCGCGCGGCCGCACCTCATGACGTCGATGCCCACGACCCTCTGGCCGATCACCACGACGGTGGTGGTGGTTCTCGGGGTTCCGGGCGCGGGCATTCGCACGGTCACCATCTCCACGGTCACCGCCCGGACGCGCACGCGGCGCGGGCGCATCGCCACGACGGGGCCGGGCGTACGGCGCGGCTGGGACACCGGCTGCGGCACCTTCTCCTCCCCCACGGTCACGAGGCCGCCGACAAGGTCGACGGCGCGATGGAGGCCTCCGCCGAGGGCATGCGGACCCTGTGGGTCTCCCTCGCAGTCCTCGGGCTCACCGCCGCGCTGCAGGCCACCGTCGCGGCCTGGTCCGGCTCGGTCGCGCTGCTCGGAGACGCGTTGCACAACGCCGCCGACGCGCTGACCTCGCTGCCGCTGGCGCTGGCGTTCGTGCTCGGCCGCCGGGCGGCCACACGCCGGTTCACCTACGGGTTCGGGCGCGCCGAAGACCTCGCCGGCGTCGTCATCGTCGCGGTCATCGCCGCCTCCTCGGTGCTGGCCGCCGTCACCGCGATCCACCGGCTGACCGGCCCCCACGCCCTGGCGCACCTGCCGGCCGTCGCGGCCGCCGCGCTGATCGGGTTCGCCGGCAACGAGTGGGTGGCGCGCTACCGGATCCGCACCGGCCGCAGGATCGGCTCGGCCGCCCTGGTCGCCGACGGCCTGCACGCGCGCACCGACGGGTTCGCCTCCCTGGCGGTCCTGCTCGGCGCCGGCGGCGCGGCCCTGGGCGTGCCCGTGGCCGACCCGATCGTGGGCCTGCTCATCACCGTCGCCATCGCGTTCGTGCTCAAGGACGCCGCCCGGGAGGTCCTGCGGCGCCTGATGGACGCCGTCGACCCCGCCCTCGTCGACCGGGCCGAGGCGGCGCTGCGCGCCGTACGGGGTGTCCAGGACGTCGCCGAACTGCGCACCCGCTGGATCGGTCACCGGCTCCGCGCGGAGGCCACCGTCGTCCTGGACGGATCACTCACCCTCCACGCCGCCCACCACATCGCCGTCGAGGCCGAACACGCCCTCCTGCACGCCGTGCCCCGCCTGACCGCCGCCCTCATCCACGCCGACCCCGCCCGTACGGGCGCCGAGGACCCCCACGCCGCACTGGCCCACCACCGGCCCTGACCCCGGCCCTACGCACGGGCCGGTGAGCGGGCGTTCGGGAGGGACGGGCCCCCTCGCTCGCCGGAACGCTCACCAGTCCGGCCCGCGGCCGGTTCGGACACGGCCGTGGTACGGGCTTGATACGGGAAGGCGATCGCGCAGGTCCTGGGGTCGAGTCGCGCTGAGGATCGGACGAATACCTCGACTACGTCCGTCGCGAGCGCGGGGCTTCTCGCTGAAGCCGCCGCGGTGTTGTAGTGACGAGCCGCGGCGACCGGGGAGCTGAGCTGTCCCCGCCCGCCGTACGGGCTGGCTTGCCTGCGGACAGAGGACTGTGCGAGCCTCTTACGTCATCTCCTGAAAGGGCTGGTCGTGACACTCGGCATGGTTCTCGGCGACTTCTCCTCTCGCGCTTCGACGCGGGAGCGGTAGCCCTACCTGTCCTGACACACGCCCGTGCTGTACACGGGCCGTTTGCCCTGCTCCTCATCGAAGTGCTCTTCGTGCCCCTGCACGTTCGATCACGAGGAGTACGTGGTGTCCACGATCTACTGGACCGAGACGAACATCCCCCGTTCCGCCCGCTGGCATTCCGAGAGCGCGACCCCGCCTCCCCGACGCGTCATCAGTGCGGACGACCGTTTGAAAGCCGACACCGCCTACCGTCTGGCCTGCGAAGGCACTGCTCTACTGTGGCGAGGCGACTTCCCCAACGCACGTCAACTACTGCGAGCGATGAGTCGGCGCATCGACCGGAAACCTCCCCGGCAAGCTGACAGCCCGGCGGAGTCCTTCCATCTGCACCGCCGGGCCCGCGGCCACCGTGCCCGCGTGCTGGGCAGGCTCGTCGTTCTTCTGGAAGACGACTACTGTCTCAACCTGCGCAGAGCCCCCGACGTGCGCCGAGCATGCACCGAGGCGTACGGTCCCCCGTCCGAGCCAACGGCCGTCTCGCTCACCGAACTGCTGGGCGTGCTCGGAGCCCACCAGTGGCGCACGAAGGGTGTGGAGGTACCGGCCCTCGGCGCTCGGATTCACCCGCACTACGGCGTGTTCTCCCCAATCAGGGGCGAGTACGTCGACCTCGTCGCACATGCGCCGCTGCCCGCACCGGCGGAGCACCGCGCGGGTCCCCGCACCGCATTCGACCTCGGTACGGGGACGGGAGTGCTCGCAGCCGTCCTGGCCCACCGGGGAATCGACCACATCGTGGCCACCGACATCAGCGTGCGGGCCCTGGCCTGCGCACGCGAAAACGTCCGCCGACTGCGCTTCACCGGGCGCATCGACATCGTGGGCCCCGACCTCTTTCCCGACGGGCGCGCGCACCTCGTCGTCTGCAACCCGCCCTGGATTCCGGCCCGGCCGACCTCCGCCCTGGAGCAAGGCGTCTACGATCCGGGCAGCACCATGCTCCGCAGCTTCCTGGCCGGACTCGCCACGCATCTCGAACCGGGAGGTGAAGGATGGCTCATCCTGTCGGACCTGGCCGAGCGCCTCGGGCTCAGGACACGCGGGGAGCTGCTGGCCGGCATCGAGGCGGCGGGCCTGCGCGTGGTGGACAGGACCGACACCAAGCCGCGGCATCCACGAGCGAGGGACACTGCTGATCCCCTGCACACTGCCCGGGCCGCGGAAGTCACTTCGCTTTGGCGTCTCGCCGGCGATTGACGTTCAGCGGCGGCCGTCACCAGGAGCGAGCAGGCTCGGTGACACCGGCGGCGACGGCCCCTTCCTGCGAGCGGGTGCGTGACGGTAGTGAACACTGTGGGGCATGGAGTTCTTCTGCTATCACCGCGACCGGCGCGGCTCCATGGCGCTGCGCCACGGGCTGCTGGAAGAGCACTGGTCCTACATGGACCGATACGAAAAGGAGCTGATCGCCCGCGGCCCGACCTTCGCCGGCGACACGCTCACCGGCAGCGTGCACATCGTCGACCTGCCCGATCCCGCCGCCGCCCGCGCGTTCGCTTTCGACGAGCCCTGCTACCAGGCCGGCGCGTACCGGGACGTGCTGCTGCGGCGATGGCGCAACATGCTGGGGCGCACCATGGGGGATTTCCCCGGTGGCCGGACCGGTGGCAACCGGTTCCTGGTGCTCGGCCTCGGCCCGGGGAAGGGCACCGACCTCGCCGTTCCGCCGGACCAGGACGAGCTGATCGCCTACGGGCCACTGCTGTCCGACGACGGCGCCACCTGGCTGGGCACGGCGGCGCTGGTCAGGGCACCGGATCCGGACACGGCACGCGCCGTCCTGGCCCCGGACCGGTACGCCGACATCGAGGTCCACGCGTGGGAGTTCGGCGGACGCCGGTAACGCCGTCGTCGTTCACGTCCGCGTCCGCTTCGTCACCGGCCAGTGGCTCCACCCCATGAAGTAAGACAGCGCCGGTCATGGACGACCATCAGCACGGCCCCCGAGCCATCCCCGCCCATTGAGCGGGGCCACAGCCCGTTCCTGATCGAACGCGCCACGATCGCTGACCGGGGCCGGAAATCGCCCGTAGCCGGGGCCGCCCGCCTGCCGTCCCGCCTCCTCCGCGCTCCGTCGGCCTACCACTCCTGTACGTTCGTACTAGTACATGCGTACACGATGGGGAGGCTCTCTTGCCGTACGTGTTCCTGGGCGTGGCCATCGCCTCGGAGGTGCTGGGTACCAGCCTGCTCAAGACCAGCGAGGGCTTCTCGCGCGTGTGGCCCACCGTGGCGTGCCTGGTCGCCTACGCCGGGTCCTTCCTCGCCCTGTCGGTGGCGCTCGCCCGGGGCATGCAGGTCGGCGTCGGGTACGCCGTGTGGTCGGGGCTGGGCACGACACTGATCGTCGTGATCGGCGCGCTGTTCCTGCACGAACCGGTCACCGTCGCCAAGGCCCTCGGCGTCGCGCTGGTGATCGCCGGAGTCGTCGTGCTCAACCTGGGCGGCGCGCATTGACCGGCCGCCGTGATCCGGAGGGGCGGCGCCGTGCCATCATCGAGGCCGCGTGCGCGCTGATTCCCGAGGTCGGCGTCGGTGGCCTGACCCATCGCGCGGTCGCCGCCCGCGCCGGCGTGCCGCTGGGGGCGACGACCTACTACTTCACGAGCCTGGACGACCTCAGCCAGGCCGCCCTGGCGTACGCCGCCCGGTCGGCCGCCGAAAGCCTGCGCGCCTGGCGCCGGTCCCTGCGCGCCGGCGACGACGTCGCGGACACCATGGCGGCGCTGACCGAGGAGTACCTCGCCGACCGCGGCCGCGCGCTGACCGAGACCGAGTTGTACCTCGCCGCGGTCCGCCGGCCCGAACTGCGCCCGCTCGCCCGTACCTGGTTCGACGGTCTGGTCGGCCTGCTCAGCGAGTACGCCGATCCGGCCGCGGCCAAAGCCGCGGTCTTCCTCATCGACGGGGCCCTGCTGCGCGCGCTCAGCGACCAGCAGCCCCTGGACACCGCCGGGCTCGCCACCGCCCTGCGAGCCGTCCTGCGGCCCGCACCCTGACCGGCGGCCGCGATGGTTCGAAAGGTGCCGTGGCGGGACCTGAGGCCGCCCTGCTCAACGGGCTGTACGACCAGCGCGGCGAACTCCCCGGTCTGTCGGAGCGGCCGGTTAGCATCCCGCCCATGACCGATGATCAACGCCTTCCGTCGGCGGATGAGCAAGCGCGCTTGTGGGACCTGATCGAGGCGGCGTGGGCGCCGCTGGAGGAGGAGGTCAACCGGGCGCGGCGGGCGCTGGCGAGCCGCGTACCCGATGAGGACGGTGACGCCGCCCTCATCACGGTCATCGATGAGGCCCTGGACGACTTCCTGCGCAACCTCACGGAGCGAAGCCGGGAGCTGCCGGCGGCCGAGCTGACCGCGCTTGATCGCGTGCTCGAGCGCAGGCTCCACGACATCGACCGCGCGGACGTCCACGCGGTCACCGACGGCTCCGACGACGGTTTCCTGTACGCGCGGGGCTTCATCGTCGCGCTGGGCCCGGACTACTACGCGGCGGTGGCCGGTGACCCCTCGATGGCCGTGCTCGACGCGGAGTGCGAGACGATGTGCTACTTCTTCGCGCACCTGCACCACGAGCGGTTCGGGCACTTCCCGCAGACCGGCTCGGGCATCACCCGAGAATCGTGCTCCAACCCCGCCGGCTGGCCAGAGTGACCTGATCCCCGGACCTGCGGAGTCGGGGTGTCGGTAAGGCCCGTGCGAGCCGGTCGCTCGGCGGGAAGGACTCCGCCGGCCGGTGCACCTCACAGCCTGGGGCGTTGCGGGTTCTGCATTTTCGTCAGCAGCGCGAGCAGGGTGTGCTGTTCCTGCGCGTCGAGACCGGTGAACAGGCCGGAGGCGTGCAGCCGCGTTCTCAGCGCCTCCCACAGTTCGTGCCCGCGTTCGGTGAGGGCCAGGGTGCGCTTGCGGCCGTCGGCGGGATGAGGCTGACGGGCGACGAGCCCCATGCTCTGGAGTTTGTCGGCGGCGAGACTGACCGTGGAAGGGTCGCAGCGCAGGCGGGCCGCCACATCCCGCATCGTCGGCGGCTCGGTTCCCGGGGCCAGCGCCCACAGCGTGCCGGCGACGGAGGCCGGGACCCCGAACTCGCCGAGCACCTGGGCCACGACCGCGTCCGCGGCGTTCGCCACCTCCACGAGAACACGGACGATCTCGGACTTCCGCTCGACGTCCGCGCGGCCGGTCGCCGGTGCCTCCACGTCACTGCCCATGGTCATGAGGCCATGATACGCTCCAAATATCAATGAGAAACTCAATGATTTTGGGGAGCTAAATGGACTCCGGCCACGCCGGCGAGACGGTGCTTGTCACGGGCGGAACCGGCAACCTGGCCGGCTGGGTGATCGCGGGCCTGCTCCAGCGCGGCTACCGGGTGCGCACCACAGTGCGCGGCCTCGACAGGACGGGGCAGGTGCGGGCCGCCGTCGGCGAGCAGGCGGGCGAACGAGCCGCCGGGGAGGTCGAGTTCGCGGCCGTTGACCTCCTTCGCGACGACGGCTGGGACGAGGCGGTCGCGGGCGCCGACTACGTGCTGCACACCGCCTCGCCGATGCCCTTCGACTCGGGCGCGGACCTCATCACCACCGCGCGTGAGGGCACCCGTCGCGTCCTGGGCGCCGCCGCGCGCGCCGGGGTGCGGCGTGCCGTGCTCACGTCCTCCGGCAATGCGGCCGCCAGCGCCGGCCCGGACACGCCGGTGACCGAGACGATCTGGAACGAGCCGTCCGGCACCCCGCCCCGCGCGTACCCCGACTCCAAGATCCTCGCCGAACGCGACGCATGGGATCTCGCCGCCGCGACCGGGCTCGAACTGACCGCCGTCCTGCCGACGTTCATGTTGGGCCCCATGCTGGGCACACCGAACAGGCCGGGAACCGCCGTGGTCATCCGCCGCCTGCTCACCCGCGAGATCCCCGCCGTGCCGAACATCGGATGGAACGTCGTCGACCTCCGCGACATCGCCGAACTTCACATCCTCGCCATGACGAGCCCGGCCGCCGCAGGCCGGCGCTTCCTCGGCTCGGGCACCTTCCTGTGGTACCGCGACATCGCCCGCATCCTGCGCGAGAAACTCCCGGACGACGCCGCCAGGGTGCCCACGCGCGCCATGCCCGACTTCATCGTCAAGCTGCTCGCGCGACGGAACCCGCAGATAGCGATGATTCGCCCCGAACTCGGCCGCACGAGGCTCGTCGACAGCAGCAAGGCACGCACCGAGCTCGGCTGGCATCCCCGCCCCACCGAACAGACGATCATCGACACCGCCACCGCGCTCATCGCCGGCAACGCGCTGGGCAGGTAGCCGCCGTCAGCGCGGCGGCGCCACCAGGCCCGCCTCGTACGCGATGATCACCAGGTGCACGCGGTCGCGGGCGTCGAGCTTGGTGAACAGGCGTCCCACGTGCGCCTTCGCGGTGGCCACGCTCACCACCAGCTCGGCGGCGATCTCGGCGTTGGACATGCCGCGCCCGACCAGGGTGAGCACCTGCCGCTCGCGGTCGGTGACGCCCGTCAGCCGACGCCGTGGCGGCGCGGGCTCGGGACGGCCGGCGAACTCCCCGATCAGCCGCCGCGTGACGCTCGGCGCGATCAGCGCGTCGCCGGCGGCGACCACCCGGATCGCCGCGAGGATGTCCTCCAGCGCCATGTCCTTGACCAAGAACCCGCTCGCGCCGGCGCGCAGCGCACCGTAGACGTACTCATCGTCGTCGAACGTCGTCAGGATGAGCACGCGCGGCGGGTCCGCGCCCGCGGTGATGCGGCGGGTGGCCTCGATACCGTCCATGCCGGGCATGCGGATGTCCATCACCACCACGTCCGGCGCGGTCGTGTCCGCGACGTCCACCGCCTCGGCGCCCGTGCCCGCCTCACCCACGATGACCAGGTCGGGGTGGTCGGCGACGAGGACGCGCAGGCCGGCGCGTACGAGCGGCTGGTCGTCGGCGAGCAGCACCCGGACGCTCACCCGGCCACCGCCGGCACCGGCAGCTCCGCCGCCACCCGGAACCCGCCGTCGGGCAGCGGCCCCGCGCTGAAGCCGCCCCGCAGCAGACCGGCCCGCTCACGCATCCCCGCGATGCCGAATCCCGCGCCCGGCACGGCCGCGCCCGGCCCGTCGTCAGTGACCTCGATGGCCAGCTCGTCGTCGCGGTAGTCCAGGCACACGCGGCACTCGTCCGTGCCCGCGTGGCGGATCACGTTGGTGACCGCCTCCTGCACGATGCGGAACGCCGACAACTCGATGTCGGCGGGCAGCGGACGCTCCCGGCCCAGCCGCCGCACCCGGACCCGGACGCCCGCGTCGAGCGACCGCGCGACCAGGCCGTCCAGGTCCGCCAGGGACGGTGACGGGCCCAGCGGCGCGGCCTGCGGCTCGGCGCCGCGCAGCGCGCCGAGCATCCGCCGCAGCCCGGCCAGCGTCTCCCGGCTCGTGTCCTCGATGGCGTTCAGCGCGTTGCGGGCCTCGACCGGCTGGGTCTCGATGACCCGGCCGCCCACACCGGCCTGGATGGCGATCACCCCGATGCTGTGCGCGACCATGTCGTGCAGCTCACGGGCGATGCGCAGCCGTTCGGCCTGAACCGCCTGGACCGCGGCCTGCGCGCGCCGGGCCTCGGTGTGGTCCCGGCGCTGCCGGATCGAACGGCCGACCTGCCAGGCGAGCAGGAGCCCCAGGACCAGCACGGCGGCGGTGTTGAGCTGCGTCGGCCGCCCGGCCCCGGGCGGCCGCCACGGGGTGTAGTAGACCGCGCACACCAGCTGCAGGAGCAGGGCCAGGCCGAGCGCGGGCCCGGCGGTGCGGCGGGGATGGTAGGCCGCGATGACCCCCGCCGCGAGGTCGAGCATCACCAGCTGGAGATCCCGGATGTCCCACAGGTACGGGCCCTCCCCCGGATGGAAGGCCACGGCCACGGCCAACGGCGGCAGGATCAACAGCGCCAGGCCCGTCAGCGGGCGGCGCCACAGCAGCCCAGCCGGCAGGACCATCACGAGCACGGGCAGCAGGTACGCCGACGCGGGCAGCGGGATGCCGGGATCGCGCGGGCCCACCGCCACCATGGCGAGCAGGACGAGGGGGAACAGGCCGGCCCCGGACCACGCCAGGACGGTCCGCGCCCGCGGCGACAGCCGCCGCAGCAGCGGAGGGCGAGGTGCGCTGGACATGCGGCGATCGTAACCAGCCGGTCCCGGCCCGGGCATCGGCCCGCGGGCGTACGCCCACGGGCTACCCGCGGCGCCGCCGATGCGGCCGCCGGGCCGATGCCGCGGGCACCGCCGCACCGGCACCGTGGGCCCCGTGATCAGCAACGAACCGCCCACACCGCACCACCGATCCGGCCGGCCCGGGACCGCCCCCGCCCGGCCGGACGCCGCCCAGGCCCGTACCGAACCCGCACCGGCGGACGCCTCGCATCGCACCGGGCGTCCCCGCCCGGCCGCCGGGCGCGGCGGTGAGCGGTGAGCGCCCGCACGGCGCTCGCCGCCGTCGTGGTCGCGGTGGCGCCGGCG
>NZ_BAABHF010000068.1:0-24409 GCF_039541955.1 Actinoallomurus oryzae | reverse complement strand
CGCGAAAGAAAGGTCGACTTGTAAGAGACCGGGGCGACGCCAACTCTGCTGTCAGCGTGCGGAAAGTCCTCGGCTGTGATCGACCCTACCTCACACGGGCATGATCAGCCTGCTAGGGGAACTCGCGCACAGAGGGTGCCCGGACGGCTCATCTCCTCGAATGCCGACGTCCCCCAGAGCCATTGGTCCGCCGTCGGGCACACCAGAGCACCGTCCCCAAAGAACCATCGCCCTCCCCCGGCAGTGTGTCCCCACGGTGTCCACAACCACGTTACGCTGAGTCGCCGCCACCAGGACTCCCCTACGAACGCCGTCCATCCGACCCGGAAAGGCTGCTTGGTGAGCTGACCGCCGGGGACGATGCCGGGAGAGGGCAGGAGCCGCGCCGCAGCCGGCCTTCGCCACGCGGCGACCGGCCGGAGAGACGAGGGCGAGCATGACAGGACTCGAGGGTCCGTCCGGCAGGGTCATGGCGGGTCGCTCGGAGAGGTTCGCCGAGCGGCTGCTCGACGCGTTGCTCGATCGGGCTCGTGAGCTACCGCCGCAGCTGATCGCCCCGCTCGTCGCGGAGGAGGTGCACAGGCTCGGCGGCAGGGCCGTCTCGATCCTCCTGCAGGACTATGACCAGCTGACGCTCGCGCCCCTCCCAGGCCGGGGGCTCTTGGCCGGCGAACCCGAGAGGATCGATGGTTCCCCGGCCGGCGACGCTTTTCTCCGGGCGACCCTCGTCGAAGAATCTCTGGCCGACGGCGTGCGGATGTTCATGCCGCTCCTGGGCGGCGGCGAAAAGGTGGGGGTTCTGGCTCTTACCCTCGACACCGTCGACGACGGCGACCGGCGGTTGTTGCGGCGGCTCGCCGGTCTGGTCGCCGACATGTTGGTCACCAAGAGCAGCTACACGGATCAGTTCTTCCGGGCCCGGCGCCGCGAGCAGATGAGCGTGGCCGCCGAGATCCAGTGGTCGCTGCTGCCCCCGTTGACCATGATCACCCCTCAGGTGGCGGTGGCCGGCATCCTCGAGCCCGCCTATGACGTCGCCGGCGACAGCTTCGACTACGCCCTCAACGACGACATCTTGCACGTCGCCGTCATCGATGCGATGGGGCATGGCCTGAACGCGGCCGTGCTGGCCACCGTCGCCATCGGCGCCTACCGGCATGCCAGACGCGCCGGCGTCGGGCTGGCGGAGCTGTACGGATTCATGGACGCGGCCATCGACGAGCAGTTCGGACCCGACCAGTTCGTCACGGCGCAGATGATGCGCCTGGATGTCCGATCAGGCCGGCTGCAGTGGGTCAACGCCGGCCACCCGGCGCCGCTCCTGATCCGCGGCCAACGGGTCGTCCAGGCACTGGGAGGGCCGGGAACGTTGCCGGTCGGCTTCGGCGGCGACCAGCCGCAGATCAGCGAGCAGGTTCTCCAGCGAGATGACCGGATCCTGCTGTTCACCGACGGCCTCATCGAGGAACATGAGACCGGCGGCGAGCAGTTCGGCGAGGAACGCCTCATCGACTTCATCAACGCCGCCGGGCACATCGGCGAGAGCGCACAGGAGATGGTCCGGGGACTCTCCCACGCCCTCATGCGCGCACGCGGCGGGATCACCAGCGACGACGCGACCCTTTTCCTGATCGAATGGCGTGGGGGCACCACCGACCACCTCACCACGCGGGACGCCTGACCGGTCTTCGGACACCGCGGGCGACCGCCGGGCAGCGGATATGTCACGCTGAGTAACTCACCGCTCCGCACGAGGAGGCACACATGTCGGGCGTCCTGGACGACTTCCATTGTCAGCTGGTTCGAGCAGTCGCCGAGGCGGCATACGCCGGTGGCGCCCGGCTGATCGCGCGAACCGTGAGGACGGCGACTGGCATTGGGTGACCGGGCCGGTATAGGACGATAACTCCAGATTCGCACATCGCCGGACTCGGCTCCAACGACGGTGGAGAGCCTTCCGCAGCGGGTGTTTCAGCCGACCGCCTGAAGATCCGGAGCTGGTTGTGTCGCGTGTTCGGGTCGGCGCCTGGGGCCTGGGAGAGCCAGCCGCAGGATGCGCTTGTAGACCGAGCCGGTCTGCCTGGTCAGTGAGCCGGAGGTGTACGGGAGACCGAATCGTTCGCACAGGGCGCGGATTCGTGGCGCGATCTCGGCGTACCGGTTGCTGGGCAGGTCGGGGAACAGGTGGTGTTCGATCTGGTGGCTTAGATTGCCGCTCATCAGGTGCAGGAGGCGGCCGCCGTCGATGTTGCAGGAGCCGCGCAGCTGGCGGACGTACCACTGTCCGCGGGTCTCGCCGTCGAGTTGGTCCTCGGTGAAGACCTCGGCCCCTTCGGGGAAGTGGCCGCAGAAGATGATGGTGTGCGCCCATACGTTGCGGGTCAGGTTCGCGGTGAGGTTTCCGAGCAGGACGGGGAGGAACGCGGGGCCGGCCAGCAGGGGGAACGCGAGATAGTCCTTGGTGAACTGGCGTCCTACCTTGCCCGCGATGGCGCGCAGCTGGGTCATGGCCTCCTTCGGGCTCTTGTCCCCGGTGGGTATGCGTTCGACTTCCAGGTCGTACAGCGCGATGCCGTATTCGAACACTCCCGCGAGCAGGAGGTTGTAGATCGGCTGGAGGAGGTAGACCGGATGCCAGGGCTGCTCGGGACTGACCCGCAGGAGCGAGTAGCCGATGTCGCGGTCCTTGCCGAGCACGTTCGTCCAGGTGTGGTGCACGAAGTTGTGGGAGTGCTTCCACTGGTCGGCCGGAGACACGACGTCCCACTCCCACGTCGTGGAGTGGATCTTCGGGTCGCGCATCCAGTCCCACTGCCCGTGCAGGACGTTATGGCCGATCTCCATGTTCTCCAGGATCTTCGCGGCGGCCAGCGCGGTGGTTCCGGCCAGCCAGGCGGGCGGCAGCCAGGACGCGAACAGCAGGACACGGCCGCCGATCTCCAGTTTGCGCTGGATCGCGATGACGCCTCGGATGTACCGTGCGTCTTCGTCTCCGAGGCTCGCGATGACCTCCTCACGGATGCGGTCCAGCTCTCGTCCGAACTCCTCGACGTCAGCCCGGCTGAGTGCGGTGGTCGGCATGATCCTCCTTGCGTCAGAGCTCGATCTGGACGGGGCCGGTGGCGGCTGACACACACGTCTGGATAAGGTCGCCCGGCTCGCCGTGGACCTGACCCGTGCGCAGGTCACGGACCCGCCCCGAGATCAGCCGCCCCACACAGCTGTGGCAGATCCCCATCCGGCAGCCGCTCGGCATCAGCACCCCCGCCTCCTCCCCCGCGACCAGCAACGGCGTACCGCCCTCGGCGTCGGCCTGTCGGCCGCTCTTGGTGAACCGGATCCGGCCGCCCGTCCCGACCGCCGCCGGGGCGGACGAGCGGAATCGCTCGACGTGGAGCCGGTCGGCCGATCCCGCCCAGTGCTCTTCAGCCTCTTCGAGCATTCCCGCCGGCCCGCATACCCAGGCCGTGCGCTCGGCCCAGTCCGGGCACAGGCCCGGCAGATCAGCGGGCCTGAGACGTCCCCCGGTTCGCGTGTGCCGCTCGTACAGACGCAGATTCGCGAAACGCGCCGCCAGCGCCCGCAGTTCCGCGCCGAAGATGACGTCATCCGGCGTGGGCGCGGAGTGCACCAGGACCACGTCAGGCACATCTTGACGCGGCGCAGCGGCTCCAGCCTCCGTACCACCCCGTACGTCCGCGCCGGTCAAGAGGCCGTGCAGCATCGCCCGTACGGGCGTGATGCCACTGCCTGCCGTCAGGAACAGCAGCCGCGGCGGAGGCGGTTCCGGGAGGACGAAGTCACCCTCCGGCCCGGCCAGATGGACGAACGTGCCAGGCCGTGTCCGCCGCACCAGATAGCGGGAGACCAGCCCGTCCGGGACGGCCTTGACGGTGATCGTGAGTCGCCCGTCGCGACGTGGCGGACTGGACAGTGAATAGGTCCGCCAGTGACGCACCGCCTCGATATCGATCCCGATCCGAACCCACTGACCCGGCCTGTGCCCCGCCCAGGTACGGCCGGGACGGATCACCAGCGTCGCCGCGTCCGCGGCCTCAGGCCGGATCGCCTCGACCCGGCCCCGCAGCTCCTGCCCACACCAGAGCGGGTTCACCAGCGCGAGGTAATCATCCGGCAGCAACGGCGTGGTCAGCGATCGTACGACGCGCGCCAGCCCTCTCATGCCGGCCGACCGGACCACGGAGCAAGACGCCGTCCAAGAACGGCCCTGGGGAACACGGGCGCGCACGACCTCCGCCCGGCCCCACCCCTCGATCGGACCAGCTCCCATGACGGCCTCGTACCCAGGCGTAGAGGCCCGACAACGGCCGGCATGTCGATGGCTTTTTGGGCGAAATTTGAGCGCGAGTATTCCAATACGGTTCCCAGAGCGCACCCAAGACGAGATCGGGGCGTCCGTTCAGAGACGGAGCGTTTTTCTGGAGTAGGCTGAGGTCACCGAGGGCACTTCGTGCGCTGATGGCCAAGTTGACGCCGTCCTGGGCGAACGAAAATCCGGCTTCCTCGTGGAGGCCGAGGACAGGGCCGATACCATGGCACCGCGCGCTGATGATCAAATAGACGCTCTTTCTCCGGATATTCCCCAGTCGTCGAATCTGAGGCTGGATCCTGCGCTCGGACGCCTGGGAATTCTCGGCGGCGGCTGGTGGCCACGCTCCCGCAACGCGAGGATCGAGCTGCCGATTCTCATCTCATCGCTGAACGGCAGGATCGGTTCGGTCCTGCGTCTCGGCGTCGATGCCCGCGACTGGGACGACATTCCGCGCCGCATCATCGTCGGTGGGCATGTCGTACGGGTGGGATGGTTCGCCGACTTGAACCACAAGATCATCGTGACCCGTGGTCCGCAAGATCACGTCTTCTTGCTGGTCGTACCACCCCACGCCTCGCCAACCGCTGCGAAGTCCGCGCTGGCAATGGCGTCCATCGGCAAGCACAGCGGCGCGCCCGAGGAGATTCTCATCGCCTCCGGCATCCAGCACGACGGCAAGGCCAATCCACTCCGGGCGACCTCAGCCGATCACCACCCATGTGAACCAACACCACACACCGCGGCATCCGACGCCGTACTCCCCGTAAGCGAGGACACCCCGCGAGACGAGACAAGTCAGATCGACCGCCGACTCGACGACGGCGAAACATCCCGTACTCCTCAGCACAACGCCGGCGCCGACCCCACTGCCGACCAGGACGGGCCGCCCCGTTCCCGCGCCACTTTTTGACTCGTACCTTCGCTCCAAAACGTCCTAACCTGTGTAGGAAGGGACAACGATGGGCCGTACCGCGAGGCGGGCCAGTGACGGAGGTGGCTGATGCCGATCGCAGGGCCTCTCGAACGCGCGATCATGGAGGCGTTGTGGGACTCGGACCGGCCGCTTCTCATCCGTGAGTTGCTGGTGCCCGTCAACGCGGGCGCGCCGAAGCCGTCGGCTTACACGACGGTGCAGACCGTGGCCGACCGGCTCGTGCAGAAAGGGCTGCTGACGCGCGCGCTGGACCGGAACGCCTGGCGGTACGCGCCGACGCGCAGCCGCGAGGAACATGTCGCCGGGGTGATGGCCGAGGCGCTGGCCGGTGCACCGGATCGCGGGCCGGTCCTGGCGCGGTTCGTGGAGACGATCGACCCTCAGGACGCACACCGGCTCTTGATCGAGTTGGCGCAGCGGTCGGCTCCGTCCGGCGAGGGCCGGCGTCCGTGATTCTGCTCGGGGGGCTCGGCCTGATCGTCCTGGTGCTGGGCATCGGCGCCGGACCGCTGCTGAGTGAAAGCGCCTGGAGCCATCGGCTGCCCAAGGCCGCCGCCTTCGCGTGGGCGGGAGTGCTGGCCGGCGCCATCGCCGCCGCCGTGGGCATGGTCGCGGTCGTCTCGGCGGGACACCACGGGCTGGGACATCGTGTCGCGGAGTGGCTGGTGAACTGCTGGCACCATCATGAGGGCGGTGGCGCCAGGTGGTACGTGCTCAACGCGTTGCTGCTCGGCGCGACGCTCGCCGCGGTGTACGTGTCGGCGCGCCGCTACCGGCATACGCTCCTGCAGCGGCGGCGGCATCACGAGGCTCTGCAGTTCATCGTCCGCGCGTCGAGTGAACTGGACGATGTCTGCGTACTCGACCATCCCGTCCCGGTCGCCTACTGCGTCCCCGCGCGGACCCGGCTGATCGTGGTGAGCAGTGGCGCGCTCGACCGGTTGGAAGACGGCGAGCTCCAGGCGGTACTCGCGCACGAGCGAGCGCACCTGCGCCACCGTCATCACGTCATCCTCACGGTGGTCGACTCGCTGGCCGCCGCGCTCGCCTGGCTGCCGACTTTCCGCGCCGCGCGCCGTGACCTGCCGCTGCTGCTGGAGATGACCGCGGACGAGATCGCCGCCCGCCGCTGGGGTCGCGCGACGGTGGCGGCGGCCCTACGGAAGCTCGCCATCTCACCGAGCCCGGCCGGAGGTCTGGCCGCCGGCGGTTCTGATCATTCGCAGTTGGACAAGCGGCTCGCCAGACTCGAGACCTCGCCCCCCGCCGACGACGCACAGGTTCGGCGCCTGACGAGGATCACCGCGATGACCTCCATCGCCGTGCCGCTCCTCATCTCCGCCGCCTGGATCTCCGCGACTCCCCTGCTGTGCTGAAGCTCCACCCCCACAAGTCCTCCTACGCTTCTTAGTAATCACCCCCGCCCGACTTGTCGCTGTCTGCGGTGGATGGCACCCAAAAACGCGAGACGAGTGGCATGCGACATCGTGATCTCCTACACTCCGTCAGAGAGTCGGTTGTCCCTTGCTTCACACGAAGCTCAGCCGACCCGCCGAATCCCCTTCAAAGGGAACCGGGAACCCGAGTTCCTGGGGTGAATCCGCGCCGCGCCGCGGTAGGGCGACTCCGGCCCGAACCCGACAGCTAACCCGGTAGGCGTCAAGGAGAGGAGATCCCCCGTGGCGACCTCGTGCTCGCGATATCGGCGATCCGGCCGCTTCGCAGGCTTGGCGGCTTTCGCGGTCACCGCCACTCTGCTCGCGCCCGCGCCCAGTGCCGACGCCGCACCCAAGCCGTCGGTCGCCGCGACGAAGAAGAAGCTGGCGAAGCTCAACAGTCAGGTCGACAAGCTCGTCGACAAGTACAACAAGGCCAAAACCCAGCTCGACGCGGCCAAGAAGGAACTGAAGGTTCTGAACGGCCAGGTCACCGCCGAGGAACGCACCTACAAGAGCATGCACACGCGGGTGGCGCAGATCGCGGCGGCGGCCTACAAGAACGGGACTTTGGACTACACCACGTCCCTGCTGGCCGCGCAGGATCCGAACGCCGCATTGAGCCAGATGTCGGCGTTCACCCAGCTGTCCAGCGGCCGAAGCCAGGAGCTCAAGGCGTTCGTCAACTCGGCCCAGCGCCTCCGCCGCGAGCAGGCCATGGCGCAGTACGCCCTCCAGGTCGTCCAGAAGCACACCGAGAGCGTGAAGAAGCAGAAGACGACCGTTGAGAAGGCGATCAACCAGCAGAAGAAACTCCTACGCGAAGCCGGAGTGCTGGGTGGCCCTGGAGGTCCGATCGGCGGGACCTACACCGGTCCCGCCTCGGGCCCGCCGCGTAAAGCCCTCGAATACGCCTATGCCCAGCTCGGCAAGCCCTACATCTACGGCGGCACCGGCCCGAAGGGCTATGACTGCTCCGGCCTGACCATGATGTCCTGGCGCGCCGCCGGCGTCAGCCTCCCCCGCGTCGTCCCCGACCAGTACGCCGCCACCCGCCATGTCGCCAAGTCGGACCTGCAGCCCGGCGACCTGGTCTACTTCGACAACCTCGGTCACGAGGGCATGTACGTCGGCGGCGGCAGGTTCATCCACGCCCCCCACACCGGCAGCGTCGTGAAGTTCGACAGCATGTCCAACCCCTGGTACGTCTCGCACTACGTGGGCGCCAGCCGGCCCTGACAGATCTCGCACAGATGGCCCGGCAAGCCGGCTTGCCTCATCCGACCGCGGCGTCGGCGGGTACGAACACCGACACGACGATCCGGCCCCCTTGGCCATGCCCCTCGCCGAGCGCGTCGAAGGTGAAGTGCTCCATCGGCAGCAGGTGGGTGCCGCCGATCGTGACGGGCCTGCGCACCTCGTACACCGCCGGCCAGGGACACCGGTAGAGGCATCCGAGCCGCTCGCCGGTCCGGTCGGTGGCGAAGACGATCGCGCCCGTCCGGAACGCCGCGTCGATCTGCGCCTGCACCCGGACGGTCGCCCCCGGCCGCGGGTTCGCGGCCCACATCTTCTCGACCGCCGCGCGCGCCGATGGACGTGAGCGCCACAGTGTGCGCCGACCCGGGTCGGTGAGAGACCAGATGTCGGTCCTCGACGGACCGCGGGCGACGAGCGAGACCACGGTGGTGGGGTCTCGGGCGTCGAGCAGGGCGGGCATCGCGGCGACCTGGCCGAAGAGGAACAGCATCCGGAGCGCGTACCGCAGATAGGCGGCGGTCATCGCCGACCATGACGGTTCATCGAGGTCCGGCTGTTCCGTGTACTCGATCGCCGCGGCGGCGTTGTCGAGTAGCCAGCGAAGCCAGAACAGATCCTCCTCATCCCCGACCGGCGCCCGGACATGGTCCGCCAGGGTGGAGCCGGCCCGTGCGTGAACCGCCCGGAGGGCTGCCGCCATCGCGGTCGACAGGGGATAAGGACCGTACGTCCGGTTCGGCCACCCCGGCGGCTCGGCCGGAAGGTGCACCCGCTCTTCGACCCGGTACGAGGCGTCGGCCGCGGCATGGGCGGCCTGGGACATCCAGCGGCCCGCCGGACCCAGGAACGCCAGTATCCGAGCCGACGCCTCGGGGCGTACGGCGCCGAGAGAGCGAACCCGCACCGCGTCGAGCAAGTGCTCCCCGACCATCTGCAGGACGTAGGCGTTCCATACCGCCAGCAGCCGACCCGCGAAGTCAGGCGGGAACCGACGCGGTGCCGTACGTCCATGGAGAAGTTCACGGCGCAGGCGCTCCGCGTCATCCAGCTCCCGGCGGACGAGCCGCCCCGCGGACCGGTACTCCTCGAAGGTCCGCAGGGGCAACCCACCCTCCAGGGGCCGGACCGCGCGGATCGGCGCGGCGGACGGTTTCCTGCCCACTCGGCTCCTACATACCGGCCATCGCGGACGCGCGCTCCGACGGGCGAGCGCTCGCCATCACCGAGTGCATCGAGTCCCAGAACGCCAGTTCTTCATCCTCCTCCAGGCCGGAGATCCTCCCCCAGAACTCGCGATCTTCCGCTTGGGCCGCCGCCTCGGCCGTGAAGGCCGGCATCACCGCCGTACCGACGTCGGCCTCGTCGAGGTGCGCCGGAGTCATCTCGGCGGGGAGCTCCACCGGCCTGCGGTGGTGCTTCCCGCGCTTGCGGAGCTGAACGCCGGACGCGGGGACCGGCACCTTCACCCTGGACCTGGCGATCGCCAGCGTGGCCGTACCGAACACCACGACGGCCAGCAACCCGGTCAGCATCCCGCTCTGGTCGACCAACGGCTGCTCCGGCGCCGCGTGAGAAGTCTGCGCCACCTGCTGCTGCGCCCCGACGTCCCCGACGATCTCCCGCGGCGACAGCGCCGGTGCCGAGTGCTTCGGCTGGTACTTCTGCTCCGTCCCCGGTACGGGCTTGCCCTTCACCTTGACCTTGGCGGGATAGCCGAAGCCGACGACCTGGCTGACGTCGCGATCGGCGCGTCCGAGCTTGTTGTTGTGGTTCGCCTCGATGGTGGTGAGCTTATCGCCGTGGACCTTCTCCACGATCCCGACATGTTCGATGTCGCCGATGCTCTTGCCGCCCGAGAAGGAGAAGAACACGATGGCGCCCGGCTCAGGCTTGTGGCCCCACGCGTGGTGCTTCTGGAACCAGCTCGCGTGATCGGGCGTGGAGGCGAACTCCCCCGTCCAGTCCTCGACGCCCGCCTTGTCGGCGGCCCAGGCGAGGAACATGTCACACCACGGCGCGGTGTCGTAGCCGCCGCCGTGGGCGACGTGCTCGCCGTACCAGTTCCCGTACTTGGTGTAGCCGCTGCTCTTTTCGCTGTAGCCGAGCTCGGCCCTGGCGATGTGCAGCAGTTTCTGGCCTACCGGATCCATATCTCTCCCTCACCCGCCGACCGGGTTAGCTGACGGGTTCGGGCCAGGAGAAGCCCTACCGCACACGGCGGATTCACCCCAAAGACATGGGTCCCCGGCTCCAACGACGCTGGCGGCGCCACCGGATTAGGCGTCCGGGCCCCGCCTTCGGATGAAGACATGCCACAGCCCGGCTACGACGCAACGTAGTAGAGACCGTAATCAAACACAACATCAGCCCCAAAAGCGACATTCGTTAACGCCCAGTACGGAACCCTCATCTGGTCCGGATCCTGTACGCGGCAGGGCGGAGGAACAGGCGGTGTGCGAGGTGACACCGCAGTTGCTCCTACGGAGGTTAGGAGATTTCGGCGGGTCAGGCCGTCGCGGCCGTGGAATGAGCGTGGGCGTGCACCAGGCCCGCCGCCGGAACCGCGGCCCGTACGCTCTCCTCGACGGAGGCGTTGATCCGATCCGCGTCGGCGAGGTTGAGACCGTCGCCGAGACCGGTCTCGACCTCGAGCGCCAGCGTGCGGCCCATCCAGCGTCCGCGGACCTCGGCCGACCGCACTCCGGGCACCCGCGCGGCCGCGGCCTTGGCGGCGTCAAGGTCATCGGGGTCGACGCCGTCCATCAGGCGGTGGACCATCTCGCGGGTGACCTCCACGCCGACATGGCAGATGAACAATGTGACGGCGAAGCCGGCGATCGGGTCGCCCCACCGGTATCCGGCGACGACGAGCGCCAGCCCGATCAGCGCTCCGACGGAGGAGATGGCGTCCAGCCACGAGTGCCTGGCGTCGGCGATCAATGTCGCGGACCGGATACGCCGCCCGACCTTCAGCTTGTAGCGGGCCACCAGCTGGTTGCCCACGATGCCGATGGCCGCACCGGCCATGCCGACGGCCGGATGACTCGTGGGCGCCGCGTCGAGCAGCTTCCGCACGCTCTCGTACCCGGCGAACAGCGCACTGAGCCAGATCACCAGCGCCACGCCCAGCCCGGACAGGTCCTCGGCACGCTCATACCCGTACGGATAGCGGGCGGTCGGGGGCCGACGTGAGATCCAGAACCCGGCGAACACCACCGCCGAGGTGGACACATCGGACAGGTTGTGCAGCCCGTCACCGAGCAGGGCGACCGATCCGGTCACCAAGGCCAGGGCCAGTTCGACCACCGCGGTGATCGCGAGCCCGGCCGCCGACACCGCCATGGCGCGGTTGGCCGCACGCCGGTCGGCGGCGTCGTCTCGTACGGTCTCCAGCATGCTCATGACAGGGCGACTCCCCGGGGTCTCTCCGACGTGCCCGGCCATTATAGGAGAATATGTGAATACCTGTTCACCTGTTGACGCGCGGTAGCATCGCCGTCATGGGACACGGCGTGGACGGGCGAACGACCCCCGCCGCCCAGATCGACCTTCAAACCGCCAAGACGGTCGCCGAGACGATGCAGGCCCTCGCCACACCGAGCCGGCTGCTCATCATGGCCCGGCTCCGCCAGGGCCCCTGCCCGGTCGGCGAACTCGCCGACGCGGTCGGCATGGAACGCTCGGCGGTCTCACACCAGCTCCGCCACCTGCGCCACCTCGGCCTCGTCACCGGCGACCGGCAAGGACGCAGCATCGTCTACCGCCTCTACGACGACCACGTCGCCGCCCTGCTCGACGAGGCCGTCTACCACATCGAACACCGCCGACTCGGCGCGACCGACCAGCCCCCGGCGGCGAACCTGACCGGATGATCACCACTGTGAGCGCAGCTTCGCCGGGGCCGGCCCGCTGCGGCGGGCGACCTCGGCGATGTCGAGCAACTCGACCATGCCGCTCCCGTTGACTTGAACCGTGCTTCAAGTGCCAGCCTTGCGGTCATGACAGACGTACTGCTCGTAGCACGCGACGGCGGCGGCACCGCATCGGCCGAGATCCGGGTGGCCCGACGTCTGGTCGCACACGGCCACCGGGTACGGGTCGCGGGGTCGCCGACCATCGCTCACCTGGCATCCGGACTGGACTTCCACCCCATCGGGGACACTGACCCGACACCGCTCGCCAAGCACCTGAGCGACCGGCTCGACGGTGCCGACATCGTGGTGGCGGACTGTATGTTGTACGGCGCGCTGATCGCCGCCACCGTCGGCGACGTACCGTCCGCCGCGCTGATGCCGACCGTCTACCTGGCCGACCGGCGGGTCGGCTCGACGATGGCCGCGCAGCCGAAGTGGGGACGGGTCCGGGCCGCGATCAACGACGCCCGTCGTGGTTTCGGCCTGCCCGAGGTCGCCTCGGTCACCGACCAGATCCTTGCCGCCGACCGGGTCCTCGTGCTCACCAGCCGCGCTTTCGAACTGCCGGACGTACGGCCGCCGGCCCACGTCACCTACGTCGGCCCGCAACTCGACGACATCCCGCCCGGCGACTGGCGGCCACAGTGGACGGACAAACCGCTGGTGCTCGTGAGTTTGAGCACCAGCGACCAGGGCCAGGTCGAGCTGCTGCACCGGCTGCTGGCCGCGCTCGGGCAACTGCCGGTACGCGCACTGGTCACCGTCGGCCCGGCGGTCGACCCCGCCCGCTTCGACCCGCCGGACAACAGCACCGTGGAACGCTTCGTGCCGCACTCGGCCGTCCTCCCGCACGCCGCACTGGTGGTCACCCACGCCGGCCACGGCACAGTCATGGCAGCGCTGCGTGCCGGAGTACCGCTGGTGTGCGTGCCGATGGGACGCGACCAACACGACGTCGCCGCGCGGGTCCGCCACCACGGCGTGGGCGTCGGCGTCACCGCCGACGCCCACGTGCCCGCGCTGACCGGCACCATCCAGCAGGTTCTGGCCGATCCGGGCTACACCGAGGCCGCTCAGCGCATGGCCACCGCGATCACCGCTGAAGACCCCGACCGGGTCGTTGATTCGATCGTCGCAGCGGCCGGTTAGAACCGGCTGGTTCGGTGAGGGATGCTTCGGCGACGTGGGCGCCTGCGAAAGCCACCTCCGACATGAAGTCAACCGGACACATTGCCGACGGTGGGGAGACGCAGGAAGGACCGGCACACCAAGATCACTGTCGCCGAGGCGCCCCGACCGGGTGGCCGGGCACCGATCTCACCCGGCACCAGCGCGCTCGGAGCGGCCTGGAGAAAAATCCGGCCGGTCTCGCGGATGAGACCCCAGCCCGCCTTCAGCATGAGCATCGCCACCACCAGCGTCGCGACGGCGTCCGCCCGCGCGAACCCCGTCGTCATGACCACCAGTGGTCAGCGCCGTCGTCAGGACCCAGCGCCCTTCGACCTCCGGCGACTCGATCAGGCGTGCGATCGCCTCGTAGCAGAACAGGGCGCCCAGGACCAGCAGAGTGACGACGTTGAGCTGCGGCGACAGGATCTCGGCGCGTTTGAGCCCGTAGGTGAAGCCGCCGCGCGCCGGCCGGGCGGCCAGCCGCATCGCCGTCGGCCGGTCCGTCGGCCGGTCCGTCGGTCGGCCTCGCCGAGGCGCGCCACGCGGCCGCGTCCGCGGAACGCTCCGCGCCGGTGACGGAGCGAGGTGTACCGGCTGGGTTCGTGTCCGCGCCGGGCCTGCGTTCTCGCTCGTGTGGGCGACCACGATGAGCGCGCCGACCGTGATCGCGCCGAGTCCGGCGATGGTCACCTGTCGTCTTGAGAGGCGCCCGCCGGCCTGCTTGCTCGCGGCGAGTTTCAGGCCCACGACCGCCGTGCGTGTCAGTACGCCCGAGATGATGCTGAGCAGGATCGGCACGACCTTGCCGGGAATGGGGTGGATGGTCGCCGCGAGCACCCCGACGGCGGGTGCGACGCAGGCCACCACCAGCCAAGGAGCGAGACGTTGCTTGGCCATGTCCAACAGCGCCGCGAGCGCCAGGCCTTCGCTCGCCGAGTGCACCATGAGTGCGACGACGACCACGACCGACGCCGTGAGCGCCAAGGTCGCCCCCTCGATCGCCCGGTGCGTCGTCAGGGCCGCCGCCGTGCCCATCCCGCTGAACAACGCCGTGTCGACCGCCTGTTTGAGGCGGCGGTGGCGACCCGGTGCGTGCCGGCCCGCCGTCTTGTCCGAGTCCGCCTCGCAGCCGCACCCCTTGCGGGTGAAGTAGGTGATCACGAGGAAGCCGACCGCGGCGGCGACGGCGATCGCCCACCACGGCACGCCGGTCTCCGACGCCTCCCGCCAGGCGTCCGGCAGCAGGTCGGTCATCGCGATGACCAGCATCGTCGCGGACGCGATCGCCAGCCAGACGACCACCCGCGCCGAGTTGCGCCGGGCCAGCCACGCCCCCGCGAGGCTGGAGACCGACACCAGGCCGACCGCGATCCAGGCCTCGTAGCCGGGGCTCCGGCCGCGCTCGATGACGTTGATCGCCTCGATCCCCTGCGCTAGATACACCGGTGACACCTCCTCCTGAAGCCGGCCGCCGGGGGGATCGGGCACGGCGAGACGTACGGACGGCGGGACTTCGTCGTCCGATGAGACGGATCTGCTCAGGGCGGCCCGTTAAGGGACGTCGCCGCTCGGGCGCGTATCCGGTGCCGGGCCTGTTGGCGGACCGAGGTCGGCGGCGTGGGCCGTTCTCTTCTCGAGCTCGGTCAGCAGAGCGCGTAGCCGGTGGATCTGGTCCTGCAGTTCTTCTCGGATGCGGCCGCCGTAGGTGAGGGCTTCGCGCTGGGTCGCCTCGGCACGGTCGCGAGCGTCGGCGATGATGTCGCCGGCCTGCTCCTTGGCCATCGCGACCGCGCGGTCGGCGACCTCCTGGGCCAAGGCGATGATCTGCGGGGCGCTGCCATCCGCCGGCGAGCGCGCCGGGCGCCGCTTGAGCTCCGTGTTCTCCCGAAGGATCAGCTCCAAGGTGGCCTCGACCTGGTCGAGGAAACCGTCCACCTGAGCCATGTCGTAGCCCTCGCGGACTCGTACGGTGGCGAAGACCTTGTTGCGCACGTCGGCGGGGGTGAGCAGCCGGCCGTCGGTGGGCAGGTGCAGAACCGGCGCCGTCTCGGCGTGTGGATGGGGATGATCGTGTTCCGCATGGGCTCCGTAGGCTTCGCCTTGTGGCGGGTCAAGGCCGCTGTCGCCCGTGGAACGCATGGGCAGTCTCCTTCTGACGCCGTGGCTGGTCCGTCTCCGCAAGGCGCGGTCGGCCCGTTACCGTCGACTGAACCTTTGTTTGCACACGGAGAGTTGCCCTCCTACTTCCTGTAGTAACCATGACCGAGCGGATACCTCTCTCGGAGCAGACAGTGAGCGGGATGTCACCCGGGTCGGCCGACCCTGAGGTCCTAAAATCCGTAGGAGAACCAGCGGGCGGATATCGGTGTCGTCGGTGCGAGTGGAGACGAGCCGTACGATCGGAACGGGGGTTGCCGATGGCGATCGCGGGTCCCTTGGAACGCGTGATCATGGAAGCGCTGTGGGACGCCGACGAACCCCTGCTCCTGCGCGCGGTGATGGAACGCATCAACGCCGGCGCGGGCAAGCCCTCGGCGTACACGACCGTGCAGACCGTCGCTGACCGGCTGGTCCAGAAGGGGTTCCTCGTCCGAACCCCGGACCGCAACGCCTTTCGCTACGCACCGACCCGCAGCCGCGAGGAGCACGTCGCCGAGATCATGGTCGATGCGCTGGCCGGAGTGAGTGATCGAGGACCGGCCCTCGCCCGCTTCGCCCAGACGATCGACCCTCAGGACGCCCACCGGCTGCTGCTCGAACTGGCACAGCGCTCGCGACCGCTACGTTCGTCCTCGGCCGGGGACCGCGAACGATGATCTCAATCGCCGCTCTGGCGACGGTCAGCATCCTGCTCGGAGGCGCGGCCGGCCCCGTGCTGGCTCGCAGCCGCTGGCCGCTCCGGCTGCCGGGCGTGGCGATGGCGGCATGGCTCGGGACGCTGGCCGCGACGCTCGCCGCGCTGTCCGGCCTGGTGGCCATGGCGCTGTTCGACAGACCCGGCTTGGGCCATCACGTGATCGAGTGGCTGCTGAGCTATCTCAAGCATCACAAATATCCCAGCAGCGACACCACGTACCTGATGAGCGTGCTTCCTCTCGCAGCGGCGACCATCCTCGCCATGATCGCGGCGAGACGCTATCGCCGTACCGTCACCCTGCGTCGGCACCACCGCGAGGCACTCGACTTCGTGACCCAGCCGTCGCACGATTTCCCGGACGTCCGCCTCATCGACCACCCGGTGCCCGTCGTGTACTGCCTGCCCGAGCGCGAACGGCAGATCGTCATGAGCAGCGGCGCGCTCCACCGTCTCGACGCCACCGAACTGCGTGCCGCCCTCAGTCACGAACGCGCCCATCTCGGCAAGCGCCATCACCTGATCCTGACTCTCGTCGACGCCGCGGGCACGGCGCTCGCCTGGCTGCCCAGCTTCCGCGCAGCCTGCGACCACCTGCCTCCGCTGGCCGAGATGGCCGCCGACGACGAGGCGGCCCGAAACAGCGGTCCGGACGTCGTCGCCGCGGCCCTGCGGAAACTCGCCATATCGCCGTGTCCGGCCGGCGGACTCGCCGCCGGTCCGGCCGATCGGTCCGTGCTCACGCAGCGACTGGCCCGCCTCGAAGGCGGAACGACACCGCATGGAACATACGTCCACCTGCTGAGCCGGACGGCGATCGCGCTCTCGGTCGCCATCCCGGTGGTGGTCTGTGCCGCCTGGGCCGACGCGATTCCGCTTTTCTGCTGAACGAGGCCGCCACGCTCCTAGACCTTGTAGGAGGTTTCCACGCGCCGGCGGCCGCTGACCCCCGAACAAGCCCCTAGCGCGGAGACAGCGAATGACCACCCATGACCCGCAGGACGCCCCCCACGCTCACGGTGATCACGACAACGCCGACGAGGGGCACGCGGGACACTCCCACGGCGTGAGCGCGGACGCCGACCGGCGGTGGCTGGCCGGCGCTCTCACGTTGATCGTCGCCTACATGGCGGGCGAGGTGATCGTCGGTCTGGTCGCGCACTCCCTGGCGCTGATCTCCGACGCGGCGCACATGCTCACCGACGCCGCCTCGATCGTGCTCGCTCTGGTAGCGATGCGGCTCGCCGCCAAGCCCGCGCAGGGCAGCTACACGTACGGGCTGAAGCGCACCGAGATCCTCTCGGCCCAGGCCAACGGAATCAGCCTGCTGCTGTTGTCGATCTGGCTGGCGTACGAGGCGATCCGGCGGCTGATCGAGCCGCCCGCCGTCACCGGCGGGCTCGTGCTCGGCACCGCGCTGGTCGGCATCGTGATCAACGTCGGCGCCGCCTGGATGATCTCGCGCGCGAACCGCACCAGCCTCAACGTCGAAGGCGCGTTCCAGCACATCCTCACCGACCTGTACGCCTTCATCGCCACTGCCATCGCCGGCCTGGCCATGGTGTTCACCGGCTTCGCCCGGGCCGACGCGATGGCCTCCCTCGCCGTCGTCGCCCTCATGCTCAAGGCCGGCCATGGACTCGTCCGCGAGTCCGGACGGATCTTCCTCGAGGCCGCTCCCACCGGACTTCCACCCGAGGCGATCGGCCGGGCAATGGCCGCCCGCCCGCACGTGGCCGAGATCCACGACCTGCACATCTGGCAGATCACCTCCGGCATGCCCGCCGCCTCCGCACACGTTCTGGTCGCCGACGGCGAGGACTGCCACGCCGTACGCGCCGACCTGGAAGCAGTCCTCGCCGAGGCATACAAGATCACTCACACGACGCTCCAGGTCGACCACGCTCCCACCCCGGCAGCGGCGGGAGGCGCCGGCCCAGAGCACTGTGAGGACTCCCACGGCCCGATCCACCGTCCTGCCGGATCAGTCACCGGGCCGGAAGTCGGCTAGGAGCAGCAGCCGCAGCCGGGCCCGCAGGTGCCGCGCTCGGACGAGGTGGCGGCCTCGGTCCCCGGGCGTGGCACGGGCGCACAGCAGCTCTCGCCGCGCCAGGCCTCGCGGCCTTCCTTGACGGCGACGGCGGCGATGACCAGGGCGGCGATGGGATCGGCCCAGTACCAGCCGAGCAGCATGTTGAGCCCGAGCCCGACCAGGAGCACCGCGGACAGGTAGGTGCACAGCAGGGTCTGCTTGGAGTCGGCGACCGCGGTGACCGAGCCGAGCTCGCGACCCGCGCGGCGCTGAGCGTACGACAGGGCCGGCATGATCACCAGCGACAGGGCGGCCAGGACCAGCCCGGCGGTTGAATGCTCGGCATGCCCGGCACCGGCCAGGGTCCGGACGGCATCGACGGTCACGTAGACGGCGAGCGCGAAGAACGAGATCGCGATGATGTGCAGCGCCCGGCGCTCACGACGCTCGATGGTCGCGTGGTCGCGCGCGGAGAACTGCCAGGCGACCGCGGCGGCCGAGGCCACCTCGATGACCGAGTCGAGCCCGAACGCCACCAACGCCGCGGAGGAGGCGACCGTACCGGCGGTGACCGCGACGACGGCCTCGACGACGTTGTAGCTGATGGTCGCGGCCACGAGCCGCCGCACCCGGCGCGCGAGCACGTCGCGGCGGGCCGACGCCAGATCGATCGCCGATGCGGTCATGACAGCCCCTTCGCCGAGACCGCCGTGCCGTACGTGGGGCACAGCGCGACGGCACGGTCGGTGGCGGTCAGCAGGTGTTCGGCCGAACGCAGCAGACCCGGCAACTCCGGCGTGGCGATGAAGTAGAAGGACTGCCGGCCCTCGGCGCGATAGTCCACCAGCTTGCAACCTCGCAGGCAGGCCAGATGCTTGGACACCGTGGACTGCGCCAACCCCAGACGGCGCGTCAGGTCCACCACCCGCGCCTCGCCGCGACCCAACTGCCGCAGGATCGACAGCCGCGCCGGGTCACCCAGCGAGCGGAACAGCGCGGCGGCCGGCGCGAGGTCGTCCAGCACCTCATCCATTCCAAATTCGGAATCAATCGCCATCAGTCGATGGTAACTCCAGTACCGCCGTGTCGGCTGGACCTTGGCGCGGCGGAGGTTCGCCTGGCGAGATGGCCCCGGGCAGAGACGCCGGCGATCGACGCACTCGGCAGGGGCGGCCTGGTGTTCCACACGCCGGACTCGACCCCACGGCCGCCAAGCGAGCCGGCCGACCACTGGCTTCAGTCGTGCCCGCGTTCGTCTGGCCGGTCCTGCCACCGCGCCGCCAGGCGGATGAGAAGCGGGGCGAGCAACACCATGCAGAACAGGCGGATGCTCTGCACGCCGGAGACCAACGGAACGTCGGCCTGGGAGGCCGCGGCGGTGGCGGCGATCAGAGCCACGCGCAGGTATTGCATGATGGCGACCAGCCGCGCGTCGGCGCGCATACCCTCCGCGCAGGCGACCGCTGCCGCCGAGCCTCCCGCGATCATGCCGAGCAGGGCCGTCGGACGGTCGAGCCGGGCGACCCCGGCCAACAGCGCCGCCGCCGCCAGGCTGACTACTGGTGCCGACGACTCGGCAAGGCCGGCGCGTTCGGCGAAGTGTTCCTGGCGTTCCACGCCGGCGGTCCCGGTGAACAGGCGTCCCACGTCGGCGCTGCCTTCCTTGGCGGCGTGCTCGCCCCACAGGGTGCACTTGGCGTATGCGGTCGCCTCGCCGTGCATCGCGGTGTCGAGGTCGGTCTTGGTCTGTTCGGAGCCGACCTTGGGCGCGCCGGCTGGGACCGTGGGCGGGCCGCCACTCGCCGTGCCCGGGCTGCCCGCGTGGGCACAGGTCAACGCTCGCTGCGGGCCTTTTCGATGGCCGCCACGAAGGTCTTCAGCGACTGATCACCGAAGAGAAGGGTGCCGTTGATCAAGAAGGCCGGGGTGCCGGACATGCCGAGCGCCTCGGCAAATCCCATCTCGCTCCGCACCTGCGCCCGGGTTCCCGGGTCTCGACGGTCGGCGTCGAACCGGGACATGTTCAGGCCCAGCCGTTGTGCGATGCCGCGGAGATAAGCATCGTCCAGGTGGCCGCTGTTCTCGGGGAACCGGTGCGCGTACAGAGCGTCGTGGTAAGGCCAGAATTTGCCCTGCCGGGCCGCGGCCCGTGCGGCGATCGCCGCACGCTCGGACTCCTTGCCGATCCACGGGTAGTCCCGCCAAATGAACCGGACGACGCCCGCACCGACGTACCGGCGGCGCAGCTCAGGCTCGGTGCGGCGCGCGAAGGACGCGCAGTGCGGGCACTGGAAGTCGCCGAACTCTTCTACGGTGACCGGCGCGGAGTTCGATCCCAGCCACAGCGCCGGATCGCTCTTCGGTGGGGCGGGGCCGGTGACTGTGGGGGTGCCGCCCGTGGGACGTGGCGTGGCCGCACCCGTCGAGCCGTACGTCGGGGTCGGGGCGGTGCTCACCGACCGTTTCGACGATGACCCTCCGGTAAGGCCGACCAGCGCCAGAACCGCCAGCACCGCGATCACCGCAGCGGCCGACACCAGCACCCTGGCTCGTGAACCCGGCCGAGGCGTGATCCGATCGATCAGCCTCACCGACCACGCCCGTGTTCACCGGCACCGAGCGCTGTCAGCGGTTCAGCGCATAGTCCCGTCGAGTCCTCCAGCACCACACAAAAATACCCGTGGGAGCACCGCCGACGCCCCGGGGTGGCCGCTGCGGGCTCGGCCGGCGGGTTGTCGCTCTCAGCCGCGCAGAGTGTTCAGGGGGAATGCAGGTCGAATGCTGCGTCGGCGCGCCGGTTGTACGGGAGCTTGGCGAGTAATGCCGCAGGTGTTGGTCAGGGCGGAGAACACCAGGCCGCCGCCGACGGCTGCCGAGGCCCACGGATGCCGGGCACGATGAGGTCGGCGAGGAGTCCGAGTACGACCAGCGCGCACATCGATGACCGTGAGGTCGTCCAGGCGGGGATGCAACTGCTGCGGCGTCATCGCCGGGTTCATCGGTCAAGGACCTTTCTGGATCCATCAGTGGTGGCGTGGGCCCGACCGTTCAGGGTCGTTCCCCCACGCGGTGGTGGCGGTCTTAGTGCAGGGCGTCGATGAGCATGAGGGCGGCGATGGCCAGCAGCGTGATGCCGAAGACCTTCTGCAGAGTGCGACCGGAAATTCTCTTCACCCAGCGTTCGCCGCCCCAGGCCCCGAGGACGGCCGTGCCGGTGAACGGCCCGACGATCGCCCAGCCGACGGCGCCGGTACCCCCCAGCCGGGGAAGAAGAGCGGCCAGGGCGTTGGCGCTGATCACCAGCAGACTCGTGCCGATCGCCTCGCCCATGGGGAAGGCCAGGACAGACACCAGTGCCGGGACGGCCAGGAAGCCGCCACCGACCCCGAGCAGGCCGGTGACCGCGCCGAGACCGGCGCCCGCCGCGGTGGCCTTACCCAGCCCGGCCGCGGCACTCGGCACCGTGGCGGCTCCGGGGATGAGCATGCGCCCGGCGGCCAGGCCTGCGAGCAGGGCGAATGCCACGGTGAGCAGCGCACCGGGAAGTTTCACGGACACCGCTCCGGCGGCGGCCGCCGCCGGCAGCCCGGCGGTGGCGAACATGGTGCCGGTGCGCCAACGGACTCGTCCGGCCCTGGCGTGAGCGATCAGCCCGGTCAGGGAGGTCGCCGCGACGATCAGCAGGCTGGCGGTCGTGGCCTGGGAGGGGCTGAACCGCAGCAGGTAGATCAGGGCGGGGATGGCGAGCATGCTCCCTCCGCCGCCCAGGCCCCCCAGCGCCAGGCCGACCACACTGCCTGCGATGAGCGCCAGGATGAGCGTGGTCACATGACCTGCCCTTGGCCGGTACGGACGGGCAGGTCCGCCTGCGCCCAGGCCGGCGTGCCGCCGGTGACGTAGTCGTTGTGCAGATGGGTCTCCACCACGTGCGTGATCCGCATCCCGCGCCGGGCCGCCACGGCCATGACCCGATCGATGTCCCGGGGTGGGTCCACCGCCACCGCGGCAGTTCGCCCGCCGGGCAGGTAGCCGCGATTGCCCAGGCCTTTCAAGACCAGCGTCTCGACGAAGTACATGCTCTCCCCCTTCCCCGAATACCCAAGGGGGGTATCTTGCGTTTTAGGCGGAACATATATCCGGGGGGTTTTGCGGAACATGAGGACTGTCTTCGGGCAAGCCTGATGACGAGGGCGGTCGCGGCAACGTAAGTCTCCGCGCGAGACCATCCACCCTCCGCGATGCGCACGCTCCGCCCGCTCACAACCGCAGGCGCTCATCTACGGGAGGCCTATACCCCCGGGGGCACCGCGGATAGACGTTGGATCTTGGAGGTGCCCATGGGCGGAGAAGAAGAGGCGATGAACGCGGTGCTCAACCGCCTACGCCGTGCCCAGGGCCAGTTGGCCGGAGTCATCGCGATGATCGAGGCCGGGCGTGACTGCAAGGATGTGGTGACCCAGCTCGCCGCGGTCTCCCGCGCTCTGGACCGCGCCGGCTTCAAGATCGTAGCCACCGGCATGCGTCGTCCATAGCGAGCGGTGCCCACGGCGCTATCACCACACGAAGCTCCGGTTCATCCACCCTCTTCGTCTCCTTCCGGCAGGCCGCCCGGAGAGCGGGGTTCGGCCACGACGGCCCGTCGCCACCGCCAGACCGCTAGCGTCACGGTGACGACCGCCGCCACGAGCAGTACCAGCCAGTCCGGCACCCGCAGACCTGTGATCCACTGCTGCGCCGCCATCTCTGTGGACGTGGTGTCACTCAGACCGAAAGCGCCCGTGATGCCGGCGGTGCCGTCGTAGACCAGGAACAGCGCGCCGACCCCGACGAACAGCAGCCCGGAAACCAGCATCGTGCTGTGCACGTGGAACGGGCCGATACGAAAGGCCTTTCCGCGCAGCCACCGGCGCCCGCCGAGACGGAAACGGTCCCACAGCAGCGCCAGGACGAACATCGGAGCCGCCATCCCCAGCGCGTACACCGCCAGCAGCGCACCTCCGCGCAACGGCTTCCCGCCCACCGCGGCGACAGTGAGCACAGCCCCGAGGATGGGCCCGGAGCAGAACCCGGCCAGCCCGTACGCGGCGCCGAGGCCGACCACCGACACCGAACCGCCCCGACCCGCCATTCGCCGCTGCAACCGCGTCGCCGGCCCGAACGCGAACCCACCGCCGAGGATCTGGACCGCCCCGAAGCCGACGATCAGCCAGCCCGCGACGACGATCACCGCCTCACGATGGCCGTAGAACAGCGACGCCGCGGCCGACGATCCCATGCCCAGCGGAACCAGCGTGATCAGCAGGCCGAGGTAGAACAGGACCGTACGTCCCATGAGCTGTGAGGTGCGCTGGAAGGCGTAGGCGAAGAACGACGGCAACAGCAACGCGCTGCAGGGGCTGATGAGCGCCAGCACGCCGCCCAAAAGAGCCGCCAGGTAGCCGACGTCGGGCATGCCGTCCTACGCTGCCTTCCGCTCGTCGATCGCCTTCGCGAAGACCGCCTCGGGCCGGGCACCCATGATCGGCGTTCGGCCGGCAAGGACGGGATAGGACCCCTTCATCCGATCGCAGGGTTCAGGAGGCGGCCGTACGGATCGGCTTACGCATCCGGATCAGTGGAACGGGTGTGCCGCCGGCGGCGTCCTCGACGTGCTCGATCGGCACGAACCCGGCGGCTTCGTATAGCGGCCGGCCTGACAAGGTGGCCATGAGCTCAAGCGAGGCGAACCCTTCGGCAGCGGCGGCGGCTTCACACCGGGAGAGGATCAGCCGGCCAACGCCTCGACGGGTGAAGGCGGGGTGGGTGTACATCGCCCGGACCTTGGCGGGGTCCCGACGGGGATCCAGAAACGCCGGGTCCCGACCGCTGGAGTGATCGCCCCCGTACAGCGTTGCCCGGCGGCTCCAGCCGCCGCATCCAGCGACCTGCTCGTCGATTTCGACCACGAAGTACGTCCCGTCGTCAACGAGCTGGGTATCGATACCCATGATCGATCGGCTCGACTCGATCTGTGCGTCGTCGAGAAACCCCTTCTGCAGCTCGCCGATGGCGGCGGCGACCAAGGGCAGGAGCGTAGGCACGTCCTCGCGGCGAGCGAGACGACTCGTCAAAGCCATGGCCCTCAGTGTGCAGCCTCGTCAGGCCGTCGTCCAAACATCGCACTACGCCCCAGCGAGGAGTACCGCACCCCCACCGACGAGCCGATGACAGGCTCGCCAAGATCGATAGGCACACGCCCGCCCACCACGCCGTTGGAAGGATCCGTGCATGATCGAATCGGACTGGCTGAACACCACGGACCGCTTCGTGCCCGGCGCGGAGCTATTCCGCTCCGACCGAGCGAACACGACCAGCTCACCTACCGCGGGTTCCTCGCCGTGTCGCAGGCCGGTTCGGCCGGGCTCGGCGTGAGCGGACGGGGGAGGGATCATGACGCATGCACGCGATGGTGCCCTGACAGTAGGGTCTGGTTAGCG
>NZ_BAABHF010000067.1:0-160154 GCF_039541955.1 Actinoallomurus oryzae | reverse complement strand
CCTCACCAACACCCAAACCGGCGTCTACACCGGCGTCATGTACAACGACTACGCCAGCCAGCTTCACCTCCTTCCCGAAGGCTACGAGGGCTATATCGGCAACGGCAGTGCCTCCAGTGTGATTTCGGGGCGTATCTCCTACACTCTCGGACTCCAAGGCCCAGCAGTCACGGTGGATACAGCGTGCTCGTCATCACTGGTCGCCCTCCATCTAGCCGCGCAGGCACTCCGCAACAGCGAATGCGACCTCGCCCTCGCCGGCGGCGTCACCGTCATGTCCACCCCCGGCCTCTTCATCGAATTCAGCCGACAACGCGGCCTCGCCCACGACGGACGATGCAAACCCTTCTCCGCCACCGCCGACGGCACCATCGGCGCCGAAGGCGCCGGACTCCTCCTCCTAGAACGCCTATCAGACGCAAAAAAGAACAACCGCCGGATCCTCGCCATCATCAAAGGCTCAGCCATCAACCAGGACGGCGCCAGCAACGGACTCACCGCCCCCAACGGACCCTCCCAAGAACGCGTCATCCGACAAGCCCTCACCAACGCCGGCGTCACCCCCGACCAGATCGACGCCGTCGAAGCCCACGGCACCGGCACCTCCCTGGGCGACCCCATCGAAGCCAACGCCCTGCTCGCCACCTACGGCCAAAACAGAGCCGAAGACCGACCGCTGTACCTCGGCTCCATCAAATCCAACATCGGCCACACCCAAGCCGCCGCCGGCATCGCCGGCGTCATCAAAATGGTCCAAGCCATCCAACACGGCCACCTACCCAAAACCCTCCACGCCGAGGACGGCAACCCTGAAATCGACTGGGACACCGGCGCCGTCACCCTCCTCACCCAAGCCCGCCCCTGGCCCGAGACGAACCGTCCCCGCCGCGCCGCAGTGTCCTCCTTCGGAATCAGCGGCACCAACGCCCACCTCATCCTCGAACAACCCGAACCCACGCCCTCGAGGGCCCACGAACCCACCCCCACCACTCACACCGACCTCATCGCCTGGCCGCTCTCAGCCAAGACCCACCGTGCACTCCGCGAACAAGCCCGCCGTCTGGCCACCCACATCGAACACCACCCCGACCTGGACCCGATCGGCATCGCTCACACCCTCACCACCAGCCGCGCCACCTTCCAACACCGCGCCGTCATCACCGGCAACACGATCACCGACCTCACCACCGCCCTACATGCCCTAGCCGACAACCAACCCCACCCCCGCTTGACCGTCACGCCACCGGACCCGGCACCGCCGGGAAAACTCGCCTTCTGCTTCACCGGCCAAGGCGCCCAATGGCCCCGCATGGGACACGACCTCTACCAAACCCACCCCACCTACAAAACCGCCCTCGACGAAACCATCACCCACCTCAACAAACACCTCCCCCACGATCTCAACGCGATCGTCTTCGCCGAACCGGACACATCCCAAGCGCATCTGCTACACACCACGCTCTACACCCAACCCGCCACCTTCGCCATCCAAGTCGCCCTCCACCGGCTGCTCACCCACCACGGCATCACCCCCCACTACCTCACCGGCCACTCCATCGGCGAAATCACCGCCGCCCACCTCGCCGGCGTCCTCACCCTCCCCGACGCCGCAACCCTCATCACCACCCGCGCAAAGCTGCTCAACAGCCTGCCCGCCACCGGCGCGATGCACGCCACCAACACACCCCACCAGGACCTCGTCGACCTGATCAAAACCGAACTGCACATCGACCTCACCGACCACCCCGACGCCGCCATCGCCGCCATCAACAGCCCCACCTCCACCACCATCACCGGCGACACAACCGTCCTCAACACCATCAGCACCCTACTGAAACAACACGGCTACAAAACCACCCGACTCAACGTCTCCCACGCCTTCCACTCCGCCCACACCAATCAAATCCTCCAACAATTCCACAACGTCGCTGAAACCCTCACCTACCAGCCGCCCACCATCCCCATCATCTCCACCCAAACCGGGGAACCCGCCACCGTCGCCCAACTCACCGACCCCACCTACTGGACCAACCAAATCCGCAACCCCACCCACTGGGCCCAAACCATCACCCACCTCGAAACCAACAACACCACCACCTACCTCGAAATCGGACCACACCCCACCCTCACCCCACCCACCGAACAAACACTCACCCAACCCAACACCCACACCATCACCACCCTCCACAAACACAAAAACAACAATCAAGAAATCCTTAACACAGTCGCCCAACTCCACATACAACAACACACCACCCACTGGCCCACCCTCACTCCCACAAACACCCCCACCACGCCGCTGCCCACCTACCCCTTCCAACGAAACACCTACTGGGTTCGCCAATCAGAGCAGACCGCCCGTACGGAAAGCCGCCCGAAAGACGACACGACCACGCATTCCCTTCTCGGGACCGAGGTGGAGCTCGCCGAACCACGGAGCCGGTGGTTCAAAACGACGATCACGGTCGACTCCCTCGGTTTCCTGCGTGAGCATCGGCTGCTCGGCACACCGGTCCTCCCCGCTGCGGCGATGCTCGACTGGGCATTGGCCGGCGCGGCGAAGGCGGCCGGTACGGATGCCCGGTCCTGGTCACTGAAAAACGTCGCCTTCCACGCGTTCATGCATTTCGCCGACGACCGACCGCTCCAAGCGCAGACGGCCGTCGATTCCTCCGGCGACGCTTTCGGCGTGCGCTGTTTCGCCCGTGTCGAAGGGCAACGGCGCGACCGGTGGACCGAACACGTCACCGTCGAGTCCGCAACGACGATTCCCGATTCGTCTCACCGCGATCCGGTGGCGGCCTTCGAACCGGCCGGCGTCGAGACGCGCATGACGACCGAGGCGGCCGACCGGCTGTACGAACGTTTCCTGGCCGCCGGTGTGGAACACGGCCCCGCCTTCCGCGGGCTCCGGCGGCTGTGGCGGGACGGCGACACGGCGATCGGCCTCATCGAAAGCGATGCCGCGCCGGCGGATCACGGAACGTCCATGCTCGACCCGCGGGTCTTCGACGCGTGCCTGCACATCGGCGCGGCCTTCGCCGACGACGACGGTTCGCTCTGGCTTCCCGCGGCCGTCGACCGGCTCCTTGTCCACGCCGCGCTGCCGGCCCGGGTCTGGTGCCGGGCCCGCTGGCTCGGCCACCAGGACTCCGGCGACCGCGCGATGAACATGGAGATCTTCGCCGACGACGGTGAGCCGCTCGCCGTCGTGGAAGGCCTCCGGCTCCGCGCGGTCCCGTCCGCGGCGCTCGCCGAGGTGACCGGGGCGCGACCGCGCCGCTACGAGGTCACCTGGCAGCCCTTCCTCGCCCACGAGACGTCCGAGAACGGCGCCCGGATGTCGGGCACCTGGCTGGTCTACGGACCTGATCACCGTCAGGTCGAGGAGTGGCACGCCCAGCTCACCGAGGTGGGGGCGACCGTGATCGCCCTGCTCGACGACTCCAGCCCGGCCGCCGGCACCTCCGCGAACGGCTCTTCCGGAAACGCCGCGACGCCGATCCGGTTGGGCGGCGGAGATACGGAGGTCGAGCAGGTGTTCCGCGACCTGCGAGACGCGGGAACCGAGGTCACCGGCCTGGTCCTGGGCGGAGGAGCGGACCCGGCGACGGCGAACGGCCCGCATGCCGGGCCGGACGGCGGGCCGCACGACGGTGCCTCCGTGGACGATTGCTGCCCCGGCGAGGCGTACCGGTTGGCACGTCGAGGGTTCTCGGTGCTCAAACACTTCCTCCGCGCCTACGCGGACGAACTGCCGCAGATCATCATCTGCTCATCGGCCGCGAGCGCGCGGCGCGGCCAGGACGGCCCGCCGGATCCCGCCCAGGCCGTCTGGACCGCCGCCGCCAAGGCGATCGTCGCGGAGTACCCGGACCTCAAGTGCGTCCAGGTCGACGGGGAGCGCGCCGCGCCGATGCCCGCCCTGCGGACCGTACTGGGCAGAGCCGCGGCGCTTCCCGGCTCGGGACACCTCGCCGTCCGAGGTGATCGCTGGTTCGAGGCCCGGCTCCGCGAGGCCGGGTACGCGGCGGGCGAGCGGCCGGCGCTGAAGGTCCGTACCGACGCCACGTACCTCATCACCGGCGGGCTGGGCGGCCTCGGGCTCGCGGTCGCCGGGCGGCTGGCGGACGAGGGAGCGTGCTCGCTCGTCCTGGCCGGGCGCTCGCTCCCCGACGAGGAGCCGGTTCCCGTCGCGGCACTGCGGGCCAGAGGCGTACGAGTCGAGCTGCGGCGGGCCGATCTCGCCGACGCGATGAGCGTGGCCGAACTGCTGGACTTCGTACGCCGGGACATGCCGCCGCTCCGGGGCGTCGTGCACGCCGCCGGCGTTACGGCCGACGCCCTGCTGGCGGACCTCGAGCCGAAACGGCTGGAGCAGGTGATGGACCCCAAGGTCCGGGGGGCGTGGAACCTGGACCGGCACACCCGCGACGACGATCTCGACTTCTTCGTGCTGTTCTCGTCGGTGGCTTCGCTCATCGGCTCGGCCGGGCAGTCCGGCTACGTCGTGGCGAACGCCTTCATGGACGCGCTCGCCGCCGCCCGCCGCCATGAGGGCCGGCCCGCCGTCAGCGTGAGCTGGGGACCGTGGGCGGAGACCGGCATGGTGGCGCAGCGGGGCCTGGCCGACCGGCTCGAGTCGAAGGGCATGAGCGCGCTGCCCACCGAGCGGGCGCTGCGCGCGCTGACCGACCTTCCGGCGGAGACCGCCGCGCACGTGGGCCTCGCCGCCGTCGACTGGCGCCGCTACACCGCCGCCACGCAGGGCGCGCAGCCCTACACCCTGCTCGCCGACCTGGTTCCCACGGATCTGGCCGAGCCCGAACCGCCGGACCCGGGCCGCGTCGAGGAGCTGATGTCGCTGGCGCTGACGGATCACGACGCCGCGCGTGACGCCGTTCTGGCCGAGTTGCTGGACCGCGTGGCGGCCCTCCTCGGCATGAACGTGACCGAGCGCGACCAGCTGGACGCCGGATTCGCTCAGACCCGCCTGAACGTCCTCGGGCTCGACTCGCTGACGACCGTTCGGCTCCGCCGGCGCCTCCGCACGGACTTCGGGGCCGACATTCCCGCGGAGCTCCTGCTGGGCGGCGGAACGGCACTGGACGTCGCGGAGAGCATCTGCCGCCAGCTCGCCGTCCGCAACGTCCTGACCACCGGCGAGGAGGAGGCGGACGACCCCGCTGACATCGAAGTCCTGACGCTGTGACTCCTCCCGGCCCCGCGGGCGGCGCCGCCATCTGAAGGAGAGATAGGAAATGGACGAACCTCATTCCCGTACGGTCTCGTCGCTGCTGGCCGACCTGGCGCGCGCGGACGTGAGACTCAAGCTGGTCGGTGACGACCGGATCGAGGTCATCGCGCCTCGCGGGCGGCTGTCCACCGAGCTGCGCGCCGGCCTCGCCCGGCACAAGGCGGAGCTGGTCGGCTGGCTGGCCCAGACACGCGCCGACGCAGACGGCGAGGCGGAGCTGCCCACGATCACTCCGGACGGCGAGCGCCTGTACGAGCCGTTCACCCCGCCCGACCTGCAGCTGTCGTTCCTCATGGGCGGACGGGAAGGGTTCGAGTACCACGTACGCCCGCACCAGTACATGGAGTTCGACCTCGACGAGCTCGAACCGGCGCGCTACGAGGAGGCGCTCAACAAGGCGATCCGGCGCCAGCGCCGCAGCATCGTGGTCGTCCGGGACGACATGCGGGTGCAGACGGTACGCGACCTCGCGCCGGTGAAGGTGACGGTCTCGGACCTGAGAGGACTGCCGGAGGCCGAGGCCGAGGCCCAGATGCGGCGAACGCGCGCGCGTCTGCAGCGCGAGGAGCCACCGCACGACCGCTGGCCCTGGCTGCATCCCCACATCAGCCTGTACGGCGAGGGCCGGGCCCGCCTCCACTGGAACAACAACAACGTGTTCACGGACGCGCCGAGCGGGACACGCCTCATCAACGAGGCGATGCACCTGTACCACCATCCGGACGACGCCCTGCCCGAGCTCGAACTGAGCTTCCGCGACCAGGTGCTGGCCCTCGCGGAGCTGGAGACGTCACCGCTGGGCCGGGCGGCGGAGAAGTACTGGTGCGACCGGATGGCCGACTGGCCGGACGCCCCGGACCTGCCGCTCGTTCCGGGGACCGCCCACCGGGGCAGGTCGAGGATGTACCGGCGTGAACTGTTCCTGGAACCGGAGCTGTGGCGGGGGTTCAAGGAGCGGGCGGAGGCGCGCGGGCTGACCCTCACCAACGCGCTGCTCGCCGCCCACGCGGAGATCCTCTCCTACTGGAGCGGGTCCCGGCACTTCCTGCTCAACAACATGGTCACGCACCGGTTGCCGCTGCATCCGCAGAGCGGCGAGATCCTCGGCCAGTTCGCCTCGCTGTATCCGCTGGAGGTCGACTGGCGGCACGACGAACCGTTCACCGACCGGGCGCGGCGGTTGCAGGCACAGGTCATGGCGGACGTGGCCCAGTCCTACTGGAGCGGCGCGAACGTGCTGCAACAGCTCAACCGGGTGCGCCGGACGCCGGGCCGGGCCATCTGCCCGTTCGCGGTCGGCAGCGCGCTCTTCGTCGGTCCCACCGTGCGGCCCTTCCACTCCATGCTGGAGACGCCGCAGACTCTGCTGGACACCGAGTTCTGGGAGCTGCGGGACGGGCGCCTCTGGGTGATCTGGGACGTCATCGAGGCGGCGTTCCCCACCGGCCTGATCGACGCGATGTCCGCCGGTTACCGGGCGTCCGTGGCCAGGCTGGCCGAGAACGACCGGGCGTGGGGCGAGCACGCCTTCGAGCTGCTCCCCGCCGACCAGCGCGACCAGCGGGTTCGTCTCAACGCCTCCTCCCCGGCCGCCGCGCCCGCTCTGCTGCACGAGGCGCTGCCCCGGCAGGCGTCCGAACGCCCGGACGCGCCGGCGGTGGTCGACGCGGACGGCACGGTCACCTTCGCCGAGCTGAACGACCTGGCCCGCGGGCTGGCCGGACGGCTCCAGGCGGCCGGCGTACGGCCCGGCGATCTGACCGCCGTCGTGCTGCCCAAGGGACGCGCCCAGGTGATCGCGGTACTCGCGGCGCTCACCGCCGGTGCCGCGTACGTCCCCATCGATCCCGCCTGGCCGGAGGAACGGATCGAGTACCTGCTCATGGACACGGCCGCCGGCGCGGTCGTCTCCGACGCGGCGTCGCACGGACGGCTGGCGGCGCTCACGCGGGCGCCCGTGCTGACCGTGGCCGGCGGCGAGGAGGGCGAGGAAGCGGAGACATCCGCCGGCTCCGTGGCTCCGGTCGTGCGGAAACCCGACGAACTCGCCTACGTCATCTACACCTCGGGTTCCACGGGCCGTCCCAAGGGCGCGATGCTCGACCACCGCGGCCCGCTCAACACCGTCACCGACATCAACACGCGGCTCGGGATCTCTTCGGGCGACGTCGTGTTCGGTGTCTCGTCCCTGTGTTTCGACCTCTCGGTCTATGACATCTTCGGCTCCCTGTCGGCGGGTGCGACCCTGCTGCTGCCTCCGGCGTCACGGACCGACCCCGCGTCCTGGATCGAGCTCATCCGGTCCCACGGCGTGACCGTCTGGAACTCCGTTCCCGCGCTCATGCAACTCCTGGTGGAGGAGGCCGCGGCGACCGGCGCCCGGCTTCCTTCGCTGCGCACGGTCCTGCTGAGCGGCGACTGGATCCCCGTGGACCTGCCGGGCCGGATCCGGGCGGTGGCGCCGAACGCCACCGTGGTCAGCCTCGGGGGCGCGACCGAGGCGTCCATCTGGTCCATCCACTTCCCGATCGACCGCGTCGATCCGGAGTGGCCGAGCATCCCGTACGGCCGGCCGCTGGCGGGCCAGACGTGGTACGTGCTCGACGACCTGGGCAGGGACGCGCCCACCTGGACCGCAGGTCACCTGCACATCGGAGGCGTCGGCGTGGCGATGGGGTACCTCGGTGACCCGGAGAAGACGCGGGCGGCGTTCGTCACCCATCCCCGGACGGGTGAGCGGCTCTACCGCACGGGAGATCTGGGCCGGTATCTGCCGAGCGGCGACATCGAGTTCCTCGGGCGCGCGGACTTCCAGGTCAAGATCCAGGGCTTCCGCGTCGAGCCGGGAGAGATCGAACACGCGCTCCTGGACGACACGCGGGTCGGGAAGGCGGCCGTGGTGGCACGGTCGTCCGGTTCCGGCAAGCAGCTCGCCGCGTACGTCGTGGGCACGCCGGACGGCGAGCCGATCGAGCCGGACGCGCTGCGCGGCACCCTCGCGGAACGGCTGCCCGGCTACATGGTCCCGGACCGCGTCACCGTGCTCGACGCTCTCCCGCTCACCGCGAACGGCAAGCTCGATCGGCGCGCCCTGGAGGCCATGAGCCGGCCCGAGATCGAGGCCGAGCGCACGTACACGGCGCCGCGCAGCACCACGGAAGCCGTTCTGGTGGAGATCTGGGAGTCCCTGTTGTCCACGGGACGGCCCATCGGCGTACACGACGACTTCTTCGATCTGGGCGGGCAGTCGTTCGCGGCGCTGCGCGTGATCGCGCAGGTGTCCGAGCGTCTCGGCCGCCGGATGCCGCTCAGCGCGATGCTCGAACACGGCACCGTGGCCGGGCTGGCCGAGTACCTGGAGACCGCCGAACGCGTGTGGTCGCCCCTGGTCCGGCTGAACACCCGCAAGGACGGGGAACCCTGGTCACTGGTGCATCCCGCGGGCGGCGGCGTGTTGTGCTACCAGCCGCTCGCGGAGCTGCTCCGGCGGCCGGCCAACGGGTTTCAGGCGCCCGGGCCCGCCGACGGGCTGGCTCCCCTGGAGAAGGTCGAGGACCTGGCCGATCTCTACGTCCGTGCCCTGCTGGAGGACCGTCCGCGGGGACCGTACCGGCTCGGCGGATGGTCCTCCGGAGCGGTGATCGCCTTCGAGATGGCCCACCGGCTGGAAGTCCTCGGCGAGACCGTCGACCGGGTGGTGGTGATCGACGCGCCCGCGCCCCTCGCGACCCGTGAGGTCGACGAACACCGGCTGCTGCTGTGGTTCCTGGAGGACCTCGGCATCGGGTTCGATCCGAGCCGCGTCCCGCCGGGCGTCCCGGAGACCGGATCGACCGGAGAGGAGACGCTGGCGCGGCTGCTGGCTCTGGCCGCCGAGCAGGGAGTGAGCGCTCCCGACGTGGACATCGCCGACCTGGCCGCCACACTCGCGGTGTTCCAGGGCGTCGTCCGCGCCTGCAACTCCTACCACGCACCGGCCATCGCCGCCGACGTCACCGTGCTGCGCGCGGGCGACGGCACCGTCAGCGAGTTCGCCGATCACCCGTACTCCGCGTCGCCCGACTGGGGATGGGCGCGGCTGACCCACGGCGCGGTGGACACCGCCTCGATTCCCGGAACCCATCACACCCTGCTCAGCGACCCGCGAGCGGCGTCGGCCGTCGCCGCCGCGTTCAACCAGCGATGACGCGCGTTCCGCCGGGCGACCGGCCGACGGCGAGCGGATGGAAGGAAGGCCTCATGGCGCAGGACCTGCTCAGCGAACTTCACCGGCGCGGCATCAGGCTGCGCATGACCGACGGGCGCCTGGACGTGCTCGCGCCCGCCGGGGCCCTGACCGCGGAACTGCGGGAAAGGTTGCGACTGAACCGGGAGGAACTGATCGACCTGTTGCGGCGCAGCGGGCCCGAGGAGGAGGTTCCCGCGATCGTCCCGCAGCCCGGTGAGCGGTACGAACCGTTTCCCCTGACCGACATCCAGCACGCGTACTGGGTCGGGCGCGGCTCGGCCGTGGAGCTCGGCGGCGTCTCCACGCACCTGTACTTCGAGCTGTCCGGCGGCGGCCTCGACCTCCGGCGGCTGAACGAGAGCCTGAACAAGGTGATCGAACGCCATGACATGCTCCGCGCGGTCGTCCAGCCCGACGGCCGGCAGCGCGTCCTCCGTACGGTGCCGCCGTACGAGATCAGCGTCACCGACATGGCGTCACTGCCGCCGGACGAACAGGCGGAGGCGACCTGTCGGATCCGCGCCGAGATGGACCACCAGTCGCTGTCCACCGACGCATGGCCGCTGTTCGACATCCGCGCGGCGCGGATCGGCGACGGCGGGCTACACCTGTTCTTCAGCTTCGACATCATGATCCTCGACGGGCTCAGCCTCTACCTGTTCTTTGAGGACTGGCGGCGGTTCTACGAGGACCCGGACTGGGCGCCCCGGCCGCTCGAGCTTTCCTACCGCGACTTCGTGCTGAGCGAGGAGCGGGCACGGGAAACCGCCCGGTACAAGCGAGCCGAGGAGTACTGGCACGACCGCCTCGACTCGCTCCCGCCCGCACCGGCACTGCCGCTGGCGGTCCAGCCCTCCCAGCTCCAGCGCACGGAGTTCACCCGCCGTCAGGCCCGGCTCCCACGGGAGCGGTGGGCGGCGGTCAAGCGCTCCGCGGGGCGACATGGCGTCACGCCTTCGGCCGTGCTGATGACCGCCTTCGCGGAGGTGCTGCGGCGGTGGTCCGCGCAACCGGACTTCACCCTCAACCTGACGCTGTTCAACCGGCCGCAGGCGCACCCGGAGATCGACCGGGTCATCGGCGACTTCACCACGCTGACGATGCTCGAGGTGCGGGCGGACGCCGAGGCGTCCTTCGCCGAGCGCGCACAGCGGGTCCAGCGACAGCTCATGCGCGACATGGAGCACCTGGCCTACAGCGGAGTGCGGGTCCAGCGGGAGCGCAGCCGGCGTCTGGGCAGCGGGCCGAACGCCGCGATGCCCATCGTCTTCACCAGCGCCCTGGTCCTCGGCGCGCCCGAGCAGGATCCCTCGGACGGGATCAGGTTCTTCGGCGAACAGGTCTACGGGCTCACCCAGACGCCCCAGGTGTGGCTCGACCACCAGGTGGCGGAGGAACAGGGAGAGCTCGCCTACAACTGGGACGTCGTGGAGGCGCTCTTCCCGGCCGGGCTGCTGGACGACATGTTCGCCGTCTACGGGAGTGTCCTGGACCGGCTGGCGGAGGACGAGGACGCCTGGGACCGGGCCGACTCCCTCGCCGTGCTGCCGGCCTGGCAGGCGGAGGAACGCGACCGCGCCAACGACACCGGCGTCCCGGCCGCCCTCGCCGGACCGGGTGACACTCTGTGCGGGCTCGTCGAGGCGCAGGCCGCGCGTACTCCGGACGCGACCGCGGTGATCAGCGCCGACGGCGAGCGCTCGTACCGGGAGATCGTGGCGTACGGGCGGCGGATGGCCCGCCGGCTGAAAGAGCTCGAAGCGACCCCGGGCTCGCTCGTCGGCGTGATCATGGACAAGGGATGGGAGCAGGTCGCGGGCGTACTCGGGGTGACCCTCTCCGGCGCCGCATATCTGCCGATCGACCCGCAGTGGCCGGAGGCGAGGCGGTCGGACCTGCTGGACCAGGCCGGCGCGGGGACGGTGATCACCACCCCGCGGCTCCGGGACCGGCTGTCATGGCCGCCGGACGTCCGCGTGGTCACCTTCGCCGATCCGGAGGTGGTCGCGGCCGGCTCCGATCCGCTCCCGGGCTCCCCCGCGGCCGGGGACCTGGCGTACGTGATCTTCACGTCGGGTTCCACGGGCCGGCCGAAGGGCGTCATGATCGACCACCGGGGCGCCACCAACACGATCAACGACATGAACCGCCGCTTCCGGGTGGGGCCCGCCGACCGGGTCCTGGCGCTCTCGGCGCTCAGCTTCGACCTGTCGGTCTATGACATCTTCGGCGTGCTGGCGGCGGGTGGGACCGTGGTGATGCCGTCCCCCGACCGGCACCACGATCCCGCGCACTGGACCGAACTGGTGCGGCGGCACCGTGTCACCGTGTGGAACTCCGTACCCGCGCTGATGCAGGCGTGGACGGACGCACAGATGCATGGGACGGACGCCGGGTCGGTCTCGGCCCTGCGGCTGGTCCTGCTCAGTGGCGACTGGATCCCCGTGTCGCTTCCGGACTCGATCCGCGCGCTGCATCCCCGCGCGGAAGTGATCAGCCTGGGCGGTGCGACCGAGGCGTCGATCTGGTCGGTGTGCTACCCGATCGGCGAGGTTCCCCCCGAATGGTCCAGGATCCCATACGGCAAACCGCTGGGCGGTCAGACCCTGCACGTCTACGACCGCCGGTTCCGGCCGTGCCCGGTCTGGAGCACCGGGGAGATCTACATCGGCGGCGTCGGCGTGGCGCGCGGCTACTGGGCCGACCCGGACCGGACCGCCGAACGGTTCGTCATCCACCCGGAGACGGGAGAGCGGCTGTACCGCACCGGTGACCTCGGCCGTTACCTGCCGGGCGGCGACATCGAGTTCCTCGGCCGGGAGGACCAGCAGGTCAAGATCAACGGCTACCGGATCGAACTCGGCGAGATCAACTCCGCGCTCGAACGCCGGCCGGGCGTCGCCGAGTCCGTCGTGAGCGTGAAGACCGAACCCCGGACCGGGCGGCGGCACCTGGTGGCGTACGTCGTGCCCGCCGGGCCGGACGGTACGAGCGGCGCGACCACCCGGCAGGCGAGCGGCGCCTGGGAACCCGCGATCGCGTCCGGCGCGGCGGAGCTGGCCCGGGGCGCCGCCGAGCTCGACGAGGAACTGGCGCGGTACCGCGAAACCTGGCGGGCCGTCGAACGGCTGTGCCCGCCGCTCATGGCGCGGACGTTCGCCCGCCTCGGGTACTTCCGCTCGTCGGGCGACACCGCCACGGGGGCGGAGGTCGTGGAACGGTGCGGCCTCAAACCCGTCTACGGCGGGCTCCTCGGCCGATGGATGGCGGTTCTGGAGGCGGAGGGGTACCTGGTGGCGACCGGCCGCGCCGGAGAGTTCCGCTGTGCGCGCCCCTTCGACGCGGACGAGCTGGACGCGCGAATCGCCCGTGGGCTGGACGCCATCGACGCGCGGGGCGCCGCGAAGTCGCTCCTCGGCTACTTCGGCGACTGCGCCGGCAACCAGGTACGACTGCTGCGAGGCGAGATCAGTCCGCTCAGCCTGCTGCTGCCCGGCGGCGACTCGCGGGTGACCGACGCGCTCTACGCCCTCAACCCCGTCTCGCGCCTGCAGAACCGGATCGCGGCGAAGGTGGTGGGATCGTTCGCCCGGAGCACGCCGGCCGACCGCGGCGTACGCGTCCTGGAGGTGGGAGCCGGGACGGGCGCGACCACGGAGCACGTCCTGCCGGAGCTGCCGGCCGAACGGGCCCGCTACGCGTTCACCGACGTCTCACGCTATTTCACCCAGCGCGCCAGGACACGTTTCGGCGATGACGGCATCGTCGACTACCGAACCTTCGACATCGACCGGGCACCGGATGAGCAAGGGGTCACGCCGGGCACGTTCGACGTGGTCGTCGCCGCCAACGTCATGCACGACGCCGCCGACCTGGACCGAAGCCTGGAGCATCTGCGGTCGCTGCTGACGCCCGGCGGGCTGATCGTGCTCATCGAGGGCACGGCCAACTCCCTGCAGCAGCTCGTCACCGTCGCCTTCCTGGAAGGTCTGGCGAAGGGCCACGGCGAGCGTCAGGGTCCCCTGCTGTCGGTGCCGGAGTGGCGGGACCGCGTCACCGGCGCGGGCTTCGCGGTGTTCGGCTCGATCCCGGACGGGGCGGCGGTCACGGACGTCCATGTCCAGCACGTCCTGGTGGCGCAGGCCCCCGCCGGCGCGGTACGGCCGGACGCGACGGGGCTGCGCGGCGACCTCGAGGAACTGCTCCCCTCCTACATGGTGCCGCGGCACTACGTCTTCCTCGACCGGCTGCCGTTGAACGCGAACGGCAAGGTCGACTCGGCGGCGCTTCCCCTGCCCTGGGACGAGGCGGACACCTCCGGCCAGGTCGGCCCGCGCGACGAACTGGAGCGCACGCTCTTCGCGATCTGGCGGGACGCGCTGGAGCACGACGAGTTCGGCGTCGAGGACAGCTTCTTCGAGCTCGGCGGGGACTCCCTGCACGCCGTCAGCATCATCGACCGGATGCAGGACGAACTCGGCCTGGAGGCGACCGCCGAGGAAGGTCTGGAGATGTTGTTCGACAGCCCGACGATCGCCGAGCTCGCGGTCGCCGTGCGCGACCGGCTCGGCATGTCGTGAGCGGCCCGCTGGAGAGCCCGGAGCCGTGGGACGAAGTGATCATCGGCGCCGGAACGGCCGGCGCCGTGCTCGCCGGACGGCTCTCGGAGGATCCCGGACGGCGGGTGCTGGTGCTGGAGGCCGGGCCGGACCACGCCGCCGACGGGACCCCGCCGGGCGCATCGGGGATCCCCGTGCTGACGGGCCGGCACTGGGCGTACTCGGCCGACCTCGAGGCCGGGGGTCCCCAGTGCCCTTACCCGCTCGGCCGGACCGTCGGCGGCACATCCGCGGTGAACGGCGCGATCGCGCTCCGCGGGGCCCCGGCCGACTTCGGCCGGTGGGCCGCGGCGGGGAACCCCGAGTGGTCGTGGGAGAAGGTCCTGCCGCACTACGTGCGGCTGGAGGCCGACGCGGACTTCAAGGGCGAGGACCACGGCCTCGACGGGCCGGTGCCCATCCGTCGCGCGACCGCGCCGGAGCTGAGCCCGCTCGCGGACGCCTTTCTCCGCGCCTGCCGCGACCTGGGCATCGCGGAGCTGCCGGACCTCAACGGCGGCGGAGGATCCGGGGCCGGGCTCATCCCCCGCAACGAGCTGGGCGGGCGGCGCATGTCCTCGGAGCGGACGCACCTGGCCCTGGCGCGGGATCGTCCCGGCCTGACCGTCGCGGACCGGTGCTCGGCCGTACGCGTGCTGCTGGACGGCGCCCGCGTGACCGGAGTGGAGGTGGTCACGGGCGGCCGGCCGCGGCGGGTCCGCGCACGGCGCGTCACCCTGGCCGCCGGCGGCGTCGGCACGCCGCTGATCCTCCAGCGTTCGGGCATCGGCGACCCGCGGCGCCTGGCGGCGTCGGGGATCCGGCCGCTGATCGACCTGCCCGGCGTCGGGCGTGACCTGTGCGACCATCCCGCCGTGCCGATCCTGGCCACCCCCCGTCCCGGAGTCTGCCGGGCCGGGATGCCGTGGTACGAGGTGATGGCACGGGCGGCGAGCGCCGGAGGCGACGCCGACCTCGGGATCTTCCTCGCCGCGAGTGTCACCACCGCGGACGTGCCCCGGGTCGGTCCCATGCTCGGCGGGAGGATCGCCGCGATGGTGTCCACCGTGCTGCTCGCTCCACGCTCGCGCGGCCACGTCGCGGTCACCGGTCCCGAACCGGACTCCGCTCCCGAGGTCGTGCTGAGCCTGGGCACCGATCGGCATGACGTGGAACGCCTGATGGGCGGGGTCCGTACGGCCTGGTCGATCCTGCGGTCCGGGCCGATGAGCGAGCACCTGGGCAGGACCGTCATCTGGACCGACCGGATGGTCGGCGACGACGCCCTGCTCAGGCGGTCGCTACGGCGCTGGATCAGCCCGCTCTTCCACGCGTCGGGAACGGCCCGGATGGGCCACGACGACCTGGCGGTGGTGGACCAACGCTGCCGGGTCCACCAGGTCGACGGACTCGTGGTCTGCGACGCCTCGGTGATGCCCTCACCGGTCAGCGCGCCGCCGGCTCTGACCTGCGTCATGCTCGGCGAAAGGGTGGCCACGTGGATGCTGTGACCCGGACCAGGACACTGCCCGAGGCCGGCTCGTGGACGGTGCGATGGAACCACGTCCCCTCCCCGCGGCTGCGGTTGCTCTGCCTGCCGCACGCCGGGGGCGGCGCCGCCGTCTACCGTGCGTGGCCCCGCCATATGCCGCCCGACGTCGAGGTCGTCGCGATCCGGCTGCCCGGCCGGGAGTCCCGCTTCCGCGAGCCGGCGCTCACCCGGGTCGGGCACGTCGTCGGGGCGCTCGTCCAGGAGATCGCTCCGCTGCTGGACCGGCCACACGTGTGGTTCGGCCACAGCATGGGAGCGCTCCTGGCCTTCGAGGCCTGCCGTGAGCTGCGCCGCCGCGGTCTGGGCGAGCCCGCTCGGCTCATGGTGTCGGGGCGGCCCGCGCCCGACATCCCCTCACGGCGTCCGCCGATCCACGACGCTCCGCTGCCGGACCTCCTCACACGGCTCCGGGAGCTGGGCGGCACGCCCCCGGAGTTCCTGGAGGATCCCGACGTGATGTCCCCGCTCCTCCCGGCCCTGCGGGCGGACTTCGCCGTGGTGGAGACCTACCGGTACCGGCCCGGCCCACCGCTGGACTGCCCGATCTCGGTGTTCGGCGGCGCGGCGGACCTGGAGGCGACGCTCGACGAACTGCGGGCCTGGCGGACGCACACGTCCGTCCGCTGCATCGTGCGGACGTTCGAGGGCGGGCACTTCTACCTGCATGACACGCCACAGGAGGTCCTGCCCGAGATCGGCCGGGACCTGCCGGTGCCGTGGCCCGTGAACGAGGCGGGCGCGGTTCCGGCGAACGACGAACGGAGTGGGAGGAACCCGTGACGACGACAGAGCCGGACGTTCCACCGGTCGCTCCTCCGGCCGGTGGAGCCGCTCTCCCCGACCGGTTCCCGCTGACCGATCTGCAATCCGCGTACATGGTGGGCCGGAGCCGGGTCTTCGAGCTGGGCGGGCGGCAGAACTACTACCTGGAGTCGGAGATCGTCGGTCTCGATCCCGGGCGCGCCGAGGACGCCGTGAACAAAGTGGTCGAGCGGCACGAGCAACTGCGGACCGTCATGTCGAAGGACGGGTACCAGCGGGTGATGGGGGTGGAGGAGACCCCGCGGGTCCGGGTGCCCGTCATCGACCTGACCGATCTGGACCGCGACCGCCAGGAGGAGTCGATCCGCCAGATTCGCGAGCGCATGTGCGGCGCGGGGCTGGATCCGGCCGGGTGGCCGCTGTTCGAGGTGGTGGTGAGCCGCCTACGGCCGCACCGCGTACGCGTCCACCTCAGGATGAGCCTCATCCTGCTCGACGGATCCAGCATGCGAACGGTGATCAGCGACTGGCTGGAGTACTACAAGAATCCCGGCACCGAGCTGCCGCCCGTGCACGAGACCTTCCGGCAGTGGCGGCTGTCCCGGCTGGCGCGGGAGGACGACGAGGAGTTCCGCCGGCAACTGGCCTACTGGGAGGAGCGGCTCGACACGCTGCCGGAGGCACCACGGCTCCCGACCGCCCGGCAGGCGGCCGGGATCGACTCCGTCTGGTTCACCGGCCGCACGAGCCGGCTGACCGAACAGCAGTGGCGGCGGTTCTGCGCCAACTTCCGCAAGCACCGGGTGCTGCCGAGCACCGCCCTGCTGCACGTGTTCGCCGAGGCGCTCGGCGCGTGGGCGGAGACCCCGCACTTCTGCCTGAACTTCGTCCACCAGTACGACATCGCGTACCGCCCCGGCGTGCAACAGGTCGTGGGACAGCGCAGCGCGACCCTTCCCCTGGAGGTCGACCTGCGCCACGACGAGGACTTCTGGGCGCGGGCGCAGCGCCTGCAGCGCAGGCTCTGGCGCGACATGGCCAACAAGGACGTCACCGCCGTGCGGATCAGCCGCGAGCTGGCCAAGCGCAACGGCTGGACCCAGCGCGCGGCCTTCCCGTACGTGTTCACGAACAACCAGGGCCCCGGCTTCGACAGCATGCCGCCCGGGCGGCCCGCGTTCCGGCTCGTCCAACGCGTCCAGCACACCCCCCAGGTCCTGGTCGACAACCAGATCAGGGATGCCCTCGACGGAGGCATCTTCTCCAACATCGACTTCGTCGAGGAGGCGTTCCCGCCGGGACTGCCCGCCGCCGTGGTGGAGTCCTACCGGCGCATGCTCGAGACGCTGGCCGGGCCGGACGGAGCCGACACACGGCCGGACCCCGTGCCACCGGAGCACCGCGCCGTGGTCGCCGCCGCCAACGACACCACCGCCCCGGCCCCTCCCGGCCGGCTCGAGGACGGGTTCCTGCGCCAGGCCGCCGGCCGTCCCACCGCCGTCGCCGTCAGGTCCGCCCGGCGTTCGCTCACCTACCGGGAGCTGGAGCGCCTGTCCGCGGCGGTCGCCGACCGGCTCCACGCTCAGGGGATCGGCCGTGGCGACGTCGTGCCCGTCGTCATGACGAAGGGCTGGGAGCAGGTCGTCGCCGTCCTGGGCGTGCTGCGCGCCGGCGCGACGTACTGCCCGGTCGACGTCGATCTGCCGGCCGAGCGCATCCGTTTGCTCATCCAGGAGTGCTCGGCCACCGTCGTGCTGCGGCAGTCGCACCGAGTGCCCGATCTGGGCGCCGGCGACTCCCTCACCGGGCTGGACGTCGACGAACTCCAGGCCGGACCGGAGCCGCCGGAGGCCGACGGCGACGAGTGCGACCCGGCGTACATCATCTACACCTCCGGGTCGACCGGACGGCCCAAGGGCGTGGTGATCGAGCACCGCGCCGCGCTCAACACCATCGCGGACGTCAACCGGCGCATCGGCCTCGGCCCCGGCGACCGGGTGTTCGGGATCTCGTCGCTGAGCTTCGACCTGTCGGTCTGGGACGTGTTCGGGACGCTGGCGGCGGGTGGCACGCTCGTGCTCCCGGACGCGACCGCCCGCCCCGATCCGCTCGCATGGGCCGCCGCCGCCCGCGAACACGGCGTCACCGTGTGGAACTCGGTCCCCGCCCTGGCCGAGATGCTGGTGGAGGTCACCGAGCAGAGACCGGAGCTGGGCCTGCCGCCGCTGCGGGCGTTCCTCCTCAGCGGCGACTGGGTGCCGACGACACTGCCCCGCCGCATGCGCGCGCTCTGGCCCGCGACCCGCGTCATCGCCATGGGTGGCGCGACCGAGGCCGCGATCTGGTCGAACGTGTACGAGGTCGAGGACGTCGACCCGCGGTGGCAGAGCGTGCCGTACGGCAGGCCGCTGACCAATCAGACGATGAAGGTGCTCGACCACCGGCTGGACGTGCGTCCGCCGTGGGCCGTCGGGGAGATCTACATCGGCGGGATCGGCCTCGCCCGCGGGTACTGGCGGGACGAACAGCGAACGGCCGAACGGTTCGTGTATCACCCCGTGACGGGAGAACGCCTCTACCGCACAGGGGACCTGGGGCGGTACTGGCCGGACGGCACCATCGAGTTCCTCGGCCGCGAGGACCGCCAGGTCAAGATCCAGGGGTTCCGGGTGGAGCCGGGCGAGATCGAGGCCGCCTGCCGTACTCATCCGATGGTCCGCGAATGTGTCGTGTGCGTCGACCAGGCGGCCGGAGGTAAACGGCTCGTCGCCCTGGTGGTGGCCGAACCCGGCGAACGGCCCGGCCGGGACGCGGTGGCCGAGCACCTGGCGGCCCGGCTGCCGCGCTACATGGTGCCCGTCCTGATCGAGGTGGTCGAGGCGCTGCCGCTCACCCCCAACGGGAAGGTCGACCACGCGGCGGCGCTCGCCCTGGTCCGGTCGGCGGGCGAGCCCGCGGCGGACCTGCCGGAGGGCGACGGTGTCCCCGGCCCGGACGGTTCCGGCCCGGACCTGACCGAACGGCTCGGCCGGCTGTGCGCCGAGCTTCTCGAGGTGCCGTCGGTGAGCCCCGATGATGACTTCTTCGATCTCGGCGGGAACTCCCTGCTGGCGTTGCGACTGGTCAACCGCATCCGGGTGGAACTCGGTGTCGACATCCCGATGGGCCGCGTCTTCGAGGCGGCCACCGTACGCGGGCTCGCCGGCCTCGTGGCCGGCCACGGCCCCGACGTCTCCTGCATGGTGAACCTCGGCGACGGCGCGGGAGAGGAGTTGATCCTGTTCCACGTTCTGGGTGGCGCCGTGGCGCCGTACCGGCCGCTCGCCCAAGCCTGGGCCGGACCGGTGCGTGCCTTCCAGAGCCGGCCTCTCGTCGACGGCTCCGACGCCGCTTTCGCTCCCGACCTGGAGACGATGGCGGCCGGGTACCGCGAGGAACTGCTGCGGCACCGGCCCGAGGGGCCCTACCTCCTCGGCGGCGCCTCGATGGGCGGTTCCATCGCCTACGAGGTGGCCCGCCAACTGTCGGCGCGGGGCCACGAATGCCGGGTCGTCATGTTCGACACCGAGATCAGGGACATCCACCTCCCGCTCACCGACGCCGACCGCCACATCGGGTTCCTCCGTACGCTCAGGCTGGGGCCGCCTCCCGAGGACGCGGTGGCCGCGCTGCGGGCGGCCGCTCCGGGCACCCACACGAAGATCGCCCGGGACGCCGCGGTCGCCCACGGGCTGCTCCCCGGTGACGTCGACGAGGCCGGCTACGAGCACCTGAAGCGCGTCCAGGAGCACGAGCTGGCGCTGTTGGCGGCCTACCGTCCCGGACCGCTGGACCAGCGTGTGCTCCTCTTCGTCGCGGCCGATGAGCCCGAGCGGCCCGACACCCTGCCCGCGTGGCGATCCGTGTGCCCCGGAATCGAGTCCGAGCAGGCCTCCGGAGACCACTTCTCCATGATCGCGCCAGACCGGCTGCCCCGCCTCGCCGCGCGCATCGGCGCCTGGCTGGCGAGCGGCCGGCCATCCGCCGGCCGGCCGGCCTGACATCAGGGGAGGGGCTCCCGCCGGGAGCCCCTCCCCTGATGTGCCAAACCCCGTTCTCCACCCTCACGGGCCTCTCGGCGTGTACGGGGCTCCCACGCCTCTCCGGGCCTACTCGCCCTGGTTCGTACGTGCCCAGCGCCGCCGGCCGAGCAGGAGCCCCACGGCCATGCCGCCGAGCAGCAGCACCGCGACGGGAACGGCGGCGGACAGCATCGAGGACCCGGTGGGCCGGGCCTCGGACGTCTTCTCCTCCGCGGCGGTCAGGCGCACCCCGCCGGCGCTGTTGAACGCGGCGTGCTGGCCCGTCGCGCCGGACTGCCCGCTCGGCGTCCCGCCCGGCGGGCTGAGCAGCAGCGCCGGAGCCGGGTGGGCCGGGTTCGGGTCGCTGTCGCTCGGGATCTGGTCCCAGCTCACCACCGAGCCGTCGCTGTAGTACTGGTACGCCTTGAAGTAAATCTTGTCGACGCTCGGCAAGGGCCCGCCGAACAGGGCGACCTCGTCGAACTGCTCGGGGCGGATCCTGGCGGTGGAGTCCTTGGCGGTCCAGGTGACCGAACTGAGGACCTCCCAGATCTCCTTGCCCTCCACGACGACGGGCGTGTCCAGCTTCCGCTTCTCGGTCTTGACGGTCCAACCGGGCTTCGTCTGTACGACGGCTGCGGGAATGAGATCCTGCTGCGCGTCCGGCAGCACGATCTTGACCTTGATGGTGTCGGCGCTCTCCGCCTCGTTGGGCACGTGGAACGTCAGCTTCGTGAAGTCGCCCTGCGTCGCGGTGTTGGGACGGAGGACCACATGGGCGGCGGCGGCCAGCGCCCCCGTCACGACGAGTACGCTCGCGCAGATCAGCGGCACGATCACGCGGTGTACGGTACGGACCATAACCTCTCCTTCGACCGGTGGATGCTGCCCGCCGAAGGTAAATGCGCCCCCTCTCAGGCGGCTCGAACCCTGCTCGAGCCCTACTCGAAATCGGCTCGATCGCGGCGCCCGGTCCCAGAGCCCTCATCCGACGCCACGGCGATGCTCCGCGCCAGGTGTTCGCCCGTCGCGGGGCCGGCACGGCCCGGTCTCGGCACACCACATATGCGGCCGTTGAAGGCGCGCTGTGCGTGATCTGCAAGCGCGGGTCGGCAAGCTTGGTTCCGTACCTCCTGGGTCGCGCCAATCGGCTCGGCGAAAATCAGGCGGACGGGCACGCGCCGAATAGCGATGCCAAACCCGTCTGATCGCTTTCGCCTGCATATTTTCTGCATTCGGCACCACACAAGGAATGCCTGGCCAGGGTGCACCATATCTCCTGACCACTTGCCGCACTAGTTGTCTTATAACGAGTCAGACAACAGCGAAGAAGACATGACAGCCGCCGTTCGGCGAGTATTGCGAACATGCGGATGGCTGTTTGACATCCGGACTCGTTTCTCCGTTTTACTCACGGCTTCGCATAGCGACCGAGGGTAAAGCGAATGCCAGGCTCACCTGACAGGAGGTGACGACCCGCAATGCCTTCGGTAACACCGACCGGCTTTCCATACAGGCACCTCAGCGCCGTGTGCGAACTCTTCGACAACAGTACGAGAGACACCGATGTCCACAGCCTCGCCTAGACCCGTTCATGCTCTCAGCCGACGTTCAACGAAACGAAGGATGGGCACGGACATGCAGCCCCGACAGCACAGACTTACATGTACATAAAACTTCTCCATTTGATCAGCCGCTGTTCATTGACTCGAAGACCCTAGAGGAGCCAGAGCATGGAACACCTTGTCCGGCGCGCCGTCGAAACGATTTACAAACGGCACGGAGAACCACTCAGCCTGGACGAGCTCGCACAACACGCGATGGTAAGCAAATTCCATTTTCTCCGCATGTTCAGCCGGGTCACCGGAGTGACTCCTGGCAGATTCCTGAGTGCCGTGAGGCTCCAGGAGGCCAAGAGGCTGCTCCTGACGACCTCGCTCAACGTGGCGAACATATCGGCAGAGGTCGGCTACAGCAGCACCGGCACCTTCACGCGTCGCTTCACCAGATCCGTCGGAGTCTCCCCCACTGAGTACCGGCGTTTGCATCAGGGCGGTTGGAGCGTTCCCCCCGCGAGAGCGCTGGACCGGTTGTGCGGAGCCGCCCAGCACGAGGGGACGGTGGTCGGCCACGCGACGGCCGAAGGCGACCTGCGGTCGAAGTTCTACATCGGGCTGTCCGAGTCGATCATCCTGCAAGGCCCCGCCGTCGCGTCGCAGATCATCGACGGTCAGGGAGCGTTCGTGCTGAGCGGGGTTCCCGCCGGCACCTGGTACCTGCACGCGGTGGCGTACGGCACACCCGACCCCGCGGCGCCTTATGCCGCCCGGGCCTCGGAACCCCCGATGCTCTGGGACGCGGTGGGGCCGATCACCGTCGGCCCGGGTGCGTCTCCGTACGTCGAGCTTCGGGCTCGCGCGCTGGACTGGTCCCGCCCGCCGATCCTGCTCGCCCTACCGGGACTGGACCCGCTGGTGAACGCCGCCTGAGCGTAGGCCTGTGCGGGGTGCGCGGCTCGGCGACAGCGGGCCGGCGGGACGTGGCCGGCAGAGCACGGCGGCCTCGGCCCGCCCCGCCGACCTGGCCGCGACCGGATCAGGGTCGCGCCGTCACACGCCGTCTCGTGGACTCTCCGTCTCCGCGCACGGAGCCGGGAACCTCCACGGAGCCGCGGAACGTCAGCGACAGCAACGGATCCGTCATCAGGGTGGTGATGAGCATCATCACGACCATGAGCGAGTACAACTCACCGTCGAAGAGGCCCATCTCCAGGCCGACGCCCACGACGATCGGTCCGGTCAGCCCCCGCGTGTTCATCAGAGCCGCGATGGCCATGGAGGGCCGCGAAGGCATGCCCTGGGTCCGCAGCCCCAGATAGGTCCCGCCGACCTTGCCTGCCACCGCGACGAGAAGGATGGCGCCGAACTGCCAGACGCTGGAGATCGACAGAGACGTCAGATCGATCTGCAGCCCCGCCACCACGAAGTACACCGGCAGCAGCACTGAGGTGAGCCGGCCGACGCCATCACTGAGATCGGCATGCGACGCTGCGCTGCCGGTGCGCGGCATGGCCATCCCGAAGAGAAAGGAACCGAGGATGAAGTGCATGCCCATCGCCTCGGTGGCCGCCCCCGACAGCAGCGCTCCGGCCATGACCACGGGGAAGGTCCCCGCCGTCGGAACGCGCCGGCTCCACTCCGCCCGCATGAGCCTGTGCAGCAGAGGCCGGACGATGAGGAACAGGCCAGCCCCGTAAAGGACGAACAAGGCCGTACGCCACAACGCCGCTCCGCCGCCGATCAAGGCCTGGACGACGGCCAGTTCGGCCCAGGCCACCACGTCGACCATGGCGGCGGTCGCCAGAGCCAGGCCGCCGAGCGTCGTGGCGAACAGCCCCCGGCTCTCGATGATCCTCGCGAGCACCGGGAAGGCCGTCACCGAGACCGTCAGGGCCACGAACACCACGAACGCGGTCGGCGACGCACCCCGCACCGGATGTGTGCGCAGCAGGTAGAACCCCAGACCGACGCCCAGCGCGAAAGGGACGGCATTGGCTCCGACGACCGCGCCGACGGCCAGCCGGCCCCGGCCGCGTAAGGCGCCCGCGTCCGCCTCGAGCCCCACGGCGAACATGAACAGCGCCAGCCCGATGTCCGCGACCCCGGTGAGGGACGACCGTACCTCCGCGGGGAACAGTGCGTCCGAGAGCCTGCCGTCCATCAGCGTCGGCCCGAGCAGGATGCCGGCGATTATCTCGCCCACCACGGGTGGCTGCCCCACACGCCCGGCCAGCACGCCGAGCCCTCGTGCCAGCACCACGATCAGCGTCACGTCCAGGAGAAAGAGCTGCACTTGATGACTGGTCAACGAGAACCCCTTTAATGGCTGGTGCAACGGATCAGGTCTGGCGGGTCATGGGGCGGACGGTCAGGTCGAACCGCGTGCCACCGCGACATGCGTCCGTACGCGCACGGTCGGCATGCCACCCATTGTGGGTTCTTTTGGCTTTAGGGCTTCTGCACGGTATCTGGATGCTCCGTGGCCCTAAAATCCTGATCTGACCCCATTATTCCAGGCACGAGAAGAAATGTTGTCCAGCACAAAAAATACAGTGCGCCACAATGGACACCGGGACAACCATCCGGAGATCGGCTACAGCCGAGCCGAGAAATGCACTGACGAGATTCGCAACTCGTCGACGTCACCGAGGAAACCATTCACGGTGCGCTGGTAATGAAGCACTCTCCGCGCCGCGTCCTTCCGGCTGGCTTCCGGTTCCTGCCACGAGCATTCGGCGGCGTAGGTCGCGAGCAGAATATGGAATCGGTAGGTGTCCTTGCCGTCTTCCTCCAGCAGGTGGTTGTCGACGAGCACCTCGAGAATCTGCCGGGCCCTGCTCCACGAAATGCCCGCCAGCGCGGCGGCCTCGGCGACGCAGAACGACGGTGTGCCGTAGTCGCCCAGCAGCCGGAACATACGCGCCGGCTCAGGGTCGAGCGCCTGATACGAGCAGGAGAAGACCTCCCTCAGCGTCGTCTCCGGATCGCCGTCGGCGGCGAGCCGGTCGAGCCTGCGGTGCCTCGGCGTGTAGCGCTCCACGAGCTCGGAGAACGGCATCTCCGGGTCGATGAGCTGTTCCGCGGCCAGCCGCAGGGCCAGCGGGAGGTGGCCGCACATCTCCGCGATGCGCACCGTGTCCTCCCGCTGCGCGGCCACTCTCTCCGCGCCGAGGAGATAGCTGAGCAGCGTCACCGACTCGGTGAGCGTCAGGGGGGCCAGGTCGATGCGATGAGCTCCGTCCCGCGCGACGAATCCGCTCAGCCTGCGGCGGCTGGTGACCAGGACGCACGCCGGGCCGCCGGGGATCAACGGGCGTATCTGGTCCGGGCTCGCCGCGTCGTCCAGCACGATGAGGAGGCGGCGGTCGTAGAGCAGGCTGCGGTACAGGGCCGCTCGCCCTTCCAGGTCGCGGGGCAGCTGCCGCCGGTCCACTCCCAGGCTCTGCAACGAGGAGGCCAGCGCCTCCGAGGCGTCCATGGGCTCCCGGCGCGTGCCGAAGCAGCCGAAGTTGATGAAGAGCTGGCCGTCGGGAAAGCGGTCGATGAACTGATGTGCGGCGGTGAGGGCCAGAGTCGTCTTGCCCGACCCGGCGACGCCGTCGATCACGACCAGAGTGGGTTTGCCCTGGGTCTGCGCCAACCCATCGGTGATGATCGTACGCAGCCGGTCGAGTTCTTCGTGGCGTCCGACGAACCCCCGGACTCTCGGCGGCAACTGCGCCGGGCGTACGGACGCCGGTCCTCCGCTGTGGCCTTCGGCCTGCGACGCCGCCGGCGTTCCCCGGCCGGCGCCGGCCGGTACGGCGAGCTCAGGACTGCCCCCCAGAATCTGCTCGTGCAGTTTCTGCAGTTCCGGGCCTGGTTCGATGCCGAGCTCCTTGATCAGCAGATGCCGTGTCTCCCGGTAGACGGCCAGTGCGCGGGCCTGCCGGCCGCACCGGTACAGGGCCAGCATGAGGAGCCAGCGCAGCCTCTCGCGCAGGGGGTGCTTGACGATGGTGTCCGACAGCACTGTGGCGAGCTCGGTGTGACGCCCGGCGTCCAGCATGAGGGCGGCCCAGTCCTCGATGGCCGCCGTCCGCAGCTCGCCCAGGTGTGCCCGCTCGGTGTCGGCGAAGGGCCCGGGGACGTTCGCGTACGCCTCACCGCGCCATAGGCGCAACGCGAGGTCGAACGCGTGCAGTGCCTCTGTGATCTCGCCGTCGGCCGACGAGCGGCGAGCCGCGGACAGGTGCTCCAGGAACCTCTCGACGTCGACGTTCTCGGGCGGGACGCGAAGCGCGTAGCCACCGCCGGTCGAGACCAGCACCTCGCCGGTGTCGCGCCGGCCGCGCCGCGGCTCCAGCGCCTTACGCAGGCCGGCGATGTAGGTGTGCACACCGTTCGCCGCGGTCGCCGGGACGGCATCGCCCCAGACCGCGTCGATGATCTCGTCGATCCCGGCCGGCTCGTTCACCCGCCCGGCGAGAAACCCCAGGACGGCACGCTGCTTGGGCGGCCCCAGCTTCACTTCCGCATCGTCACGCCAGGCCCGCAGCCGGCCGAGCAGCTCCAGCCGAACTGATCGTCCCGCCTCTGGCATGGTCCAATCACCTCCGATGTCGGGCCTGAGCACGGAATGAGCACGGGACGTCGACAACAAGGCACATCGGTCTCAGCACTGCCAACGCTTTCAGACTGCGCTGCCCCGCGCCACCTGTCACCGCTCATATTGCGGTCGGTTGAACAGCTTGCAAGAACGTCGGATCCGACGGAGTCCACGGAATCGAAGGACCACCCGCTTTCCGCACGGGCGAACGCCATGGACGACGCGGACGGCCGTTCACCTCTCCGCGGGACCGTCCCGACGCCCAAGGGCGTTCGCGGAGACGGTTCTGGAGAAAGGCCACCGGCCTTCCCCCAGAACCCTCGTCTCATCGGTCAGGCGCCGGCGTACATGCTCTGCAGGCAGAGCAGCAGATTGCGGGCCTGCTGGTTGAGGTAGTAACTGTGCCGGTTCAGCTCGGCGAGCTGGTGGACCGTCACCCACCGGAAGTCGCCGTAGCCGTCGCCGGACCCCTCGACATCGAGCTCGGTCTCCAGAATGACGTAGCGGCTGCCGGCCTCATGGAAGATGTCGGCCTGGTCGGTCAGCTCCGTCTCGAACCGTATCCGCCGAGGATCGGCCTCCTTGAGTTCCTGGAGGAACCGGGGATAGGAGTCGGGAGGCAGAGCGTCGTAGAAGGAGGGGATGCACTGCAGGCTCGGCCCGAACTCGGCCACGTCCACATAGCCGCCCTCGAATACGGAGTTGACCAGGACGTGCAGCACTCCGTCGATGTTCTTGGCGAGGAAGACCACCAGGCCGTCCGCCGCCGTACGGATCATCGGCTGCGTCCACCGGTCGTCGCCGAGCGTGACGTCGGCCCCGAAGATGTCGAAGAACTTGAACTGACGGTGGGAGAGCCGGCCTTCGGACACGTGCCACATGTCGGCGTCGTTCAGGTTGATGCGCTCGACATTCATGTCGCCGTAGGTCCGCGCCCTGCTCAGCCAGCTCAGGATCTCGGTGGTGCTGTGGGCCGACGGCTGCCCCGGTTCGCAGGAGCGTGCCAGCGCCGAGCGGAAGGCGTCGCCATCGTTCGTTCCGGCCCGGCGGGCCCCGGCGCCGCAGAAGGGAAGGCACGACAGCACCGAGCATGCGTTGGTGTTCACCCGGCCGCCCTCGGCGAGCAGGTCGTAGACCTGCTTCAGCGACAACCATCGGTAGCCGTCGAGGACCTCGACGTCCTCGACGGTCTCGACGATCACATTGCGGTTGCGCTTGCGGAAGAACCAGGATCCCTGTTCGGACTGCCGGACGTCCGCGACGACCCGGTGCCCGTCCGGCTCGGTGAAGAACTCCAGGTAGGGGATCTTCGCGTCGCGGTTGCTCCAGGTGGCCTGGACCGTGGGGCCGAGCTGCACGCCGGCGCGGTTGCCCGGCTCCACCTTGGCCTGCATCAGCAGGTGCGGCACACCGTCGAAGTCCTTCATCAGGATGCCCAGGGTGCCCATGTCCGGCTGGACGATGATCGGATAGTTCGTGTGCGAGATGGAGCCGTGCACGGTGGCGTGCTTCTCCATCGCCTCGACCGTGAAGAACCCGCCGTCGCGATGGGAGATCGCTCCGGTGTCAGGGTCGGCCCGCCAGCCGTCGAGCGTGTCCAGCGGCACCTCTTTCACCTGAAGGGGGGTGCGCTCGACCGCCGCCGACAACCACGCGCGGACCTCGCCGTCCGGCGTTCGGTTACCCGGTGAGGAGGCGGAGACGGCGATCCGCGCGGGCATGGACGGGTCGGTTCCCGGCGGAACCGAAGACTGCGCTGTGCTCTCCACGACGAATCCTTCCCACGTGTTCGACGAACGGCCCGGCGAGGTGGGACATCAATCCACCCGAGCCCAGCCTAGGAACGGAATTGCGCCGAATGCATCTCCCATATTGCCGTTGCCACAGAATAGGGAAGAGGGGAACGGGCATATACGAATCCATGTGCCGCTATTTTCCCTAAGCCGCTCACAGAAATCCCAGGATTCCACCAGGTACGGACATCGCGGCGGCCGTCACGGCCGGGACGATGCGCCGGTGAAATCAACATCGCCCCCGCCGGCGGCTACCGCACGCCCCTCCCGCCATCGGCCGGCGCACGTCCGCATCACGCCCCGCCCCGGGGACGCGATGGCGGACGCCGGCGACAGGATTCACAGCGTCGGCACCCGCTCCACGGCCGGGCCGCCGCAGGTCAGCCGGTGTTCCCCCATCAGAAACGAGAAGTCGGACTCGGTCCCGCAACCGGACCGGGAACGCTCGGGCATCGGCGCGTCGCCTTCCATCAGACTCTGGAGATCCAGCTCGACCGGCACGGCCGCCCCCGGGGTCACCGATATCGGCCCGATGATCGCCGTAGGCACCACGACCTCGCCGCCCGCGCCGACGGTCGAAACGCTGATCATCCAGTCTCCGGGGGGCACATGGGCGATGTGCGTCGAGCCGTAGGAGTGTTCGCCGGTGCAGGGCCGCACGGGCTTCGCGCCGGGGAAAGAGATCGGGACGGCCGTGAGGGCGACGGCACGGTCGGCCGGAAGCCCGGCGGAACGACTCCAGATCAGGATCGAACCGTGCACGAACGGCATGCCCGTGTGATCTCCCCCGAAGCCGGCCGCCCCTTCGCCGAGCAGGGCGGCGTGCCGGTACCGGCCAGGCGAGACTCCGATGGTTCGCGTGAAGCGCGTCGTGAAGGTCCCGAGGCTGGCACAGCCGACCTGAGCGGCGATGTCGGCGACGCTCTCGTCGGTGCACAGCAGCTTCCGCCGCGCGGCGTCCAGCCGGACACCACCCAGAAAACGCGTCAGTGGCACTCCTATTTCCCGACAGAAAAGGCGCGATAGATAACACGAGCTCAGATTGACTACCGCAGCCAACTCTTCGAGAGAAAGGTCCTCAGGATATCGATGTCTTATAACATGCATAACATGGCTGATCTCCCGCCGCACGGGTCCCCCTTACCTGTCGGACGCCTCAAGATGCCAAGTCAAAACCCGCCTAGTGCAACGGTCAAGGGGAAGCTTGTCGACATCAAGAGAAGCTATAGAAGACCGGAAGAGCCCAGGAGGAAACTGACGGACCGTAGCCATCCCCTGACGCTGAATATTCGAGCCCACCTTCGGGCGACATTTAATACGTATAAGTTGTGACCTATTTGATTCTGAAGTCATAAAATCCAGATTCGGTCCACCCTAATCATGCCCATAGCGCCACCGCCAGCGAGATCGCGCTGACCGAAAAGAGTCATCGCGTGCCGAATACGGTGGCGCATCCGGGCTGCCCCCGCCCCCTCACCACCCCGCTCCGGGCGGTGTCACCCGCGTCGCCGGGCCCAATGATCACGCCGCAGCCCCACACGCGCATCGCCTCCCGGCCGATATCAGCAATCCTGGAGATGTGCGAGATTCACATTCGACACACAATGGCCGATAGCAGGCCGACAGCGTCTTATTTCACGGAGTTTCTACCGATCCGGCGGTGTCAGAATGGATCAGAGCGCGGAGTTCGGCCGGGCCGTCGAGCCTGCCGATGGCGATACGCCTGCGTGCGGTCTGATTTCCGGTGAACAAGGACCGGCCCACATTTCCCGAGCCGGCACAGGCCACCTGGACAGGCCTTGTCGGCATGCGCGAGCGAGCGCCGATTGGAGCGGACTTTCGATGGCGAAAATCGATCGGCTCACATCCGGTGAGGACACCTTCGAGGCGGTACTCATCGGGGGACCCGCCGACATTCCCATGGCCGCCCGGACGGTTCGGGCCGCCGCCACCGAGACGAAGATCAAACTCAGGCATCGTAACGGCTATGAGCATTTCGAGATCGTGAGTGATCCGGACGGGCGCCGCGCCGAGCGAGCGATATTCCGCTGGACCATGCGCACGAAGATCGCCGAGTAGTTCCTACCCGGGGCGCCCGGAGAGCGCTCACGGCCGCACCAGGCCTGCCGTTTCGATTCCCCGTCGACGATCTCTAAAGCGACGTTCGACTCGGCCCTGAGAGCGGAGAGCCATACTCCACACGCCATGAGTCCGACCGAGCGGAAGAGATCATGAATTTGGTCGCGCCCGACGTCGGTGGTCGCAGCGCCCCTGTCCAGGCGCGCCTGGCCGCCTCGGCTCTGTCCCGGAGCCACCGTCGTCCCTCCGGTGCCCCGGCGGCCGCGGCCGGCCGCGCCGCGCACGGCGCGCACACGGAGCCCGACGTGTCCGTCCGCTGGCTGGCCCGTTCCGCCGGCCGTCTCCGCATGGCGGTGGATCGAGTCGCGCTGGACGACCTCGGCGGGTGGAGCCGTGACGCGACGACCGGCAACCTCGGCCACCGCAGCGGCGGGTTCTTCAGCGTCGAGGGCATGGCGGTCGAGGCCGCCGACGGCCCGGTCGGTTCCTGGAGCCAGCCGATCATCCACCAACCCGAGGTGGGGATCCTCGGCATCCTGGCCAAGGAGTTCGACGGGGTCCTGCGTTTCCTGCTGCAGGCCAAGGCCGAACCCGGCAACCACAACGGAGTCCAGCTGTCCCCGACGGTCCAGGCCACGCGCAGCAACTACATGCGGGTCCACCGGGGCAGACCCGTGCCTTACCTCGACTACTTCCGGCACGCATCACGGCACCGGGTGCTCGTCGACGTACGGCAGTCCGAACAGGGCTCGTGGTTCTTCCGCAAACGCAACCGCAACATGGTCGTCGAGGTCACCGAGGAGGTGGAGATGCGGGACGGTTTCCGGTGGCTGACCCTCGGTGAGATCCACGCGCTGCTCGCCCGCGACGACACCGTCAACATGGACACCCGGACGGTGCTCGGCTGCCTTCCCGTCACCGGCACCGACCTGACGCCGATGTTCGACGTGCCGGGCTCCGACCGCTTCCGTACCGCGCTGGTCCGCTCCTGCGATCCGGCCGCCGGCGCGCTCCACGACGCGACGGGCGTCCTCAGCTGGATCACGGAGGCACGGACGGTGACCGGCATACGGGCCCGGCTGGTGCCGCTGGACGAGGTGGAGGGCTGGCGTCGCACCGCCGGCCGGATCCACCATCGCAGCGGGCGCTTCTTCGAGGTGATCGGCGTGCGCGTCCAGGCGGCCGGCCGAGAGGTCGAGCGATGGGACCAGCCGATGATCAGGCCGGTCGGCACCGGTGTGATCGCGTTCCTCGCCGGCTCGATCGGCGGTGTGCTGCACGTGCTCGCGCGGGCGTCGGCGCAGCCCGGATACGCCGACGTCATCGAGCTGGCGCCGACGGTGCAGTGCACCCCGGGAAACCACGAGCATCTCCCGGCCGCGGCGCGTCCGCGGTTCCTGGAGGAGGTACTCGGGGCCGACGAGGAGCGGATCAGGTTCGACGCCGTGCTGTCGGAGGAAGGCGGGCGGTTCTTCCACGCCCGCAACCGCTACGTCATCGTCGAGGTCGACCCCGACGCGGTGGCCGAGCCGCCCGGCTTCCGCTGGCTCGCGCCGCACCAGCTCGGCGAGCTGGTCAGGCACGGCCACTACCTGAACATCGAGGCCCGCAGCCTGCTGGCGTGCCTGCACAGTCTCAAGTCGACGGCCGGGAGCGTGAAGTGAAAGGGATCATCCTCGCCGGCGGCACGGGTTCGAGGCTCCAGCCCGCGACCCTGGCCGTCTGCAAGCAGCTGTTCCCCGTCAGCGACAAGCCGATGATCTACTATCCCCTCTCGGTGCTCATGCTCGCCGGGATACGCGACATCCTCATCATCTCCACCCCCGTCGACCTGCCCATCTTCCAGCGCCTGCTCGGCGACGGCTCACAACTCGGGCTCCACGTCGGCTACGCACGGCAGTCGGAGCCCCGAGGACTCGCCGACGCCTTTCTCGTCGGCGCGGACCACATCGGCGACGAACCCGTGGCGCTGATCCTGGGGGACAACATCTTCCACGGACATTCCTTCGTCGACCTGCTGGCCGCGAACGTCACCAACGTCGACGGCTGCGTCCTGTTCAGCTACCCGGTCAACGACCCGGAACGCTACGGAGTCGGCGAGGTCGACGAGAGAGGCCGCCTGATATCGATCGAGGAGAAGCCGGAACGCCCCCGCTCCAACCGGGCGATCACCGGCCTGTACTTCTACGACAACGACGTCATCGAGATCGCGCGGAGGCTGCGGCCCTCTCCTCGCGGCGAGCTCGAGATCACCGACGTCAACCGTGCCTATCTGGAGAGGGGAAAGGTCCGCCTCGTCAACCTGGGACGAGGCTTCGTCTGGCTCGACGCGGGGACCCCCGAGGCACTCCTCCAAGCCGGCCAGTACGTCCGGACCATCGAGGAACGCCAGGGGGTTCGGATCGCCTGTATCGAGGAGATCGCCTTGCGCAAGGGCTTCATCAGCGTCGACGAGTGCCACCAGCTCGGAGCCGAGATCGCCGAGTCCAGCTACGGCCGGTATGTCATGGCCATCGCCAAGGAGGTCGGCTCCGTGGGCGACGTCGCTAGCGGCCCCGCCTGGTACCGCTGACGGCGGCCGCGGGGCGGCCGACGTCGCGCAGCGCCAGTCCCGCGGACCAGCGCGGAGACGACACGGGCTCCGATCCCGGCGCCAGCATTCGCAGGTGGAGGCGTTGCAGCTCGGGTGAGGGATCGAGCCCCAGTTCCTCGTTCAGCAGCGCGCGGAGCTGGCGGTAGGCCGTCATCGCCTCGGCACGCCGGCCCGCGCGGTGAAGCGTCTCGATGAGCTGGCCGTGGAACCACTCGTGGAGCGGGTACCGCGCCACGAGAGAGCGCAGTTCACCGATGAGGTCCCGGTCCCGGCCGAGCTGCACGTCCGCCTGGATCCTCAGCTCCAGGGCGCGCATCCTCTGTTCCTGCAGCCGAACCGCGTCCGTGCTCAGCAGGCGCCCTTGGGTGACGTCGGCCAGGGGCGGTCCGGTCCACAGATCGAGTGCCTGTTGCAGCCGCTCCGAGGCTCGCTCGGGCTGTCCCGCGTCGAGCAACCGCCGCCCCTCCGTCACGTGCTGTTCGAAGACGCATACGTCGAGCTGGGCCGGCTCGATCTGGAGCAGATAGCCGAACGGCTGGGTGGACAGCAGGCTCTGACCGCCGGGCGCGAGCCCCTCGCGGTCGATGGTCTTGCGCAACTGGTAGACGTAGGTCTGTACGGTCGTCGACGCGCTCCGGGGCGGATCGTCCCCCCACAGCTCTTCGATGACCGAGCCGATCTGCACCAGCCGGCCGACCCGCAGCAGGAGCAAGGCCATGACCTGGCGCTGCTTCGGCGCGGTCAGCGTGCACGTCCGGCCACGGTGCTTTATCTCAAGACTGCCGAGAAGCTTAAAGCACACCATCATGCGTCCCCTTCGTTGAGGGTCCGGCCGATGACGCCGTCGTCATAACCGCCCCGTTGAGGCCAAGAATGCCGCCCGATCGGGCGTACTGTCTTCGCTGAAATTGCTCGCTGTTCCTTTTCAGGAGGCGTACGCCGACGGCCTTCGGCCGTCGCGCACAGGTCGCCACCATGAGGTTCGAACCGCTCACGGGTCCGCCGGCCGGATTCAGCCCATAGGGCGCCGAGCAAATAAATATGACCGTGTCAATTCCCGGAAGACGAATCCGGGCGCGATATTCGAACGCGCGAATACCGCATCCGTCGCGGCCGCCCGTCCTCCCGCTTTCCGCGGACGGCCCCCACAGGACGCCGCCGGCGGGAACGCGAGCGGCGGCGGCCTCAGCTTCGCCCGACACCGTTGAGCGCATCGAAGGCCACGCCGGTGCGCTCGACCGAGATGCCCCACAGGCGTCGAGCGATGGCCTCGTCATTCGCCGCACGGTATCCGTCTCGGCGCACGGGCCGGTCGCCGCGCATCTGGAGAAAGCCGTTCAGCGTGACGTAGCTGCCGCCCGGCAGACCGGGCTCGGTCGCCGCGTAGAGCGTGGTCCAGGCCCCCTTGTCGACCGGCTGCGCCATCAGGCGTGAGACCAGCCGTGCGGCCGCCTTCGACATCCCGCCCGCCGCGTCGGTCTCCTTCGTCAGCACTCCGCTGTCGGTCATGCCGGGCGCGACGACCATGCTCCGCAGCGGCACGCCCGCCGTGGAGGCCCGGCGGTGCAGTTCGAGGGCGAAGTAGATGTTGGCCTTCTTGGATCGGCCGTAGGCACGGACGGGGCTGTAGCGCCGGGCGGAGTCGAGATCGTCCAGGTCGAGCCGGGCGGCCAGCTGCGCCTCGCTGGCGACCGTGACCACGCGCGGGTCGTCGGACTTCAGCAATGTGGCCAGCATGAGCCCGGTGAGCGCGAAGGTGCCGAAGTGATTGACGCCCATGTGCGTCTCGAACCCGTCGACCGTCCGTCCCCGGCGGACCATCACGACCCCGGCGTTGTTGACGAGCAGGTCGAGACGGTCGTGATCCCAGGTGGCCGCGAACTCCCGGATCGAGGCGAGGCTCGCCAGGTCCAGCATGCGGAGCTCGGCCTGTGAGCCGGGCACCTCCTCGCGCAGCCGGGCGAGTGCCGCGAGGCCGCGCTCGGCGCTGCGGCAGGCCAGCACGAGCCGCGCGCCGGCGCGGGCGAGCTCACGGACGATCACCCGGCCGATTCCGCCGTTCGCCCCGGTCACGAGGGCCAGCTTCCCGCTCTGGTCCGGAAGAGGCTCGGCCGACCATGGCCCGCTCCCCGGCCGTTGTGTCTGATGTGCCGTCATCTGGACTTCCTTCGTCCGACCGGCTTCGGCCGGAAATCGAGCCGAGGGATGACCGGTGAGGGAACCGAGGATTGCTCACCGGATGACCGTCGCCGCTCCGTGCGGGGGCCGGTCACCGGCCACCGGGCGGGCGATTCTCTCGTTGGGCCCGGCCGACGTGGTCGCCGGCCGGGCGGGTGCTCTCCGCGCCCCTCAGGGCCGGACCGCGGTGGTGAGCCAGGCGGGCGTGCTCATGTGCACGCCGTCCGGCCGCTCGAACGGCCGGAGCGCCTCGATGACGCCGCGGCGTGCGCGGTCCCTCACCTCCGGATCGAGGGCCTCGAAGACCTGGCGGCCCTCCTCGAAGGAGAACAGGAAGTCGGCCGCGTCCTCCGCGTCGCGCCCCCACACGTTCGTGCGGACGACCTCTTCGTTCGACACCTCGGTGAATCCGGCGTCGTTCAGAACGCGGGCGATGTTGTCCGGGGTCGGGAAGCCGTCCGCCATGTCGCCCGCGGGCACCTCCGGCATCGGCAGGTTCGCCGCCATGGCGGCGAACACCTGACCCCAGTCGCCCTTTCCGTGGTCGCCCACGCACACCGCCGCGAGCCGCGCGCCCGGGCGCATGGCGCGGGCGATGTGCGACATCGCCTGGACCGGATCCGCGAAGTACATCAGGCCGAACCTGCTGAGGACGACGTCGAACTTTCCTTCGGGAAACTCGTGCACCTGCGCGTCGCCCTGCACGAATTCGATGTTCGACAGGCCTTCAGCGCGAGCCTTCTCCCGCGCCGTCTCGAGCATGGCCGCCGACAGGTCGATTCCGACGACGTCACCTCTGGTGCGCTTCGCCGCGATGCGCGTCGTCTGGCCGGTCCCGCAGCCGATGTCCAGAACGTTGTATTCCGGTGCAACGGGGGCGGCGGCGAACAGGTCGGCGTTGAATGCGCCGTTCACCATGTCCAGGCGATCCGGTTCCTCGGCGTATCGGGTACCGTCGAGGCCATTCCACACTTCGGCTTGTGCTGCATTGACGACGCTGGCCACAATGAACTCCTCGGTTGGTTCTACCGGCGACGATGTACGCACATCGAATGGTCATTCCGTCTGCATAAAAGTGTTTCACACGCACCCACGGTGTCACCTCCGAGATTGCCGTCACCGGTCGGCTGATCACATGGAGGAACGCTTTGGCAGGTCGGAGTGCCGGCGTCTTTCGCCGCCGCTTTCTTGTGCGCCGTTTCCGGGCTCGGCCGCCGGCCGTCCGCCTCCGGCCGGATGCGCCGCCGTCAGCGGCTCCCACCACCAGCGGTTTTCGGCGTACCACCGAATCGTCTCGGCCAGACCGCTCTCGAATTCGACCCGCGGCGTGAATCCGAGTGCGCGCAGTTTTCCGTCCGACAACGAGTAACGCAGGTCGTGCGCCTTGCGGTCCTCGACGTGCCGGACCCGCTCCCAGCCGTGGCCGAAGGCCGCGAGGATCCGCTCGACCAACTGCAGGTTGGTCAGTTCCGCCGTGCCCGCGACGTGGTAGACCTCACCGGCCACACCGTGCTCGGCGACCACGCGGATGGCCCGGCAGTGATCGTCGACGTGAATCCAGTCGCGCACGTTGTGGCCGTCCCCGTACAGAGGAACGTCCCGGCCGTCGAGGAGGTTGGTGACGAAGAGCGGGATCGCCTTCTCCGGGTACTGGTAGGGCCCGTAGTTGTTGCCGCACCGGGTCACGCACACCGGCAGTCCGTACGTCCTGTGGTAGGCCAGCGCGATCAGGTCCCCGCCGGCCTTCGCCGCCGCGTACGGTGAGTTGGGGGCCACCGGGCTCGTCTCGTCCCACGATCCGGTGGCGATGCTCCCGTAGACCTCATCGGTGGAGACCTGCACGACCCGGGGGGTACGCGCGTCGAGACACGCCTGAAGGAGCGTCTGGGTGCCCAGTACGTTCGTGCGCACGAACTCGTGCGCGGCCTGGATCGAGCGGTCCACGTGCGACTCGGCGGCGAAGTTCACGACCAGGTCGTGGCCGGGCACCACCCGGGACAGCAGGCCGGCGTCGCAGATGTCGCCGTGGACGAACCGGAACCGGCCGGCGACGGGATCGAGGTTGCGCAGGTTGCCCGCGTACGTCAGCTTGTCGAGCACCGTCACCTCGACGTCTGCTCGCTCCCCGGCGAGCAGCGACCGCACGTGGCTGGAACCGATGAAACCCGCGCCGCCGGTGACGAGAATCCGCATCGGGCCCCCGTCAGACCCGGACGACTTCGAAGGCGATCGCGGGCACTCCCCCGAACCTCTCACCGAAGCGCTGTGTCTTCTTCTCCAGGAAGTCGCGCGCGTCTCCCATCGGATGGCCCACGCCGAGGCTCGTCAGGTACTCCCGGTGGGCGTCCAGCGCCGCGACGCCCGCGTCGAGCGTTCCGGTGACGTCGACCGCGTGCCCGGAGTACGGCGAGCCGCCGACCGCGACGTAGCGCATGCCGGCCCAGGGCTCCAGTCCCTGTTCCAGCAGGTCGGGGAAGATCCACCGGTTGCCCGCGTCGGTGGCGGCGTCGAGGGCGGCGATGCCGACGTTGCGGTGGTCGGGAGAGTTCCAGTCGCCGCTGCGCCACCGCTCGTGGTAGTTCAGCGTGATGAGGATGTCGGGACGGTGCCGGCGGATCGCCGCGGCGATGTCCCGGCGCAGCGGCAGGCCGTACTCCACGACGCCGTCGGTGTAGTCCAGGAACGTGACGTCGTGCACGCCGACGGCGGCGGCCGCCTTGATCTGCTCGGCCTCGCGGATACGCCCCGCCTCCTCGGGGGGTGCCGAGTCGATCCCCGCCTGCCCCCGCGTGACGAGCAGGTAGGCGACCTCACGGCCCGCCGTGGTCCACGCCGCGACCGCGCACGCGGGTCCGTACTCCAGGTCGTCCGGGTGCGCCACGACGGCGAGCGCTCGCTGCCAGTCGTCGGGCATCGGCACATACGGGTCGGCCATCGCTCACCTCGTCGTCATTCGTTCACCCGGACGGCGGCGTAGAGGGTATTGGTCACGCAGCCGCGGGAGCGCTTCGCGTCGATCGTGCCGATTCCATAGCCGATGTTCCGTATGCCGACGGAGGGCGCCAGCTCCGCCGGGCGGTAGAACATCGTCTCGAAATACGTGAACGACGCATCCGGGTCCTCGTAGTCCGTACCGGTCATCAGGACCGTCCACTCACTCTCGTCGGCGATGAACGTGCTGAAGCCGAGGAGCCGGTCCTCCTTGCGTGCCTCGATGACCAGGAAGTCGGAGCCGAAGTGGTCGTGGAGGTAGCGCAGCGAGAACGCCTCGCGTTCCGGGTCGGGCGAACCGCCGTACTTGGCGATCAGGTTGCACCGCAGGCGCAGCAGCTCGGGCTCGTCATCGGTCAGACCCCGCTCGGTGATGACGATGCCGCGTTCCTTGATCTCGCGGCGCTCACGGCGGACGGACGTGCGCCGGTTCCGCGACAGCGTCGCCAGGTAGCCCTCGAACTCCGTCCACCGGACCGGCATGTCGCAGCGCTCGACCATCGGGACGAGGACGAACCCATGCGACCGGAGGGCCTCCAGGTACTCGGTGTAGTCGGACCGCAGGTACAGGTGGACGACGCTGCGAACACCGTTGCCGCGCGTCCATCGGGTCAGCTCCTCGATGAACCGGTCGGCGGCGCCGCGGTCCCGGGCGGCCCGGCCGACGGGCATCGTCTCGTAGTTGGGGAACATCACCAGGCAGCACGGGAACAGCGCCGCCGGGTCGGCGTCCTTCCACGGGTGCGGACCGCCCGGCGCCAGCGGGGGGTCGCTCGTCGCGGAGACCCCGCTGAGCACCAGGTACGGGTCGAACCTCGGATGCTCGCCCGGCTCGGCCGGCACGCCGCCGCAGAATCCCACGGACAGCGCGCCGTCGGCGTCGTACAGCCCGAAGGTGCGGAGGCCACCGGCGATCCGCTGGTGCGCGAGGTCGACCCACCGGGTGCGCAGTGTCGCCGGCGCGTCGCGGATCTGGTCGTCCCAGTCGGCGGGCAGGCCCTCGCCCACCGAGAAGCGGCCGTCCCGGTGGGCCGCGGCGGACGGGGAGGATTCGGTCTCGGTCATCGTCGTCCCAACCGTGTCGCGGGCGTGGCCGAGCCGTCAGCGGACGGGCTGATAGTCCTTGTGGTCGACGGCGCGTTCCCAGACCGCCTCGAAGGCGTCGGCGCACGCCTTGACGATGGCCGGATCGTCGGTCAGCTCGTGCGGACCGTAGGAGCCGTCGCCGGCGAAGTGGGTGAAACGGACGAGACGGTTGTCGAACACCCAGTAGTCGTTGCCCGGCAGAAGCAGGTCGGAGGCCAGACGTCGCGGCAGCCAGCGGACGGCCTCCCCGCACGGCTCGTTGACGATGGTCGTCGTCTCGTACTCGTACTGGATGAAGTCGGTCACGGGTTCGGACACGATGCGGGCCCGCCTCCAGTTGATGCCCCGGCCCACCGCCGCTCCGACCAGTTTCACCCAGTCTCCGTGCCGGTCGTACTCGATCGGCCTGCCCGCCTTCCAGTCGACGTAGACCGCGCCCTGCGGGGTGTACATGTCGCGCATCTCCAGGTGCACGGCCGAGAACTTCGTCTGGGCGATGAGTTCCTTGAACTCGGGAACGTGCGTCATCGGTTACCTCCGCGAACCTGTCTTCCGCGCTCGGTGACGAGCCAGGTGCCCGCCGGTGGCGTGGCCGTGCAGGGCGGTTCTGGCCGGTCGGTGATCTGCTCATCCTCGCAACGCCGAGGCGAGCCGTCTTCGCGCAAATTGCTGTGCTTCGTGCGAATCTCGGCCTCAGCGGGCCGGTGACCGGCGGGCGGCCAGCAGCGTACGGGCGACGGTCCGTGGCCGGAACAGGACCGACGGCGGTGCCATCAGGTGCTGGACGTCGAGGATCGCCCTGTGCACGGCCGGGGACACATGGCTGGCGAGCATGACCTGCCGCACGTAGCGGTTGAGCAGGTCGATGCCGAACGGTCGCGGGCCGGCGGTCTCGGGGTAGGCGAAGTCACTGCCCGTCGACATCTGCCACGGCACGTCGATGACCTTCCCGGCCAGCCGGTAGTAGTCGCCGGCCATCTCCGCGGACGCGACGCCGTAGTGGTCGAGGCACCGTCCGAGCGCGATGGCCTCCAGAGTCGCGACCGTCATGCCCTGTCCGTAGAGCGGGTTGAAACTGCAGATCGCGTCGCCGAGTGCGACGTATCCCGCGGGCAGCTTGCGCAGTTTCTCGAACGACCGCCGGCGCGCCATCGGGTAGTGGAACTTACGGGCGTCGGCGTCATCGACCGGCTTCGCCGTGTTGACGAGGTCGGCCAGGTGGGGAAAGGGCAGCCCGTCGGCGAACTCGGCATAGCCGGTGGAATCGACGGGAGCGTGGGCACGGTGCCAGCCGCCGAGTGTGACCACCCAGCGGTCGCCCTCCACCGCGAACGCCGCGGCGGCCCGCTTGTCGTACGGGGGCACCGCCGAGCACAGGTACAGCAGCGCGCCGCCGGGGAGGTCGCCGGGCTCCCGGTGGAACAGCCGCGTCGTGTAGCCCACGTCGATCTTGACGGTCGTGATCTCGGGGGCGGGGCAGCCGAGCCGGTCGAGCCAGGGGTCGCTCCGGGTACCGCTGCGCCCGGTCGCATCGACCACGAGGTCGGCGGAAAGGAACTCGTCTCCGTGCAGTTCGACGCCGGTGACGCGTCCGTTGACGCCCATCAGGCCGTCAACGGAGGTCTGATCGTTGATCCGGACGTTGGGCAGCGCGGCCACCCGGCCTCGTATCGTCGTCTCCAGGAACGCGCGGGTGAGGCTCGTACCGAGCATGCCGCTGGGGAAGCGCACCCGCAGGGCTCCCATCTGATGGAAGAGCAGGTCCTTCCCCGGGTCGAACGGAACCGCACCGCCCCTCACCAGCTCGTCGAACAGGCCGGGGAACAGCTTCTCGAGGGCCATACGGCCACGGATCAGCAGGGCGTGCGCGTGCGGACTCTGCGGGACGCCACGCCGATCCTCCGACGCGGTCGGCAGCGTGTCACGGTCGACGACCGTCACCTGCTCGAACCTGTCGGACAGCACCTTGCCGGCCACGAGCCCGCCCACGGACGCACCGATCACGACGGCGTGCCCACCGATCCTTCCCATGGCCTCTCCTCGATTCCGGCTTTCGGTGTGTCTCTCGTATCGAGCCTGGTCGGACCGTGCGCGATCGTCTTCTCCCGTGTTGCTCGGGCTGCGCCGGATCCGGAACAGGCGTCAGGAGATGAAGTCGTACTCGTAGTAGACGGCGCTTCCCGCGACGGCGTCGCGCCAGGTCGCGTAGCGGCGCAGCCCGTACAGCAGGGGCCGGTGCGCGCCCACCCGGGTGATCCCCCGGATCCGCCCCATGATCACCGCATGGTCCCCGACGACGCTGTTGTCGGTGACCGTGCAGTCCGCGATGGTGTGCGCGGAGTTGAGCAGGTGCGGCCCGGCGGTGTACTCCGTCACATGCCACTGGATGTGGTCGAACCGGTCCGCGACCCCGGAGGAGAACAGCTCGGCCGTGGCCTTCGCCTCGTCGTGCAGGAGGTTGACGGCGAAGAGGCCACATTCCTGGACGGCCCGCAGGGTCGGGCTGCCGCACCTCAGGCAGATCAGCAGGATCGGCGGATCCAGTGACACGCTGCACAGTGACGTGCAGGTCATGCCCCAGGGCCGGCCGTCGCCGTCCATGGTCGTGACGACCGACACACCCGTCGGGAACCCCGCCCAGAGGGGACGGATGTCGACCGGCTCTTCCGGCTCGCCGTTGGTGAGGGCGGCACCCGGCAGTTCACCGGCGCGCGGCACCCGCTCGTGGGTGGTCATGATCGTGTCGCCTCCTGGGAAAGGAATGCCGGCCGGCGGGTCCCGCTCGCCCCGAGTGCCCGGACCGGCGTGCGGGAACGACGTGCCAGCGAACGCTGGATCTCCTCCCGGACCGCCCGGCCGAGCGCCGGGAAGGCGGTGCCCAGGAAGTAGAAGTGCCTCCCGGCGAACAGGCGCCAGCGGAACGGGCCCGTCGTCTCACTCGCCCACGCCGCGAGAGAGGCGGGTGGCGCCAGCGGATCCTTCGTGCCCCCGAACGCCGTCACGGCCGCCGGCAGCGGGGTCCGATCGTGGGCCGGACGGTAAGACCCGAGCGCCCGCAGGTCGCCACGGACGAGCCGGACGAAGCGATCGCGAAAGTCCGGCACCTCGTCGATCCGGCCGGGCACGCTCCCGGTCCGGGCCAGCTCCCGCATCAGCTCGTCGTCGGGCAGATCCGGCCGGTCCAGCGTCGTACGCACCCGGTGGTCCGGGGCGGGGCGCGCCGAGACTCCCACCCAGCGCAGATCGACGTGGTCGATCACGGACCGGGCGGCCTCGGCGGCGACGGTCGCGCCGAGGCTGTGCCCGAACAGCGCGATCGGAGGGCCGGACCAGGCGAGGACGTCCTCGGCGGCGACGGGGACGAGCTCGGCCATGTCCGTGATCGGCGGCGACCGGTGGCGCTTGCCCCGGCCGGGCAGATCGACCAGCACCAGGTCCCACGTCCTCGGAAGGTCACGCGCCAGCGGGTAGTACGCGGCGGCCGAGCCCCCCGCGTGGTGGAAGACCAGGAGGCGCAGATCCGGATCGTCCACCGGCCGCGGCCGGATACCCGGGGGCCGCGCCGCGCCGGCGCCGGTCGCGCCGCTCACGCCCGGCTCTCCGCCGGTACGGCCGCCATCTCGGCGATGTGGTCGATGAGGCGCTCGACCAGCTGCGCCACGGGGATGTCGATGGGCAGGTCCTCCGGCGGCGTGCCCGTCTGGAAATGCTCCTCCACCTTCGTGAGGTAGAGGGTGAAGATGAACGAGTCACCGCCGATCTCCAGCAGGGACAGGCCGGGATCGACCTCGTCCGGCGCGTCCAGGACGTCCCTGAGCACGGCCAGGAGATACCCGCGCATGCCGTCCCGGTCGTGCGGGTCCGGCGGTGCCGGTCGTCCGGTGTCGTCCGCCTCGGCGGTGGCCGTGCCGTCGGCCGCGCCGGCGGAGGGCTCCAGCGGTTCGTCGATCCAGAACCGGACGCGGCGGAACGGATAGGTGGGCAGGTCCGCGACCAGCCGCGCGCCCGGTGCCCGCAGCGCGTCCAGACGCGGATCGCCGCCACCGGCGAACCAGGCGGCGAGCGCATCGAGGAGCAGCTCGGGCGCCTGCTCGGGAGCGTCGCCGACCAACGGCACCGAGCGCGTGCCGCCGTCGCGCTCGGACCGCCACTCGAGCCGTACGGTCCCCGCGCCCGCCGGCCCGCCCGATCGCCGCCGTACCCGTACGCCGATCCGGCCGAGGAGGCGCGTGAGCCGGTCCCCCGGCGAGTCCGGCGCCCCGTCGAGGGCGGGGCGCAGTCCGGGGAACGCGTCGGCGAGCGCGGCGACCGCGCGGGCGAGCGGGCCCGTGTCCTCACCGTCGCCCGGAAGCCACAGCGTCGCCGAGCGCACCGGCGTCACCGGGGTCAGGGGTCGGCGAGCCGCCTCCTCCGCGAGGCGTTCGGCCAGTTCCGCCGGCGTGGTCCCGGTGACCGCGAGGCGGTGGGCGAAGACCGCCCGCCCGGCCCTCAGCGTGTGGCAGACGGAGGGCATCTCCGCCGGCTCGGCCTTGTTCAGGTACGCACCGACGGCTCCGGCGAGGTCCGCCAGCGCCTCCGGGCTCTTCGCGGACAGGGTCAGCAGTTCCCGCCGGGGGCCGGTGGAGAGCGCCGCCGCCTCCTCCGCCTCGTCCGGCTCGTACGCCTCCAGCACCGCGTGCACGTTGGTCCCGCTCATGCCGAACGAGTTGACGGACGCGATCCTGCGCGGCAGCGATCGCGGCCAGGGCCCGTTGCGACGCGGCACCGTGAAGTTCATCCGGTCCCAGGGAATGTGGGGGTTGAGGTCGCCGTCCGCCTCCGACGCGGCGGCGGGAATCTCGCCGTGCCGCAGCATCAGCACCGTCTTCGCCAGCGCCGCGAGGCCTGAGGCCGCTTCCATGTGGTTGAGCCTGGCCTTCACGCTTCCCAGCGCGAGCGGCACGCCCCGTGCCCGGATGGCATCGCCGACGGCGCCGTCGATGGCGCCGATCTCGATGGGATCGCCGAGCGCCGTACCGGTGCCGTGAGCCTCGATCCAGCCGATGTCCGCCGGATCCACGCGTGCGTCGGCGAGCGCCGCCCTGATGACCTCCTGCTGGGCGGGGCCGTTGGGTGCGGTCAGCCCGGACGCCGCCCCGTCGTGGTTGGCGGCCGTGCCGCGGACGACGGCGAGGATCGGATGCCCGCCGCGCTCGGCGTCGTCGAGGCGCATCAGCAGCACCGCACCGACGCCCTCCGCCCGCCCGTACCCGTCCGCGGACGCGAGGAACGACTTGCACCGGCCCGCCGGCGACAGCGCCCGGGTCTGGCACAGCGACACCATGAGGTTCGCGGACAGCAGAAGGTTCGACCCGCACACGAGGGCGTAGCGGCAGTCCCCGTTGCGCAGGCCGCGCACCGCGAGGTGCAACGCGGTGAGTGAGGACGAGCACGCGGTGTCGACGCTCACCACGGGCCCGGAGAAGTCCATCACGTGGCTGATGCGCCCGGCGCCGAAGCACAGACCACCGCCGGTCGTGTAGTACGGGTCGATGCGGGTCCGTGAGGAGTCCTCCAGCCGCTCGCTGTACTCCGACGCCATCATGCCCAGGTAGACGCCGACGTTCAGCCGCTCGGACCGCCGTACGGCGACGCCCCCGCGCTCGAGGGCCTCCCAGGCGGTCTCCAGAAGCATCCGCTGCTGCGGATCGAGCAGTTTGGCCTCCCGATGGGTGATGCCGAAGAACTCCGCGTCGAAGTGCGCGATGTCGGAGATGAAGCCACCGCGGTCGACGTACGAGCGGCCCGGCCGGCCGACGACCGGGTCGTAGACCGCGCGCAGGCCGGGGCGGTCGCCCGGGATCTCCGACACCGCGGTCTCCTCGCCGCGCAGGAAGTCCCAGTACCGGTCCGGGGAGTCGAGGTCGGGAGGAAACCGCAGGCCCATGCCGACCACGGCGATCGGTGCGTGCCGGGCGCCCTCCAGCTCCCGGATCCGTGCCTTCAGCCGCTGGGACAGCCGGAGCTGGTCCTCCAGCAGCCTGCGAATCTCCGGGGAGTCCACCATGTCCACTCTCATTTCTAGGATGTGAGGTCTGCCCGCACGGCCTCGACGAGCTCGTCGAAGGACAGGTCGGCCGGGTCCGCCGCGCCGTCTTCGTCGCCCGCACCGCCCCGGCCGGTCACGTCGTTCTCGCCGGCCGGTCCGGGCTCCTCGCCGAACAGCAGCCCGGTGACATGGGTGGCGAGCTGTCCGACGGTGGGATGGTCGAGCGCCACCGTGGCGGGCAGGTCCGCGCCGAGCGCGTGGGCCAGCCGGGTGCGCAGGTCGATCACCATGATCGAGTCCAGTCCGAGCTCGCTGAACCCGACGTCGTCCTCTGCCGGCGCCGGGGCGCCGAGAACGCCGGCCACCATGTCGCGCACCGCGTCGCGGAGCCGGTCGTCGCGGTCCACCGGATCGGTGCCGGCCAGCCCATCGGCCAGCCAGCCGCGCGGCCGCCCGTCCGGCTCCGGCTCGGATGGCCCCTCCCTCTTCACGCCCAGCTCCGCGAGCAACTCCGCGCGGGGATGGCCGGCCGCGTTGGCGAGGTACCGTTCCGCGTCGAGCGCCACGGCCACGAGCCGGGTGTGGCCGCCGTCGACGGCGAGCCCCAGCAGTTCCTCGGCCTCCTCGTCGGTCAGGGCGCGGGTGCCCATCCGCTCGATCGCCCGCTCCACCGCCGACGAGGCCGCCATGCCGCCCTTGACCCGCGGGATCCACGCGCCCCAGTCGATGCTCGTCGCCGGAAGACCACGGGCGCGCAGTGACTCGGCGAGGCCGTCGAGGTAGCCGTTCGCGGCCGCGTAGTTGGCCTGTCCCGCGGTCCCCAGCACGCTCGATGCGGAGGAGAACAGCACGAACGCGTCCAGCTCGTGGTCGCGCAGCTCCGCGGCCAGGGCCGCGGCGCCGCGCGCCTTGGCCGCGAACACCGTCTCGAACGCCGCGGGAGTGAGGGCGTCGAAGGCGTGGTCGTCGTTGACCCCGGCCAGGTGCAGGACGGTGCGAAGCGGCTGGTCGCGCCCTGCCTCGGCCACGGCCCGCCGGCACGTCTGCGGCGCGGTGACGTCGCCGCGTACCACGTGGACGCGCACTCCGAGCTCGGTCAGTTCGCGGATGACCTTCCGGGCGGCCTCGTCGGGTGCCGAACGCCCCATCAGCGCGATCGACCGAACGCCCTTGCGGGCGAGAAAGGCGGCGACGCTGAGGCCGAGCGCGCCGAGACCGCCGGTGATCAGAGCGGCACCCTCACCGATGACGGTGTCTTCGGCGGCGTCGGACCGGTCGGCGGCGCTGAGCCGTGCCACCTGGACCTCGCCGGCGCCGATCTTCAGCCGTGTCTCGGGAACGCCCTCGTCGAGGGAGCCGAGCAGCGCTCGCGCGAGCGTGGCGTCGTCCCATCCACCGGCGAGTGTGACGCGCAGCAGCCGGCGATCCGCCTGCTCGGTCTCCAGTGCGGTCAGCAGGCCGTACAGCGACTCGCGTACCGGCGCCGCGTGTTCGTCGCCCGCGCACAGCACGGCGTAGGGAACCTCGCGCGGGACCTCGCGGAGTCGCTCGGCGAGGGCGATGACCGAGGCCAGCGCATCGTCGGGCGTGCTCGCGTCCGCATCGGCGAAAGACGCGTCGACGATCAGGTCGGGGACCTCATCGCCGAGTTCGCCGGCCGCCGCGGCCGTGACGCGATGGCCCGTGGATTCGAGCGCGCGGCGCAAACCCGCGGAACCGCCGTCGCGGTCGATGACCGCGACGTGCCGCCGGTGCCCGGCCACCGCCTCCGCCGCATCCGCTGCCGGCCGCCGCGGAGTCCACGACAACGTGTAGGCGTGCACGGTGCTCTCCCGCAAGGACCGTTGCAACAGCGCGCGGGGAGCCCTCCGGAACCGGAAGCCCTCCACGGCCAGGACGGTCGCGCCGCCCGGATAGAAGAGGTGGAGGTCCGCGGCGTCGATGTGCAGCAGGTCATCGGACTCCCGGTCCTGGCGGGTGGCCCGCACGTGGCCCCACAGCTCACGGCCGGGCACGGGGCGCCCGGGGAAGGCGAGCCGTGCCGCCGCGAACGGGATGCCCAGGGCCCCCTGCTCCGCCGCCTCGCTTCCGGGCAGGCCGACCGCGAAGGCGACCGTGCTCTGCAGCACCGAGTCCAGCAGGCCGGGGTGAATCTCGTATCCGGCCGGGTCCTCGTTCATCTCCGGCGGCTCGGCGTACCGGACCAGCGCCTCGTCCCCGCGGATCCAGACCTCGCGGATCCAGCGGAACGACGGGCCGAGGTGGTAACCGAGCGTCCGCAGGTGCTGGTAGAAGTCGTCGCCGGACAGGTGGCGCTCCGCGCCGCCGACGAACGCGCCGGCGTCCGGCACGGGCCAGGACGCCGCCGGGTCCGGCGGGACCACCCGGGCGGCCAGATGCTCCTGCCAGCGGTTCGTGTCCGGGTCGATGAGGCTCTGCACGCTCACCGTACGCGCGCCGTGGTCCTGTATCGCGTCGATGATCTGCATTTCGTAGCGCTCGCCCTCGTGCAGGACGAGCGCGCGCGGGAAGTGCAGGTCCTCCAGGACGAGCGGTGATCCGTCGGCGCCGAGAGCCGACAGCACGGTCGCCGTCTGGGACGCACCCGGCACCGACACGGTGCCGAAGAGCCGGTGGTCGGTGAGGTGGGCGGGGAAGTCGGTGCTGCGCTCGGTGGCGAACACCCGGCCGCGCAGCCCGGGCGAACGCAGTTCCGTGCCCCACGCCGCACGCCGGACCGCGCCGGACGACGCATGCCACGGCACGTCGCTCCAGTGCCGGATCTCGGCGAACGGGTACAGCGGTGCCGGCGGACGGTCCCCGCCCGCCCGCGGATGGATGCGCTGCCAGGCGAAGTCCTGCCCCTGCTCGTACAGTGCGGACACCGCGGTGATCATGGCGGCCCGATCGCTCGACCGGCGGCGCAGCGAGGAGACGAGGCCGCCGCGGGGCGTGAGTTCGGCGGCCTTCACCAGGTTGATGAGGGTCCGGTCCGGGCCGATCTCCAGGCAGACGTCGATGTCGAGGTCGCCCAGCCGCCGCGCCCCGTCGTGGAACCGCACCGGGTTCCGGGCGTGGCTCGCCCAGTACGCCGCGTCGTACTCTCCGGGCTCGACGAGCCGCCCGGTCAGGTTCGAGATGATCGGCACCTGCGGCGCGCGCATCTCCAGCGCGGCGACGGCCGCCGTGAACTCCTCCAGCATCGGGCCCAGCAGCCGGGAGTGGAACGCGTGCGACACGCTGAGCCGGCGGTGCCGGACCTTCCGCTCCTTCAGCCGTTCCACGAACGCCGCGATCGCCTCGGACGGACCGGACACCACGGTCGAGCCGGGCCCGTTCACCGCGGCGACGTCCAGGTCGCGGTCCGCGATCCAGCCGGCGACGTCCTCCTCGGAGGCCACGACCGACACCATGGCCCCGCGTTCGGTCGCCTGCATCAGCCGCGCCCGCTCCGCGATCAGCCTGAGGCCCGCCTCCACGTCCAGCACACCGGCGTGGATCGCGGCGGCGATCTCCCCGACGCTGTGCCCCATCACGACGGCCGGGGTGACGCCCCAGGACTCCCAGAGGGCGGCGAGCGCGATCTCCAGGGTGACGAGTGCCGGCTGGGTGACCCGCGTCTCGTCGATCACCGCCGGATCGTCGCCGTACAACGTCAGCTCGGCGAGCGACGCGCCGAGCAGGGGTGTGAGCGTCCGGTCGCAGCGCTCGAAGGCGTCGCGGAAGACGGGTTCGGTCTCATAGAGCTCGCGGGCCATGCCGAAGTACTGGCTGCCCTGCCCGGCGAACAGGAACGCGACGCGCGGGGCGCCGGTGGCGGGCCCCTTGGGCGCCGGTGCGGCCAGACCGGTCAGCAGCGCGTCCCGCGTCGTGCCCAGCAGGGCGCGGCGGTACGGGAAGTGGGCACGCCCCACGGCCGAGACGGCGGCCAGGGCGCCGAGCTCATCGTCGGAGGAGGTCTTCAGCCGGTCCGCCCACACGTCCGACAGCCTGGCCAGCCCCTCCGCGTCGGGCGCGGACAGCGTGATCAGGTGGGGTCCGTCGGGGGCGTCCGCGCCGGGTTCGCGGCCGCCCGGGTCCTCCGCCGGCGCCGCAAGGACGAGGTGGGCGTTGGTCCCGGTGAAGCCGAAGCCGGACACGCCCGCGATGCGCCGTCCGCCGCCGGCCGGCCACGGCGTCGGCGCCGCGACGACCTCGACGTTCATGGCGGACCAGGCCACATGCGGGTTGGGTTCGCGGAAGTGAAGGTTGGCGGGGATCATCTCGTGACGCATCGCGAGGATCGTCTTGATCACGGCCACGACGCCCGCCGCGGACTCGCAGTGACCGACGTTGCTCTTCACCGACCCGATGCGCAGCGTTTCGTCCGGCCGCCGGCCCTCTCCCAGCACGCGCCACGCCGCGCCGATCTCGACCGGGTCCCCGAGGGAGGTCCCGGTGCCGTGCGCCTCGAGGTAGGACACGTCCCGTCCGGTCACGCCGGCGTCGGCCAGGGCGGCGCGGAGCAGTGCCTCCTGCGCGGTGCCGCTGGGCGCCGTCAGGCCCGACGAGGCGCCGTCCTGGTTGACGCCGCTGCCGAGGATCACGGCCAGTACCCGGTCTCCGTCGCGCCGGGCGTCCGACAGCCGCTTGAGGACCAGCACGCCACAGCCCTCCGCGCGGACGAAGCCGTTCGCGTCGGCGGAGAACGCCTTGCACCGGCCGTCGGGCGAGAGCATGTGGGCCCGGCTCACGGCCACCGACGACGTCGGGTCGAGGATGATGTTGACACCGCCCGCCAGCACCGCGTCGGTCTCGCCCCCGCGCAGGGATCTGACGGCCAGGTGCAGGGCCACCAGCGACGAGGAGCAGGCGGTGTCCACCGCGACCGCCGGTCCGCCGAGTCCCAGCAGGTAGGCGATGCGGCCGGCGGCCGCGTTCAGCGCGGTGCCCGTGCTGTAGTAGGCGTCGATGTGCTCGGGCCCGCCGCGGGCGAGGATCCGCGCGTAGTCGCTGTAGCTGACACCCACGAAGACGCCGGTACGCGAGCCTTTCAGGCCGTGAGGGTCGATGCCGCCGTCTTCCAGGGCGTGCCACGCCGACATGAGCAGCAGCCGCTGCTGTGGGTCCAGGTCGTCGGCCTCACGTACCGGGATGTCGAAGAACGCGGCGTCGAAACGGTCGATGTGGCGGAGGAAGCCGCCCTGGTCGGTCGTCATCCGGCCGGTTCGCCGCGCGTCCTCGGTGAAGAGCATCGTGTCCCGGCGGTCCCGCGGCATGGCCGTGACACCGTCTTCGCCGCCGCGCAGCAGGTTCCACAGCTCGTCGACGGAGTCCGCGCCGGGGAACCGGCCGGCCATGCCGACGATCGCGATCGGTTCACCCGGGCCGTCGCCCGTTCCCTCACCGGTCGCCGGCCCGCCCGCCGGCCGGTCCGCCGCGCGCGGAACGGGCCGCGGGCGGTGACCGACCGGCCGCCCCGTACCGCCCGCCACGCGATCCGCCTCCGCGGCCACGGGCCGGGCCAGGATGAACGCCGTCAGCTCGGCCACTGTCGGATGGTCGAAGACATCGGCGGCCTGCAGGTCCACGCCGAACGCGGCGGACAGCCGGCCGACGAGATCGACTGCCATGATCGAGTCGATGCCCAGGTCCATGAACCCGGTGTCCTCGGCGACCGCGGACGCGTCGGTGTGGCCCAGTTGCTCCGCCACCATGCGCCGTACGTGCGAACGAGCCGCCGCGGGACGGCTGCGCTCCGGGAGCTCCGCCAGCTCCGCGGCGAGCGACGCCTCACCGCGCGCCGGCTCCACGGCCCCGGCGGTGTCCTCCGTGACCACACCGGCGTACAGGCCGCGCCGCCGTACCGCCGCCATCACGCCGGTGAACCGCGGGAGGTCCAGCAGGCAGGCGATCACGTGTCCGGCAGGGCCGGCGGCCCGCGCGGTCAGTGCCGCGCGGCCCTGTTCGGCGCTCAGCGCGCCGACGCCGATCCGGTCGTATCGGCGCAGTGACGCGTCGTCGGCCATCCCGGCGCCGGCCAGCGCCCACGGGCCGTACGCGATGCTCACCGCCGGAAGCCCCAGCGACCGGCGGTGAGCCGCGAGGGCGTCCAGCGCTCCGTTCGCGGCGGAGTAGGCGCCCTGTCCCTCGGTCCCCCAGACCGCCGAGACGGACGAGACCAGAACGAAGAAGTCCAGCGGCCAGTCGCGCGCGGCCTCGTGCAGCCACCAGGCACCGGCGAACTTGCCGAGCAGCGCGGACTCGAAGTCGGCGGCGGTCAGCCGGGACAGCGGAACAGGGTCCGCCACCCCCGCGGCGTGGACGACGCCACGTACCGGCGGCATCTCCGTGAGGCAGGCGCGGGCCTCGGCGAGCGCTTGCGGTGTCTCGCAGCCGCCGCCCCGGTACACGACGTGTGCTCCCGGCTCGCGCAGCCGGGCCAGGAACGCGGTGGTGTCCGTGTCCAGGGTCTCCGGGGCGCGGCGCCCGATCAGCAGCAGGTGACGGGCTCCGCGGCGAACCAGATCGGCGGTGATCTCGCGCCCGACCGCCCCGAGCCCGCCCGTGACGACATAGGTGGCGTCGCCCCGCACGGGAAGCTCCGGCCGGTGCCCGCTCGCGGCGCGCAGCCGCGCCGCGAGCACCCGGCCTCCGCGGACGGCCACCAGGTCCTCGCCGGCCGCCGGTGGGTCGATGCCGGACGCGGCGGCGACGAAGGCCAGCAGCGCCCGCGTGTCCTCGGCCGTCGGTTCCCCCGGAAGGTCGATCACACCGCCCCAGGCGCCGCCGGCCTCCAGGCCGAGCACGGGCGCCAGGCCGTGCAGGGCCCCGTGGCCGACCGTGATCGCGGTGTCGCCGTCGCCGACGCGGCGGGCCGCGCGCGTGACCAGGAACACGCGCGCGTACGGCCCGCCGGCATCGGCCGCGGCGCTGACCGCCGCCGTCACCGCGGAGCAGAGCGCCGCTGTGACGGCCGCCGGGGAGGCGTGGCCGGCCGCGGCGTCCGAGAGCGGAGCCGCCTTAATGGTCAGGATCAGCGTGGTCCGTCCGCCGGCGGCGTGCGTCTCCCAGAACCCGCGCCAGCCCTCGGCGCCGTCCGGCGCTTCGAGGCGCCGCCAGCCCGCCGGGACGGCCGTGGGGCCGCCGCCGAGCACCGTCCCGGTCCGCCCCAACGCCACGGCCTCGCCGACCAGCAGACCGACAAGTTCGTCGTCGTCGCCCGCGATGACCAGCGGGCCGCCGTCGGCCGCCGCGGCCGGTGCCGGAGCCGACGGTGCGGTCTCCCACGCCAGCTCGTACGCCACCGGCGCCGCCGGTTCCACCGCGACATGGCCGGGCGCGTGCCGGACGCGCTGCCACGGATAGGCCGGCAGGTCGATGATCCGGCGGGGCAGGTCCGCCGCCGGTCCGCCGTCCTCATCGCCGGGGCCGATCGTGACGGCCGCGGACGGCGTTCCCGCGGCCAGCGACCGCAGCGCCGCGGCCGCGTCGGCGGGGTTCGCCGCCGTGACGCGCGCCCGGACGTCGTGCCGGGCGCGTCCCCGGGTGACCGTGTAGGCGAACGCCGCGTAGTCGTCCGGGCCGATCCGGGCCACCCGTTCGGCGTAACGGCCGGCCATCGCGCGGAGGGCCTCAGGGGTCTTGGCGGAGACCTCGAATCCGTCCATCCGCTCCGGCCCGGTGCCCGAGACGGTGGCGTCACCGGGGTCGGGCGCGGCGAGGATCAGGTGCGCGTTGGTGCCGCTCATGCCGAACGAGCTGACGCCCGCGTAGCGTCCACCCGCCGAATCCCAGTCCGTCAGCTCGGCCGGAACCCCGATCGCGGTGCCGGACAGGTCGATGCGGGGGTTGAGGACGCGAAAGTGCACGACCGGCGGCGCCGCGCGGTGGCGCAGGCAGAGGATCGCCTTGAGGAGCCCGGCGACACCGGCCGCCGACTCCAGATGCCCGAAGTTCGTCTTGACCGCGCCGGTCAGGAGGGGCGCGCCGCCGTTGCGCCGGCCGATCGCGGTCGCCAGCGCCTCCATCTCGATGGGATCGCCGAGGGACGTACCGGTGCCGTGGGTCTCGACGTATCCGATGTCGGCGGGCTCGACACCGGCGTCGGCCATCGCCTGTTCGAGCAGCGCCACCTGGGACAGGACGTTCGGCGCGGTGAACCCGCCCGACCTCCCGTCCTGGTTGACCGCCGAGCCGTGGATCACGGCGTGCACGCGGTCGCCGTCGCGCAACGCGTGGTCGAGCCGCTTGAGCACGAGCGCGCCGCAGCCCTCACCGCGGGTGAACCCGTTGGCGCGAGCGTCGAAGGTCCGGCACAGGCCGTCGGGCGACAACGACCGCGTCTCCTGCACGAGACGGGTCGAGCGGGGGGACATGATGAGGTTCACCCCCGCCGCGACCGCCGTCTCGCACTCGCCCCGGCGAAGCGCCTGGACGGCGAGGTGCGCCGCGACGAGGGAGGAGGAGCACGCCGTGTCGACCGCCATGGCCGGTCCGGTGAAGCCGAGGGTGTAGGCGATGCGGCCGGCCGCGAAGTTGTGGCCGTTGCCGGTCGTCCAGTACGCGTCCGGGTCCCCGGTCAGCCACTCGCGGTAGTCCTGCCACATGATGCCGAGGTAGAGGCCGGTCTGGGCGCCGGCGAGCCGGCCCGGGGGCAGCGCCGCGTCCTCCAGCGCCTCCCAGGTGACCTCCAGGAGGAGCCGGTGCTGTGGGTCGAGCCCGCGCGCCTCGCGGGGGCTGATGCCGAAGAACGCGGCGTCGAAGTCCAGCACCTCGTCGAGAAAGCCACCCCGCTGCGGCAGGGTCGCCCAGGCGTCGGCGAACGGCCCCTTACGCGCCTCCGGCATCGGGCGCACCAGGTCACGGCCCTCCGCCAGCGCCTCCCAGTACGCGTCGAGGTCCTCGATACCGCCCGGGAGGCGCAGCCCGGTGCCGATGACGGCGATCGGCTGGTTCCCCTCCTGCTCGTCCAGCCGCTGCCGCAACGACCGGATCGTCTCGAGCGCCCGCGTGAGAGGAGTCTGTTTCCCGTCGGTGAGGCTCATATCTTCCATGCAGTCGTTTCCTCGCTGTCGAATGAGAGGCTTCGTCGCGCGTCAGGACACGTCGGACAACTGCTCACAGAGCGCGCCGGCCAGCGTCCTCGTGGTCGAGTAGGTCCACAGGAGAGTCGGCGAGAGCCGCAGACCGAACGCCGATTCCAGGCGATTACGCAGCTCGAGGCTCATGAGCGAGTCAAGGCCGAGCGCCTTGAACGGTGTCTCCGGCTCCATACGGGCCGGGTCGGCGCGCAGCACGCGGCCGGCCAGCTCGCGCACCTTCTGCTCCACCAGCTCCGCCCTGGCCTCCGGTGCGGCCTGCCGCACGAGGGCGCGGAACTCCCCGCCGGACACGTCGGCTGCGCCGCCCCGCCGGGCGACCTCGTACAGCAGTTCCCAGCTCGGCAGCGCCGCCGTGTCGGGATAGGCGTCGAACCAGCGTCGCGGATCGAGCGGCACGTAGCCGATGACCGGTTCGTCCTGGCCGAGCATGTCGGCGAGCGCCGGCCACGCCTCCTCCACGGTGATCCCGCCCATGCCGCGCTCTTCGAGCCGGGCGCCGCGTTGCTCGTCGGCCGCCGCGAGACCGATCCCGGTGAACGGTCCCCACTGCACGCTCAGCGCGGGCACACCCCGCCTGCGGCGCGCCTCGGCGAGCGCGTCCAGGAAGGCGTTGCCGGCGGCGTACGCCGCCTGGCCGGCGTTGCCGACGAGCGCGGCGGCCGAGGAGAACAGCACGAACAGGTCGAGCGGGTCCTCCGCGGTGGCCTCGTCGAGGTTGTGCGCCCCGTCGGCCTTCGGCGCGAGAACCCGGGCGATCTGCTCACCGGTCAGGTTCTGGATCGTCGCGTCGTCGAGAAGTCCGGCGGCGTGCACGACGCCGCGCAGCGGCGGCAGGTCCGCCCGCAGCGACGCGAGGCTCCGCCGTAGCGCCGCGGCGTCCGCGACGTCGCACTGGACGGTCTCGACGCGTGTTCCGGCCTCGCGCATCCGCGCCAGGAGCTTCGCCGTGGTGTCGTCGGGCTCCGACCGGCCCATGAGGGCGATGGCTCCAGCGCCGTGGTCGGCGAGGAACCGCGCGAACGACAGGCCGAGCGCCCCCAGGCCACCGGTGACCAGGTAGGTGCCGTCGGCGCGGAACCTGCCACCGGGCATGGGCACGGCGGTGACCGTCTCCACGCTCTGTGGCTCCGTGAGCACGATACGACCGACGTGCTGGTTCCGCGCCATCTCGAACAGCGCCGCACCGGCCCGTGCGAACGGGCGCCGGTGCACCGGCAGCGGTTCGAGGTCGCCGGAGCGGATGTGTTCCCAGACGGTCCGAAGAATCTGGACGAACCTCGCGGGGTCACGCTGGGCCATCCCTCTCACGTCCGGGGCGGAGAGGGTGATGCCCTTGGCGAACGCGCTGAGGCCGACGCGGCGGCCCTTCATGATGTCCTGCCGGCCGGCCTCGACGAACCGCCCGCCGGGGGCGAGGACGTCCAGCCCCGCAGAGATCGCCACGCCGGGCAGGAAGTTGAGGACCACGTCGACGCCACGGCCCTCCGTCGCGGCCCGCACGCCCTCGGCCCAGGACAGATCACGCGAGTCGAAGACGCCGCCGATCCCCATCTTGCGCAGGTGAGCGCGCTTGCCCTCGGTGTCGGCGGTGGCCAGGACGCGTGCGCCCAGGAGCCGCGCGACGTGCACCGCCGCCAGACCGACCGTGTCGGCGGCCGCCTGGATCAGGACGGTTTCGTCCGCGCTGACGCGGCCGTGGTCGACGAGCATGTACCAGGCCATCGCCATGACCAGGGGCAGCCCGGCGGCCTGCGCGTCGTCGAGACCGCCGGGCACGGGGAGCACCCGCGCGGCGGGCACCGTCACGTGGCAGGCGAGGGCCCCGGGGACGCACGCGGCGACCCGATCCCCCGGTGACACCAGGGCGACGTCGGGGCCGACGGCGACGACGCGGCCCATGCACTCGTCTCCCAGGACGGCGGCGGCCTCGTCCGGCGGGCCGGGGAACGCGCCGGCCGCCTTGAGCGCGTCGGTGGGGTTGAGCGCGGTGGCGCAGACCTCGATCTCCACCTCGCCGGGCCCCGGTTCCCGCCGGGCCGCCGGAACGCAGCCGACACCGTCGGGCCGCCCGGGACGCAGGACGGCGACGCGGAACGGCTGCGCCGCGGTACGGGGCGGCGGCAGTTCGGCCGCCGGCGTGCCGGCCGTCTCGCCCGCGGTCAGCCGGGCGGCCAGGCGCCGCTCGCCGCGCAGGGCCACCTGGTCCTCCTCACCGAAGAGGATTTCGGCCGCGCAGGCGGTCGCCCAGTCCGGCGCGGACGGGTCGACGTCGATCGCACGGGCGTTCAGCTCGCCGTGCTCGCGGCGCAGCACGCGGGTGTAACCCCAGTAAAGGGCGGCTCCGGGGTCGGGGCGGTCGGCCGGCGTGACCGCCTGGGCCAGCGCGGTGACCACCGCCAGGCGCGGCGGAACGCCCATGCCGGCACAGGCGCCCACGAGCCGGGTCAGCCGCTCGAGGCCGAGACGGTACGTGCCGAGTTCCGCGCCCGCAGCGGGCACGGCGTACACGACTCCGTCGACGTGGGGAAGGTCGATCGCCCCGGCCGTCTCCGGATCCGCGACGGCGACGAGCTCCGCTCCGGCGAGCGTCAGGGCCGTACCGAGCGCGGCGTCACCGAAGACGATCCACCGGCCGGGTGACGCCGGCGCGTCGCCGGACCTACCCTCCGTCACGTCGATCCAGCGGATGTGGTGCCGGCGCTCGGCTCCGGCCGCGGCCGGGGCCGCGCCGGGCAGTGGCTCCAGCGCGAGCCCCTCCATGACCATGAGGGGAACCCGTGTCGCGTCGAAGACGCGAACGTCCACGAGACCGTCGTCACGGCGAACGGCGTGGGACCACACCTCGGTCACGGGCTCGGCCGGGTCGCCGAGCAGCCGGACGGCGCGTACGGCCGTGGGCACCAGCGCCTCGTCACCGTCGAACAGCGAGAGCGCCACCTGGAGGGCGCCGTCCCACAGAGCCGGGTGCAGCAGCGTGTGCGGACGGTTGCCCGGCAGCAGCCGGTCGGCGAGCCGGACCCGCCCCGCCGCCTCGGCGTCTCCCTCCCGGACGTGCACCGACCGCACACTCTGGAACATGGGCCCGTAGCCGAGTCCTCGTTCGGCGCACCGCCGGTAGAAGGCGTCGCCGCTTCCGGCGCCGTCATCGGCCCAGGCCGGGAACTCCGGAGCGGGCGGGCCGCCGGCGTCGGCGAAGGAGACCCGCGCGGTCGCGTTCACGACCCAGGCTTCGCCGCTCTCGGGCAGCGAAAGGAGCCGGAACCCGCCACCGTCGGCGAGGTCGTCCCGCCACTCGGCGGTCAGCCGGACCGATCCGCCGCCGAGCGCGAGCGCACTGCCGAAGACGACGTCGTCCACACGGCGGGGCGCGGCCCCCCTGCGCGCCCGCGCCGTGCTCACCACCACGCCGAGCATGGCCGCGCCGGGCAGGACCGGCGCGTCGTACACCTGATGGTCGAGCAGCCACGGCAGGTCGTCGGTGTCGATGCCCAGCTCGCCGTGCCAGGTGTCCGGCTCGCCGGGCGCCGGGAGGAGCGCGACGTCGAAGCCCGCGGCCGTGGCCGGGCCGCGCCGGCGCACCGGCGTCCAGTGGCGCTCTCCGTGCAGCGGGTACCCGGGAGCCTCGGCGAGGTGCCGCCGGGGCAGGCCGCCGAACGGCTCCAGGCCGGCGGCGTACGCACGCCCCAGCGCGAGCGCGAAGCTCTCGGGTCCCCCGTGGTCGCGACGCAGCGTCGGCAGGGCGACCGGCGGCTCGGCGCGGTCCGCGGCGAGCTGCTCCAGCGCCGGGGTCAGCACCGGATGCGGGCTCACCTCGACGACGTGGGTGACGCCCTCGTCGAACAGCGTGCTCATCGCGTCCGCGAACAGCACGGGACGGCGCAGGTTCTCCACCCAGTACGCCGCGTCCATCTCCGGGCCGTCCAGGCGGCGGTTACGGACGGTCGACAGCAGTTCGACGTCTCCGGCCCGCGGTGCCACCGGAGCGAGCGCGGCGAGCAGGTCATCGCGCAGCTCGTCCATCTGCGGGCTGTGGGAGGCGTAGTCGACGTTGACCAGGCGGCAGAAGATCTCCTCGGCGTCCAGCAGCTCCTTGAGCATCAGCACGGAGTCCTCGTCGCCGGACAGGACGCACGAACGAGGCCCGTTGTGCACGGCGAGCGCGACGCTGTCCTCGAAACCGTCGAGGGCCCGCAGCGCGGCGTCACGGTCGAGATCGACCGCGAGCATGCGGCCCCGTCCCGAGGTGCGACGGGCGATGGCGCTGCGCCGCGCCATGACGAGGGCGCCGTCCTCGTACGAGAGGACACCGGCGAGCGTCGCCGCGGTGATCTCACCCTGGCTGTGGCCGAGGACGACGTCGGGTTCGACGCCGGCGGCACGCCAAAGCTCGGCCAGGCCGAGCGACATCGCCCACAGCGTCGGCTGGAGCATGTCGATCCGGGTCATCCACTCGTCCCCGGACTCGCCGAGGAAGACGGTGAGGGGATCCCATGAGACGTGAGGCCGCAGCGCGTCGGCGCAGCGGCGTACGACACGCGCGAACACGGGGCTGTCCCGGTAGAGCTCGCGTCCCATCCCCGCCCACTGGGAGCCCTGGCCGGGAAAGACGAACGCCACCCGGCCACGGCCGGTGGCCCGTCCGGTCACCAGGCCGGGCGCGTCCGGCTCGTCCTCTCCCGAGGCCAGCGCGCCGAGCGCGGCGCGGGCACGCTCCGGTTCGTCCGCGATCACCGCCGCGCGTACCGGGAAGTGGTCACGCCGCCAGGCGAGGGCGCCGGCGAGCGCCGGGAGACCGTCCGGTTCCTCCGGCAGATCGTCGCTCAGCAGGGCGGCGCGCTCCGCCAGCACGGCCGGGTGCTTGGCGGAGATCGGCAGCAGGGCGGGCAGGCCCAGAGCCGGGCTCTCGTCATCCGTCCCGTCCGTGGTCCGCGGCGCCCCGGTGATCACGACGTGGGCGTTCGTGCCGCCCCACCCGAAGGAGCTGACCCCGAGATAGATCGGGTCGGTCTCCGGCAGGCGCAGCGGTTCGCGCACCACCTGGACGTTGAGCTCCTCGAAGGGGATCGCGGGGTTCAGCTCCTCCGAGTGCAGGCTCGGCGGCACCACCCGGTGCCGGAGGGCGAGAAGGATCTTGAACAGGCCGGCGAGCCCGGCGCAGGCCTCCAGGTGCCCGATGTTCGTCTTGATCGAGCCGATCGGCAGGGGCCCGCACGTACGCCCGCGCCCGACGACGTTGCCGATGGCGTTCGTCTCGATGGGGTCGCCGCGTCCCGTGCCGGTCGCGTGCGCCTCGATGTAGGCCAGCGCGTCTAGGGGCACGGCGCCGTCACCGTAGACCTGGCGCAGCAGGTCCTCCTGACCCGCCCGGCTCGGCGTGACGAGACTGTCCCCTCCGCCGTCGTTGTTGACCGCCGTACGCGCGACGACACCGTGGATCCGGTCGCCGTCGCGCAGCGCGCGTTCCAGCGTCTTGAGGTACAGGACCGCGACGCCCTCACCGCGCACGAAGCCGTTCGCGGACGCGGCGAACGACTTCGAGCGGCCGTCGGGCGACAGCCCGCCGAAGTGGGTCAGCCCGATGGTGACGTGCGGGTCCAGCATGAGATTGGTCCCGCCGACGATCGCCGAGCCGATCTCGCCCTGCCGAAGTGCCTGCGCGGCGAGGTGCAACGCGACGAGCGACGACGAGCATCCCGTCTCGACGGTGAGGCTGGGCCCGCGCAGGCCGAAGAAGTACGAGAGGCGCGCCGCGATCACGTCGAGCGCGTTGCCGACCAGGCTGTGCGGGGTGGCACGGGCCCCGCGCTCGCGGCGGAGGATCTCATAGTCATGCCAGGACGCCCCGACGTAGACACCCGTATGGCTGCCGGCGAGGTCACCGGCCCGCTGCCCGGCGTCCTCCAGCGCGAGCCAGCTCATCTCCAGCAGCAGCCGCTGCTGCGGGTCGATCGCCTCCGCCTCGCGCGGGGAGACGCCGAAGAAACCCGCGTCGAACAGGTCCACTCCATCGATGAAGCCGCCGACCGCCTGGATCCGCCGCTCCGGATCGAGCGGGGCGGACGTGTCCCACCGGTCCGCCGGAACCGGCCTGATCGCGTCGCCGCCTTCCATCAGGAGCCGCCACAGGCTCCCGGCGTCCGGCGCGTCGGGGAACCGGCCCGCCATGCCGACGATGGCGATCGGTTCCGCGATTTCCTCTGCTGCGTTCGCGTCCATACGCTGCCTTTGTGTCCTCGATGATGACCGCGGGGTCCGGTGCGCCGATCGCGCCCGGCGCCCCGGCTCCCGCGGTGGACGGCTCCTGCCACGGTGACGGTGGCGGGGCTGCTACTCCTTGAACCGCATCCGCACGAGGCCCTTGCTCGCCCGGATCATGCGCGGACCGACCTGCGGCGGCGCCTCGCGACGGCACCAGATCGCGTTCTTGGCCATCTTCATCGGCGTCATGTTGAAGCACCGCGTGTCGCGTTCGCCGAGACGGAAGGAGGGTGCGATGAAGTCGGCGTTCTTGATCCGGTCGAGGATCTGGCGCGCCGCCTCCTCGGCCGCCAGCGACCCGTCCTCGACCTGGCGGCACAGCTCGCGCGTTGCCACGCCCATCTCGTTGAAGCCCTCGCTGACCGGGAGGGGCGACCCGGGACAGGCGCTCTGCTCCAGTTCGAGGAAGACCTGGTCGTCGCCTTCCTTGATGTAGCGGTAGTAGGCGTCCTCGAGCATGACGTTGCCGAGCATGGTGCCGAGCATCCACGTGCGGCACACGGCGTTCCACAGCTCGTAGTTCCCGAAGCCGACGAAGGAGCTGTAGACCAGATCGTCGTGGAAGTCGAACAACCCCTGTTGGAGCGCCTCCAGGTACGCGAACCGCTCATAGGACCAGTCACCGTCCCGGGACGCGGCGATGAGCCGCCAGCCCAGGGCGTTGATGATCTCCAGGGTGTTCGTGAGACCGCGGGAGTACAGGGCGTCGATGAACCCGGCCGCGTGCGAGGTCAGGCAGAACCGCTCGCCCACCACCTGCTTGGCCGAGTACTGCAGCCGGCCGGTGGACACCCACGGCCGCACCGCCTTCGCGTTCCTGAACTGGTGCGCGATCTGCGGGAAACGCTCCAGGAACGCGTCGAACTCCTGCTGCGGTGACATGTCGCCCTTGGGGAAGACCCGTGGGTCGAGGGTCAGGCCGATGCTGCACAGCGGGTTCATCGCGCCGGGGTGGTTGTCGAACGGGATGACCCAGAGCCAGCCGCCCTCGAACACGTGGTGCAGGGTTCCGTTGTGCCACGGGTTGGGCTGCCGGTGATTCTTGGCGGCGGGCGCCTCGTCGAAGGGGGTGACCCCGACCATGTGCGTGAACAGGCAGCGCGAGTGCGTACGCGCGCGGGTCGGCGTCTCGCGAAGCTCGAACTTCTCCGCCAGGGGGGACCGGAAGCCGCTGCCGTCGACGACGTAGCTCGCCCGGAACTCCTCACCGCGTTCCGTGCGCAGGACCGCGCCGGAGTCGGGGTCGATGTCGATCTCGGCGATACGGGTGTTCAGCCGGGGGTGCGCGCCGTGCTTGACCGCCACCTGGAAGAGGTACGCGTCGACGTCCTGCCGGAACAGGTGGGTCTCGGTGCGCAGCAGCGCCGGAACGACCAGCTGGTTGATCTGCTCGGGATCCTGCGGCCGGCCCGCCTCGTGGTAGACGAAGCCGAAGTTCTGCTTGCGGCCGCAGTTGCGGGACACGTGCTCCTGGACGCCTTTGAAGCTGGACATCGCCTTGAGCTCGGGCACGTTGTACCGATCGGCGATGAGGCGCGTCATCCCCGACGTGTAGGGGATCGTCGACTCGCCCACCGCGAACCGCGGGTGCGTGCCCGCGTCGAGGAGGAGCACCTTGACCCCGTTGCGGGCCAGTACGGCTCCGAGCATGCCCCCGGCCATGCCGCTCCCGAGGATCGCCACGTCGTACTGGTCGGCGGACGTTCGGGAGGTGTTGTTCTGCGTCAACTCCCTCACCCTTCATTCCTGGTTCTGTAGGGCATTCGTGGTTTCGCGGACCGGCTGCGAGCGTCGGCGGACGTCCGCAGGACGGCCGCCGGGATGACGGATCCCGGCCTCGTCCGTCCGGGGCATCGCGGTCGCGGCCCGGACGGCGAGGTTCGGGGGCCGGCGGGTGGTGACGCGGTGTCCGCCACCCCGGCCGGTCAGGAGGATGTGGCGGTCAGCGAGTCCAGCTCGACGTCCTCAAGGTCGATCTTGAAGAGCGCGTGCTGTCCGCTGAGTCCGGAGATCAGCGTCACGAAGTCCTTCGAGGGCTCGTTCTTCTTCTCCGGGTCGACGAGTTCCTGCGCGAGGCCGTAGTAGAACTCCTTGTGCCGGGTCCGGTCGTAGAAGCGCTCGACGAACATCCGGATCTCGTCGAAGAAGGACTTGTACGCGTCGGAGTAGCGCCTCAGCGCCTCCTGCTCGATGGCCGGATGGTCCAGGATCTTGTGGATGACCTTCGCCAGCACGCTCGCCGCGAGGGTCGCCAGCGCCACACCGGTGGAGAACAGCGGATCGACGAACGCGGCCGAGTCGCCGACCAGCACCCAGCCGTCGCCGTAGAACTTGGTGCCGGTGTAGGACCAGTCGCGCGCGGTACGGAAGCCGCTCGCCTGGCGGGCGTCCTTGAGGAGCTCCTTGAGCCGGGTGGTGCGCTCGCGTTCGGCGTTGAACACCTCCTGGAGCGACTTGTCGGTGCTGCCGACCTTCTCCGAGCGCGTCACGTACCCGACGCTCATGTTCCCCTTCTCGATGGGGATGGCCCAGAACCAGCCCTCCTCGAGCCCCTCGATGAGGATGTTCGTCCACTCGTCGCCCGGGAGCCGGTGGCAGTTGTCGAAGTACGTCCACACGGCGACGTTCCGCAGCTCGTCGTGCCAGGTGACGTCGGCGTACTTACGGCTGAGGATGCGGGCCTGCCCCGACGCGTCCACGACCAGCGAGCCACGCGCTTCGCGCACCTCGTCCATGCCGCGGATCTGGTACCGGACGCCGACGACACGACCGTCCTCGTTCTCGATGGTGTCCTTGACGGTGGTCTCCTCCATGACGAACGCGCCGAGTTCGCGCGCGCGGTTCAGGATGAGGGCGTCGAAGTCGGCCCGGCGCGTGTGGTAGGCGTGGCTGAACTTGCCGCCCTTGATGAACGAGAAGTTCCACGGGATCTGCTCGTTCCCCCAGACGAGGCTTCCGCCGTACTTGCGCTCGAAGCCGCGCTCGTCCATCAGGTCGGTCAGACCCAGCTCGTCCATGGGGCGCATGACCGCCGGGATGAGTGACTCGCCGATGTGGTACCGCGGGTGACGCTCCTTCTCGAGGACGAGCACACGGCGCCCGCGCTGGGCGAGCAGGCCCGCGGCGGTGGCGCCGGCGGGGCCGCCGCCGATGATGACGACGTCGAAATCGTCAGGAATCCCGAAGACAGTGGACGACATCCGTGACCTTCCCTTTTCCGAACCGGTCGCGCACGCTTGGGAGTACGCGGTACGCCGGACCCAGCATGCGCGGGAGCATCTGAATTCGATCTGCACGTTGTCTGGATCGGACGGTGCCGCGATCGGCCCGCCCGCGGGGAGTCCGGAAAGGCGGGCACGCCACCGGTCCCGGTCGAGCGGCAGCGGTTCATGTCCACCGTTCCGCGGGTCCGGGACCGGGCGGGGGCGAGGGCGGGTGCCCAGGGGCGATGCCGTGCGTAAGGTCCGGCGAGTGACGGGCCGGCCCCGGCGGGGTCAGGGCGTGTCGGGCGCGACCGGCCGGGTGCGAACGGCCCACTGCACGGCGGGCCGGCTCAGGGCCAGGGCCGCGAGGAAGAGAGCCGTGAGCAGGAGCCACCCGGCGAGACCGAGCCGGTCCGGCACCGCCGTGACGAGCGTGGGGCCGACGATCAGGGCCACGGCGTCACCGATGGCGAAGGCGGCGCCGTACTGGCCCTGCAGCTTGCCGGGCGCCAGTTCGTACCGCAGCCCCCAGCGGGCCGCCTCACCCCAGATCTCCCCGAACGTGAACAGGACGACGGCGGCGGCCAGGATCAGGCCCGCGCTCCAGCCGGGGACCCCGCGGGAGAAGCCGGTGATGACACAGGCGCCCGCGATCACCATGAACGTCCAGCGTTGCAGTCTCGAGGCGCCCGGGACCGTGTCGGCGCCACGGGCGGCGCGCACCTGGAGGAACACGACGATCAGCGTGTTGATCAACGTCAGCCACGCGGCGAGCGGCCGCGGCGCGGACGTGTGGGTGACCAGCCACACCGGAATGCCGACGGCGACGATCGTCGGGCCGATACGGGCCAGGCCGGCCACCTGTGCGACGAGGACGTACGGCACGTCGTGCAGCGCGCCCAGCCCGGAGCGTTCGCGTCCCTCGGGGCGCACGCCGGGAACGCGCGGCAACCTCATGTACAGCGCGGAGACGGTGACCATCGCGGCGGCGTTGCCGAAGAAGAGTCCCCGGTAGGCTCCCGTGCTGTCGACGGCGATGACGATTCCGGCGGCGAGAGAGGCCAGCGCGAAGCCACCGTTGAAGACACTTCGCATGTACGCCGAGAGCCGTACCCGGCCGTCGCGGCCCATGACGCCCGCCACCAGCGCGCCACGCGCGACGTGGCCGGTGTTCTCGGCGACACCGAGAACGGCGGCGACCACGACGTATGTCGCGAACGAATGCACGAAGGCGGCGAGGGTGAGCATCAGCGCCTTGCCCAGGGCCAGTACGGCGGTCGTGCCCCGCGGGCCGAACCGGTCGGCGAGATAGCCGACAGGAACACCGATCGGCAGCGCGAGGACCCCGGCGATGGACAGCCCGAGTCCGACCTGGCCTGGCGAAAGGCCGACCTTGCGCACGAAATAGACGGCACCACCTGTCATGTACAGGCCATTGCCGAGACTGGCCACAGCGGTGCACAACAGGAGGAGCCGACCGGGTCCAGGCTCTGGGAGAAGCCGCCGCACCCAGGTTTTCGCCACTGGTCTCGCCTTTCGCCGGTCACCGACCATCGAACACGTGGAGCTCAGGAAATATCGGCCTTCAGCCCGCCGACATAAGCGAATAAGTCGATCCGGCCCCCGAGGATAAGAGTGTTGATCTCATCTCGCGAGAAAGGCTCGGCCGAAAGCAGCAACACGGGAAGTCCGCATTCATAACGGGCCTCGTCGGCGGCGCGCGTCCGCTCGCCGCGCCCGTTCCCGGGAAGCGACGGCACCGCGAGGAAGTCGCAGCCGGCCGCCGTCGTCTCCTTCGCCTTCGCGGGCTCCGCGGCCGGTACGAGCAGGCCGACGGCGGACGCGCCGCCGGAGCGGAGCCTCCGCACGAAGGCCCCGAGGCCGGCGTCCGGGTCGCCCGCGACCAGCGCGCAGCGCGGAACCGGGTCCGGAGGCGGACCGCCGGCGTCGAGGACCGGGCAGGGAACATACCCGTCCGCCGCCGGTAGCCGGAGCACGGGACCTCCCCGGCCGTCGTCTTCGACCGCGGCGCAGCGGCCGGTGAGCCGGATGCCGCCGAGCCCGATCGGCAGGTCGGCCGGTTCGCCGTCGGCCGGGCCGCCGGCCAGCGTGCGTACCGCCGCGTCGACGAACTCCGGGTCGCGGGCGCGCAGCCGGCCGTAGGTGTTCGCCGCTCTTCGGCTGCGCAGCGCGAACACCGTCTGATGCCCCCGGACCCGCTCACGGCGGCTGAGCGTCTCGAACCACCGCCGGCTCTCGTCCGCCTCGGCCTGCGCGGCCTGGATCACCGGCCTCCGCTCCGCCTCGTACTCCGCGAGCGCCTCCGCCGCCGAGGACCTCTCCGCGAGCGCCCGGGCGAGACAGCGGGCGTCGTCGATCGCCAACGCGGTGCCCGAGCCGGTCGAGAAGTGCACCGTGTGCGCGGCGTCCCCGATGAGAACGAGGGGGCCGCTGTGCCACCGCTCGTTGGTGATCGTGGAGAAGGCCCGCCATCCCCCGGTCTGGGCGCGTAGCGGCGCCCCGCGCAACTCGTCCTTGAAGATCTCCGCCAGCAGCGTCTCGACCTCGGGCGAGGGCCGGTCGTACAGGCCCTGAGCGGCGATGACCTCGATGTCCGCCTCGACGATGAAGGTGCTCACGTCCGTCCCGTGAGGATAGGAATGGACGATCAGCAACCCGCCGGACACCGGCTTGAGCACGAAGGTCGGCTCCAGGGCGATCGGCGTGCTCATCCAGAGGAAGCGCGTCCGGCCCGGGAACGCGCGTGTGCCGAACTCTCCCTCGCGCGACGCCCGCGTCCGGCTCCTCGCGCCATCGGCCACGACGACCAGGTCGTGGTCTCCCGGCTCGCCCGGGCGGCCTGAGACGGTGCGCCGCCGGAAGGTGACGTTCGGCAACCCGGACGCCAGATCCCGCGCGTGGCGCTGGAACTCCTCCCTGGACACCCCGAACATCCCGTACGCCCCGGACCACACCCGCTCGGTGTCCACCACCGTGAGAGTGCGATCCCACGTCGCCATGGCGGAGCCGGGAATGTCGAGGACCTGCGGGTGATCGGCCTTGATGCGGTCGGCGAACTCCCAGGAGAGCACGATGCCGGCACCGGGCGGCGCACCACCCCGTTCATAGAGATCGATCGGCACGCCGGGACGCAGCCGGGAGAGTTCGAGCGCGAAGAACGCTCCGGCGGACCCCGCCCCCACCACCGCGATCCGGCCGGCCGGCCGCCGGCTCATTTTTCGGTACCGTCCCAGTGGAAGCGCTTGCCCCGCGCGATCGCGGCACCGCGCGAGACCGCCATCATCTCGCCACTCGCGATCTTCATGATCGTCATGAACTCGCTGAAGTGGGGTTCCGGCGCCTGCATGAGCTCACCCGCGCGCTTCATCAGCGCGAGCCAGCGCAGCCGCTGCTCTCTGGTGATGAGCCAGTGACTGTGCGCCTGGTGCAGGTGAGGGTCCCATGCCGCCGTCAGGTCGTTGTCGCCGTACAGCTGGATGTAGTGCGCCGCGAGGCGCTCCGCCTGGCGCGGCCAGTCGGCGACCGGGAACAGCGGGGCCAGCAGATCGTCCTCGGAGACGAGTTCGTAGAACCGGTCCGCGAGAGCGCGGAAGAAGTTCTCACCGCCGATGCCCGCATAGAAGTCATCGACCCTCTGGTCGACGTCGGCCCTGGACATGTGCTCGGCCGATCTCACGCCCTGGTCGGCGACGAGAAGGACCTTTCCGTCATGCTTCGGCGCTGGTGTGGACGGCATGGTCGCTCCGGTTCTCCTCGGGATGTGACAGCGCGGGGACGCCGAGCGACGTTCCCGCGCCGTACTGGATGAACAGGACCGACCGGATCAGGCGGCCCGGTCCCAGACCTTGAGCTCGTCCCAGACCTTGAGCTCATCCCAGACCCTGAGCTCATCCCAGACCTTGAGCTCATCCCAGACCTTGAACTCGTCCCAGACCCTGAGCTCGTCCCAGACCTCGGCCTCGTCCCAGACCTCGAGCCGGTCCCAGACCCTGAGCTCGCTCACGACGGTCTCGGGCATAGCAGTCTCCTTTCGAGCGGAACAGCGTCATATAAGCCACGAACACGGCACACCGCTGTTGTGATTGATGGCCGGATCAGGACAACCCCTTGCGTCAGCGGCAATCTCGGAGAAGACAGCATCCGAGCCATTTGCGAACCTCAGTGAGCAGCGGTGCCGCACCCACCGCGGTAGCGGTGACGGCGGCACGGGCAAATGACCGATCCCGCGATCAGTGATTCGTGAAATCCGCCTCTACCAGGTCCACCTGGGGGCACTCAGTCCGGCCGGCGATGCTCGAGAGGCGATGACCGTGGACGAGGCGAAGGATTTTAATGATCTGTTCATCGAGATCCGGCCGGCCCTGTACACGCGAGTCGTGCAGTTATTGGGCGATCCGCACGAGGCCGAGGAAGTCGTGCAGGAGGTATATCTAAAAATCACCGCCAAAAAGGCCCGCCAGAACTTCGAAGCCCATCCCAACAAGGTGGCATATCTTCTGGTGACCGCGAAGAACATCATCCGCGACTCGTGGCGAAGGCGACAACGCCTTTCCCGGACCCTGGCCCTCGAGCACGCACTGGATACCGAACGAAGCCACGACGGCGGGCTCCGAGAATGTGAGGATCGCCTGGTCGTCGCCGCCCTGCTCAACAGCCTGACGGCGAGGGAAGCGGCCGCGATCAGGCTCGTCGACATCGAGAGCTACTCGCTTGAAGAGGCGGGACTGCTGCTCGGAGTCCATTGGGGGACGGTCCACCGGAATCGGCAACGCGGCCTGCGTCAGCTCCGCGCGAAGTTCGACGGCATCGGATCGACCGGCTCGCGCCAGGTGAAGAAGTCACGAGGGCAGGGACCGCCGAGCGTTTCGCCGCATCAGCCGCCCCACGAGAAATCGCAAGGAGAACATGTGGTGAAAACGTCCACCGCCCCCATGCCCACAGCGTCCAGGCGGGATGACGATCCCCGTGCACCGCTCAACCGGCTCACCCGTCTGCTGGATCCCGGGTCCCCGGTGATGCTGCACGAGCCGGACGAGATCGCGACGACGACCGTACGCGGCCAGATCGACGGGCTGAAGGTCATCGCCTTCTGCACCGACGCCACGCGGCGAGGCGGCGCGCTGGGCCTGGCCGAATGCGCACGGATCGCCGAGGCCATCGACCTCGCCGCCGGCGAAGGCTGCCCGATCATCGGCCTGTGGCACTCCGGCGGCGCGAGGATCGGCGACGGCATCGAGTCGATGCACGGCATCGGGCAGATCTTCGCGGCGATGATCCGGGCATCCGGTGTCGTGCCGCAGATCTCCGTCGTACTCGGCCCGGCCGCGGGAGGTGCCGCGTACGGACCCGCGCTCACCGACCTGGTGATCATGGCGCCCGCCGGGCGGATCTTCGTCACCGGCCCGGACGTGGTCTCGAGCGTCACGGGTGAAAAGATCGACATGGAGGGCCTGGGCGGTGCCGAGGCGCACGGCCGCAAGTCCGGAGTCGCCCACGTGACCGCCGAGTCCGAGGACGCCGCGTTCGACACCGCTCGCCGGCTCGCCGACCTCCTCGGCCGGCCCGGATCGTTCCAGGTCGGCGCCGCGGGACCGCCCAAGGACCTGCGGGCGTTGTTGCCCGAGTCGCCGCGCCGGGCGTACGACGTGCGTCCGCTGGTGCACGAGATCGTCGATGACGGCGACTTCCTCGAACTGCAGCCGAAGTGGGCGGCCAACGTCGTGATCGGCCTGGGCAGACTGGGCGGCGGCACGGTCGGTGTCATCGCCAACAACCCGCTGCGCAAAGGCGGATGCCTGGATTCGCTGAGCGCGGAGAAGTCGGCGCGTTTCGTGCGAATGTGCGATTGCGCCGGAATCCCGCTGATCGTTCTCGTCGACGTGCCCGGCTACCTTCCGGGCGTCGGGCAGGAGTGGAGCGGCGTCGTGCGGCGCGGCGCGAAACTCCTGTACGCGTTCGCGGAGGCGCGGGTACCGCGCGTGACATTGGTAACCCGCAAGTCGTACGGCGGAGCCTACATCGCGATGAACTCCCGTTCCCTGGGGGCCACGGCGATCTTCGCCTGGCCGGAAGCCGAAGTCGGCGTGATGGGCGCGGAGTCGGCGGTCCGGGTCCTCCACTGGAAGAAGATCGCGGCCGTACCGGAGGACGAACGCGAGCCGATGCGAACCCGCCTGATCGAGCAACATCGCGAGGCGAACCGCGACCTGGACCACGGCGTCCGGCTGGGTGTGATCGACGGGGTCATCGATCCGTCCCAGAGCCGCGTCCGGATGCTGGAGGTGTTCGCGGCCCAGCAGGAGGGCAGGCCCGCCGGCCGAGGGAAGCACGGCAATATCCCGCTCTGAACGCACCGCCCAGGCCGCTCCGGCCCCGGCCGGAATGACTCGGCGGCCCGAAAGTGGCGCGACAACGGCAACGCAGACGAAGTGAGGCGACCGGTCTTGTCAGACACATGTGAACCACTGCGCCTTGAACTGCTGGGTCCGATGCGGATCTGGCGGAACGGCCGGGAAGTGGTGATCGCACCGTCGAAACAGCGTGCCGTCCTCGGTCTGCTGGGACGCCGGGTGAACGACGAGGTGCGGCCGGACGAGATCATCGACGCGGTATGGGGGCGGAACGCTCCCAAGTCGGCGGCCAACTGCGTACACGTCTATATCGCGAGGCTGCGCAAGGTCCTTGAGCCGGAGCGGGGCAGGCGGGAGTCCGGCGGGCTCATCGTCACCTCCGAGAACGGCTACAGCCTGCGAATGGACCCGGAGAACGTCGACGTCGAGCGGTTCCTGCGGCTGCACACGCGGGCCCGGCGGCTGAACGCCGAAGGGCGGCCGAAGGCGGCGCTGGAGGCCTTCGAAGCGGCGCTCGGGTTGTGGCGTGGCGACGCCTACGTCGACCTGTCCGGTCCGTTCGCGGAGCTGGAGCGTACGCACCTGGCGGAGATGCGGTTGACGGCCGTGGAGGACTGGGCCGCCGCGCTGCTGGCCGCCGGGCGTCACACGGAGGTCACCGGCGTGCTGGCGGAACTGGTCGCCAAGGAGCCGCTGCGGGAACGGCTGCGGTGGCTGCTGATGCTGGCCCTGTACCGGGGAGGCCGTCGGGCGGACGCCCTCACGCTGTACCGGGAGACCTGGCGCCTGCTGGGCGAGGAACTGGGCATCGAGCCCGGGCCGGACCTTCAGCGGCTGCACGAGCAGATCCTGACCGGCTCCTTCGACGCGATCCCGTACGGTCTCACGGAGACGGCGCCGGCCGTGGCCCCGGCCGAGCCGGATCCGCGGGACGCTCCGGGGCCGGCGATGCCACGGCCCGCGCAGCTCCCGCCGGACGTCCGTGGCTTCGTGGGCCGGGAACGCGAGCGCGCACTGTTGCGTGACGCCCTCACTCCACGCCGGAATGCCGGCGGCGCGGGAGCCACGTTGGTCGTGATCGACGGGGCGGCGGGGGTGGGCAAGACGGCGCTGGCCGTGCACGTCGCGCACCGCTTGTCCGGGCTGTACCCGGACGGTCAGCTCTTCGCCGACCTGTGCGCGTTCAACCCGGACCGCGGCCCGCTGAGCGCGTCCGCCGCGCTGGCCTCGCTCCTGAGCGGCCTGGGCGTCCGTGAGGCTTCGATGCCCTCACGGCTGGAGGACCGGGCGGCGCTGTACCGGAGGCTCCTGCACGACCGCAGGATGCTCATCGTGCTCGACGACGCGTCCGGCGCCGAGCAGGTACGGCCCTTGATACCCGACGGACCGGTCTGCGTGCTCGTGACGAGCAGGCGGCGGCAGGCCGGGCTGGTCGCACGGGACGGCGCCCGGCGCGTCCGGCTGGCGCCGTTGGCGCCGCGCGAGTCGCTGGAACTGCTGACCTATCTCGCCGGTCCGGGACGGCTGGCGTCCCGGACGGCGGACGCGCGGCGCCTCGCCGAACTCTGTGGCCACGTCCCGCTCGCGTTGCGGATCGTCGCGGAACAACTCGCCGCCGACCCCTCGATGACGCCCGCGGGCCTGGCCGGCAGGTACGCGGCCAGGCGGGGACGGCTGGACCGGCTGACGGTCGCCGGGGACGCCACGGCCAGTCTGCGCTCCATCTTCGCCGCGTCGTACTGTGACCTGCCGCCTCAGGCGGCGCGCATGTTCCGGTTGCTCGGGCGGTACGGCGCACGATTGATCACCGTGTCCGGGGCGGCGGTCCTGGCGGGTGTCAGCCGGATGACCGCCGAACAACTCCTCGAGCTTCTCGCCGCCGACCACCTGCTGGAGCCCGCCGGCCGGAACCGTTACCGCTTCCCGGCGCTCATCGACGTGTACGCGGCCTACTGCGCGCAGGAGGAGCCGTGCACCGGACGCCCGCGTGATGCGATCGCCCGGCCGTGGCCGGCCGAAGGCGGCACACTGGCGGTGATGGGATGAGCGGCACTTTCCGCCACTCGATCGGGAGGTCTCGTGAGCGACGGCCACACCGCCAACCGCCTCGCGGTGGAGTCTCTGGCGGCCGGTGATCCGACCGGCTGGTTCGAGCCCCTGTACGCCGCCGCGTCCCTCGGGCGGACGTCGGTGCCGTGGGACCGCGGCGGTCCGCAGCCGCTGCTCGTGAACTGGGCGCGGGACGAGAACCTCTCCTGTGCCGGCCGACGGGCGGTCGTGATCGGCTGCGGGCTCGGCGACGACGCGGAGTTCGTCGCGGGTCTCGGATTCGACACGGTGGCCTTCGACCTGTCCGCCAGCGCGATCCGGATGGCACGCCACCGCTTCCCTCGGTCCGATGTCCGCTACGTCCAGGCGGACCTGCTGGACCCGCCGGCCACCTGGCCGGGCGCTTTCGACCTGGTGGTCGAGGTGCAGACCGTCCAGGCGCTGCCCGACCCGGAGCGCGGCCGTGCCATCTCCGCGGTATCCGGGCTGACGGCACCGGGCGGCACGCTCGTCGTCGTCACGGCGGCGGCCGAGACGACGGAACCGAAGAGCCCGGTTCCGCCATGGCCGCTGACCCGCGCCGAGATCGAGGCGTTCGCGACCGGGGGCCTCGTCCGTCAGCGGGTGGACGACGTCCGATACCCGGCCGGTCCGGGCGGGGGGCGTTTCTGGCTCGCGGTCTTCCGGGCGGGCCTCTGACGCACGCCGCAGGACCGGCGAGGATGAGCCGTACCCGGCCGCGAGAATGAGACGGCCGGCTCTGATGATCCTCGTCTAGTCCTCGTCGCGGATTTCGGAATTGAAAATTCAACCGGATACGGACCGAAAACGGCATACGCCCGGCGACAGAAACCCTCCTCCTACGGTAAGCGCACAACTCAGCAACGACGAAGAAGACAGCCGGTTCCGGCTCATGCATGCTCGGTAATTGCTGGACGACCCTGCCAGGAGGAGAGGTGCGGGCACGGAATCCTCCGGCCGCCTTCCCTCGAGCCCGGGGGAGGAGAACGTGCGCGTGCGCGAGATTCCGTACGAGGCCGGCCACGGCACTCGCCTGCTCAGTACGGGATGAGTTTTCCCCAGGCTCACCTTTGTGGCGGGTTCGCCCTTGTCCATTGCCGTCCTGAATCCTTGGCTCAGCCAATCAGAGAGGTCCCTTGTGGCTACTCAAGAGGAAACGGTAGAGCGCACACACGCCGATGTCTGTGTGATCGGTTCCGGTATCGTCGGGCTGATCAATGCCATCGCCCTCACCAAACGCGGTCTGTCGGTGGTGTGCATCGACCAGCCGACGGAGAAGCAGCTTTCCAGCTACAAGGTCGGCGAGTCCCTGCTCATCTTCTCCAATGCCTTCCTGCGAACTCTCGGGGACCTGGACGACCGTCTCAACGAGTCCTTCGAGAAAGAGGGCTTCTGGATGGTGCACGGCCTGGAGGGCCGCAGCAGCTTCGACTCCTCCGTCTCCGAGTGGGGCTTCGAGAGCCACATCCCGCAGAGCTGGATCGACAAGTTCCACGACCCTCTCTTCCCACGGGCCCTCTTCAAGGACGCGCAGATCGTCCGCCCCGAGGTCGAGGCCGAGCTCCGCGACCGCGCGCGGCGCACCCCGGGACTCGACCTGAACGAACGGGGACTGGTCCGCGACGTGCGGCTGGGTGAGGACGGCGATGACCACCTGCTGCACTGGAGCTCCCGCGACAAGCGAGAGAGCGGCGAGATCGCCGCCCGCTGGGTGGTGGACTGCTCTGGCCGCAACCGGCTGCTGGCGCGAAAGTTCGGCCACACCCTGCCGCTGGACGATGACTTCAGGACCACGGCCGCGTGGGCGCAGTTCTCCGGCTGCACCAGCGACCTCTTCGACGACCGGTGGAACTACACCTTCCCTGACGGGGTCGTCGCGCGCCGCGACCACAACACCATGCACCTGTGGGGCGACGGCTACTGGATCTGGCTCATCAGGCTCGCCGGAGACCGGATCAGCGTCGGTGTCACCTACCACCGCGGCCGTCCTCCGGAGGAGGGCAACGCCCGCGAGGTCTTCTGGAAGGTGCTGCGCCGCTACCCGCTGCTGGACTGGCTCAGCGAGGACAACGTCCTGGAGTTCAGCGCTTACCGCGACGTCCAGCACCTGACCGACACGTTCGTCTCGCCACGCCGCTACGCCATGGTGGGCGACGCCTCCTCGATCATCGATGCGTTCTACAGCCAGGGCATCTCACTGTCGATGACGACGTCCTGGCACATCGCCAACATCGCCGAGCAGGACGTCAAGCAGGACCGGCTCGACACCGACTACATCGACCACGTCAACCGGGCCGTCACGGCGGACTGGCGGATCATGCGGTCGATGGTGAAGTCGAAGTACAGCCCGGCCATCGCCGACAGCCGCTTCTTCATCCTCGATCACATGCTCGACTACATGATCTTCGGGGCGACGCTGCTGGGCAGGTTCCGTGCGGTCCGCTGGCTCCTGGAGACGGACGGCGGCTACTCGGACCGGGAGACGCAGGAGCAGATCCGGCTCCGCACCAACCTGACCCGGCGGCTGTACCTGTCGCAGTCGGCTCCGTGGCACCGCGTGGATCCGCATCGGGTCGCCGGCATCATCGAGGCGTGGCACCGAGGCCTGGAGCGGCGGGCCCGGTGGCGTCTTGACAACGGCGTCGAGCTGCCGCCGACCAAGGCGGCCATGCGCGCGTACTCCGCGCTGCCGGGCCTGTGGAAGCTGCCGCGCGTCCACCGTATGGAACAGGCCGACCTCAGCCTCGCGGCCACCAAAGAACCGGAGTTCGTGGCGGCCACGGGCAAGGAGTACCGGCCGCCGGTCATGGCGGTCAACGGCACGATCCTGCTCACGCTCACGGCCGTGAGCACTCTGTGGGACATGGCCGACACCCGGGTGCGCAAACTGCGTAAGGGACTGCGGCTGCGGCAGCGCAGGCGGTACGCCACCAGGTGACCGATCCCCGCCCGACGCGGACTCCCGGACAGGTGCGAAGGGCCCACGCGGGGCCTGGCGCCGGTATTCCGGGGGTTCGGGGGCGGTATCGCCCGGTCGCCGGCCGGGTGAGCGGAGTCTGTTCTCCCGGCCGGATCCTGACGCACTGAGCCGCCGGCAAGGCGAGCCTTGCCGGCGGCTCAGTGGCGGACGGCTCAGCCGCGGATCGCGGTGGCGTAGATGTACCCGATCTCATGCGTCCGGGAGGCGGTACGCATGAAGGCGATGAGCGCATCGGCCTGCTCGGCACCGACGAGGTCCACGAGCTCGTCTCGCTTGGCCTCCACAGCACGAGCCATGGCCATGCCGGTGCGAGGCATGACGTGGTCTCCGATGTCGCGAACCCGCACGTCCACGAAGCCCTGGGCCTTCAGCCACCGCTCGTACCGATCAACGGTCTCCAGTGTGTGCAGGGCGAAGAGCCGGCAGATGGCGTCGACGTCGCCCTGCCGCTCCGGGGAGACGGGGTCGCGCCGGATGACGTCCACGATCGCCAGCCGGCCACCGGGGCGCAGCACACGGGCCGTCTCCGACAGCATGCGCTCGCAGTCGTCCATATGCGCCATCGACTCGATCGCCCATGCCGCGTCGAAGGACGCGTCGGCGAACGGCATATCGGCGGCGTCGGCGTACTGGAACGTCGCGCGATCGGACACGCCCTCTCTTCCGGCGCGAGCCGTGGCCTCGGCCACCTGCACCTGGCTCACGGTGATGCCGTGCACACTGACCTTGTGGGCGTTCAGCAGGCGCATGGCCGGATTGCCGATGCCGCAGCCGATATCGAGAATGTGTTGACCCGGCTGGGGGGCGACGCCTTCCATCACCATATCCGTGAGACGGTTGGTGGCCTCTTCCACGGTGCTCGAGTCGTTGTCGTCGTCCCAGTATCCGAAATGCAGGTCGGGTCCCCATGTGGCGGCGACGACCTGAGCGACCCCGTCATAGAGCGCCGCCACATCGCTAGTGGGCCCCTGACTCGACGTCATTTAGCTCCTCCTGACCATCCGCGACAAAAGTGGTCACGCGTCAGCCACCGGGCCGACTCTCCCCGCCGATGGTGCTCTACCGGCGCCCCCGTGTCGCCTTCCAAATTGCCGGGCCCGGCGTTGAGCCCGGAAGAGAGCCGGCGGGGTGCCATGGGCGCGCTGACGGCACGCTCGTAACACCCCGCCGGAGCGCGGTCGCCACTCCGTGACCGCCCCCTCCACTGCGGTGTCAGGCAACGCCGGGCCACCCGCCGACTCGCCCTGCGCCCACCGCGCACGCGAAACCCGTACACGGCCGCACGGCTTTGGACCAGACCCACCGGACGCAGCGCGCAGGCGAAACCCGTACACGGCCGCACGGCTTCGGACCAGACCCACCGGACGCAGCCGCGCAGGCGGGAACCCGTACACGGCCGCACGGCTTCGGCTCAGACGCGCTGAGCGACCTCGACGGCCTCTCCCGAGACGTCGCTTATCAGGGCGAACGCCGCCGCCACCTCGGGAACGCTCTGGGCGTTCTGCTGCGCCGTCCGCAGTTGTTCGGCGGTGTCCCACCGCCAGACGACCGCCCACGTCTGGTCATCGACCCGGCCGAGCTCCGCCTCCCGGGGCCCGGAGGCGACCGGACGCAGAGCCGACACCAGGCTGTCGTGCTTCGCCTTCAGCTCCTCGATGTTCGCGGGGTCGACCTTGAAACGGGTGATGACGACGACTTCGCCCTTAGATGCTTCAGCGCTCATATCAACAAGCTTGTCGGCAGCCCCGCACAGATCACGCACAGACCACGCACAGCAGGAAGGCCCCGGCCGGCCTACAGGCCGCCGGCGGTCTTCGTTCCCACCACGATCACCTCGCTTACCACCGGGGGCTTCAACGGTGACGGAACGGCCGACGTCGCCGTCGGGGACAGCGGCGAGACCGGGGGGACGGTCGGCCACGTGCAGATCTGGCCGGGCGACTCCTCCCTGTCATTGGATTCTTCCACCACCATCACCCAAGACACCGCGGACGTGCCAGGCACCGGGGCGGCGGGTGACCGCTTCGGATACCCCGTCGCGTCCGGTGACTTCAACGCCGACGGCAAGGACGACCTCGCGGTGGGCGTGCCGTACAAGACGGTCAGCGGCCAGGCCGTGGCCGGTGAGGCGGTCGCGTTGTACCGCGGGGCCGACGGCCTGACCGGAACCGGCGCGCAGTCCTTCTCTAGGCCACCGCGGACAGCAGCACCATCTGCGCCCGCCGCCAGGTCACCACCGAACCCGTGCCCCTGCGGATGATCCGCAACAACCGTCCGCCCTCATCCTCATCGATCTCACGCACCTGCACCCGTTCCGCCACCCGCACAGACTGGACGTCGAGATACACCGAGAGCCAGCACCCCCACGGTGCGTCATCACAACACCGACGTAGTTGACGGCCGTCAACGCCACCACCACGGCGACCGCGACCACCCGTGCATGTCCGGGCCACGCGTACGGGCCCACGGTCAGCGCCATCGCCGCGCATGACGCCGTCTTGCCGATGACGAAACCCGACCCGGCCAGATACCCCCAGAACGGTCCCGGCCGCTCCCGCCCGTACAGATACGGGAACGGCTTATCGCCCAGCTCACCACCCTGATCGCCGGCACCGACAAGCTGAACGCGACCAAACGGGCCGAGCTGCGTGGAGTGATCTCCACCAAACCCGGCCTGAACCGCTACCTGCACACCACCCCCGGCGGGCCGCTGCGCATCGACGCTGCCAGGATCAAGGCGGAGGAGAACCTGGACGGTAAGTACCTGCCGCGCACATCCGACCCGAAGGTGAGCGCCGAGGACATCGCGCTCGGCTACAAGCAACTCCTCGAAGTCGAACGCGGCTGGCGGGACATGAAACAGGTCATCGACCTGCGGCCGGTGTTCCACCGCAAGGAACAGCGCATCCGCGCTCACGTCCTGCTCTGCTGGCTCGCCCTGCTCCTGGCCCGGATCGCCGAGACCTCCACCGGGTGCACCTGGCCCACTCTGCGCCGCGAGCTCGATCGGATAACCCTCGGCACCTTCACCGGCCCCGCCGGCACCTTCCAGCAACGCACCGAGATCAGCAAAACCCAGCGTGACCTGCTGCACGCCCTGCGGATCGAGGCTCTGCCCAGGATCTACCAGCTCACTGTGCCGATCTGCGGCTCAGCCCACCCGGTATCGCGCGACGGCATCGGTGTCCCATGCCAGGCCGTTGCCTGGGCGGTCGGTCGGCGTCGCATGACCGTCGACAATACGGAGGGGCTCCTGGAGAATGGGATTAGCCCAGTCGACGTACTCGAGCCAGTGGGCCGTGGGTGTGGCGACCAACAGGTGGGCGCTCACCTCGGGGTACAGGTGGGACGACATCGCGATCCCGGCCACGTCGGCCAACGTCGCCGCGCCGAGCCAGCCGCTGACACCGCGGATGCGTTCCAGGTCGGGCATCACCAGGTCGCTCGCGCCGTGTTCCAGCGCGAGGGACATGGCACGGGGCCCGGCGAAATTCTCGCCGATCTGCACAGGCGTGCGGAGCGCGGCGGCGAGCCGAGCGCTCGCGGCGTAGTCGTCGTGGCGAACCGGCTCTTCGATCCAGGACAGCCCCTCGTCATCGAGCTGCCCGCAGCGTTCCCAGGCGGTGGCGAGGCCGAGTGCCTGGTTGTAGTCCGCCATCAGCTCCACGTCCGAAGCGATTGCCGCACGCACCGCGCGTACGGCGGCCAGATCCTCGTGCGGAGACGGGCGGCCGAGCCGCATCTTGACGGCGCGGAAGCCCTCCGCCACCAGCTGCTGCGCCTCCTCGGCGGCGGCCTCCGGCTCCACGAGGCCCAGGCCGTTACTGTTGTAGGCCGCGACCGGCCGCGGCGTCGCACCAACAAACCGGGCCAAGGGAAGCCCTGCGGCGATCGCCAGCGCATCCCAGCCGGCAACGTCGACGCCGGCCAGCACCGCCGAGACGAGGCCACGGACTCCCAGCAGCTTGAAACGGGCCTCGGTCGCCTGCCGGAATGCTGCGGGCGACACGACCGTGCCCGCGAGCAGTGCACTGACATCGCGCATCAGAGCGACCGCCGCGTGGCCGGCCGACTCGCGGTAGCAGAACAAGTAGGCGCGGCCGGTGATCCCCTCCTCGGTTCTGAGGTCGATCAACAGCAGCGGTGCCTCGGTGATCCGCGTGGCGCTGGTGCCGAGCGCCCGGCGCATCGGCACCAGCACCAGGGTGGCGTCGACCGACCGCACGGTGAGCGGCCCGCTCGCGCCCTGGCCGGAGGCGATGACGGGTGGGGTCATCGGGCGTGCCCTTCGCTGTGCACCGAAAGAATGTCGAAGATCGCCCGGTTGCACGGGGTCTCCACGTCGAGCGCGGCGCCGCGCTCGACCACGTCGCCGCTGAGCCAGGCGACCTCGAGCCGGTTGCCGTGTTCGAGGTCGTGATGCATCGAAGACGTCATGTCGGCGGGCACCTGGTCGGTGAAGGCGAGGCGGTCGTCGGCGTAGTCGGCGGGGAGCGACACTCCTTGGGCGCGCGCGACCCGTACGACCTCGTCCATCACATCGCGCAGGAACGCGCGTGAACGCGGATTGTCGCGGATCGGGCCGATGGTCGAACGTGCCGCGCTGGTCGTGCCGGAGAGCCCGACGAGGAAGACGAACTTCTCCCAGATCGTCTGCTTGATCCGGTCGCTGATCTCCACGTCGATGCCGCTGTCGACGCAGGCGTCGTGAAAGGCGCGTACACGTGGGGACGTGGTGCCGTCGTACTCGCCGAACACCAGCTTCTGGAGTGTGCCGGAATGGCGGATCAGCCCGGGCTCGGCGATCGTGGCGGCGATGTAGCACACGCCTCCGACGACGTGCTCGGCACCGAGGGTCCGCCGCAGGATGTCGTCCTTCACCACGCCGTTCTGGAACGACACCACGGCGGTCCCGTCCCCGAGCAACGGCTTGACGAGGTCGGCGGCCGCCTGCGTATCCCACAGCTTCACGCCGAACAGCACGAGGTCGGCCTCGCCGAGTTCGGCCGGATCGTCGGTGACCTCGACCTTGGGAAGATGCATGTCGCCCAGCGGGCTCTGCACCCGCAGACCGTGGGCACGGAGGGCTTCGAGCTGCCGCCCCCTGGCCACGAAGGCCACGTCGTTCCCGGCCTGAGCCAGCCGGGCGCCGAAGTAGCCGCCGACACCGCCGGTGCCCATCATCACGATCCGCATGCGACCCCCTATAGATAAACGATCGTTCAAATATATGAGGGCGGATTCTGGTCTGTCTACCACCATGTACGGAGACATCGTTGAATGCGTATTCTACAATCTCTGCCATGGGTAGGACGCGTGGTTTCGACGTCGACGAGGCCCTCGACGTGGCACTGGACGTGTTCTGGCGGCAAGGCTTCGACGCCACTTCGATGCAGGATCTGTGCCAAGCCATGGAGGTGCGACCGGGCAGCATCTACGCCGCGTTCGGCAGCAAGCGGGATCTATTCGTTGCCGCCCTGCGCCGGTACGTCGAGACGGTGTCGACCGAGACCGTCGAGCGGATCAATGGGGCACCTACCGGATTGCAGGGCTTGCGTGAGTACTTCGCCCACCTGGTCGACGCCATGGTCGATGGCAGGCGCCGGTGGGGCTGCCTGATCACCAACTCGCTGGTCGAGTTCGCCGGACGCGACCCCCAGCTGGCCGGCATGTTCGAACTGCACCTGGCCAACCTGCAGACCAGCTTCGCGGCCGCGCTCGCGCGAGCGCGCACAGACGGCGAGCTTCGCCCAGGGGCCGGGCCGGACTCGGCTCGCCTCTTGGTGGCCGTGGTGCAGGGCATGAACGTGATGGCCAAGAGCCGGCCCGGCCGGCACGCGCTGCAGGCCGTCGCCGACTCCGCGCTGGCGGGACTCGTCGCATCACCCACCGCGGAGTGAAGGTAACGCCTGGCACGCGCTGATGCCGGCGTGGACGAACGACATCCCCGGATGTGGCCGTCGAAAACCGTGTGCCGCCCGCAGGTAGCCTGCCGCCATGGACACCAGTGGTGACTTGATCGCGGGGGCGCCTTATCCGGGTATCCGGGTCCGCCTGGAAGCCTGCGGCCCGTGCGCCGAGGACTTCCACGGCCTGCTGGCCGCCGTAACGGGGAGCCCTGAGTGACCGACGACGCGGTTGCCACTCCCGGCGTAGGCTCAGAGCGGCTGCTTCAGGTAGTCCAAGACGAGGGGCGCGCCGTGCTACAGCTGGCCGCCCAGACGGATCTGGTACGTGCGGTTCCGGGGTGTCCCGGTTGGACGATCGCGGATCTGGTGGCCCACCTCGGATCCGTGTACCGCTGGGTCGGTCTCATCGTCGGAGAACGACGAAACGAGCGACCCTCGCCCCAGGAACGGGCCGCGCTGGACGGTGTCGAACGCCGCGATCAGGCGCTGTTGACAGCCCTGATGATGGCTCACACCCAGGTCGTCGAGGTGCTGCGGTCCGCTTCGGCCGACCTGGATTGCTGGAGCATGTGGCCGGCGGCGAACAGTCGCCATTACTGGATCAGGCGGCAGGCTCACGAGACCTTGGTGCATCGCATCGACGTCCAGAACGCCGCCTCCGGAGAAATCGCCGCCTGCGCGGACGTCGACCCGACGATCGCGGCAGACGGGGTCGACGAGATGGTCATCGGCTTCGCGAATCGCTACCGTGATCGGCTGCGCGCCCCCAGCCCGTGCACATTGTCCCTGCACGCCACGGATGTCGATCGCCGGTGGTGGGTCAGACTCGGGCCGGCGGAGCCTGAGTTCGGACGCGGTCCGGTCGATGGCCCGGCCCCGACCGAGATCCGCGGGCGGAGCGGCGAGCTGTTGCTGCTGCTGTGGAATCGACGCACCTGGGACGGCATGAAAATGACCGGGGACGGCGACGCCCTGCAGGTATGGCGATACGCCGCCCGGCTGTGACGCCGGCCCGGTGACCGGCCCCCGGGAACGCAGGTGCGAGGGGCCGTTCATCCGCGTGTCATCGACGCCGGGTCGGCGGGATCCGGGGCAGAGGGTAGCGACGAGCCCATGCCCGGACGAGGTACCGTGCAGCTGCGGTGACGCGGCTGGAACTGTGTTAACGACGTTGGCCCGTGACAGCCCGGTTGTCCAGCCCACACCGCCGCACAGGCGTCAGGACCTCATACAGCCGAGAGCGGCCAGGATGTCGGCGACTTCCGACCGCGAACTGTAGTCCGGGTACACACCGACCCAGCGCACGACGCGGCGGGCGTCGACGATGAGCGTGGTCGGCATCGGGATCGCGGTTGTGCCCTCGGCGTTGGCCGAGGGCAGGTCCAGGCCGAGCTGCGGCTGTGCGGCGATCACGTCCGGCGCGGGGGCGACGACGAGGCCGAGTTGGCCGGCGAGTGCGTTGCCGGGGTCGGACAGCACGGTGGACCGCAGCTCGTTCTTGTCTCGGGTGGTCAGCGATCCGTCCGGTGTCTGCGGGCTGATCGCGACCAGGTTGACACCGCGGTGCTCCAGTTCGGGCAGGAGCTGCGCCCGGTAGGTGGCCAGTGCGAGGTTGCAGTACGGGCACCACGCTCCGCGGTAGAACACCACCACCGAGATGTGCCCGCCCAGTGCGTCGTAAACCGTGGTCTGTGCCCCGTGCGGATCGAGCAACGTCCGGTCGTCGATCGTCGTACCCACGCCGACGACGCCGCCGGGGACCGCCGTGGCGGCCAGCCGGACTCGCTCCTCGGCAAAAACGCTGATCGCCGTGTTGGGCGGCTGCCTGGTTCGGTTGTGGGCCAGTGCTCTGGCCTGTTGGGCAATGGTCATTTCGATCATGACCATGCACCCTTCACTCTCGTATGCAGGGTGTTGCGTCCGATGAGTCAGCGTCGCATCGGGAGTGGGGTCTTACCTCCGCGCGGACGATCGGACGATGGCGGTCGATCTTCCGGCGAGGTGACAGGTAAGACCGTGGCCGGCGGGTGCCGCCAACCGTGTGGACGGTTCCACTCGGGATCCGCCCGACCAAGGAAGGAGACACAGCGTGCCCCTGCTCAACCCAGGTGAGTCGTTCCCCCGGCTGACGGTGTCCACGCCCGGCGGACAGACCGTCACGGTTCCTGACACGTTCGCCGGCGGATTCGGGGTGGTACTGCTCTACCGTGGCTCCTGGTGCCCGTACTGCAACGCCCAACTGCGGGCGTTTCAACGGGCCGGCGACACCCTCGCCGACCTCGGCATCCAGGTGGTTGCGTTGTCGGTCGATGACGAGGCGACCACCGTGGCGCTGGTCGAAAAGCTCGGTCTGACCTTCCCGGTCGGACACAGTGCCGACGCACGCGCGATCGCGGAGCTGACCGGTGCGTTCGTCAACGCCGAGCCGCTCCACCTGCAGTCCACCGGCTTCGTGCTTGACCCGGAGGGCAAGGTGATCGTGAGCGTGTACTCCAGCGGCGCCATCGGCCGACTCGTCCCCGAGGACGTCGTCGGTCTCGTACGTTACCTGCGTAAGCACGCCGCGGCGTCGGCCTGAGCAACGGAAGCCGAGTGGCATGGATAACGCAGACATCGCCTTCTATTTCGATCCGCTGTGCCCGTTCGCGTGGATGACGAGCAAGTGGGTCCGGCAAGTCGTCGCACAGCGCGACTACACAGTGGACTGGCGGTTCATCTCATTGCGGATGATCAACGCGAATGTCGACTACGACAGCCATTTCCCGCCGGACTACGAAGCCGGCCACACGGCCGGTCTGCGGTTGCTACGAGTAGCCGCCCGCGCTCGCGCGCAGCACGGCCGCGACGTGGTGGGGCCGCTGTACGAAGCGATCGGCGCACGGGCGTTCGACTCCGACGTCTCCCAAACCCTCGGGGCGGCCGAGCGAGGGCATCGCGGCTTCGTCGAGCCGCTGCTCGACCAGGTCGGGCTGCCCGCCGACCTCGCCGATGCCCTCGATGACACCAACTGGGACACCGAGCTGCGCGCCGAGACAGATGAGGCCCTCGCGCTGACCGGTAAGGACGTCGGCACCCCGATCATCCATTTCGGACCTCCGCACGGCACCGCGTTCTTCGGGCCGGTCATCAGCAGGCTGCCCAGCGACAAGGACGCGGTACGGCTGTGGGACCACGTCGTCGCGCTGGCCGGCTTCCCGGGATTCGCCGAACTCAAACGCAGCCTGCGCGAGCGGCCCCAGCTGCGCAGCTTCGGTGTCGGCACTGACGAGGCCGGAATCCAGGAGGACTGGCACGGCGGCAGCCGACGTCTCAAGAAGTAAGGCGGCGGAGACGGCGTGCGGGCCAATCATGAGCCACGCAGCCGCCGAGGCCGTCCGCCGGACGCACACCGAACGAATCGCGACGACGAACGGTGTCAAGGTCGGGCAGTGTCCGGTGGGCTTGACGGTCGCGACGATGAGGTCAGCGATCTTGGTCTGGATCGGTGGGACGTTGCTGATACCGAGCAGCTCCACGACCTCGCTGATTTCTCCATCGGCCGCGTCTTGGGAGGCGAACTACCGCGCCGGAGCGGGTTGTGGTGGGTGCCGTCGGCTTTAGGCGGGAGTTCGAGCTGATAGGCCCAGTTGCCGTGGTGAAGGCTCCATCGCCCGTTGCGGCGCCGTGGCATCGATGCTCTCGCCGAACTACCGCCACCCGTCACCGCCGATCTGCCCCTCGCCGATGCGTTGCACATCCTCGTCGCGGCGCCGGGAGCAGGCCTGCCCGTGCTCGACGGCCACGGCCCGGGTGGCGTGCTCGATGAAGAGCAGCACATAGATCCGCTTACCGAACACGCCTGCCACGGTTACGGATCTGGTCGGCGGGTTGGGGAATCGTGCAGCCGATGCCGCGTCGCCGCCGATAGCTGCGGTTGGACCGGGAAGAGTACGCCTTGCCCCCACGGACCCGGTCAGGTCGCTTGCGCGGTCGCCCCGGGCCTTGCCGAGCCACGCTGATGCGTTCCAACACGGGCTCAAGCTGTGGGGAGTCGCCGCGTTGACCGGCGGCGATAACGATCGACAACGGCTTTTGGCGGAGCCGACCTCACGCCTTCAGCGGCTTAACATCCATAGGAGCATCCGACCCACATCGATCGTGCCGTCCTCGTGAATCCTGAATCTGGAGATCAACGAGCCGATGGCGCGAACCGTGGGGTACGTGTCATTGACGCCACCGCTCGGGGGCAGTGAAGGTTGGGGCATGCATCCGCGACAGGTCACGTTCGTGATCTTTGACGGCTTTCAGCCGCTCGACCTGGCCGGCCCGCACGAGGTCTTCGCCGCCGCCGGATACCGGTGCCGGATCGTCGCGGCGCGGCCCGGGCTTGTGCGGTCGCCCAGCGGGCTGCCGGTTCACGTCGAGAACGGTGTGTCCGGAACCGCACCATCCGGCGTTGACACCCTCGTGGTGACGGGCGGACCCGGTGTCGATGCCGCACGGCGGGACAGGGCGCTGCTGGACTGGATCACCGCGGCCGCCGTGTCCGCACGGCGCGTGACGTCGGTGTGCAGCGGGGTGCTCCTACTGGCGGCGTCTGGCCTGCTCGGCGGGCGGCGAGTCACCACCCACTGGGGGCGCCGCGATCAACTGGTCCGCGAGCATCCGGAATTGACCGTCGACTGTGATCCGATCTTCATCCAGGACGGCCGGTTCTGGACCTCGGCGGGAGTGACGGCCGGCATGGACCTTGCCCTCGCCCTTGTCGAGGACGACTTCGGTCGTGATGTCGCACATGCGATCGCGCGTGAGCTGGTGCTGTTCCTGCGGCGGCCGGGCAGCCAGTCGCAGTTCAGCGTCCCGCTGTGGTCCGCGCAGCCCGCCAGCGATCCCATCCGGGCCGCGGTGCGGGCGATCCACGCCCGGCCCGGCGCGCGGCACGGCATCGGCGACCTTGCCGAACGTGCCGGGCTCAGTACCCGTCATCTGCAACGCCGATTCACCGCCGAGTTGGGGGTTCCGCCAGCCGCCTACGTCGAGCGGGTACGGATCGAGGCGGCGCGCCGGGCGCTGGCTGAAGGCGATGACACGATCGAGGCCGTGGCGCGGCGATGTGGCTTCGGCACCGCCGAGAGCCTGCGTCGCGCATTCCACCGGCACCTCGGCGTCCCACCCTCCGATTACCGGGACCGCTTCCAATCTGCGAAGGAGTACGTGTGACGACGTACGGCCTGCTGACATTCGACGGCGTTGAGGAACTCGACCTCGTCGGCCCGTGGGAGGTCTTCACCGCCTCCTCGATGCTGCGCGACGGCGCCGACACGGCAGTGACCATCGCCGAACTACCACGCCCGGTTCGCTGCAACAAGGGGCTGCGGCTGCTTCCAGATCACACCTTCGCCGATCACCCTCCGCTGGACGTCCTGCTCGTGCCCGGCGGCAACGGAACCAGACGCGAGGTGTCCAACCCCGTGCTGACCGACTGGCTCAAGCGGACCCAGGCGAGGTGGATCACTAGCGTCTGCACGGGCGTGCTGCTGCTCCACAAGGCGGGACACGCACGCGGAAGGCGTGTGGCCACGCACCACGCCTTCGAGGACACCCTGGAGTCCCGCGGCGAAATCACCGTCGTCCGCGACGCACGCTATGTCGTCGATGGGAACCTGGTCACCAGCCAGGGCGTCTCCGCCGGTATCGACATGGCGCTCTGGCTGATCGGACGGCTACATGGCCGGGGCCACTCGCGCGCGGTGCGGCGCTATATCCAGTACGAGCCGGCTCCGCCTTATCTCGCCGACGAGCCGGCCGGCGGTTGAGCCGCGGCCCGATTCGGTATGGCCTGGGCGGCTCTCCTCAGGTCGGTTTGGTCTTCCATGCCTTTGTAGTAGCGCTGGTAGATCTCGCCCTTGCGGCCGTTGACGTGGTGTACAAGTCCACCGACGACGGCAAGACCTTGCGGGCGGGGGTGCCCATGGGGTTGTCCGGCCAGGCATCGATCCGCCGCGCGCCGATGGCGCTCTTTCCGCTGCGGTCGAACCGGCTCATCGCGCCGGTCCACGGCCCGCAGCCGCAGCCGCTCCGGCACCGCAGTCGCCGACCCCGATGCCGTCGGATGAGCGGATGCTTGCCGCCCGCACGCCCTCCGACTACGCGAGATCGAAGAATCACTGGGGCATCAGTGGCGGTGGCGGTGCATGGAGCTCTGCACCGCAATCGACGAAACGGTAGCGCAGGCCGACGAGTCAGCCCTTACCTCTTGCCATCTCGCGCCGGCGGGTGACCTGCTGAGGCAAGCGACGGATCGTACGGCGCAGGTCGGGACAACACCGTAAGCGACAACCGGTCGGCGTGATTCCACCTCAGGCCGTCCCCAGCCGACGGCGCAGCACGTGGCGCTAAATCGTCCGCGCGCTCACCAGAGCGGCGAATCCATAATTCGCGCAGCGTGTATCAGTAAAGAAATCGATCTATCAATAGATTACCATCATATGGTATGACCTTCATACCGAGCTTACCCATCTGAACCACTCAGTGGATGAGGCGGGACGGAGGTTTCATGTTCGAGAAGCTCTTGAAGGTCATCGCCATCGGGGTTGCCACGATGAGCGCGTTCGCGAGCGTCGACGCCCTTGCGCAGCTCCAGCCCACCACGAACGTCCACACCCATCCGCAGCTTCAGCCCACCACCAACGTCGCCGTCACCTCCGAGCTCAACGCGGGTGGTCAGATCAACGTCGCCGCCGCGCGACTGCGCAGGCCGGTGAGCGACGCGCTGAGGCACGCGCACGTCGGCATCTTCGTGATGCACCCGTACAGCAGCTACCAGGACAACGCGCTGTGCAACGGCCTCGCACAGAGGGGCTTCACGGTCCTTTGCGCGGACAGCGTCTTCACCGGCCGTCCCGATGACTACTACGGCTACGAGCAGCATGCACCGGGCATTCGGGCCGGCATCAAGTACCTGCGCGGCATCGCCGCAAGCCCGTCGCTCCCCGCCGTGACGCGGGTATTGCTGCTCGGCCACAGCATGGGCGCGCCGATGATGGCGTTCTACGAGAACGTGGCCGAGAACGGCGCGGCGGTCGCGTGCCAGGGTGCCGAAAAGATCCTCCCCTGCGTCGACACCAACCTGCACGGCCTGCCACGCGCCGACGGCGTCATGCTCTTCGACCCACACCTCGGCGACGGCCTCGCGACGTTCACCTACGTCGATCCCGCGCTCGGCATGTCGACCACCGAGTGCGTCGACCGCAAGAGGCAGTACGACATGTTCGACGCGGCGAACGGCTACGTGTCGGACCCGGGCGGGCTCGACGACAACAGCGCCGCGTACGGCAAGCAGTTCCGTAAGACCTTCCTCGTGCACCAGGCGAACCGCAATGAGGCACTGATGAAGGAAGCGCTGCGGCTGCTCGCGGAGCGCCGCCGCGTGACCGGAAACCCGAACGACATGGGCGACGAGATCCCGTTCAACGTTCCTGGGGCCAATGGCGCGCGCCTCTGGCAGCCCGACACCGCACTGATGCGATCGACGCAGAGGCCGCACATGCTGCTCGCGCGTGACGGGACGCGCCCGATCACGACCATCCACTCGGTGCGCCCGCCCTCGGGCAACCTCGCTGCCGCCTCCTGCGAGGAGTCGACGCTCTCCGTGAACGTGCACGTCTGGCTGGGCGCGAAGGCGCTTCGCGCGACGCCCGGACTCTACGACCAGACCGAGAACGACATCACCGGCGTCGACTACGCGTCTTCGGCGACCAGCACGGTCGCGGGCGCACGAGGCATCGGCACGCGCCCTGCCGACGGCCAGTCGACCACGCCGCTCCTCATCATCGCGAACACCGGGCATTACTTCCTGCGTCCTGCCGAGATCGTCTACGACAACGCCATCAGCACCGACAAGACGGTCGCGTACTCGGAAGGCGCGGTGCACGGGGGCGGCCCCTGCGCGCAGTGCACGCGCATCCTGCTGAGCGACCCGAGCCTGCCGACGGCGGCCGCCAACGCCTACTGGACGGACCCGGCGGGCAACGGGCCTCTCGAGCGCTCGCTCGACTTCATGGCGGAGTGGCTGTCGGCCCGCTTCTGAGCCGCGCGCTTCGCATCCACAAGGGAGGAACACCGTGATCATGACCCGAGTGTTCAGAGCGCTCGCATTGGCCGGCGCGCTCACCATGGCCACGGCTGCCGGGGCGGCAGCCCCGGCAGCCCCGGCACCCGCGCCGCCGGCGCCGACCTTCGTGCAGTTCTCGCCCAGCGCCACCAAGGGCGCGCTCTACCGTCCGGACCCCGTGCTCTATCCCCACCCGCACGTCGGCGTGATCGTGATGCACCGCGACTCCAACTACCTCTCGCACATCAGCACCAAGGAGCTGCCCAAGCGCGGCTTCGTCGTGCTGGGTATGAACCCGCGCTGCGACAACAACGAGGCGGCCTGCGCCCCGTGGGAGAACAACGCGCTCGACGTGAAGCAGGGCGTGAACTACCTGCGCGGCCTGCCGGGGATCACCAAGGTGGTGCTGCTGGGCCACAGCGGCGGCGGCCCGACGATGACGTTCTACGAGGCGGTCGCGGAGCAGGGCGTGGCCTTCTGCCAACAGCCCGTCAAGCTCATGAAGTGCAGCGATGCGCTCGCCGGCCTGCCGAAGGTAGACGGCATCCTCCTGATGGACGCGCACCCGGGCAACGGCATCAACGCGGTGCGCAGCCTCAGCGCCGACGTCACGAACGATCCCGCGGTCCTGAACGAGGGGCGGGCGCCCAGGACCAACTGGCGCCTCGACCCGTTCGACCCGCGCAACGGCTATCGCCCGGGCGGCATGACGCGCTACTCGGACGACTTCAAAAGCCGCTACTTCCGGGCCCAGTCCGCGCGCATGAACTACCTCATCGACCAGGCGAAGGCGCGCCTCGCCGACGTCGAGGCGAAGGGGTTGGGCGACGCGCCGTTCGTGGTGCCGCTCGGCGACAACGCGCGTCTCGCCCAGATCGACCTGAGCATCCACGACAGCACACTCCTGCCGCGCAAGCTCCTCAAGAACGACGGCACGGTCGAAAGCCGCTTCCCGGTGAAGAGCGTGCGCGTCCAGGACGTCGAGCCGGGCGACGAGCAGGGCTTCGACTCGACGATGTTCCTCACGGTGAAGTCGTTCCTCAGCGTGCGTGCGGTGCGGTCGACCAGCTCCATGGACGGCATCGACTGGTGCTCGAGCAACAACTCGACGCCGTGCAATCTACAGCAGGTCCACGTTCCCCTGCTGGTCACGGCGATGGGGGGACACTACTTCATCCGTGACGCCGAGCAGTATTTCGACATGGCGGCGAGCCCCGACAAGGATTTCTACGTGATCGAGGGCGCGACCCACGGCGGCACCGAGTGCGTGCCGTGCGAGAAGGCGCCGGGCCAGTACTCGAACGCCACGAAGAACCTGTTCGACCTGATGCAGCGCTGGATGGACAAGCGCTTCCCGGCCTGAGCGGCCTCGGCGACCGGTGGCGGAGCACCGTGGGCGCGTGGACGCCGGCTCGTCGCACGACGCTGTGAGCTGAGGCCGAGGATCTTGGAACGCATGACGTTCCATGCCTGGCATCCGGCTCGACGTCGCTGGGGAATGAGCAGTGCCTGCGACAGCGGAGCGGTGCCGGTTCCGCGCCCGGTCGTACGCCGACGGGCAGAGCATGCCGTCGGCGGTGAGATCCTCGGCGATCGCGAAGTCCCCCGGGCCCGCGATGAACTCGGCGAAGATCCGCCGGACCACCTCGGCGGGCTGCGGATCGACCTCCAGCACGTGCAGACGCTTCCCGTCGGCGGCATTGGCCGGGTTGGGGTGCGGACCCGCGTCGGCGAGCCGGTATCCGTACGGGGTCTGCCGCCGAGGAACCGTCCCTGGCTGTGGGCGAGCGCGGCCGGCGGTCTGAAGCGCTCCGGGTCTGATGGAAGCCTCCACCGGTCCCGGAACACTTCATGCCGTGCTCACATCGTCACTTCACGAAAGAGCCGTTCACGAGTCGGTTCAGATCGAGGCCGCGAACCTTCTGGTCCTGTGCGCCGAGGACGTTCTGGGCCGTCTTCAGCTGACTGACATCGGGGTTGAGCTTTGCCGGCAGCACTTCCTTGGAATAGAAGTCATACGTCTGCTCGGCGGTCTGATCATCGGACAGCCTGAGCCTCGTCTTCAGGACGTGCGTCGCGGTGGTCCTGTCGGTCCGCTCGATCTGCGCCGCCTCCGTCAGCGAGTCCGTGATCTTCTGAACGATCGCCTTGTTCGATGTCAGGAACGTGCTCTTCCCCACCATGGCCACGGTGGCGTACGGAATGTGCTGGGCAGCCATGTCGAGTAGCGGATTGAGCCCCTTCGCCTTGAACGCGAGCGAGCCCGGCGGATGTGAGACCGCCGCCTTGACCGCACCCTTGACCAGCGCGGCGTTGACGTTCGGGACCTCGCCGAGCGGCGACAGGGTGACCCTGGCCGGGTCCACTCCCAGCTTCTGGAGCGCGACCTTCGTAGCGATCCCGACAGAGCCGGTCGCAGAGGTGATGCCGACCCGCTGCCCGGCGAGCGCCTTGGCGTCCTTGATCTCCGGTGAGGAGTACAGGATGAAGGTGAAGACCGGGGCCAAGGCGGCGAAGTACTGCAGTTTCGCACCCTGGGCGGCTGCGGAGACGCCTTCCGCGGCGCCAATCGCCGCGATCTGGGTCTGACCGGAAAGCAACGTCTGGAGGCCGGTCTGCCCGGTGATGTACTTCACCTCGACGTTGACGCCGTTCTTTTTGAAGATCCCCTTGTCCGCCGCGATCCAGAGCGGCAGGTTCTCCGGGACGAGCTGACTGAACGAGATCACGATCTTCCCGCTCGCCTTGATCTTGCCGGTGGCGCTCCCACCGCACGCGGTCAGACACGATAGGGCGATGGCGACGGCGGACAACCCGGACACCGCGTGCTTGAGGCCGGGCCATCGCCATAGCGGCGGCTTCGCCGGAATGGGCCTCGGCGCTTGGTCGAGCATAACCGTGTCCTCCAATATCACCGGGGCTACTGTGCCCGCCATGAGCTGAAGTGCCGCTCGGCCAGTCCGAGCAGGTTCGTGAGTACGACTCCCGCCGCCGCGATCAGTGCCACTCCCGCGAGCACCCTGGGGGTCTGGAAGCTGGCGCCGGCATTGGCGACGAGCAGCCCGACGCCATGCTGGGCGCCGAGGAGCTCGCCGACGAAAACCCCGATCAGGCCCTGGCCGACGGCCAGCCTCATCCCGCTGAGCACGAACGGAACACACGCCGGCAGGTTGACGGTGAGGAACACTTGACGATCCGTCGCGTTGAACACCCGCGCCGCCTGTATCAGCGTCCGATCCACCGTTCGTACGCCGGCAGCGGCATTGATCAGTATCGGGAACACTCCACCGAGGAACACCACCGCGATCTTCGAGGACAGGCCGATGCCGAACCAGATGATGAGGATCGGCATGAGGGCGATACGCGGGGTCGAATAGAAGAAGTTGATCAGCGGTTCGAGCGCGAACCCCAGCCGCTTGTACCAGCCGATCAGCATCCCGAGCGGCAGCCCGATGACGAGGGAGAGCAGAAATCCGATGATGAATTCCACGCCGCTCGCCCGCAGGTCCGCGCCAATGCCCGGTGAGGTGAACATATCGCCGAACGCGCTGGCGACGGCGGTCGGCGCGGGCAGCAGGATGGCATCCACCGCACCGGAGACCGACACGAGCTGCCAGCTGATGAGGAAGACGCCGACACCGAGCGTGCCGAAGATCAGTGCTTCGGTACGACGACGCCCGCCTGCCGGCTTCCGGCGCTCACCGGTCGCGGTGGTTCTCGTACGGCTGCTGCTCATCTGTGTCGCCACGTCTGCTCCACGATCAGGGAGTGGGGGTCTGGTGCAACTCATCCCAAATCCGGTCCTCGAGCGAGTGGAACGCCTCCTCGCGGCTCGCCTCCGGTTTGCGAGGACGGGGTAGATCCACATCGATCCACGTCTTCACGCGTCCAGGTCCTGCGGTGAAGACCAGTACGCGGTCGGCCAGAAGTACAGCCTCCTTGATGTCGTGCGTAACGAAGATCGCCGTCATCCCGAGCTGTTCCCAGATCTGCAGGAGCTCGGCCTGCATGCGCTCGCGGGTCTGCGCGTCGAGAGCGGCGAAGGGCTCGTCGAGGAGCAGCAACTCCGGCTCGACGGCGAGCGCCCGCGCGAGGTTGACGCGCTGCTGCATCCCACCCGACAGAGTTGAGGGGAAGCGGTTCCCGAAGCCTTCGAGGCCGACCAGCCGCAGCAGGTCGTCCACGCGCTCGCGCAGCTCGGCGCGGCCGAGCGTGCCCTGCAGGTCGGGACCGTAGGACACGTTGCGGCGCACGGTACGCCATGGCAGGAGACTGGGCTGCTGGAATACCAGCGCCCGCTCGGGCCCAGGCCCGCGGATCGGCGTCCCGGACAGGAGCAACTCTCCGGAGGTCGTGGGGATGAGCCCCGCGACCGAGTGCAGGAACGTGGTCTTGCCGCAGCCGGAGGGGCCGACCACCACCACGAACTCGCCGTGCCGGACCTCCAGGTCGACGCCGTCCACGGCGGTGAAGACGCCCCCCTCGGCGTCCGGGGACGGATACTGGATGCCGACGCCGCGCGCCACCAGGTGCGGCGATATCTCGTCGCCGGTCGCGGTCGCGGCATTCGTGGCGGACCTGGCTGCTGATGAGCGGCTCATGCCTTCATCCCCGCTACCGCCTTGTCGAACTCCTCGTCCGCGTCGTAGCCCCACAGCCACTCCCCTTTCGTCGCCAGGGTTGACGCCGCCCGGCGCTCCTGCTCTTTGGGGTCGGTGAGGTCGTAGATCTCACCGGACTGCCGGGACGCGCTCTGCACGCGTGCGGTGCGTTCCTTGCGGATACGCTCGTACCGGTGCAGCCAGGTCTCGACCGTGTCAGGGCGGGCGCGTTCGAGGCAACGAGCGAGCACGATCGCGTCTTCTACGCTCTGCCCGGCACCCTGCCCCTGGTGCGGCAGCATCGAGTGGGCGGCGTCGCCGAGCAACGTGACACGTCCGAACGTCCACTTCGGCAGCGGCTCGCGGTCGTACAGTGCCCAGCGCATGGTTCGGTCGAGCGCGCCGATGATGCCGAGCACGGTCGGATCCCAGCCCTCGAAATGCTCGGCCAGGCGCTCGACCTCCCCCGGCGCACTCCAGGACTCGACCGCCCACGAGCCGTCGGCCGGAACGAACGCCACCACGTTCATCACCGCGCCCGCAGCGATGGGGTAGGTAAGGAAGTGCTGATTGGGCCCCAGCCACATCCGGTGCAGGTGGCGGTCCTCTCCCAGGAAGGACAGCCGCTCCATCGGGACCAGGCCCCGATAGGCGATCTTCCCAGAGAAGACCGGCGCGTCCTGCTGGTAGGCCGAACGCACGACGGAGTGGATCCCGTCCGCGCCGACCACCGTGTCGGCGACCGCCGTGGAACCGTCGTCGAACGTCAGGTGCACCTCGTCGTCGCGCTGCTCGACCGCGGTGCAGCGCTTACCGGGCTCCAGGTACCGCTCGGCGACGCCACTCACCAGGACGTCGAGGAGCTGGGCCCGGTGAACGGTCAGGCTCATCCGCCGACCGAGGAGCCCGGCAGTCCGGCTGTCGACGATGACCTTTCCGTCGTGCCAGCGCCGCCGCTGGTACGCGGAGGGCCGGGACGCGATCGCGTCGAGCCGGCTCTCGATCCCCAGCCGGTTGAGCAGCCGTACGGCGTTCGGGCCCAGCGCCACGCCCGCGCCCACCTCGGTGAACTCCTTCGCCTGCTCATAGACGCGGAAATCGACTCCGGCCCGCTGCAACGCGAGGGCAGCGGTCAGGCCGCCGATTCCACCTCCGACGATCGCGGCACGCAACGCGCGCTGTGTCATGCCAGACCTCCGATGCCCTCAGCCGCCGGAAGATGGCGGCCCCGCCGGGCGGGTGGCGACGTACGGTGACGTACTGCTCTGTCCATCAGCTCCGTGATCCCTCGAACCTCTCCGACTCCGTCACTGACGGCCGGACCTATGGTGGGCTGTCAGTTTGCGCTGTTCAGACCGGGTACGCGTGCCCGTCTCGGAGGATGAAGCTGTCCGAAAGCGGCGGCGGCGAAGTTCTCATCGACGTCGAAGCGCCGCTTGGCGAGCCCTGCTCGAAGGAGTAGCGGTTGAGCGTCTCGACGGCGCGCCGGTCTTCTCCCCGAGGCCGTACTCCCAGAACTCGTCGCCGAACGCGCTCGTCGTCTCGGCCATGTAATCCGGGAGCCAGGGCAGCATGGTCTTCAGCGCGTTCCGGTACCGCAGCTCGTCGTTGAGGTCGTACCCGCCCTGCGTTCCGCAGACGGACACGCGGTCCTTCTGGCTGTCATGCAGCTTCGCCTGAACGTCGGAGTCGTCCGACTCACCATGTGCTGGCTTGGCCTCAACCTCAGTCACGGCACCGACCTCCTGCAGCGGCGGTTAACGCTCGTCGATGTCCAAATGGTCTAACCATATAACAACCATGGCGGAGTCCCATTGGTCAAGCGTCCCGCCGCGCGCCTTGACGACCCGTCCGGCGGCGAGGCCCGCACCGGGCCGTCACGCCACGCACTTGACGTCAGCCGACGCCCGCGGCGGACCTCGGGCGCGTCCTGGTCCAGCACTCACTCGTGCGAGTTGATCCCCGTGCTCCTCAGCAGGTGCGCTTGCCGCCCTCTGAGCGATCGGTCAATGCCCACTCCCATACTTGGCGTGCGTTCGTTAACGCCAATACGTTCTGGGCCGATCCCGCGGCGGGCTGGCTATCAAGGTGTACCTCGCAGCCAACGGCCGTGGCCTGCCACTGGCCGTCGTCCTCACACCGGCCAACGTCAACGACTCCACCATGTTCGACGTGATGCTGGACGTGATCCGCGTACCACGACTGTCCGCAGGCCGGCCTCGGCGCAGGCCCAAGACGGTCATCGCCGACAAGGCCTATTCCTCCCGGGGCATCCGTGCCGGCTTACGACAGCGCGCCATCCGCACCGTCAACCTCGAACGCACCGATCAGATGGCCAACCGGGCCCACCGCAGATCGGCGGGCGGCCGCCCCAGCCTTCGATACTGAGCGGACAAGGCCCGCAACGTGGCCGAACGATGCTTCAGCAGGCTCAAGCAGGTCCGGGCCGTCGTCACCCGCTTCAGCAAAGGGCAGCCGCTACCTCGTTGACCTCCGCCTATCCGCGCTCATCCTCTGGCTCCGCGAACCCACCGGATGATCTTTGCCAGACAGATCCTAGTCCGCGTACCGGATCCTTCACTGGTCAAGTCGTACCCGAGTCTCACGACATCGAGGCATTCCATCGCTGCAGGCGGGGAGGCCCCCGAGGATATTGACTGGCGCGGTTGACCAGTTCGCCGATCTGGTCATGTTCGTGGGGGCGTGGGACCTGGCGATGAGCCGGATGTCAGGGCTACAGGCCGAGGCTCCGGCCGATGATCTCCTTCATGATCTCGGTCGTGCCGCCGAAGATCGTCTGGATGCGGGAGTCGAGGTAGGCCTTGGCGATCGGGTACTCCGTCATGTAGCCGTAGCCGCCGTGCAGTTGCAGGCAGCGGTCCACGACGCGGTTGCACAGCTCGGTGTTCCACCACTTGAGCATCGAGGCCTCCTCGGTGCTCAGCCGCTCCGCGACGTGCTCGGTCACGCAGCGGTCGGTGAACGCCCGGGCCACCGACAGCTCGGTCTTCATCTCCGCCAGCGTGAACCGGTTGTGCTGGAACCGCCCGATGGGCCGGCCGAACGCCTCGCGGTTGCGGCAGTACTCCAGCGTCTCCTCGAACGCCTTCTCCGCCCCCGCGAGCGCGGTGACGCCGATGGCGACCCGCTCGCGCGGGAGGTTCTGCATCAGGTAGACGAAGCCCTCGCCCTCCTCGCCGAGGAGGTTCGCCTTGGGGACCCGTACGTTCTCGAAGTACAGCTCGGCCGTGTCCTGGGCGTGCAGGCCGATCTTTTCCAGGTTGCGGCCCCGCTCGAAACCGATCATGCCGCGCTCGACGACGAGCAGGCTGATGCCCTTGTGACCGGCCTCGGGGTCCGTACGGGCGACGACGATGACCAGGTCGGACAGGATCCCGTTGGTGATGAAGGTCTTCTGCCCGTTGAGGATGTAGTCGTCGCCGTCCTTGACCGCGGTCGTCCGGATGCCCTGCAGGTCCGAGCCGGCGGCGGGCTCGGTCATGGCGATCGCGGTGATGATCTCGCCGGAGCAGTAGCCGGGGAGCCAGCGCTGCTTCTGCTCGTCGGTGGCGAGGCGGCTCAGGTAGCCGCCGTTGATGTCGTTGTGCACCGCGAAACCCGGGCCGTGAACCCCGGCGCGGGCCAGTTCCTCACCCATGACCACGTAGTAGCGGTAGTCACGCTCGCCGCCACCGCCGTACCGCTCGTCGATGTCGATACCGAGCAGGCCCTGGCGTCCGGCGGCGAGCCACACGTCGCGGGAGACGACACCGTCCTTCTCCCACTGCTCGTGGAAGGGCGCGACCTCCTTCGCGATGAAGGATCGCACGGTGTCGCGGAAGGCCTCGTGTTCTTCGGTGAAGATCTCGCGCTGCATACGTTGCGCTCCTCGACGGCGGTGTAAGTAGAACCTTATTCGGTTCTATGAAACACCATGAGGCCCGGGCGCGCACAGCCCGGCACAGCCGATCTACCCAAGGTCACGGCATGAGATACGTCTCTTCGGCGATCAGAGACCGCCCGGAGTCCTCGCCCGTCGCGAGCGGTGTCCAGGCGTCGCGTCGCAAGGCGGAGGAGGGAGTCGACCCGGGTTTGGCTGGCGACCCTTCCCGGGGTCCCCGCGGAAGCGTGCCGGGCGGCGGAGCCGTTCGGCACGGTTTCGTGGGGTGGGGGCGACAACGCGGCGAGGCGGCGCCTGGGCGCCGCCCAGCAGGGCATGGGGTCCGGGCGGTCTCTCAGCCCGCGAGGCGCGTGACGGCGGCGGCGACCCGCTCGTCCGTCGCGGTGAACGCCGCGCGTACGTGACGCGCTCCCCGCGTGCCGTAGAACTCACCCGGCGCGACGAGGATGCCGAGCTCGGAAAGCGTCTTCACGGTGTCCCAGCACGGCTCGTCGCGGGTCAGCCAGAGGTACAGGCCGCCCTCGGAGTGATCGACGCGAAAGCCGTGCGCCTCGAAGGCGGTGCGCAGGGACTCGCGACGTCGTGCGTAGCGCGCCCGTTGCTCCTCGACGTGCTCGTCGTCCTCGAGTGCGACCGTCATCGCGGCCTGAACCGGCGCCGGCATGATCATCCCGGCGTGCTTGCGGATCTCGAGGAGCTCCTTGACGAGTGCCGGGTCGCCGGCGACGAAACCCGCGCGGTAGCCCGCCAGGTTGGACCGCTTGGACAGCGAGTGCACGGCGAGCAGGCCGGTGTGGTCGTCGCCGCAGATGTCCGAGCGCAGGACGGAGACCGGCTCGGCCTCCCAGCCGAGCTCGGCGTAGCACTCGTCGCTGATGAGGATCACGCCGCGCTCGCGGGCCCACCCGACGACCTTGCGGAGGTGCTCGGCGGGGAGCACCTGGCCGGTCGGGTTGGACGGTGAGTTGATCCAGAGGATCTTCGGGGTCTGCGGCCCGAGGCCGAGCAGCCCGTCGACCGCCAGCGACGTGGCCCCGGCGAGGCGCGCGCCGACGTCGTACGTCGGGTAGGCGAGGCCGGGGATCGCCACGGTGTCGCCGGCTCCGGCGCCGAGCAGCGTCGGCAGCCACGCGACGAGCTCCTTGGTGCCGATGACCGGCAGGATCGCGGCGGGGTCGGCGGCCACCCCGAGCCGGCGCGCGAGCCAGCCCGCCGCGGCCTCACGCAACGCGGGAGTGCCGTAGGTCGCGGGGTAGCCGGGCGCGTCGGCGGCCTCGGCCAGCGCCCGGCGTACGAGCTGGGGGGTGGGGTCGACCGGCGTGCCGATCGACAGATCGACGATGCCGTCCGGGTGTTGCTGCGCCTGGTCCTTGTACGGGGCCAGCAGGTCCCACGGGAAGTCCGGCAGCGTCTTGATCATGCGTCTCCCAGCCGTGCGCGCCGTCCGTCCGGCAGGGACGGACGGCGCACGGACATTCTCATCCGAACTCAGGCTTCGTCTCCCTGCGGCGGCAGTGCCGCCACGATCGGGTGGTCCTTGTCGATCTTGCCGACCTTGGACGCACCGCCCGGCGAACCGAGATCGTCGAAGAACTCCACGTTGGCCTTGTAGAAGTCCTTCCACTGGTCCGGCGTGTCGTCTTCGTAGAAGATCGCCTCGACCGGGCAGACCGGCTCACATGCGCCGCAGTCGACGCACTCGTCCGGGTGAATGTAGAGCATGCGCTTGCCCTCGTAGATGCAGTCGACGGGGCACTCTTCGATGCATGCCTTGTCGAGCACGTCCACGCAAGGCTGCGCGATGACGTAGGTCACGTCGTACTCCTCAACGTCTGTGGCCGTCGCCACGGCTCGCAGCGGTTCCTTGCCTAGTATTGCCGTTATCAGTCAACCGTTTCGACATGGGGGGCGTCACATCGGACCGCGTTTCTCCGCCCGGTACGTCGTTTCGGTATCCCCCTCCGACGTCGGGCGACGTGTGTCGCTCCGTCGACGGCTGCCTAACGGAGCGTACAGCGACGTGCTCGGAGACCTGCAGGCGTGGTCCCGGGGCGAGCTCACGGTGCGCCGCCGGGACGGCTCCGTCGTCACGGTGGCCGAAACCGAACTCGTGGCGGGCAAAGTCGTTCCGCCTCCTCCCCCGCGTCGCAGGCCGTCACGGAACCCCGGCGGTTGAACACCCGGCCGCGGCGCCTTCCCATCTCCTGGGATACCACCGCTCGCCAGAGGATCGCTCAAGCCACCCCGGTCGGGTCGGGACCCGGCCAGATGGGAACGTCGGCGGGCAGATCCCGGCCGACCCTCATGGGGAACTCGGCCGGGCGCTTCTCCAGGAACGCGGTGACACCCTCGGCGGCGTCGGGCGCCGCGCCGAACGCGCGCATCAGCAGCGAGTCGGCGCGGTGGGCGTCCCAGGGGGAGGAAGCGCCGAGCCCGGACCACATCAGGCGGCGCACGGCGGCGACCGCGACGGCCGACGTGTTGGCGGCGATCTCTCCGGCCAGTTCGTAGGCGGCGTCGAGGAGGCCCTCGGCGGGGTAGAGCCGGGAGACGAGGCGGCCCCGCAGCGCCTCGTCGGCGTCGAAGACGCGGCCGGTCACCGACCATTCCATGGCCTGGGCGATGCCGACGAGCCGGGGCAGGAACCAGCTCGACGCGGCCTCGGTGACGATGCCGCGCCGGGCGAAGACGAAGCCGAACCGGGCGCCGTCGGCCGCGAGCCTGACGTCCATCGGCAGCGTCATCGTGACGCCGACGCCCACGGCCGGGCCGTTGATCGCCGCGATGACCGGCTTGAGCGACCGCGCGATGCGCAGGGCGACCGTGCCGCCCCCGTCCCGCGGGACGCCGTCCGCGAACACCTCACGCTCACCGGGAACGTCCCTGACCGCGTCGTGGTCGAACGTGCCCGCGCCGCGCTCGAGGTCGGCACCGGCGCAGAAGGCGCGCCCGCGCCCGGTGACCACGACCGCCCGAACGTCGTCATCGGCGTCGGCCCGGTCGAACGCGTCGATCAACTCGCCTCGCATCACGTAGGTGAACGCGTTGAGCCGTTCCGGCCGGTCGAGAGTGATCGTGGCGACCCGGTCGGCGACGGAGTACTCGATCTCGGTGTACGACACTGCTGCTCCCTGCTCGTGACGTGATCGCGCCCACCACACCGGCCGGCGCCGGCGGCCAAGGCGATGGTGAACCGGATTCTAGAAGCCGATACGCAAGCGTGGCATGAGCGGACCGCCCCCGCATCGGGAGAGGTGGTTCACGCCTTGTTCTGCGCGGGGTGCGGCCATGGGGCGTCCTCATCGGCGGGACAGCCCACCAGCGGAGGCATGGCCGGGACGAGCACCTCTCGGCTCCAGACCGCGCGGGTGCCCGGATAGTCCTCCGGCGGCATGACCTTGAGGGTGCCGCGCGAGACGGGGACCAGGCGGGCCGTGATCGGGCGGCCGTCGACGAACGGCGTGGCACCCCAGAACGTCCAGAAGTCCTCCGGATCGATCTCGGGATGGTCGTCGAGCGGACGGGTGGGCTTTCCGGGGTGCAGGCGGGCCCACCGCCACTGGTCGGTGAGCAGCCGGCACGCCAGGGAGCGCAGCAGGCTGAGGGCCGGCAGGTCGTGCGCGCAGGCGATGTCGTCGATCACCAGGTCCGGCAGGCCGAACCGCCGCAGGCCGAGCAGCGTGATCCGCAGGCAGGAGCAGGACTCCGCACCGTCGAGGTCGTCCTGGTGCGCGGAACGGGCCGAGGTCTCGTCGACGTCGTAACGCGTGCCGAACCACTGATCGCCCATCCGGAACCAGCCGCGCTCCGTCCGGGCGAGGCCGTCGCGGAGGACGACCTGACGGGCCTGAGGATCGATGAGGACACCGTCGGTGGCGTCGGCGATCGCCCGGGCCACCGCGCGCGCGGTCTGCTCGCCGTAGGGCTGGTCGACGGTCGCGACCCGGTGGACGACCAGGACCTGATGCGTCGACTCCCGGACTCTCCGGCGGTCGTCGTCGGAGGCCAGGAGGTCGTCCAGGCGCCACGTCGCCTCGTCCGCGCCGATGGTGAAGACGCCGAGCCGGGGTGATCTCAGCGCCTCGGCGGCAGCGGCGCGAAACGGCTCGGGCACACGCCACGGCACGACCGTGCCCGGGTCGTCGAGCACTCGGCTCGTCGCGACCACGTAGTGCGACGTCACCGTCTCCGGAACGGAAAGCACGAGCTGGGGCACTGCTGTCTCCTTCGTCTTCTGGTCGAGGCCGGCGCGACCGTCGCCGCGAGGGCGCCGGCCCGCACCGCCCGAGGGACACGGGGGCCGCCGGTCAGGCGGCCGTCCGGCGGGGAGCCTGGGGGACGTACGGCATGGCCAGGTCGACCACGTCGTTCCACCATTCGGAGGCCGGAGAGGCGAAGTCGTCCGGTGGCCCGACGGACAGGTAGGGGAGCGTCTTGGGGCCGATCTCGCCGCTCTCGTCCAGCTGGACCTGGACGCGGCCGTCCGCCGTGGGCCTGGGCGCGGCGGCCCAGTAGCGCCAGACGTCACGGCTCTCGACGCGGGCTCGGCGCGCCAGGCGGCGGGTGCGGGCGCCCGGGTTGCAGGCCAGCCAGTCCCAGTGCTCCGACAGGAGCACGACGGACAGACACCGCAGCAGCGTCACGGCGGCGAAGACGTTGCTCAGCGGGACCGCTCGCGCCTCCAGCTCCGGCAGGGCGAAGCGGTGCAGGCCCGCGGTCGCCAGGCTCAGGCCGCCGTCGCGGGCGCCGAGGCCGTCGTCGTGCCCGCCTCCGGTGATGAACGTCGCCAGCCAATCGTCGGCCAGGCAGAACTCCGGGTGCTCCGCACCGTGGCGGAAGTCGTGCGACAGCACCTGATGGGACCAGGCGTCGTAGATGACGCCCCCGCACGCCTCGGCCACGGCGCGCGCGATGGCCCGCGTGGCCTGACCGTGGCCGGGCTGGGAGACCGGCGGGATGTGGCCCATGACCACCACGTGATGCGTGAACTTGTGCAGTAACGGGCGGTCGGCCGGGCGCGCCCACGCCGCACCCTCCATGAGCTCCGCGTAGCCGGAGGCTCCGGCCGGCAGCGTGGAGATCTGGACCAGGGGCGTGCCGAGCAGATCGGCGGCCAACGGCTGGCGCACCCGGGCGCGTGCGGCCGTCACCGGGTCGTGCGGCGGCTGGTCGGTGGCCACGACGAACGGCGTCGCGACCGTCTCGGGAATATCGAGGTCGATCACTGGGGCCTCCCGTGCAGTCGGTCTGCGAGACAGCCTGGCGTGACCGTGACCGGGCCGGAAGGCGTGTGCGCGGGCTGTGGATAACTTCGTACGGACGCGCTCACGTGACCCGGATCACTGTCGGCGATCCACGATGCGAGACGTTCCGGCACCTGACCTCTATGTCCGATATGTTTCGCCCATGCGATGGGGCGTGGCGACGTACGACACAGCGTTCGGCTACGTGTCCGCCCACGGCGCGCCGCTGATCGACCTGCTCGACCCCAAGCCCGACGAGCGGGTCATCGATCTCGGCTGCGGCACCGGCACGATGACCGTCGAGATCGCCGCCCGCGGCGCCGAGGTCCTGGGCATCGACGGGTCGGTCGAGATGGTCAACACGGCGCGTTCGGAGCACCCGAACCTGTCGTTCGCGGTCGGCGACGCGCACGACTTCACCACCGGCGACCAGTACGACGCCGTCGTGTCCAACTCCGCCCTCCACTGGATGACGCGTGACCCGTCCGCGGTGATCTCGCGGGTCCGGGCGGCGCTGCGGCCCGGCGGGCGGTTCGTCGCGGAGATGGGCGGCGCGGGCAACTGCGCGGCGCTGATCACCGCCGTACAGACCGCCTGGCGCGTCTTCGGCCTCCCCGAGCCCGAGCTGCCCTGGTACTTCCCCACTCCCGGCCAGTACGCCGCCCGCCTGGAGGAGGCCGGCTTCACCGTACGGCTCATGGAGTACTTCGACCGCCCGACGCGCCTCGCCGAATGCCCGGACGGGGCGGCCGACTGGGTGCGGCTCTACGCCCCCGAGCTGATCGCGGAGCTGCCTCCCGAGGTCGCCGGGCCGGTGCTGGACCGCGTGAACGAGCTCGCCGCGCCGGCGCTCCGCCGCGAGTCGGGCTGGATGGCCGACTACGTACGGCTCCGCTTCGCCGCCGTGAGTTGAACTAAGGTCGTGGTGTGCTGCGGCTGTACGACGGAGAGACGGGGAACGCCGAGGAGATCACGACGGCCCGCCCCGGTGTCGTACGGGTGGCGTGCACCGGCGGGCTGCGGGCGCTGCTGGTCGGTGACCTGATCCGGCGCGTCGCCGACCATCACCGGCTCCGCGCGATCGGCGTCTGGGACGACGTCCCCGGCGCCGCGGACCTGGGCGTACGGCCCGCCGAGCTCACCTCCGGCGCGGCCGACGTGCACATCGGACCGACCGTCGGGCGCTGCTCGCTCGCCTCCGCGGACGGCTTGGACCCGCTGGCCGTCCGGCTGGCGCTCCTGCTGCGGCACTACCGGACCGACGTGGACCTGACCAGGCGAGACCTGGAGGAGGCGGACGCCTCGCTCACCTCGTGGCGGCGCCGGGTCGCGGGCTGGGCGGAGTCGCCCGGACGGCCGCTGAGCCGAGAGTACGTCCGCGAGGCGGTCGCCGCTCTGGACGACGATCTCGACACTCCGGCGATCTTTCCGACACTTTTCCGGCTGACGGAAGACGACTCCGTGCCCCCGGGCGCGAAGTTCGAAACAGTGATCAAGCTTGACATGATCCTCGGGCTTGACCTGGTCGCCCTCGTCGGACGACTGTAACCCGGGAATAGGTCAAGACCGTTTACCCGGATCCGCCAAAGGTCTTTTCTTACCTCTACGGTCTCAGTAAGCTCAACAGGTAATTTTTGCCCTGATGCCAGCGAGAATTTGACCATGCGATTCCGTAAGAGCGTCGGCCCCCTCGTCCTGATGGGTCTGCTGGCGGCCTGCGGAAGCCGCGCGCAGACCGGCGGCTTCCATCCGAACGGTCAAGCCCCCGGCGACGGTGCCTCGGCGGCATCCTCATCCGGCGCCACGGGTGGTGCGACCGCCGGCGACGACGCTCCGGGAGCGGGGGCCCCCGCTCCCAAGACCCCGCAGTCCGCACTCGCCGCGTACCGCGCCTACCAACTCGCCTACGAACGGGCGTATGAGACCAATGACGCCGGCGGGCTCTCCGCGGTCGCCATGGACCCCCTGCTGTCCAAGGTCACCCAGGACATCGGCGCCGTTCGGGCCCAAGGGCTGATCTGGCGTTTCCACAACATTCTGAATCCGCGGGTGCAGGGCAGTTCGAGCGATCTGTCGACCGTGGTGATCCTCGACTGCGTACGCACTCTTGGTTCCTACAAGTACTCGGCGAAGACCGGCAGGCGCCTGACCTCGTGGCGCGGCGGCACGGTCCAGTATCAGGCGGTCATGCGTTACTCCGACGACGTCTGGAAGATCTCCGAAGCGACGGAGGGCGAAAAATGCTGATCAGGCGATTCTCGGCCATCGCGATCCTCATCGCCGGCGCGACGGTCACGTTCGGCATGGCGCCCACGCCGGCAGGCGCCTCCACCTGCGGCGACCTGTGCGTACACGTGACCGGGACGCGGCACTACTCCGGTCAGCCCAGCAGGCGTAGCGGCGGCGGTGGAAGAGGGGGCAACGGCGGCAAAGCCGCGCCGCTCCCCTGCCCGGGAGCGGTGAACTGCAACGCGCTCGGCGCGGGCAACGCGCCGGCGGCCGTTCAGCGGGTACCCACGATCGACGTGGCCTACGACGCGCGTGCCCGGCTCATCCTGCCCGCGCCGCATGTCCACACGTCACCGGCGGGCAAGACCTACGTCCAGCTCAAGACCGGCCTGTGGGTCGATCCCGGTGACTTCGCCCACGAGGAGGCGTCGGCCCCCCTCTTCGGGACGACGGTGACGGCGGTCGCCGACCCCAAGGACATCACCTGGAACATGGGCGAGAGCAGCGTCACCTGTACGACCGCGGGCAGCCGCACCGGGACCGCGTGCGGGTACACCTACCAGCGCTCCTCCGCCGGCCAGCCGAACGGGAAGTACGCCATCTCCGTCACCGTGACCTGGAACATCTACTGGACCTGCCAGGGCGACTGCGACGCCGAGCGCGGCTACTTCCCGGATCGCACCACCTCGATGACGACCAACGACACCCTGGCGGTCGGTGAGGTGCAGACCGAGTCCCGCCCCGGATGAGCCGCTGGCGGCTGACCGGGTTCGAAGAGCTCCACCAGCTGGGCGCCGGCGCCCAGGGCCGGGTCGTGCTGGCCCGTCGCATCGCCACGGGCGAGATCGTGGCGATCAAGTATCTGGCGCCCGAGCTCCTGGAGCACGCGCGGCATCGGGCGATGTTCCGTGACGAGGTCAACATGCTCGCCCGGGTGGCGGATCCGCACGTGGCCCGGCTTCATGACTACGTCGAGACGTCCCGGGGCGCGGCGATCGTCCTGGAGGCCGTCGACGGCGTCGCCCTGCGCGACGTGCTGAGCCGGAACCCCGGTCCGCTGTCCCCCGAGGCGGCGCTCACCGTTCTCAAGGGCTCGCTGCTGGGGCTGGCGGCCGCGCACGCCGTCAACGTGGTCCACCGCGACTACAAACCCGCGAACGTCCTGGTCACCGCCGACGGGAACAGCAAGCTCATCGACTTCGGCGTCGCCGTGCTGGCGGGAGAGCGCACGTTCGCCGGGACTCCCGCGTACATGGCCCCCGAGCAGTGGAATCGCGCTCCGGCCACTCCCGCGACGGACGTGTACTCGGCCACGTGTGTCTTCTTCGAGTGCGTCACCGGCGTCCCGCCGTACGCCTCGGGGGACACCACCACGCTCCGGCGCCTGCACGAGGCCGCGCCGATCCCGGCGCAGGCCGTGCCCGAGCGGCTGCGCCCGCTCCTTGCCCATGGCATGGCCAAGGACCCCGGCCACCGCCCGCCGGACGCGCGGCGGTTCGTCGACCTGCTGGAGCGGATCGCCACCGACGCGTACGGCCCGGACTGGGAGCGCCGCGGCTGGGTCGCGCTCGGCGCGGCCACGGCCGCCCTCGCCGCCGCCTTCCCGGCCGCCGTGCTCGGGGTGACCTCGGGCATCACCGGCCTCGCGCACGGCGCCGCCGAGCTCGCCGGGAAGGCCGGAGCGAAGGGCCTGTTCGGAAAGGCCACCGGAATCAAGGTCGGCGGCGGGCTGGTGGCGACGGCTGTCGCCGCGTCAACGATCTACCTGGTCTGGCCCACACCGCAGGTCGGCGGCGCGTCGTCCGGCTCGGTCCACATGACCGTGACCCGGCCGGGTGCGTTCCTGCCCTATCCGGATGCCACGACGGCGGACGGCCCCGTCCTCGACTACGGCTTCACGATCTCACCCGCACGCGTCCGGCCGGGGCTGCCGGTCCGCGTGACCGAGCGGATCACCACCGTGAGCCCCGGTCCTCCGGACAAGCGGGCGACGGCGCCACGCTGCTACGACCAGATGATCGCGCGGGCGCGGCGCGCCCGCATCCGCAGCTTCAGCTATCTCGTGATCCCGGGGAACCAGCGGGGGAACAACGCCTATGTCTCCTTCTACCCGGACCGGCCCGAGAAGCGGCTGCCGACCGGACGGAGCGTCGACGTGAACGTGGGGCTGCAGAAGGATCTCGCGCACGACAGCCACTACGACGCGAGCCACTGCGCGCTCGTCGGGCATCTGACGGCGACCTTCACCCTCACCGTGCCGAAAGACGGCCGCCTGCGGCCGGGTGACTATCTGTTCTCCCCGATGGGGCCACCGCGGATCACCGGGATCGACACGAGCGTGAACGGCGAGAACCGGCACGTCACCCCGGATGCGGCGGGCGCTCGGGCCCAGGGAACGCTGCCGAGGGTCACGATCCTCTAGAGGAGGGCGCGGGAGGCGAGGACGATCCCGTCCTCGTCGCTGTAGAGCCACGCGCCCGGGTGGAAGGCGGCGTCACCGAAGGACACCGTGACGCCCGTCTCGCCCTTGCCCTCCTTGCGGCTCTTGCACGGGTTCGAGCCGAGCGCCTTGACGCCCAGGTCCAGCCCGGCCAGGGCCCGTACGTCGCGGACCGCGCCATTGATCACTACGCCCGCCCAGCCCTGGGCGACCGCCGAGGCGGCGATCATGTCACCCATCAGGGCGCGCCGTAGAGAGCCGCCGCCGTCCACCACCAGGACGCGGCCCTCGCCCGGGGTCGCCAGCACCCGCTTGACCAGGGCGTTGTCCTCCAGGCAGCGGACCGTCTCGATCGGGCCGGCGAAGCGGGACCGCCCCCCGTACGAACGGAACTGCGTCGAACAGCCCGTCAGCTCGGACTCGAACTCGTCGATGAGATCAGCGGTCGCGAAGTCCACGCCCGCAGACTACGCGTCCGGGCCGCCGGTCGGCCGTCCGAGGAGGCGGGAGAGGACGATCGACGTCTTCGTCTGCACGATGTTCGGTTCGTTGCGCAGCCGTTCGAGGGCCTCCTCCAGCCCCTGGATGTCGTGCGCCCGCAGATGCACCAGGGCGTTGGCCTCGCCCGTCACCGTGTACGCCGCGACGACCTCCGGATGCCGCCGGATGCTCGCGTAGATCTCCGCCGGTGACGTGCGGCCCGCGCAGAACAGCTCCACGAACGCCTCCGTCGTCCAGCCCAGCGCCGCCGGATCCACGACCGCCGCGTAACCGGTGATCACGCCGTCGTGGCGCATCCGGTCCACGCGCCGCTTGACCGCCGGGGCGGACAGGCCGATCCGGGCGCCGATCTGGGCGAACGACAGGCGGGCGTTCTCCAACAGGCACGCAACGATTCGCCGATCCAGGTCGTCAAGACGCAATGATCCGCCCCTCTCGCGTCTGATTTCGTTATTGGTCTGCGCTCCAGCGCGACTTTACGCTGCACGTGATGCCTCATGAACACCAAGGGCATCCAGCATTGCCAGGAGACCCAATGACGATGCAGGCCTTTGCCCGTGCCACCACGGGCTTCGCGCCGGAGACGACCGGGCGCCCCTCGGGTCCGTCCGGCCGGCCGGCGCGGACCTACCTGATGTGCCCGCCGGAGCACTTCGCCGTCGAGTACGCCATCAACCCGTGGATGGACCCGTCCACGCCGGTCGACCGGGACCGTGCCATGGCCGAGTGGGAACGGCTGCGCGCGACGTACGTCTCGCTCGGCCATACCGTCCACCTGCTCGAACCGGTCGAGCACCTGCCCGACATGGTCTTCGCCGCGAACGGCGCCATGGTGGTGGGCGGCATGGTGATGGGCGCGCGGTTCCGCCATCCCGAGCGCGACGGGGAGGCGGAGGCCCACCGGCGGTGGTTCGAGAGCCACGGCTACCCGCGGTTCACCCCCGCGGTGCACGTCAACGAGGGCGAGGGGGACTACGTCTACGCCTACCGCGCGATCGTGGCCGGGCACGGCTTCCGTACCGATCCGCGGGCGCACAACGAACTCCACGACGCGTTCGGGCTCCCCGTGGTCAGCGTGGCCCTCGTCGATCCGCGCTTCTACCACCTCGACACCGCGCTGTGCGTGATCGACTCGTTCACCGCGGCGTACTACCCGGGGGCCTTCGACGACGACGGGCTGCTCAAGCTCAAGACGCTGTTCCCCGAACTGATCGAGGCGACCGAGGACGACGCGCTCGCCTTCGGCCTCAACGCGGTCAGCGACGGACGTCACGTGGTCGTCCCTCACGACGCCGCGCGTCTTCGGGTTGAACTCACGCAGCGTGACTACGAGGTGATCCCGGTCGAGATGACCGAGCTTCGCAAGGCGGGCGGCGGCCCCAAGTGCTGCACGCTTGAACTCCGCCCGTAAATAGCCTCTAACCTGGAAAAACGGACACTCGCGGAGACCCCGCGAGTCGACGAAGGAGCCGCCGTTGAACACGAACGATCTCCGCGCGTTGTCGGAGCGGCACAGCGCCCACAACTACCATCCGTTGCCGGTCGTCATCGCCGAGGCCGAAGGCGCCTGGGTCACCGACGTCGAGGGCCGACGGTACCTCGACATGCTCGCCGCCTACTCCGCGGTCAACTTCGGGCACCGCCATCCGCGCCTCGTCGAGGCGGCCCGGCGTCAGCTGGAGCGGGTCACGCTGGTCAGCCGGGCCTTCGACCACGACCAGTTCGGGCCGTTCGTCGCCGAGCTGGCCGAACTGGCGGGCAAGGACATGGTCCTGCCGATGAACAGTGGCGCCGAGGCCGTCGAGACCGCGCTCAAGACCGCCCGCAAATGGGGGTACGAGGTCAAGGGCGTGCCGGCCGAGCAGGCGAACATCGTCACCTTCGAGGGCAACTTCCACGGCCGGACGACCACGATCGTCAGCTTCTCCACCGACCCGGACGCGCGTAACTCCTACGGCCCCTTCACCCCGGGCTTCCGCACCGTGCCGTACGGCGACGTGGCGACCCTGCGCGCGGCCGTGGACGAGGACACGGTCGGCGTGCTGATCGAGCCGATCCAGGGCGAGGCGGGCGTCAACGTGCCGCCGAGCGGATTCCTGACCGCCGTGCGCGAGATCTGCACCGAGGCCGGCGCGCTGATGCTCGCCGACGAGATCCAGTCGGGCCTGGGCCGTACCGGCACGACGTTCGCGGTCGAGCACGAGAACGTCGTCCCGGACGTCTACATCCTGGGCAAGGCGCTCGGCGGCGGCATCATGCCGATCTCCGCGGTGGTGGCCGACCAGGAGATCCTCGGGGTGTTCAAGCCGGGCCAGCACGGCTCGACGTTCGGCGGCAACCCGCTCGCCTGCGCGATCGCGCGCGAGGTCATCGCGATGCTGCGGACCGGGGAGTTCCAGGAGCGGTCCCGTACGCTCGGCGCCCACATGCACGAGCGGCTCGGCGCGCTGCCCTCCGAGCTGGTCCACGAGGTACGGGGGCGCGGGCTGTGGGCCGGCGTCGAGCTCAACGGCAAGGCCCGCCCGGTCAGCGAGCGACTCATGGAGCGCGGGGTGCTCGCCAAGGAGACCCACGAGACGACGCTCCGGCTCGCGCCGCCGCTCGTGGTGGACGAGGCCGACCTCGACTGGGCGCTCGATCGGCTCACGGAGGCTCTCGCCGAGAGCTGAGGCTTGTTCACAAGGCCTGGACCGCAGGCGGTCCAGGCCTTCGTCATGCACGCATACATGGCCTCATAACTCGATTGCGGCGAACTGTCCAGAGGCATATAGTCCACATGGATTATTGAGAGTCGACTAGAGGACCCCATGTCCCGACCACTGACGCCTTTGGGCCTCACGGTGCTCCGCCTGCTCGCCGACGAGCAGATGCACCCGTACGAGATGCAGCAGCGCATCCGCGAGCGTGCCATCGACCACGTCGTCAAGGTCGCCCACGGGTCGCTGTACCACACGGTCGCGCGGCTCGCCGAGCACGGACTGATCGAACCGGTGGAGACCAGCCGGGAGGGCCGGCGCCCGGAGCGCACGGTCTATGCGATCACCGAGGCGGGCCGCGACGAGGCGCGTGCGCGGCTGCGGGAGTTCATTATGCGCCCGGTCCAGGAGTACCCGAGCTTCGGCATGGCGCTGGCCTTCGTCTCGATGCTGCCCCCGGCGGAGGCCGCGACGCTGCTCGACCGGCGCACCGTCGACCTGGAGGCGAAGCTGGCCGCCCATGACACCGTCGTGGAGAGCCTGATCAAGCAGGGACATTCCCGCGTATCGGTCCTCGAGGTGGAGTTCCTGAACTCCCGCCTGCGCGCGGAGTTGGACTTCGTCCGTGCCCTGAGCGAGGACATCAAGAACCGCCGGATCGACTGGCGGCCGCCGAACGGCGGAGACGGGGAGAAACAATGAGAAAGTGGCACGGCAACCCGTGGGCGATCCTGCTCACGCTCAGCCTTGGCTTCTTCATGACACTGCTGGACCTGACCATCGTCAACATCGCGATGCCCAGCATGATCGACCAACTGAACGCGTCGCTCGACGAGATCCTGTGGGTGGTCAACGCCTACGTGCTCATCCTCGCCGTGCTGCTCATCACCGCCGGACGGCTCGGTGACGTGCGGGGGCAGCGCAACATGTTCATCTTCGGCGTCGCGGTCTTCACGGTCGCGAGCCTGCTCTGCGGGATCTCCCAGAACCCCGCCGAGCTGATCGCCGCCCGCTGCGTGCAGGGCCTGGGCGCGGCCATGCTGATGCCGCAGACGATGGCGATCATCATCGCGACCTTCCCACCGGAGCGGCGGGGTGCCGCACTCGGCATCTGGGGCGCGGTCGCGGGGGTGGCCACGATCGCCGGGCCGACGCTCGGCGGCTTCCTGGTGACCAAGTTCGACTGGCGATGGATCTTCTTCATCAATCTGCCCATCGGTGTCGTCGTGCTGTTCGCGTCCTTCGTGCTGATCCCCTCGGTGCGGCAGGAGCGCCGGCACCGCATGGACCTCGGCGGCGTGCTCATCGCCACGGTCGCGCTGTTCTGCCTGGCGTTCGCGCTGACGGAGGGCCAGCGCTACCACTGGAACGCCTGGATCTGGGCACTCGGCGCGGCGTCGATCGTGCTCCTGGTCATCTTCCTGCTGCAGCAGCGGACCCAGCAGGGCAACGAGCCCCTCGTGCCCTTCCGGCTGTTCCGCGACCGCAACTACACGATCCTCAACTTCGTCGCCGCCGCGGTCTCGGTCGGCATGGTCGGCATGTTCCTGCCCCTGACGATCTACCTGCAGTCGGTGCTCGGCTACAGCGCTCTGAAGTCCGGCGTGGTCATGGCCCCGATGTCGGTGATCTCCATGTTCATCGCCCCGGTGGCCGGGCGGCTGTCGGACCGGATGGGCGGCAAGTACATCCTCATGGTCGGCCTGACCCTGTACGCCCTCGGCATGGCATGGATCGTGCTCCTCGCCGAACCGACCACGAGCTGGGCCGCGTTCCAGCCCTGCCTCATCGTCTCCGGCATCGGCGTCGGGTGCGTGTTCGCGCCGATGGCCACCGAGGCGATGCGGGGCATCGAGCCGCGCATGGCCGGGGCCGCCTCCGGCGTCTACAACACGATCCGCCAGATCGGCTCGGTGGTCGGCAGCGCGGCGATGGGCGCGATCCTGCAGAACCAGCTGGCCACCTCGCTCCAGCACGAGGCGACCGCGCGGGCCGGTCAGGTGCCGGTACAGGCTCGCGCGCAGTTCCTCGCGGGCTTCAAGCACGCCGCCACGGGCGGTATGGAGGTCGGGGCCGGGCAGACCGGCGCGTCGCAGAACGTGCCGCAGGGCGTGCCCAAGGAGGTCGCCGCGCAGATCGGCAAGGTGGCCAAGGCCGTGTTCGACCACGGCTTCGTCTCGGCGATGAAGCCCACCATGGCCCTGCCCATCGTGGTCGTGCTGGTGTCCGCCGCCTCGTGCCTGGTGCTCCGGCGCCACGTGCGCGCCGGCGAGCCGCAGCCCGCAGAGCCGGTCGAGGCCCCCGCCTGATCAGCGTGGACGGACCCGGTGGTAGTCCCCGTCGTAGTACAGCAGGGGGCTGCCGCCGGCGTCCGGCCGGCCGACGCCCAGCACCTCGCCGACCACGATGCTGTGGTCGCCGCCGTCGTGGACCGCGTGGGTACGGCACTCGATCGCGGCGATGGCGCTCCGCAGGATCGGGGCGCCGGTGTGCGGGCCGGGGTGCGACGGCCAGCCGTCGAGCTGGCCCTTGAGCTCGCGCCCGCGCGTGGCGAACCACCGCGAGGCGTCCTCGCCCTCCTCGCCCAGCACCGAGACCGCCCAGACGCCGGCGGCGATGACCGCGTCGTGAAAGCGCGCCGCCTTCTCGGGGCAGAACAGCACGAGGACCGGATCGAGCGACACGGAGGTGAAGGCGTTCACCGTCATCGCGTGGGCGACACCGTCGACGACCGTGGTCACCACCGTGATGCCGGTGGCGAAGCGCCCGGCCACGCGCCGGTACTCCTCGGGATCGACTCCCGCGGACCTCGGCATGGACGCGCGTCTCCTCACACGGTCTCGGAGCGGCCCACGACGGGCCTCCCTCGGATGTTACCGGCCGGTCGCTAACGCGCGCCGGGCGGGCGCGGAGCTCCGGTGAGCATCCACGGACGGGCCGACCGGGTCCGGACGATCGCGATCAGGGCGGCGACCGCGCCCCCGAACATGTAGACGTACCCGGCGGCCGTGCCGGTGACGACGAGGTCGCCCTCGGGCCGGCGGGCGGACAGCACCACCAGGACGATCAACCACGGCACCGCCGGCATGACGGCGCCGAGCCGGCTCGCCATCGCCCAGCCGGCGGCGCGGAAGACGGCGAGGTTCACCAGCGACAGCACGATCGCCGCGACCGGTACGCCGGCCACCTCCCAGGAGAACTGGAACGACTCGACCACTCCCAGCACGACGCCCAGCACGGCGAGCACGCCGTAGGCGAGCCCGGTCACGAAGGCCGGCTCCGGCGTGGGCACGGATGGGGGGTACGGACCCGTCGTCTGTTCCACGACCGGTCAGGCTACCGGGTGCACCAGACCGGCCTCACGCCCGTCCTCTCCGGGAATGCCGGGTTCGCCGGCGAGGAGCGTGTAGTACTCGGCGTCGAGCAGCGGGACACCGATGTTGTTGGAGAGGGCGTAGTAGGGCGGGGCCACCGTGATCTGAGTGGCGTGCCAGCGCATCGCGGCCACCTTCGCGTGAAGGTGCGGCCCGGCCTGGATCCGGGTCGTGACCTGGTCGTCGGGCACCCCGAAGCCGAACTCCTCCACCGAGCCGACCCGGTCGAACGGGCCGCGGCCCACCTCGGCCTCCAGCGCCGAGATCGGGATCGCGGTGGCGTAGAACCGCGACGGCGCCCACGCCTCGCCCTCGCCGTAGGAGGGGTCGGCGGACCGCTCGAAGGCGCGCCAGGCCACCCGGTGGGCCTGGATGTGGTCGGGATGGCCGTAGAAGCCGTTGGCGTCGTAGGTGACGATGACCTGCGGCCGTACCTCGCGGACGATGCGGACCAGCGCGTCGGTGGCCTCGTCCAGGTCGGCGCGCCAGAAGCAGCGGGGATCGTCGTTGGCCGGGTCGCCCATCATCCCGGAGTCGCGCCAGCGGCCGACGCCGCCGAGGAACCGGTGGTCGGTGACGCCGAGCGCGGAGCACGCCCGGGCCAGCTCGCCCACGCGGTACTCCCCCAGCGCGTCACCGGACAGGTGGCGCAGGTCCTCGGGGATCACCTCGCCCTCCTCGCCGCGGGTGCACGTCACGAGGCAGACGTGGGCGCCCTCGGCGGCGTACTTGGCCATCGTGGCGCCGGTCTCGATCGACTCGTCGTCCGGGTGCGCGTGCACCAGCAGGATGCGGGGTTCGGCCATGGACGAAACGGTATCCGGTGGCTCCGTGTCAGGTCGTCTGTGCGGCCGGCTGGGTCGCCTTGCCGCCTCCGCCGTCGCCGGTGCCGGGCGCCGAGGTGTCACCGCCGCCGCCGGTGCCGCCGGTCGGCTCGCCGGTGTCGCCGTCGCCGGGGTCGGTCGTGTCGCCGTCGCCGGGCTCGGTGGTGCCGCTGGAGGCGGTCGGATGCGAGGTCGTGGGCTCGGGCCCGCCGCTGTCCGTCGGGGCCGGACCGCTGTAGGTCGGACGACCGGTCGGGCCGGTCGGCACCTCCGGCTCCGAGGAGGTCACCGGCGCGCTGGAGGGAGCGGGCGTCGGCCCACCGCCGCCGCCGGACGGGTGGTCGCCGCCGCGGGAGGCCGCCCACACGACCAGGGCGATCACACAGACCGCGATCAGCAGGCCCGCGACCATCGCCACCGCCGCGCGCGGGGAGAGCGGCCCCCGCGCGCCGGTGCCCGTGGCGGGCCTGGTGGCGCCGGCCGCCCGCGTCGGCTCCGTCGGCGGGATCGCGTCCGCGACCGCCGTGCCGGCGAACGCCGCGCCCTGGCCCAGGATCGCCGTCTCCGCGTCGCCGGAGCCCCCTGACGAAGGGGTGAGGCCCTCCTCGCCGAGCAGCCGCATCAGCAGCGCCTGGGTCTGCGGGCGCTGCGCCGGATCCTTGGCGAGGCAGTCGGTGACGATGCCGCGCAGCGGCTCCTCCATCGAGCCGAGGTCCGGCGGCTCGTTGAGGATCCGGTGGATCACCGCCATGACGGTGTCCTGGCCGAACGGCGCGTGCCCGGTCGCGGCGTAGGCCATCGTCGAGGCCCAGGAGAACAGGTCGGCGGCCGGGGTGATCTCCTGGCCGAGCAGCTGCTCGGGCGCCATGTAGGCGGGCGTGCCGATGGCGGAGTTGGTCATGGTGGCGGCCGCGTCGAGCGCCCGCGCGATGCCGAAGTCGATCACTCGTGGCCCGTCGGCCGCGATGAGGACGTTCTGCGGCTTGAAGTCGCGGTGGACGATGCCCGCCTGGTGGATGGCGACGAGCGCGGTCACCGTGCCGATGGCCAGCCGTTCCAGGTCCGCGCCCGAACGCGGGGAGTCGGAGGAGACGAGCTGGTACAGCGACGGGCCGGGGACGTACTCGCTGACGATGTAGGGCCGGTCGCCGTCGACGTCGGCGTCGAGCACCTGCGCGGTGCAGAACCGCGCCACGCGCTTTACCGCGTCGAGCTCGCGCAGGAACCGCGTGCGCGCGACGTCGTCCTGGGCGAGGTCGGCGCGGAGCAGTTTGACGGCCACCTGCTCGTCCGAGGCGGACCGGCCCAGGTAGACGACCCCCTGGCCGCCCTCGCCCAGGCGCGCGGTGATGGTGTACGAGCCGAGCCGCTCCGGGTCACCCGGCTTGAGTGGACGGCCGTCCGGCATCAACGCTCCTGTAGGGGAAGTCTGCGGGGTGACTGTCTGCGGGTGACTACCGTAGCCGTTCGCCCGGGGCCACGGCCGTCTTCGCGGCGCTTGTGTCCGGCTGGCAGGATCGAAGGCATGACCATCAGCTTCCCACGACAGAGCGCTCGAACCCGGCGATTCACTCTCGGTGCCCCGCGCGGCTTCCTCGTGTCGTCCGACGGCGCCCGCGTCGTCTTTCTGCGTTCCCGGCACGGCACCGATCCGGTCACGTGCCTGTGGACGGTCGACGTCGGCGACGACGCGACCGGCGAGGAGCGTCTCATCGTGGACCCGCGCGTCCTCCACCTGCCCGGCGAGGAGGACCTGCCGGCCGAGGAGCGCGCACGCCGGGAGCGCGCCCGCGAGCAGGCCGGCGGCATCACCTCCTACGCGGCCGACCGCGAGCTGACCATCGCCGCCTTCGCCCTGAGCGGGCGGCTCTTCGTCACCGACCTCGACAAGGACGTGCGGCCGCTCGACGCCGCGTCCCCCGTCTTCGACCCGCGTCCCGACCCGACCGGCCGCCGCGTCGCGTACGTCTCCGGGCGCGCCCTGCGGGTCATCGACGTGTCCTCCGGCGCCGACCGCGTGCTCGCCGAGCCAGAGGATGACCAGGTCTCCTACGGGCTGGCGGAGTTCGTCGCGGCCGAGGAGATGCAGCGCATGCGCGGCTTCTGGTGGTCGCCGGACGGCGAGTCCGTGCTCGCGGCGCGCGTCGACGAGTCCCCCGTGCAGCGGTGGCACATCGCCGACCCGGCCAACCCCGGCCGTCCGCCGGTGGAGGTCGCCTATCCCGCCGCGGGCACGCCCAACGCGGACGTCTCGCTGGTCGTGCTCGGCCTCGACGGCCGCCGGCAGCCGGTCGCGTGGGACCGCGAGACCTACCCCTACCTCGCCGCGGCGAGCTGGGACTCCGGCGGCATCCTGCTCGTCGTACAGACCCGCGACCAGAAGGTCATGCGGGTCCTGTCCGCCGACCCGGCCACCGGCGAGACCACGCTCGTGCGGGAGGACACCGACCCGGTCTGGATCGACATCGTGCCCGGCGTGCCGGCCCGTACCGCGAGCGGCGACCTGGTCTGGGTCGCCGAGGACGACACGACCCGCCGGCTGCTCGTCGCCGGCGAGCCGGTCACCCCACGTGGCCTGCAGGTACGGTCCGTGCTGAACGTGGACGGCGACACCGTGGTGTTCACCGCCTCCGACGAGCCCACCGAGATCCACGTGTGGGTCTACGACGGCAGCGGCCTCACCCGGCTGAGCAGCGGGAGCGGTGTGTTCGGCGGCCGGCGCAGGGGCGGCACCACCGTGATCACCGGAGGCCGGCTCGACGGGTTCGGCGTCGAGACGACCGTCCAGCGGGCCGGCAAGACGCTCGGTCACATCGCCTCCCACGCCGAGACGCCCGCGATCGAGGTGAACGTCAACCTGATCCGTGCGGGAGAGCGCGAGCTGCGCACCGCCGTGCTGCTGCCCTCCGGCTACTCCGGCGACGAGCCGCTGCCGGTGATCATGGCCCCGTACGGCGGTCCGCACGCCCAGCGGGTGCTCGCCACACGGCGAGCCTTCACCGAGTCGCAGTGGCTCGCCGACCAGGGGTTCGCCGTCGTGGTCGCCGACGGCCGCGGCAGCCCCGCCCGCGGGCCCCAGTGGGAGCGGGCGATCCACCGCGACCTGGTCGAGCCGGTGCTGGAGGACCAGGTGACGGCCCTGCACGCGGCCGCCGAGCGCTTCCCGCTCGACCTGTCACGCGTGGGGATCCGCGGCTGGTCGTTCGGCGGGTACCTCGCCGCGCTCGCGGTGCTGCACCGCCCCGACGTCTTCCACGCCGCGGTGGCGGGCGCCCCGGTCACCGACTGGACCCTGTACGACACCCACTACACCGAGCGCTACCTCGGCGACCCGAACGAGGACCCGGGGCCGTACGAGCGGGGGAGCCTGATCGCGGCGGTGTCGGCCGAAGAGGGCCCGCGCACGATGCGCCCGCTGCTGATCATCCACGGCCTGGCGGACGACAACGTGGTGGTCGCGCACACACTGCGATTCTCCTCGGCGCTGCTCGCCGCGGGCCTGCCGCACAGCGTGCTGCCGCTGTCGGGCGTCACCCACATGACGCCGCAGGAGGTCGTCGCGGAGAACCTCCTGCTCTTGCAGGTGGAGTTCCTCAAGAACGCGCTGTAGACCTGGAAGCGGGCGGGACGGGCCGGCCGTCCCGCACCGCGCCCTCATGGGCTCCGGACAGGAGTGGGCCAGAGTGCCGAACGAGCAGGGGCCGCCGCCGTGCCCGCACTGCGGTCATCGCGTCGCGCGGCTGGTGTACGGCCGGGTGCGCCGGTCCGCGGAGCTCCAGCGAGCTCTCGACGCCGGTGAGGTGGTCCTCGCCGGATGCGTCGTCGGGGTCCACCGGTGGGCCTGCACGGGGTGCGGGGCGCGCTACGCCGACGCCCCCGAACCGGGCCGGGACCGGCCGGACGGCTCGACCGCCTGAGCGGCCGCGGACCACGGGCGCCCCGGGTCGGCCGAACCGTCCGTCGAGAGTTCTAGGATGCCCGGCATGACACAGGAGTTCCGGATCGTCGTGGTCTGCACGGCGAACATCTGCCGGTCACCGATGGCGGAAGCGATGATCCGGCACGCACTGCGCGCGGGCGGGCCGGACGCCGCCGGTGTCGTCGTCGAGAGCGCCGGGGTGTACGGGCACGAGGGCAGCCCGATCGCGCCCGGCTCGGCGTCGGCGCTCCGCGCGCTGGGCATCGAGGACGACGATCACCGCGGCCGGCGGCTGACGACCGCCATCGTCGGCGCCGCCGACCTCGTGCTCACCATGGAGGAAGGCCACCGCGACGCGATCCTCGCCGGCACCCCCGAGGCGCGCGACCGCACCTTCACCCTGCGGGAGTTCGCCCGGCTGGTCGGCGGCCAGGCGCCGCCCTCCGGAGCCGGAGCCGCCGCCCGGGCCCGCGCGCTGGTGACGACCGCCGACTCACGGCGTACACGGCTGCCCTGGCCCGGCGTGGACGACGTTCCGGACCCGTACGGCGGGCCGAGCGAGGGCTACCACGCGTGCGCGGCCCTCATCCTCGGCGAGGTCGGCACGCTCTTGCGCCCGCTGCTGGTGCCTCTCGCGTGACCCCGCTTTCCGCGCCGCGATGAGGTGACGCCGGCGGACCGGCGCGTCAGCCCTGCCAGGATTCGATCACGTCCCGGGGAGTCCACAGGACGTCGACCGATCGCTCATCGACGTCCGGGCCGAGGCCGCTGAGGGAGGCGATGAGCAGGCCGGTCGACGCGGGGTCGTACCCGGGGATCTGCGCGACCGCGCGGCGCGCGGCGGCCAGGTCGTGACGGTCGAAGCCGCTCGCGAGCCACTTGATCGAACCCGCGAAGAAGATCCTGCCCGCGGCCGGCGCTCGATCGGCACCGACCATGTCGACCTCCGGGTCGAACCGGCGGTTCCACCAGCCGCCGACCGCCGAGACATCCGGCCAGGGCAGCCTCTCCGACAGGGCGGCGAGCTCGATGGACTGGCGGATCATCGGCTCGACGGCACGGCCGCGCCACGCCGTCCAACGCCGTTCGACCAGCCGGAACCCCGCTTCCGGACGGCCCCGCCGGGCCTGCTCGTGCACGGCGCGCAGCACGCCCAGGTACAGCCGCAGGTTGCTGTCGGCGACCCGGTACAACGCCGGCTTGCCGGGCTTGGTCGACAGCGGCTCGTCAACGGCCAGGACCTGTTTCTCCTCCGTCAACCGGCGCAGTAGCGGCGACAGCGTCCCGGACGGCAGCGCTCCCCCGCGGCTGCCCGCGGTGGCGGCGATGTTGGCGTGCGTACGATCGCCGGCCCCGACCGCCTCCAGCACACGCCGTGACACGTCCGGATTGGGGAACTCGGCCATCAGTGCCGCCTCCGGCACACCGAAGACCGCGGCAGCGGGATCGGCGGCCTCCTGGCGCAGGAACTCCAACGCGGGCGTCCCGTGCGGCCAGGTCCGTACGATGCCCGGCAGACCGCCCGACACCAGATGTGCGTCGATCGCGTCGGGCGCTTCGAGCCCGAGGGCCCGCGCCACGTCGGCGGGGTTCAGGGGTCCGAGCACCAGGTTGTCGGCTCGCCCGAAGAACGGCCGGTCGTAGGCGGTCAGGCGTTCCATCATGTGCAGGTCGCTGCCGAGCAGCAACAGCAGCACCGGTTTGGTGGACAGCAGACGGTCCCACGCCGTCTGCAACGCCCCGTCGAACCGGCCGTCCTGCTCCGCGAGCCAGGGCAACTCGTCAAGGACGACGACGCAGGGCCGCGGCGGAAGTACGGAGGCCAGCACCCGGAAGGCGGCGGGCCAGTCGGCCCCGTCCAGTTCTGGGACGAGCTCGGGATCCACCGGCAGCGCCGATTCGCGCAGATCGTCCAGGAAGGAGGCCACCGCTTCGATCGGCGAAGCTCCCTTCGTCGCGACCGAGAAGACATAGGGCACAGTCGCGAGATCACAGAACTCCTGCACGAGCCGGGACTTGCCGACCTGCCGCCGCCCGCGGATCGTCAACGCGACTCCGGTCCCCGAAGCCGCCACTCGCTCAAGCCTCTTGCCGAGCACGGACAGCTCGGCCTTCCGGCCGATGAACCTGGTCATTCGCCGCCCCTAAGCCGCTATGTAGATTACTCCTACGTAGAACCAATCTACATAGCGACCGCAGGGCCACGACCAAGGCGGCGGCGCAATGCCGTCCGGGTGCGGCCGGTCGTCACCGTGCCTCCCTGCGGCTCTCGACGGGCGCGCCATGCCAGGACTCCCACAGCGCGGCGTAGGAGCCCCGCGCCGCGATGAGCTCGTCGTGGCCGCCGAGCTCGGTGATCCGGCCGTCCTCGACCACGGCCACCCGGTCGGCGTCGTGCGCGGTGTGCAGCCGGTGTGCGATCGCGACGACCGTACGGCCCGCCAGCACCGCCGACAGCGTGCGTTCGAGGTGGCGCGCCGCCCGTGGGTCGAGCAGCGAGGTCGCCTCGTCCAGCACCAGCGTGTGCGGGTCGGCGAGCACGAGCCGGGCCAGCGCGAGCTGCTGGGCCTGCGCGGGCGACAGCGCCAGGCCGCCCGTGCCGACCTGGGTGTCCAGACCCTCCGGCAGCTCGGCGACCCAGTCCGCCTCGACCGCGGCCAGGGCCGCGGACGCCTCCTCCGCGGACGCCTCAGGCCGGGCCATCAGCAGGTTGTCGCGCACCGTGCCCTTGAACACGTGGTGCTCCTGGGTGACGAGCGCGACGTGCCCGCGCAGGTCCTCCAGTGGCAGGTCCGCCAGCGGCACCCCGCCGACCTTGAGCGTGCCGGTGCGCGGTCGCAGGATGCCGGCGATCAGCCGGCCCAGCGTGGACTTGCCCGCGCCGCTGGGGCCGACCATGGCGAGCCGCTCCCCGGGCCGCAACCGCAGGTCCACGCCGTGCAGCACGTCATGGCCCTCGCGGTAGGCGTAGCGGACGTCGTTCAGCACGATGCGCTCACCGGCGGGGCGCGCCGTGGTGGGCGTGCGGTCGGCGCGGGCCTCGGACACCCCGAGCAGCCGGGCCAGCGACGCCCCGCCGACCTGGAGCTCGTCGATCCACGACAGCAGCCGGTCGAGCGGGTCGATGAGCTGCTGGACGTACAGCGTCGCCGCGGTCACCTGCGCCAGCGAGGCGAGCCCCCAGATGTAGAGCAGGCCGCCGACCAGCAGGGTCGCCACCACGGGCAGGACGTAACCGACCTCGACCATCGGGAACCACACCGTGCGGAGCCCCAGCGTGTAGCGCTCGGCCTTCCACGCGCCGGCGATGTCGGCGTTCGTCCGCGCGACCCGGCGGTCCTGCAGGCGCAGCGCATCGACCGTACGAGCGCCCTCCACCGTCTCGGTCAGCCCGGCGGTGACCGAGCCCCACGCGGCGTTCTCCCACAGGTAGCCGTCCCGCGCCCGCGCGAGGTACCACTTCGTGCCGCCCCACAGCAGCGGCACGCCGACCAGGCACGGCAGCGCGGTCAGCGGCCCGACGAGCACGAGCGCCCCGATCGCGAACGCGCCGGTCACGATGGCGATCAGTGTCTCCGGGACCGCGTGCCGCACGCTGCGCGACAGCACGTCGACGTCGCGGGACGTCCGGGTGATCAGGTCGCCGGTGCCGGCCCGCTCGACCGTCGACAGCGGGAGCTCCAGGACCCGGTCGACGAACTCCTCACGCAGCCGGGCGAGGACCTTCTCTCCCAGCCGTGCCGAGACGTACACGGCGTACCTCATCAGCACGCCCTGGGCGACGACGAACACCGCGATGGTGAGCGCGATCCGGTCGACCGTCCAGTGGGAGGTGCCGTGGCGCACGTCCTCGACCAGATCGCCGAGCAGCCGCGGCGCGACCAGGCCGGAGACGGCGGCGAGCCCGTGCAGGCCGAGCGCGAGCGCGAGCTGCCGCGGGTAGGCGACGGTCAGCCGCCGGGCGTACGCGCGCACCTGCGCCGGTGTCGCGACGGGCAGGATCCGGTCGTGCGCCGGGATCCGCGGCGGCCCGTCGGCGAGCGCGTCGTCGGTCATGAGCCCTCCTTCGTCGGAGAGTGTGACCACAGGGACGCGTTTCCGACTCCCTCGCGTCGCTCGGTCATGGCTCCTCCTCTCTGGTGACGGTCGCGGCGTAGCGGGGGACGGTGGCGAGCAGTTCGCGGTGCGAGCCCGTCGCGGTGACCCGGCCCGCCTCGACGAACGCCACCTCGTCGGCCCGGTCGAGGACGAGCGGGCTGGTGGTGCACACGACGGTGGTGCGGCCGGCGCGGAGGTCGGCGAGCCGCCCCGCGATGCGTGCCTCGGTGTGGGCGTCCACCGCCGAGGTCGGCTCGACCAGGACCAGCACCTCGGGGTCGGCGGCGAGCGCGCGGGCGAGCCTGAGGCGCTGGTGCTGCCCTCCGGAGAACTCGCGCCCGCCCTCGGCGATCTCATCATCGAGGCCCGATGGCAGCTCCTCGACGATGTCGGTCGCGCTGGCCGCGTGCAGGGCCTCGCTCAGGTGCCGGTCGGAGCGTCCGCCGATCTCCTCCCGCAGCGGCCCGGAGAACAGCCGGGCGCCGGGGTCGGCGACCAGCACGGCCCCGCGCATCGCGGGCAGCGTCAGCTCGTGCACGGGCGTGCCGCCCCAGGTCACCTCGGCGTCGGTGAACCGGCCGAGCCGGTCGGCGATGGCCTGCGCGTCCTCCGGCGCGGTCGCGGCGATCGCGGTCAGCCGGCCCGGCCGCACGGTGAGGCCGGAGGCCTGGTCGACCAGGTCGCCGGCCGCCTCGGTGCGGGTGCCCTCGTCCGGCAGCTCGGGTTCGGTGTTCAGGATCCGGACCACCCGGCGCGCCGCGACGTGCGCCTTGGTGATCTTGTCGGCCGCCTCGGTCAGGGTCCGCATCGGCTCGACGAGGAACACCGAGTAGCCGTAGAAGGACACGAGCTGGCCGATGGTGATCTGGCCGGCCAGCGCGAACCGGGCGCCCATCCAGGTGACCAGCGCGACCAGCAGCCCGGGCAGCAGCACCTGGGCGCCCTCCAGGAGGGAGTCGCTGCGCGCGACCCGCACTCCGGCGGCGCGAACCGCCTGCGACTCCTCGCGGTAGCGCCCGGCGAACACCTGTTCACCGCCGATGCCGCGCAGCACGCGCAACCCGGAGACGATGTCGCTGGACCGGGTGGCCAGCTCGCCCTGCAGGTCGCGCTGGTGTCGCTGGCTGCGGTGCAGCGGCCGCAGGATCGGCGCGACGACCGCGGCCATCAGCGGCACGCCGATCAGCACGACGAGTCCCAGCGGCAGCGAGGTGACGAGCAGGATCGCGCCGACCAGGGCGATCGCGACGACCGCGCCGGTGCCGCGCGCCGTGATGTCCATGGCGTTGCCGATGTGGGCGACGTCGGCGATGCCGACGCTGACGACCTCACCGGTCGCCAGGCGTTTGGGCAGGGTCGCGCCCAGTCGCGCGGCGTGGCCAGTCGTCACCTGGACGGTGCGGAAGGCCGCGCCGAGCCAGTTGGTGACCGCGAACCGGTGACGCATGACCCCGGCCACCGCCTGCACCGCGCCGAGCGCGAGCAGCACGCCCGACCACAGGAGCAGCGCGTCGGTGTTCTTCGCCGTCACCCCCGTGTCGATGGCGCGGCCGATGGTGGCCGGCATGAGCGCCTGGGTGCCCATCCACACGACGCCCCACACGGCCCCGCCCACGACCGTGGCGGCCTGGACGCGCGCGATCCACAGCAGGTAACGCGCCGGCGAGCGGCGATCGGGCGTGCCGGGATCGGGCACGGGAAAGGAGCGCATACGAAATCCCCGAACCGGGAGGCAGTGGACCTCCCGACGTTACCCATGCGCTGTGATCAGCCGCGAACCCTTTTTCAGCGCCCCCGCGGATAGGGACTGTCCCTATCCGCAAGGGCTCTCAGGCGCGAGCCGACTCGGCGGCGAAGTGGCACGCGGTCGGGTGGTCCGAACGGCCGGCGCGGACCTCCAGCGCCGGTTCCTCGCTCGCGCAGATCTCCTCGGCCTTCCAGCAGCGAGTGCGGAACCGGCAGCCGGACGGCGGGTCCGTCGGGCTCGGCACGTCGCCCTCGAGCACGATCTCCCCGGTCCGCTTCGTCGGGTCGGGCACCGGGACCGCCGACAGCAGCGCCTGCGTGTACGGGTGCGTGGGGTGGTCGTAGATCTGTTCCTCGTCGCCGATCTCGACGATCTTCCCCAGGTACATCACCGCGACACGGTCGGAGATGTGCCGGACGACGGCGAGGTCGTGGGCGATGAAGACGTACGACAGCCCGAACTCCCGCTGCAGGTCGGCGAGGAGGTTCATGACCTGGGCCTGTACCGACACGTCGAGCGCGGACACCGGCTCGTCGCAGATGATGACGTCGGGCCGCAGCGCGAGGGCGCGGGCGATGCCGATGCGCTGCCGCTGCCCGCCGGAGAACTGGTGCGGGTAGCGGTTCACGTGGTCCGGGTCGAGGCCGACGATCTCCAGCAGCTCGCGCACGCGGCGGCCGCGGCCGCCCTCGGGGTCGCCGTGGACGGCGAAGGGCTCGCCGACGATGTCGCCCACGGTCATCCGCGGGTTGAGCGAGGTGTAGGGGTCCTGCATGACGAGCTGCATGCGGCGCCGCAGCCGGCGCAGCTCCGCCTTGGACAGGGAGAAGACGTCGCGGTCCTCGAAGTACACGCTGCCGGAGGTCGGCCGCTCGGCGCCCATGAGCAGCTTGGCCAGCGTGCTCTTGCCACAGCCGGACTCACCGACCAGGCCGAGCGTCTCGCCCTTGCGGAGTTCGAACGAGACGCCGTCGACCGCCTTGACCTGCCCGACCTCGTGCTGGAACAGCACTCCCCTGGTCAGCGGGAAGTGCTTGGTGACGTCCCGTACGGAGAGGATCTCATCGGCCACCGGAGACCTCCTCGGCGTAGTGGCAGGCGCTCCGGTGGGGTGAGGGTGTCCCGGACCGGGCTCCGGACCGGCCCGGGGCACCCTCACCGGCCTGGGAGGGACCCTCGAAAAGACGGAGTTCGGGGATCTCGGTCGAACAACGGTCCCGCGCGCGGGGGCAGCGGGGGTGGAACGGGCAGCCCGAGGGAATGGCCGCCAGGTTCGGCGGCGCGCCCTTGATCGGTGTCAGCGCGCGGTCGCGTACGTCGATGCGCGGCACCGACGCGAGCAGTCCCTCGGCGTACGGGTGCGCGGGCCGGGCGTACAGGTCCTCGACGTCGGCCTCCTCCACGACGCGGCCGGCGTACATCAGCGCGATGCGGTCCGCCACGTCGGCCACCACGCCCAGGTCGTGGGTGATGAGGATGAGCCCCATCCGCATCTCTTTCTGCAGCTCCGCGAGCAGCTTCATGATCTGCGCCTGGACCGTGACGTCGAGCGCCGTGGTGGGCTCGTCGGCGATCAGCACGTCCGGCTCGAGGGCCAGCGCCATGGCGATCATCACGCGCTGCCGCATACCGCCGGAGAACTGGTGCGGGAAGTCGTTCACGCGCGAGGCCGCGGACGGGATCCGCACGTGGTCCATCAGCTCGACCGCCCGCTTGCGCGCCTCGCCGCGCGAGGTCTTCCGGTGCACGATGAGCATCTCGGCGATCTGGTCGCCCACCCGGTGCACCGGGTTCAGCGCCGACAGCGCGTCCTGGAAGATCATCGAGATCTTCGCGCCGCGGTAGTCGCGGCGTTTCTTCTCCGGCAGGCCGAGCAGCTCGGTGCCGCGGAACCGCACCGAGCCCTTCGTGACGTGCGCGGGCGGTGAGTCGAGGATGCCCATCACGGCCTGGGCGCCCACGCTCTTGCCCGACCCGGACTCCCCCAGGATGGCGAGCGTCTCGCCCTCCTCCAGCGTGTAGGACAGGCCGTTGACCGCCTGCACGGACCGCCCGCGGGAGCGGAACTCCACGTGCAGGTCCTCGACCGCCAGCAGCGGGCCGGTGCTCACTTCTTCGTCGCTCATCGCAGCTTCGGGTCCAGTGCGTCGCGTACGGCGTCGCCGAGCAGCAGGAAGCTCAGCACCGTCGCGGTCAGGAATATGGCCGGGTAGATCAGCAGGTAGGGGTAGTCGGTGAAGATCTCCTGTGCCTGGCTGAGCTGCAGCCCCCACGAGACCGTGGGGTACTGCAGGCCGACGCCCAGGTAGTCGAGCGTGGCCTCGTACCCGATGACCACGCCGACGTTGAGCATCGCGTAGACGAACACGGGCGCGATGGCGTTCGGCAGGATGTGGCGCAGCATGATCCGTATGTCGCCGGCGCCGATCATGCGCGCGGCCTGCACGTAGTCGGCGTCGCGCACCGACAGCACCTGGCCGCGCATCAGCCGCGTCATCGTCGGCCACCACAGGAGGCCGAGCACCAGCGACTCGGTCATCATCCCGTGCGAGGGGAAGGCGGTCAGGATGACGAGCGCGCCGAGGATCAGCGGCAGGCCGAAGAAGATGTCTGTGACACGCGACAGGAACGCGTCGAGCAGGCGTCCGTAGTAGCCGGAGATCGAGCCGAGCACGATCGCCAGGGTGAGCGCGATCGCGGTCACCAGGAATCCGACCACGATCGGCGCGCGGGTGCCGTGCACCATCTGCGCCCAGTAGTCGCAGCCGTGGCTGTCGGTGCCGAACGGGTGGTCCCCGGCCGCGAACGGGTTCCACGACGCCGGCCGCTGTTTCGCGTGCCGCACGTCGCAGCCGTCGTTCGGCCCGAGACCGGTGAACAGGGACGGGAAGGCCGCGATCAGGCCCATCAGCAACAGGATCACCGCGGAGACCCAGAACGTCACGCGGCGGCACAGGTCGCGCCAGGCGTCGCTCCACAGCGACGCGGCTCCGCCCTCGATCGCCGACCCGGTCTGCGCCGTCGCCGCGGCCTCACTCACCTCAGTCATGGCGGATCCTCGGGTCGAGCACGCCGTAGAGGAAGTCGACGACGAGATTGGCCAGCAGATAGATGAGCACCAGGAACGTGCAGATGCCCACGACGGTCGGGCCGTCCTTGATCTGGATGGCCAGGAAGATCTGCTGGCCGATGCCCGGCAGGTTGAAGATGCCCTCGATGATGATCGCGCCGGCCATCAGGTTGCCGAGGTCGACGCCCAGGTAGGTGACGACCGGAATCAGGGAGTTGCGCAGCGTGTGCCGCACGAGCACCCGCCGGCGGCTCAGGCCCTTGGCGACCGCGGTGCGCACGTAGTCCGAGCGTCCGTTCTCCACCAGGCTCGTCCGCGTCAGCCGGGCGATGTAGGCGAGGCTGAGCGAGCCGAGCAGGATGCCGGGCAGCAGATAGCTGTACGGCCAGCCGTCGTCGGTCCCCGCGGTCGGGAACCAGCCCAGCTTGAGGCCGAATATCAGCTGCGCGGAGTAGGCGAGCACGAAGCTGGGGATGGCGATGACCAGGGTGGTGCCGCTCAGCACGAGCGTGTCGACCACACCGCCCTTGTGCAGGCCCGCCCAGACGCCCAGCGCGATCCCGACGACCAGCTCGAAGATCCACGCCGTGATGGCGAGCTGCACGGTCACCGTCCAGCCCGCCGCCAGGACGTCGCCGACGGGCTGGCCGTTGAGCGTCTGGCCGAAGTCACCGTGGACCAGGCCCCACAGGTACTTGCCGTACTGGACGATCAGCGGATCGTCCAGGTGGTAGTGGTGCCGCAGGGTCTGGTACACCGCCGGTGGCATCGGCTTGTCGCCGCCCAGGACCCGGATCGGGTCACCGGGCAGCGCGAACACCGCCAGGTAGATCAGGAGCGTCGTCCCGATCAGGACCGGCACCATCTGCAGAAGGCGCCGTACAACGTAACGCCACACGCTATTTGACCGTCACCTGGTCGAGGTGGACGAGCGGGTAGACGTACGGGTCGGAGTGGATGTTGCCGACGTGGCTGGAGGCACCGAGCTGGTCCTGCCAGTTCCACAGCGGGGTGATCGGCATGTCCTTCAGCACCATGTCCTCGGCCTGCTGGTAGTACTGCTGGCCTTCCTCGGGCGTCTTGGCCGCGTTGCCCTTCATGATGAGGGCCTCGCACGCGTCGCCGTTGTAGCCGCTGCGGGTGGGCTTGGCGCAACGCGGCGTGAGGTAGTCCTCGGGGCTCGGGTAGTCCATCGTCCAGTTGCTGCGGTACGGACCGGCCGCCTTGTGGTCGCTCAGCTTCGTCAGGTAGTCCGACACCTGGACCTTGTCGAACTTGATGTCGGTGATGCCGAGGTTCTGCTTGAGCTGGTTGGCGACGTCGGTCATCCACTGCTCGTACGTCGGGTCGGCGTTGGAGAACACCAGGTGCAGCGTGCCCTTGTAGCCGCCCGCCTTGTCGAACAGCTGCTTGGCCTGCTGCGGGTTGTAGGTGCAGGCCGTGCCGCAGGCGTTCGCGCGGTAGCCCGGCACGATCGGCGCCAGCAGCGACGCCATCGGCTTGAACGTCCCGTTGTAGACGGCGTTCACGATCGCCTGGCGGTCGATCGCCATCGAGATCGCCTTACGCAGGTCGGGGTTCTTGAACGCGGGGTCGTACAGCGGGAACTCGAGGAAGTCCATGGTGCCGCTGGGCACGGTGATGAGCCGGTCGCCGAGCAGCCGCTTGGCCTCGGGCGCCTTCGCCGCGGGGATCTGGTTGTCGAAGTCGACCTTGCCGGCCCGCAGGTCGGTGTAGGCGGCGTCGCGGCCGGCGTACTCCTTGAAGGTCACGCCCTCGGACTTGGCCGGGCGCGGTCCCTTGTAGCCGGGGAACTTCTTGACCTTGATCTGCTTGTTGTGCTCCCAGGAGCCGTCCATCATGAACGGTCCGTTGCCGATCGGCTTCTGCTCGTAGGCCTTGAGGTCGGTGAAGGCGGCCTTGGGCATGGGCGCGGTGCCGATGAACGACAGCACGTACGGGAACTGGCTGAACGGCTGGGAGAGCGTCACCTGCAGGGTCTGCGGGTCGACGGCCTTGAGGCCCTTCATCTTGTCGACCTTCGGCTTGCCCTTGTCGGGGTTCAGGTCGGCGTAGCCGTCGATGCTGCCGAGGTAGTAGCCGTTGCCCCAGGCGTTCGAGGAGTTCGCGGTGGCGTTCCACGCGTCGATGTAGCTCTGGGCGGTGACCGGCTCACCGTTGTGGAAGGTCAGGCCCGGCTTGATCTTGATCGTCCAGACCTTCTGGTCGGACGTGTTGATCGACGCGGCCTCTTCCGGCACCGGCTTGCCGTTGGGGTCGAGCGTCATCAACGTGTCGAAGAGGGCACTGTCGACGGTAAGGCCCTGCGCGTCGTTGGTGTTGCCGGGGGTGAGATGCTCCGGCTCGGTGATCGCGTAGGTGAAGACCTTCGACTTGTTCCCAGAACCGCCACCGCCGCCGCACGCCGACGCCGCCATCGCGACGGCGACGATGCCGACGAGCATCCCCTTGACCTTCATCAAGCCTCCATAAGCCACGCAGGTGGGAGCTACCTTGGCCGAGTACGGTCAGGAGGCGGTAGATCTTTGCCGAAACCGTGTCGAGATCGAAATATTCCTACCGCCACCTGCGGCGCCATGGAGTGAGCGCCATTGTCCTCCCGGAGCCCGGGAGTAGTCCACGGCTCGGGAGGAAGGGGGGACGTACCTTCCTCCCGGGCCGTGAAGTCAAGAGGCCTTCCGCGTGGCCTTGAGCAGGTCGGCGTTGAGGCGGGAGATGGTCTCGAACGGGATGCCCTTGGGGCAGACCGCGGTGCACTCACCGGTGTTCGTGCAGCCGCCGAAGCCCTCGGCGTCCATCTGGGCGACCATCGCGGTGACCCGGCCGTACCGCTCGGGCTGGCCCTGCGGCAGCAGGCCGAGGTGGGTGATCTTCGCGGCGGTGAACAGCATCGCCGAGGCGTTCGGGCAGGCCGCGACGCAGGCGCCGCAGCCGATGCAGGTCGCGGCGTCGAACGCGTCGTGCGCGTCGGCCTGCGGCACCGGGATGGACGCCGCCTCCGGCGCCGACCCGGTCGGGGCGCTGACGTACCCGCCGGCCTGGATGATGCGGTCGAACGCCGAGCGGTCCACGACCAGGTCCTTGATGACCGGGAACGCCGCCGCGCGCCACGGCTCGATCGTGATCACGTCGCCGTCCTTGAAGTGCCGCATGTGCAGCTGGCAGGTCGTGGTGGCCTGCTGCGGGCCGTGCGGGGTGCCGTCGATGACGAGCGAGCACATGCCACAGATGCCCTCGCGGCAGTCGTGGTCGAACGCGACCGGCTCCTCGCCCTCGAGGATCAGCTTCTCGTTGAGCACGTCGAGCATCTCGAGGAACGACATGTCCGGCGAGACGCCGTCCAGCTCGTACGGGACCATCCGCCCCGCGTCATCGGCGTTCTTCTGCCGCCAGACCTTCAGTGTGAGCTTCATGCCCATGGGTCGCTCACCCTCCTCATTCGCTCCGCGAGCGACCTCCTTCGTCGGCCGCTCACTCCACTCACTGCGTCGGGTTCGCTCACTTGTACGACCTCTGGACCATCTTCACGTACTCGTATTCCAGGTTCTCCTTGTGGAGGACCGGGGCCTCGCCGGTGTACTCCCAGGCGGCGACGTAGGCGAATCGCTCGTCGTCGCGCAGGGCCTCGCCGTCGGGCGTCTGGGACTCGGCGCGGAAGTGACCGCCGCAGGACTCCGTGCGGTGCAGGGCGTCGATGCACATCAGCTCGGCCAGCTCGAAGAAGTCCGCGATCCGTCCGGCCTTCTCCAGCGCCTGGTTGAGCTCCTCGTTCTCCCCCGGCACCTTGACGCGGGTCCAGAACTCCTCACGCAGCTCCCGGATCCGGTCGATGGCCTTGCGCAGGCCCTCGTCGGTGCGCTCCATGCCGCAGTACTCCCACATGAGCGCGCCGAGTTCGCGGTGGAAGGAGTCCGGCGTGCGGTCGCCGTCGATGGACAGCAGCCGCTCGATGCGTCCGGTGACGGACTCGCGCGCCTCGACGACGGCCTCGTGGTCGTCGGCGACCTTCGGGAAGGGACCTTTGGCGAGGTAGTCGCTGATGGTGTTCGGCAGCACGAAGTAGCCGTCGGCCAGGCCCTGCATCAGCGCGGACGCGCCGAGCCGGTTGGCGCCGTGGTCGGAGAAGTTCGCCTCACCGACCACGAACAGGCCGGGGATGGTGGACTGCAGGTCGTAGTCGACCCACAGGCCGCCCATCGTGTAGTGCACGGCCGGGTAGATGCGCATCGGCACCTCGAAGGGGTCCTCGCCGGTGATGCGCTCGTACATCTCGAACAGGTTGCCGTACTTGTCCGCGACCGCCTTGCGGCCGAGCCGCTGGATCGCGTCGGCGAAGTCGAGGTAGACGCCGAGCCCGCCCGGGCCGACGCCCCGGCCCTCGTCACAGACGTTCTTGGCGGCGCGGGAGGCGATGTCGCGCGGTACGAGGTTGCCGAACGAGGGGTAGATCCGCTCGAGGTAGTAGTCGCGCTCGTCCTCGGGGATCTCGCGCGGGTCGCGCTTGTCGCCCTTCGCGACCGGCACCCAGACCCGGCCGTCGTTGCGCAGCGACTCCGACATCAGCGTCAGCTTCGACTGGTGGTCGCCGCTCTGCGGGATACAGGTCGGGTGGATCTGGGTGTAGCAGGGGTTGGCGAACAGCGCGCCCTTGCGGTGCGCCCGCCAGGTGGCCGTGACGTTGCAGCCCTTGGCGTTCGTGGACAGGAAGAAGACGTTGCCGTACCCGCCGGAGGCCAGCACGACGGCGTCGGCGGTGTGCGTCTCGATCTCACCCGTGACCATGTCGCGGGCGACGATGCCGCGCGCGGCCCCGTCCACGATGATCAACTCGAGCATCTCGTGCCGGGTGAACATCTCCACGGTGCCGGCCGCGACCTGGCGTTCGAGCGCCTGGTACGCGCCGAGCAGCAGCTGCTGGCCGGTCTGGCCGCGCGCGTAGAACGTGCGGGAGACCTGGACGCCGCCGAAGGAGCGGGTGTCGAGCAGGCCGCCGTACTCACGGGCGAACGGCACGCCCTGCGCCACGCACTGGTCGATGATCTCCACGCTCACCTGGGCGAGCCGGTAGACGTTCGACTCGCGGGACCGGTAGTCACCGCCCTTGACGGTGTCGTAGAAGAGCCGGTGGATGCTGTCGCCGTCGTTGCGGTAGTTCTTCGCGGCGTTGATGCCGCCCTGCGCGGCGATGCTGTGCGCGCGGCGCGGGCTGTCCTGGTAGCAGAAGGACTTGACGTGGTAGCCGAGTTCGCCGAGCGTCGCGGCGGCCGAGCCGCCGGCCAGGCCGGTGCCGACCACGATGACCGACAGCTTCCGCCGGTTCGCCGGGTTGACCAGCTTGCCGCCGAAGCGGCGCTTGTCCCAGCGTTCCTCGATCGGCCCCTCCGGTGCGCTGGTGTCCCGGATCGGCTCGCCCTCGGTGAACAGGTTGACGGAATTCACGAGACCACCCCGATGGTGACGAAGACCGGCACGGACACGAAGCCGAGCACGATCACGGCCGCGACCACGTCGGCGAGCAGGTGCAGGCCCCGGTAGCGGCCCTGCCGGCCCCAGCCCAGCGTCTGGAAGGCACTCCAGATCCCGTGCTTGAGGTGGAACCCGACCAGGACCACGGCGACGATGTAGAAGATCGTGATGTACCAGTGGGAGGGAGCGAAGTCGGCGACGACCTTGTCGTACGGCTGCGCGTCACCGCCCTTGGGGTTGACCGCGCCGAACGTCAGGTCCAGAAGGTGCCAGATGACGAACAGCAGGATGACGATCCCGCCGTAGCGCATGACGTGCGTGGCGTACCGGTGCTCCTGCGTGGTGGGCCGGGCCGCGTACCGCACCGGGCGGGCCCGCCGCGCGCGCCGGGCGAGCGAGACCGCCGACCACATGTGGAGGATCACCGCCACGGTGAGCACGATCTCGATGGCGGTCAGGACGGTCCGGTACGGGAGCGCCGGCTCGCCCATCGTGCGCAGCCAGTGTGCGTAGTGGTTGAAGTCGTCGCGGCCCAGGAAGACCTTGAGATTGCCGATCATGTGGGCGATCAGGTACAGGACGAGGATCGCCCCGGTGACCGCCATGACGGCCTTCTTGCCGACGGAGGACCGGTACAGCCTTCGCGGAAGCGCCTGTGAGGAGGGCGTCTGCGGAGGTGCGGCCACCGTGCTCGCTCTGGATGACACATTGCGGACCGTATGTCCGATTCCAAAGAGACGTCCAAGACATGATGACGCTCGTTTCGATAGCCATAGGCTATGGACTGTGCAGCTACAGCAACTCTCGTACTTCGTCGCCGTCGCGGAGGTGAGGCATTTCACACGGGCGGCGGAAACTCTCCGGGTGGCGCAGCCGTCCCTGTCCAAGCAGATCAAGACGCTGGAGGCGGAGCTGGGCGCGCCGCTGTTCAGCCGGGCGCGGGGCAACATCACGCTGACGCCGGCCGGCGAGGCGCTCCTGCCGCTCGCCCGGCGCATCCTCGCCGACGTCGAGACGGCCCGGCGTGAGATCCAGGACCTGACCGGGCTGCGCCGGGGCCGGGTGCGGCTCGGCGCGACCCCGTCGCTGTTCGCCGGGCTGCTCGCCGATGCTCTGGCGCGCTTCCGCGGGCGCTATCCGGGCATCGAGCTGCGCGTGGAGGAGGGCGGCTCCCGCGACCTCGTACGGGACCTGGCGCGCGGGCACCTCGACCTGGCGCTGATCATCCTGCCGCTGCAGAGCACCGACCCCTCACTGGAGACCACCCCGATCCTGCAGGAGGACCTGGTCGTGGTGTCGCCGCGCTCGGACCCGCCCAAGCGGCCGTACGTGCGGATCGAGGACCTGCGGGGCCAGCCGCTCGTGATGTTCCGCAGCGGCTATGACCTGCGGGAGGCGACCCAGACGGCGTGCCGGCAGGCCGGGTTCGAGCCGACGTTCGCCGTCGAGGGCGGCGAGATGGACGGGGTGCTGCGGTTCGTCGAGGCCGGGCTGGGACGGGCGCTCGTGCCCTCGATGGTGCTGTCGGGCCGGGCTGGGCTGGTCGGCACACCGCTGGCGCCACCGGGCCTGGAGCGCACGATCGCGCTCGCCCACCGCAAGGACGTGCACCCGACCCACGCCGCGCGGGCGTTCCACGAGACCCTGCTGACGTTCCTCGCCGAGGCCGAGAGCCGCGGCGACCTGCCGCCGGGCGTCTCGCGGATCGCGGGGATCAGTGGGAGATGACCTCCACGTCGGGGGCGAACTCCCGCAGGGCACGGCCCAGCCGCCGGGGGGCGATGCGCCAGCCGCCGAGGCGGGTGGAGACCAGGCGCGGGCGGTCGTCGCGCTCGGGCGCGTAGCCGCGCAGCGCGACCGCGCCGCGGCCGGTGGACCCGCCGTCGGCGGAGTGGAACTCGATCGCGGTGACCTCGTCCCAGGCGAACCACTCGCCCTGCGAGGGCTTGCCCGACGGGCACCAGTAGACGCCCTTCTCCGCGACCGCGAACGCCACCGCCCCGCGCGCCACCCGGCGGAGGCCGACCACGGCGAAAACCAGCAGCCCGGCGCCGACGAGCGGCATCAGCCACTGCGCGCCGTACATCGTCCAGCCCCAGGGGTCCAGGTGAGAGCCGGGACGCCAGTGCAACCACGGCGGACGTGAGGTCACGCCGAGCACGAACCCGGCGACGATCGCCGCCCCCACGACGGCCGGCACGAGCGGCCCCCACCAGGCGTAGCGGACGACGTACGCTCCCGGCCCGAAATGGCTCCGGCCCCGCATCGACAACTCCCGTCACAGATGTCTCGTAGTTCGCATGCTAGTGAGGCCTGAGGGGCCGATGGGAAAATCCTGGATTCGCCCGCCACACCATCTTCTCAAACGGACACTCGACGTGAAACCATCACAGACGGTGCGATAATTCTCATAAGTAGATCTTTGGTCAATAAGTCTTGAATCGGGCGCACCCTACTGGTGAGTAAGTGGGGAGTTTCACACGTGGCGACCGCGCCTCGTATCGTGCTCGTGACAACTCCCTAATAACGTATGAGCGCCCCTGAACAGAGGAGAGGCTCAGAGCACAGGCAGCCTCCCCAGGTGGTGTGCCTTCGATGGAGAATCCCGCATGACGCAGACAACGGTGGAAGCGCCGTCCAAGGATCGGGCCCAGATCCCGGCGCGCACCCTACGCAAGGACCGTTACTGGCTCAGCCCGCTGGCGACGTTCGTCTTCTTCCTGGCCTGGGTCGTCTACGCGACCGTGCGCTCGATGATGGGCAGCAGCTTCTGGGTGGACAAGTACCACTACCTGACGCCGTTCTACTCCCCGTGCGTCAGCAAGGCGTGCCCACCCGAGGCGGCGGACTTCGGCAGGTTCATACCCGACCACCTGCCGTTCTTCATCCCGTACGCGCTGATCTCGCTGCCGTTCCTGCTGGGGTTCCGGCTGACCTGCTACTACTACCGGAAGGCCTACTACCGGGCGTTCTGGCTGACGCCGCAGGCGTGCGCCGTCCCGGACAAGAGCCCGGTGCGCAAGACGCCCGGCGCCTACACCGGCGAGCGGCGCTTCCCGCTCATCCTGCAGAACGCGCACCGTTACTTCTGGGTGATCGCCGGCCTGATCTCCATCGTCAACACCTGGGACGCGATCAAGGCGTTCCACGGCGCGGACGGCGGCTTCGGCATCGGGCTCGGCACGATCATCCTGTGGGCCAACGTCATCCTGCTGTGGGCTTACACCCTGTCCTGCCACTCGTGCCGCCACGTCATGGGCGGGCGGCTGAAGAGCTTCTCCAAGGCTCCGATCCGCTACTGGCTCTGGACCCAGATCAGCAAGATCAACACCCGGCACGGGCAGTTCGCGCTCATCACGCTGGTCTCCCTGGCGGTGACCGACGCGTACGTCGCGCTCGTCGCGCACGGGGCCTTCTCCGACCTGCGGATCTTCAACTAAGGACCGACCACAAGTGACTGAAATCGAAAGGCTGCAGTTCGACGTCGTGGTCATCGGCGCCGGCGGTGCAGGCCTGCGCGCCGCGATCGAGGCCCGGCTGCAGGGCAAGAAGACCGCGATCATCTCCAAGTCGCTGTTCGGCAAGGCGCACACGGTCATGGCCGAGGGCGGCGCCGCGGCGGCCATGGGCAACGCCAATCCGAACGACAACTGGCAGGTCCACTTCCGCGACACGATGCGCGGCGGCAAGTTCCTCAACAACTGGCGCATGGCCGAGCTGCACGCCAAGGAGGCGCCGGACCGCGTCTGGGAGCTGGAGGCCTGGGGCGCGCTGTTCGACCGCACCAAAGAGGGCAAGATCAGCCAGCGCAACTTCGGCGGCCACGAGTACCCGCGCCTGGCGCACGTCGGCGACCGTACCGGCCTGGAGCTGATCCGCACCTGCCAGCAGAAGATCGTTTCGCTCCAGCAGGACGACCACAAGGAGCTCGGCGACTACGACGCCAAGATCCAGGTGTTCGCCGAGACGACGATCACCCGGCTGCTGAAGGACGACGAGGGCAAGATCTGCGGCGCCTTCGGCTACATCCGCGAGACCGGCAAGTTCGTGGTCTTCGAGGCGCCCGCCATCGTGCTGGCCACGGGCGGCATCGGCAAGTCCTTCAAGGTGACCTCCAACTCCTGGGAGTACACCGGCGACGGGCACGCGCTCGCGCTGCTCGCCGGCGCGTCGCTGATCAACATGGAGTTCGTGCAGTTCCACCCGACCGGCATGGTCTGGCCGCCCTCGGTCAAGGGCATTCTCGTCACCGAGTCCGTCCGCGGTGACGGTGGCGTGCTGCGCAACTCTGAAGGCAAGCGGTTCATGTTCGAGTACATCCCGGACGTCTTCAAGGACCAGTACGCGACCAGCGAGGAAGAGGCCGACCGCTGGTACGAGGACCCCGACAACAACCGGCGCCCGCCCGAGCTGCTGCCGCGTGACGAGGTGGCCCGCGCGATCAACGCCGAGGTCAAGGCCGGGCGCGGATCACCGCACGGTGGCGTGTTCCTCGACATCGCCTCCCGGCTGAAGCCCGAGCAGATCATCAAGCGGCTGCCGTCGATGCACCACCAGTTCAAGGAGCTGGCCGACGTCGACATCACTTCCGAGCCCATGGAGGTCGGCCCGACCTGCCACTACGTCATGGGCGGCGTGGAGGTCGACCCGGACACCGGCGCGGCGCTCGTGCCCGGCCTGTTCGCGGCCGGCGAGGTTTCCGGCGGTATGCACGGCTCCAACCGCCTCGGCGGCAACTCCCTGTCCGACCTGCTGGTCTTCGGGCGGCGGGCCGGCCTCGGCGCCGCGGAGTACGCCTCGGAGGTCACCGTCACGGTGCCGGAGCCCGAGATCGAGGCGGCGATGGCCGAGGCGCTCGCGCCGTACGAGCGCGAGGGCGGCGAGAACCCCTACGCGGTGCACCAGGAGCTGCAGCAGACGATGAACGACCTCGTCGGCATCATCCGCCGCGAGGAGGAGCTGGAGCAGGCGATCGAGGCCCTCGGCAAGCTGCGCGAGCGGGTCGGGTCCGTCTCCGTCGAGGGCGGCCGCGGTTACCACCCGGGCTGGCACCTGGCGCTCGACCTGCGCAACATGGTGCTCGTGTCCGAATGCGTCGCGAGGGCGGCGCTGGAGCGTCAGGAGAGCCGCGGCGGCCACACCCGCGACGACTACCCGAAGATGTCGGCCGAGTGGCGCAAGCTGAACCTCGTGTGCAGGTTGAGCGACGGCACCGTCGAGCTCAAGCGCCAGGACATGGAGCCGATGCGGGCCGACCTCATCGGCCTCTTCGAGCTCGACGAGCTGAAGAAGTACCTGACCGAGGACGAGCTCCCCGCTGAGGAGAAGTGAGATGGGCTACAAGGCGAAGTTCCGGGTCTGGCGCGGCGACGCCGGCAAGGGTGAGCTCAAGGACTACACGGTCGAGGTCAACGAGGGCGAGGTCGTCCTCGACGTCATCCACCGCCTGCAGGCGACGGAGGCGCCCGACCTGGCGGTCCGCTGGAACTGCAAGGCCGGCAAGTGCGGCTCGTGTTCGGCGGAGGTCAACGGCCGCCCGCGGCTGATGTGCATGACGCGGATGTCGACGTTCGACGAGGACGAGACGGTCACCGTCACGCCGATGCGCACCTTCCCGGTCATCCGCGACCTGGTGACCGACGTGTCGTACAACTACCAGAAGGCGCGCGAGGTCCCCTCCTTCGACGGAGGCGACGTCAAGCCGGGCGAGTTCCGCATGCAGCAGGTCGACGTCGAGCGCTCGCAGGAGTTCCGCAAGTGCATCGAGTGCTACCTGTGCAACAACACCTGCCACGTCATCCGTGACCACGAGGAGAACAAGGAGCACTTCGCCGGCCCTCGCTTCCTCATGCGGGTGGCCGAGCTGGAGATGCACCCGGCGGACGTGGCCGACCGGCGGCAGATCGCCCAGGAGGAGTTCGGCCTGGGCTTCTGCAACATCACCAAGTGCTGCACCGAGGTCTGCCCGGAGCACATCAAGATCACCGACAACGCCCTGATCCCGATGAAGGAGCGCGTGGTCGGCCGCCGCTACGACCCGCTGGTCTGGCTCGGTTCCAAGATCGGCATCGTCAAGCGCGACAAGGAGAAGGAAACCCCGAAGGCGTAAATTCCGTTGCGAAAGCCCGGCCCAGACGCCGCCGGGCTTTCGCGTTTCTTACCGGATCGGGCCGTCGCACGGCGACGCAGAGGCCACCACCCGCACCTGGGTGGTCGGAAACGAAAGCGAGTTCGCCGGACGAGATTGGAGTACTTTCGGCCCGAAGATGTATGACCTTGAAATTGCTGAGCAGTCTTTCCGCTAACTCAAGAAGCATGCATCACTGTATATTCCACAGCAGGGCGAGAAGCTCTGGGGCATACCTCCTAATATCCGGGCGAACTCGCCGCACGCAGGATCACATTTGCTGCGCACATACCGCCGGCTCTGAGTGCCGCCAGCGCGCTCGCCATGCGATCAGCCGCTCGCCGCCGCTGGCCTGCAGTGATGCAGAACCCCAAACCGCCGCTGCGCGACGCGCATGAGCCCAGCCAGATCCGCGGTCGCGTCCCGGCCGGGAGACACTCCCCGAATAAAGATCTCAATCCATGCGTCACGCGACCCGCATGTGAAGGCCGCGGCGGTGAAGTACGGAAGCCGGGCACTCGGCGAGTGGACCGTAAAGCCGGTGCCGAGCGTGGCGGGCAGGCGGGTCGGATGATCGGACGCGACATCCTTCGTCCGTCCCGCGATCTCGCTCTGGCCGCCTGTCACATCCCACTGCACGGTGAGCGGCCCGTATCTCTGCTCGTCCTTCACCGCGCACATCGAAAGGTCCTCGCCGATCCCGGCGTTTCGTACTTCATACAGGCTCCCTGAGACACCGGTGACCTGGCTCAGCGCGCGCCGGGAGACCAGGTCGCACCAGTACGGCGCCATGTCGGGCACGGATCCGACAGAGGCGACACGGCCGAGCGGCGACGTCACCGTCGGCCGCGGGGGAGGCCGTCTTTCGTGGTGATCGGACGAGCAGGAACTCATCAGCGTGACGGACGATACGAGGGCCATCACCCGCCCTGCCTTACGGTGTCTCATCGGTATCGTTGAAACTGCTGATCGCGTCGTCATGGCTGTTTTTTATAACCGTCTCGACCTGCTGGCTCATCTGCGGAGCCGCGAAGTTTTTAACCTGGGACCAGTCGATGAAGCGCGACCGCGCCTGATCGTCCCACTGGCTCGGCGGGAGGATCTTTCCCTTATCGTCGGCGAACGGCTCGCCCGATGCCGTGCCTCCAGAAGCGTTGAAACGGTCGATCGCGACGGATAGCGACATGTGGCGTAGCAGTTTGCGTACCGCCTCCTCGTTGGTGGCGACCTTCGTGTCCTGTGCTACGGACCCTCCGTCCTGCTGCATGTGCTGAAAGAGCCACGCACCCACCTTGCCGTACTGCTGGCCAGCGAGTTCACCGTAGACACTCGCGGGCACGCCGCTGAAGAGTTTCGCATACGGGACGGGAACGAGTCCGATCCCTTTGTCGATCAACTCCTTGATCTGAGCGTTCGCCGTATCGACCGTCACGCCACGGGCGACGAGCGCCTCATGGCGCAGCGCGAGGAGGTGACCGAGGAAACCGCCCTCTGCGATCAGCATGTTATCGACGCCTTCGGCGGGACGCTGATCGAGCAAGGCGCGTGAGCGGCCGATCGCGTTCTCCACCAGGGACATGAATCCATCGTCGGACTGACCAGCCTCGGCCAAGAGCGCGTCGACGTCTCGCGGGGAGGGCAGAAATTTCGGTGGTTCGCTACCACTGATGTCCGCGAATATGCTGTCTTCCAGGTCCTTGAGGTGAGAGCACATAATGGCCCCTAGACTGGGACGGAGGCCGGACAGATCGTCGGCGTGGCCATCTACGTTGGTGAACTTTAGTTTGTGGTCCTTGCCATAGGTGAAGTATTTCCGCGTATCGCGGCCGAGCAGCTCGCTGGTCTCCTTGAAGAGCTTCTGCGACACCGGGTCGTGGCCGGACATCGCGGCGCTCATCGCCTGGCCGAGCCTGGTGCCATGGTCGGTGTAGGCCCACAGGGGGCGACGCTCGTGTAGGAGGTATTCGAGGTCGGAGTTTCTCTGGCCAGGCGGCGTGTGGTTCAGGAGGGCCTGCGATCCGTCCTTGCTGAAGCCGGCCGCGTGTAGTAGTCCGTTCAAGAAGTCCGTGCGTCCCTGGGACGGTGGATCCGTCGTGGCCCTTTCGCCCTCTGGGGTGAGCGCCCAGCCCAGGTGCAGGAGACCGGCCAGGTCGGGGATGGGTGCCGATCCGTCCTCCGGACGATGATGCGGCAACCCGGGCACATACGGGGACACGACCGGAGGCGGCTTTCTCGGGAGAGGATGCCTCGGGCGGTGTTCTCGGTCATAGGCGACCATATCTGTCCCGACGACCTGCATGAACTGGGCTGAAAAGGGCGGGTGCCCGTCGCTCATGTCGAGAAGAGTCGCAAGGGACTGATAGCCGTTGTACGTGTCGTTGGGTCCGCCTACGGGGAAGCGGTGATCGGCGCGTCCTTGGGTCTTGAGCTGATCCAAGAACGCATCGCCGAGATAGCCACTACTCGCCGGATTCGTCCCTACCGCGAGCGCCTTGCTGAGCATCTTCAGCGCACTCTGGACGCCCGCCTCATCGGCTCCGAGGTTGGGATTATGAGCGTCCATGGCCGTCCGTAGCCGTTGCGCGAGAGCGGCCGGCAAGGTGATCACTCCGTCTGCTCCCAGTCGCTGGAGCAGAGATCTGGCGAAGTCAGGGTTGTTCGCCTCCGGGGCGTACTTCATGAGCCGGCTGAGGGCCTTCCGGTCGCCGGCCGCGGCCTTATTCGCGAGATCGGCCGCCTCCAGGCCGTCGAGTCGGCTCTGAAGGGCGTCCAGCCGGTCGGGAAGATCCCAGAACGTCCCCCCGGACGTACGGAAATCAAAGCCGATCTTCTGGCGCTCCATCTCGTGGATCAGACGCTGACGACGCTGGAGATCGGCCGTCTGTTTCCGCAGACGGCCGGCCACCTCACGGATCCGGATCGCCGGGAAAGTATCGAGCTGTGCCTTGTTCAGCTCCGCCCACAGTGCCTGGGCGAGCTCCTCGATCTGCGAGGCCGCTCGCGAGTGGCTGCTCACCAGCATGTCGAACGCCGGCTGCTTGCCCCCTACGAAGTTCGGATTGATCGTCGGGTCGCCGCTCATGAGGTCTTGGGTAGCCCGGCGAGCTTGTCCTGCGCGCTGCGCACCGCCTTGGCGAGTTGTCCCTGAAGCTCGCTCCGATACGAATGCACGGCTGTGCCGAAGCGGCGGCCGGCGGGCCCCATCCAGGCTCGGTCATCCATGTAACCGCACGTCGGATCCAACGCATGCCAATATTGGTCGGACAATTGTTGGATTCGGGCCACCGCGGCTTGCAACTCCTGAGTCAGTGCACGGAGATCCCGTCCGCCACGACGCTCGCCCCCCATACGGGTCTCGTTGCGGCAATGCAAAGGCAATCTTTGCACCTTGTTGGGACGCTGTCATCCTCAAAAGAGAGAGTCGCAGCGTTGAATACCCCACTTCGACCACACCGCAAAACCGGCATATGCTGCTAAAACACTTATGACCGCGCACCAAGGCCCCTCCGGTTCCGGGCACCTGTCCAACGGGTCCCTGCCCGGCCCGACCCGCCGACCGGCCGCCGGGTTTCATCATGCGGGCGGAACAAGAGAGGCTTTGGCGGCTCGGTCACGTGAAGAGCGGTCGTTGTCGGTCTAGCCTTTGACGGTGGAAGCCGAGGAGACCGCGATGTCAAACCCCCACGACGATCCCGGGCACCGTCCCCCGCCACCGCGGCAGGGCGAGCCCCAGCCGTCGTACCCGGGCGGACCACCGCCCCCGCCTTACCAGACCGACCCGCACGCCTACCCGGGTCCGCCGCCGCAACCCGGCGGTCCCTGGCAGGCTCCGCCTCCCGGCCATGGCGCGCCTCCTCCGCCGCCGGGCTACGCGCCACGTGGTCGCGGGAACAAGGGCTTCTTCGGAACGCTCTTCGATGTCAACTTCGATCACATGCTCACCGTCAGGTTGGCACGAACGATCTATACCTTGATGACGGTCCTGATCACTATGTTCGCGCTGGTCGTACTGTGGTATGGACTGTCGTTCTTCACCTGGAACCCGACGCTCGCCGTAATGACGATCGTCGCTGCGCCCTTGATCTGGCTATTCGACCTCGTCGTGATCCGTGTGTTCATGGAGTTCGTCATCAACCAGTTCAAGATCACGGAGCATCTCAAGGCGATGCGGGAGCGGGAAGGGCTTCGCTGATCCCTGTCCTGGGCGCGCGCGGGCGCGTTAGGCTCGCACAGGCAACGGCGGACGTGGCGAGGGACGGGTAGTGGCGGACATCGAGCGGCCGTCCGACACGCGGCGCGATGAGTTCGGGACGCGCCGCGACACCGACCGGCCGGACACGACCCGTCGCGACGGTGAGCCGTCCGCGCCGCCCTCGCTCGTACGGCTCCCGGCCGAGCTGTCCGGCCGGCTCACGCTGCTCGGCGAGCTGCCCACGCAGGGCGCCGAGTCCGACCTCCTGCACGTACGCGACGCCGCGGGCACCGAGCTCGTCGTCAAGCTGTTCCGCCGCGGTTTCACCGCCGACCGCGAGGTCTGGCAGAAGCTGCCCACCCTCGACTCGCCGCACGTCGTGCGCATCCTGGAGACCGGGCACGCCGAGGGCCGTGACTACGAGGTCATCGAGTACATCGCCGCCGGCAACCTGAGGGCCGTCGGGTCACGGCTGCCGCCCGCGCTGGTCGCCGAGGTGGTCGCGCAGCTCGCGGCCGGGCTCGGCCGCCTGCACCGGGCGGGCATCGTGCACCGCGACCTCAAACCGGAGAACGTCCTGGTCCGCGGCACCACGCCGATGCGCCTCGCCATCACCGACTTCGGGCTGAGCCGGGTGATCGAACAGAGCGTGGTGTTCGCGTCGTCGTCGCGGACGCTGGCGTACGCCGCGCCGGAGTCGCTGTCCGGCCAGGTCTCCCCCGCCCGTGACTGGTGGTCGCTCGGCATCATCGTGCGCGAGCTCCTCACCGGCCGTACCCCGTTCGCCGGCATGAGCGAGACCGCCGTCGTCGACCACCTCGCCACGCGCACCATCGACTGTGACGACATCGCCGACCCGCGCATGCGGTTGCTCTGCCGCGGCCTGCTCACCCGTGACCCCCGACGGCGCTGGACCCGCGAAGAGGTCGAGCGCTGGCTCGCCGGCGAGAGTCCGGCCGTCGCCGAGCCCGAGCCGCCGCGCGTCTCGCCGCTCGCGGCCGGCGCCGCGCGGGGCGCTCTGGCATTCGGCGGGCAGACCTACACCGACCGCGCACAGTTCGCCCGTGCGCTCGTCGCCGACTGGGACAACGCCGCGCGCTACTTCTTCGGCACCATGTTCACCCCGGTCGGGCCGAGCGAGGCGTGGCAGGCGCTGCGCGAGTGGCTGAGCGGCTTCGACGACGACTCCGAGGGCCGCATCCGCCTGATCGACCAGTCACTGACCGGCGACCGCCCGCCGAACGTCAAGCTCCTGCACCTGGTGCGCTGGCTCGACCCGACGCTGGAGCCGTACTATCTCGGGCTCCGCGTCCTGCCGGAAGACCTGCCCTCGCTCGCGGGCGTGGTCGACGACCCGCGCCACCCCGACCGGGCCACCGCCGCCCGCGTCGTACGGGAGCTCTGGGAGCTGCACCTGCTGCCGGAGTTCGCCGCGTTCGCCGGAGGCGACGAACTTCCGGCGATCAACGACCGCTGGCACGGGCTCGCCGCCGAGTGGAACCGCCTCGCCGGCTGGCTGCGCTCCCAGCTGCCGCGTACGGCGAGCCGCCTCCCCGACGCGGGTGCCCGCGGGCTGGACGAGCCTCCCGTGGTGCTCGCGACCCTCCTCGCGCTGGCCGGCCGGCCGGCCGAGACGGAGGACGCGCTGCGCTCGGCCGCCGTACGGGCGCGGGAGCAGGTCCGGGAGCCGGTTCCCTGGTTCGGCTGGCTGTCCGAGCAGGTCGGAGACGATCCGCTGCGCCTCTTCGCCCTCGTACGCGCGGCGCCCGACGCCGTGCTGGAGATCGAGGGTGCGGCCCGCCACCGGCAGGAGGCCGAACGCCGGACCGCCGAGGGTCTGCGCCACTGGAACGAACGCGAGCGCCGGCGCCTCGCCGGCCGTCCTGCCGCGATGGCCCGGGCCGTTCTGTGGACGCTGCCCCTGCTGGTCGTGTGGGCGGGTGGCGGATGGCTCCTGGCCCAGCTCCGCCACGCCGCGCGAAGCGACAGCTACGGCGGTGTCGGCGCGGTCGGCGCTCCCACGACACTGCTCGTGGTCGCCGCGGTCGGCACCTGGCTCGTCGGCGTCGCCTGCGAGGTCCTCCTCGCGTCGCGCCAGGGCGCCGACTACCTGCCGCTCGGGCCGTGGTCCTGGCTGGCCAAGGGCCTCGGCGGGGTCAAGCGAGGCGTGTCGGGCGCCTCCCGCACACTGTCGGGAGCCACGCGGCGCCGTGGTCCGGCCGGGTGCGGCGTGCTGCTGCTCGTCGCGGTGGTGCCGATGGTCGTCTTCCTGGTCGTGGTGGCCATGGTGATCTCCATCGCCTGGCTGCTGTGGCTGGCGGTCATGGTGGCGGCGGCGATCGCGCACGTGGTGATGACCGGAGTCCGGGCGCAGCGGTGGCGGCAGGAGCGTGAGCGTACGAAGGAGCAGGCCGTGGGAGGGCGACTGTGAGCAGCGGCGTCGAAGCCGACATCGCACTGGACGCGGCGGTCATCGCCAGCCTCGGGCTGATCCGCGTGCTCGGTGGCGCGGCCGGGCTGGCCGCCGCCGGCACGGGTGTGCTCGCCGGGCTGGCCGAGGAGCGCGCCGAGGTCCGGGCACGCCGGCTCCAGGAGATCCGGCACCACGAGCAGGCGATCGCCGAGGTGCTCGACCGCAACGCGCGCATCGCCGCGCTCGCCTCGTCGGCCAAGGAGAACGACGCCCAGATCGCGTTGCCGCTCCCCTTCGAGCCCGCCGAGAAGACCGCCGGCGAGCTCGTCGCCTGGTGCGCCGAGACCGACGCCGCCCTGGCCACGGCCGAAGAGGAGCTCGCCACCGCCATCGCCTCCACCGTGACCGGCCGCATCTTCGCTCCCGCCGCCGAGACGCTGAAGGCCACGGCACCGGCCGCGTCGCCGCCGCCCGCCGCCACCGCGCTCGCCACCACGCTGGCCCGGGTCCTCGCCCGGCTCCTGCCCGACACCACCGAGGCCGACCGGCGCCGTGTCACCGAGGCCGCCGAGGAGGCCGCTTCCGCCACCACGCAGGGGGAGGCCGAGAGCCGCCTCACCGAGGTGCGCATCCGCATCCAGGAGGCCAACGAGCACGCCCGCAGGCGGCGCGACGACCGTGCCGCCGCCGCGCGGTTCGTCCGCGAGCTGGAGACCCATCCCGCCGCCGGCGACGTACGCGCGCGGCTGGCCGAGGTCGCCGAGGGCGCCGCAGCCCTCGACGAGGGGCTTCGTGCCGAGGCCGTACGCCTCGTCGGCGACCTCCAGCGCGAGGCCGAGCGCCGGTACGTCACGACCGCGCTCCAGGAGGCGTTCGCGGGCCTCGGCTACGAGGTGGACGAGGGCTTCGAGACCCTGACCGCCGACTCGGGTGAGGCCGTCCTCACCCGGGGCGACTGGTCACAGCACGCGGTCAAGGTCCGTGTCGACGAGGCGCGGCGGATACGCATGGCGCTGCTGCGCACCGAACCCGCCGAGAGCGACGACCAGCGGCGCCTCGACCTCGAGCGCGAGGAGCAGTGGTGTGCGTCGTTCGAGGCCGCCCGCGAGCGCCTCGAACAGGCCGGCATCCACGCCGACGTGCGCTGGCGGATCGAGCCGGGCGAACAGCGCCTTCCGGTCACACGGCGGCGCAGCGACCGCCGGCAGCCCCAGGCCCGGCACCGCGAACGCGACCGCTGACCCGCCCGGACCCGCTCGACCCCGGCCCGGTCAGACCTGGCCGCGCTTGCCGCGGGCGCGGATGCGCTCGCGCTCCTTGGAGTCCAGGACCACCTTGCGCAACCGGATCGCGGCCGGGGTCAGCTCCACGCACTCGTCGTCGGCGATGAACTCCAGCGCCGCCTCGAGGCTGAGCACGCGCGGCGGGGTGAGGCGTTCGAAGACCTCCGCGGTCGAGGACCGCACGTTGGTCTTCTGCTTCTCCTTGGTGATGTTGACGTCCATGTCGTCGGCACGGGAGTTCTCACCGACGATCATTCCTTCGTACACCTCGGTCGCCGGGGCGACGAACAGCGTGCCGCGCTCCTGGAGGTTGAACATCGCGTACGCCGTGGCGGCACCGGTCCGGTCGGAGACCAGGGATCCGGTCGGCCGGGTGCGCAGCTCGCCGAACCACGGCTCGTAGCCCTCGAACACCTGGTGCGCGATGCCCGTGCCACGGGTCTCGGTGAGGAACTCGGTGCGGAAACCGATCAGACCACGCGCCGGCACGAGGAACTCCATCCGGATCCAGCCCGTGCCGTGGTTCGTCATGTGCTCCATACGGCCCTTGCGCACGGCCAGGAGCTGGGTGATCGCGCCGAGGTACTCCTCGGGCGCGTCGACCGTCAGCCGCTCCACCGGCTCGTGCACCTTGCCGTCGATCTCCTTGGTGACGACCCGCGGCTTGCCGATGGTGAGCTCGTACCCCTCGCGGCGCATCGTCTCCACGAGGATCGCGAGCGCCAGCTCGCCACGTCCTTGGACCTCCCACGCGTCGGGCCGCTCGGTCGGCAGAACGCGGATCGAGACGTTGCCGACGAGCTCGCGGTCCAGGCGGTCCTTGACCAGCCGCGCGGTGACCTTCGTGCCCTTCTCGCGGCCCGCGAGCGGGCCGGTGTTGGTGCCGATCGTCATGGAGATGGCCGGCTCGTCGACGGTGATCAACGGCAGCGGACGCGGGTCCTCCGCGTCGGCGAGCGTGTCGCCGATCATGATGTCCGGGATGCCGGCGATGGCGATGATGTCGCCCGGACCCGCCTCCTCGGCGGCCTTGCGCTCGAGCGCATCGGTCATCATCAGCTCAGTGATCTTCACCCGCTCGATGGTGCCGTCGTGCTTGCACCACGCGACCTGCTGTCCCTTCTTGATGACGCCCGCGTGGACGCGGCACAGCGCGATCCGGCCGAGGTAGGAGCTGGCGTCCAGGTTGGTCACGTGCGCCTGCAGCGGCGTGTCCGGGTCGTACGACGGGGCCGGAATGGTCTCGCGGATCACCTGGAACAGCGGCTCGAGGTCCTCGCTGTCCGGCAGCCCGCCGTTGTCGGGCTTGGTGAGGCTCGCCCGGCCGGCCTTGGCCGAGGCGTACACGATCGGGAAGTCGATCTGGTCCTCGGACGCGTCGAGGTCGAGGAACAGCTCATAGGCCTCGTCGACCACTTCGGCGATGCGCGCGTCGGGCCGGTCGACCTTGTTGACGACGAGGATGACCGGCATCTTCGCGCTGAGCGCCTTGCGGAGCACGAACCGGGTCTGCGGCAGCGGGCCCTCGGAGGCGTCCACGAGGAGGACGACGCCGTCCACCATCGACAGGCCGCGCTCGACCTCGCCGCCGAAGTCGGCGTGCCCCGGCGTGTCGATGATGTTGATGGTCATGCCGCCGTGGCGGACCGCGGTGTTCTTGGCGAGAATGGTGATGCCCTTCTCGCGCTCCAAATCGTTGGAGTCCATGACCCGCTCGTTGACGTCCTGGTTCTCGCGGAACGCGCCGGACTGCCAGAGCATGGCGTCGACGAGAGTGGTCTTGCCGTGGTCGACGTGGGCGACGATGGCGACGTTGCGCAGATCGTCCCTGATGGCGGTGGGCATGCGTGCGGGTCTCGCTTCGTGGGTGTGGGAGTGGCCGCGGGATCCACGCGGCGACCACAAGTCTACTTGGCCGACCGGGGCGCCTTGGCCGACCGGGCGGCTTGACCCCCGTGCGGCCCAGGGCGGCGGCACCGGGCAGATGCCCGGAAGTGGCAGATGCCAGGGAAGTATCGGTATTGACGGCAACCGATCCGGCACCCTTCGCGTCGAACGATTGTGCGGGGCGCCTCGATCCTGGCCGGAGCATTCACCGGGGCGTCTCGCGCACTTATGTCCGGCGCCGCCACAGCACCGAGGAGCAGGTGTGACCGACTGGAGAGCCCCGGGCTATACGGAACTGCGCGAGTTGGGCACGGGTGCCTTCGGCCGGGTCGTGCTGGCGCGCCACGATGGGTCCGGCACCCTCGTGGCGATCAAATATCTCTCCGTGGAACGTCTCGGCGGCGACCGGTTCCTGGCCCGGTTCCGCCAGGAGGCCCGGATCCTGGCCACTCTCCACAGCCCGCATGTCACCCGGCTGTACGAGTACGCGGAGGCAGAGGGCGCCGCAGCGATCGTGATGGAGGCGGTCTCCGGCGCGTCCCTTCGCGCGGTACTGGACGCACACGGCCCGGCCGGCCCCGAGGCCGCCCTCGCCGTGCTGAAGGGCTCGCTGGTCGGCCTCGGCGCCGCCCACTCCGCAGGGATCGTGCACCGCGACTACAAGCCCGGGAACGTGCTGGTCCAGAACGACGGACAGAGCAAGATCGCCGACTTCGGGATCGCGGTCCGCTCCGGCCAGGCCGACGTGCCGGCCGGAACACCGAAGTACATGGCCCCCGAGCAGTGGACGGGCGGCCATGCCGCACCTTCCACCGACGTGTACGCCGCGACGTGCGTCTTCTTCGAGTGCGTCAGCGGCCGTCCGCCGTACGAAAGCACCGACCAGGACGCCCTCAAGCACCTCCATCTGACCGCGCCGGTCCCCGTTGAGGACGTCGCCGAGCCGATACGCCCGCTCGTCCTACGCGGCATGGCGAAGAACCCGTCCGACCGGCCGTCGTCGGCACTCGACTTCGTCGGTGAGCTGGAGCTGATCGCGACCGAGGCCTATGGACGCGGCTGGGAACGGGCCGGCCGGCGCCACCTGGCCGAGATCGCCGCCGCGCTGGCCGCGCTCTCCCCTCTGGCGATCGCGCTGGGCACCGGATCGGGCGGTGGAGGCGGGGCCGCAGGTGGCGGCATGGGCGGACCGGGCGGTGGAGGAACAGGCGGTGGAGGGGCAGGCGGTGGAGGAGCGGGCGGCACGGGCGGAGGCGCCACCGGTGGCGCGAACGGCGGCACGGGCGCGACCGGCAACGGGGCCGCGAAGACCGTGCTCGGCCACGCGGGCGCCAAGGCGGGCGCGGCCGTCGTCGGCGCGATCGTCGTCGGAGCGGCGGCCGTCTTCGTCATCGTGAACCACGGCGGCGCCCGCGAACACCACGGACCGCCCCGGTCGGCTGCGCCGAAGGGCCCCACCATCGCGTTCGCCTCGTTGACCGAGCGGTACACGCGCCCGGCCCTCATGGTCGCGGGGAAGTACGTGCGTATCGACGGCCTGCGCGACCCGGCTGTGGCACAACGCGTGAACCGGGAACTGCGAGCGCCACTTGATGAACAACTGCGGCGCTACCGCGTGGCCCGTGTCGCGGATGCCGGGGGCATCGGGGTGAAGAACCCGGCGATCGCGACAGGCATCGAGCTCGGGCTACGCGGTCCACGGCTGGTGGCGGCACGCTACGTCTTCAAGGCCCACAACGCACCGCTCACTCCGTTGGATCTGGGCACCACGCGTGCCGTCACCGTCGACCTCACCACCGGCCGGCGACTCAGGGCATCGGACATCCTCCGGCCCGAGGCCGTCACCCGATCCGGCCTGGCCGACCTCGAACGGCGCATCTCCGACGCCGCTCCCGGCAAGGGACTCTGCGCCGGGAGCGAGAGGTCCGGCGAGGACACGCTGAGCGCCCGCACCCTCGACAATGACGACAAGGAGACCCGGGTACTCGATCTGATGCCGACGGGAACGGGCCTCCAGTTCGACGTCATGCCTCCGCTGCTGGGCTACTTCTGGGCATGCGCCGAGACCGTGATCACCGTTCCGTACGACAGGATCTCCGATCTCGTGCGGCCGGAGGTGCTCGCGCTGATCAAGGCTTCGGCGGCCGACCCGTCGCCTTCTCCCTCATGAACCGGTGCCGAGATGCCGCTCGAGCGTCTCGACCTTGGAGGTCAGGCCCTCCGACACTCCCTCGCGCATGTCGGCCTTGAGCACGAGGCTGACCCGCGGCGCCCGGGCGGCGACCGCGTCGACCGCCCGGCGGACCACGTCCATCACCTCGTCCCACTCCCCCTCGATGCTGGTGAACATCGCGTCGGTCCGGTTGGGCAGCCCGCTCTCCCGTACGACGCGCACCGCGTCGGCGACGTACTCCCCTACCGACTCGCCGACGCCCAGCGGCGTCACGGAAAAGGCAACGATCATCAAGACTCCTTGAGGTGCGCACGTACCGCCTCGATCACGGGCAGGTCGGCCGGCAACCACGCTACGTCGAACAGCTCCGCCTCACTCAGCCAGCGCAGATCCGAATGCTCGAGGGCCTCCGGCTCGCCCTTCGCGATCGTGGCGGTCCAGACATGCATGACATAACCGTTGTGCAGCGGCCAGTCATCCCCGATCCGCCGTCCGACGGTGACCTCGATACCGAGTTCCTCGCGGCATTCACGGGTGAGCGCCTCTTCGACCGTCTCGCCGGGCTCGACCTTTCCGCCGGGAAGCTCCCAGCCGCCCACCAGTTCAGGCGGTGCCGCCCGCTGTGCCGCCAGAAGCCGGCCCCCGGCGATGATCGCCGCCCCGACGACAAGACCGCGCATGCCGGCCCACCTCCCTCTCATTAGCCGACGCCCCGACCGCGTGCCGTCGCTCCGGACTCAGACGTCTCTTCGCCGTCAGAGGTGCTTCGTCGGACCGTTGTGCCCGTTGTGCGCGGTCGGCCGGGTGAAGCCGACCGCTCCGCCGGGATAGGTCTTGTAATTCTGGAGCTTCACCACGTCGCCGGTGTGCGGGGCGACGATCATGATGCCCTTCTGAGGGTTGTAGACGATGCCCACGTGACCCGGCCCACTGTGGCCGGGCTTGTAGTCGAAGAAGACGAGATCGCCCGGCTGCTCCTTGCCCTTGGGCACCGACGCGCCCCACCAGTACTGCGCGTCGGACAGCCGGGGGATGGTCACACCGGCGGTTCGGTAGGCGGTCATCGTCAGGCCAGAGCAGTCGAAGGTGTCCGGGCCGACGGCCCCGTAGACGTACCGCTTGCCGAGCTGGGCTTTGGCGAACGTTATGACCTTGGCGACGACGGCGTTCGGGGCGGCGGGGGCACCGTTCATGTCGGCGCACGTCGGGCCGTTGGCCTGCACCACGTTGAAGGTTCCGCTCGCGTACTTCTGCGCCGTCGACAGCACGTTGTTCACGTACGAGACCAAATGGTTGTACGCGAAGATCGCCGAGCGCATGTGGGTGGGCGCGCCGTCGTGCTTGAGGAGGCGCGCGGCGGCGGGGATGGCGTCCGCGGGATCGTAGCGGTCCTTCTTCCCGTCGTTGTTGCCGTCGACGCCGAACATCTTCCAGGTGCCGGGGATGAACTGCATCGGTCCGCCCGCGTGCGCGAAGTTCTCTCCGCTGAGCACGCCAGGGGCCTTGAGCGTCCCGTGGTGGGTCTCCACCCATCCGATGCCGGCGAGGACGTTCCACGGGATGCCGTACTGCTGGCCGGCCTTCTTGTACAGCGCGAGGTAGTTCGACGGGATGCTGTTGGCGTCCCCCGACTGCTGGGGCTGCGTGGCGGCTCCGGAGGTGTCGGTGCAGTCCCCTCCGCCCGCGGCGCCCTGGTACAGCTGGTTGGCGCCGAAGAAGAGCGGAATCGCCACGAGGCTCAGCAGGAACATCGCGGCGGTGCCCGCGATGATGACGATCGGTAGCCGGACCGCACCCCGGTCCGTACGGGCGAAACGATGAAGCGAGACAAAGCGGCGGCTGTTCATGCGCCCCCCGAAGCCGCTGCCTATCTTCCTCAGGCGCCGGCGAAGCCTCATTTCCTGCCTCTCACTTATCACCTACGTCTGCCGGTGCGAACGCGTAGACCACCCAGCCGCCGCCGGAACGCGTCATCGTGACCGCGTACTGCTGGCTGGAGTCGGTCGTCTTCCCTCCCTTGGTGATGTGCTGTTTCCCGGTCGCGAGAAAGATGAGCTGGTCCTTGGACATGTCCCGGATCGAGTCCAGCGTGGCGTCGCACGTGGAGCTCTCCTGGTCCTGCTTCCGCTGGGCGATGGTCCCGGGTGCCGCGACCCCCTGCTGGAGCTGGTTCAGCACGTCGGAGGTGACCAGGGTGCGCATCCGGTTGAGGTACGCCTGCGGGTCCTCGTCGAACCGATAGGTGCCGTACGCGGCGGTGAAGCGGCGTGCGACGTCCGCCGCGGTGGTGAAGTCCTTCTGCGTGAACGGCAGCAGCGAGAAGATGTCGTACGAACCGGGCGATGGCGTCGGCCCGCTCACCGGCGAGGCGCTGCCCGTGGACGGCGGCGCACTCGGCGTGGGTGTGCTCGCGTGCTCGGCACGCGCGCCGTGGTGCCCTCCGCCGCTACCGATCGTGAGGAACACGCCGACCGCCGCCAGTACGACGACGAGTCCCCCGAACAGCCATTTGCGCTGACGGTCCGTCAGATCCATCCGTAGCTCACTCTTCGCCGTCGTCGCGTTTCACCGGGCGCAGCCAGAACGGCATGGCCGGTGCCTCCTCACGGGACTTCCCGGACCACAGCGGTGGCGCCTGCCGGGCGCCGCCTTCCGTGCCGTCGGTGTCCCGTCTGCCGGCGCCGGACGCGGGATCCCGCCTGCCGCCCGATCCGCCCTTGGCCGACCCGCCGGGCCGGCCGGAGCCGGGCCGTGCCGCCGTGCGGCCGCCACCGGACCGGCCTCTGCCTCCGCCCGAGCCCTCCTTTTCGCCGCCGCCGAACCAGCCGCGGCCTCCGTTGCCGCCGTCCTGGCGCCGGGGCGACGCGCCGCCGCCGCCGGAGCCCGAGCCGCCGCTGCGGCCACCGCCGCCCCAGCTGGGCCCGATGGCCGACGCGGGCGGCCGGCTGTTGCCACCGCTGGGCGCGGACGGCCGGTCTTCGCGCGCGGGCGCGCCGCCGGCCGGTGGCCGCGTGGAGCCTCCGGACGCACCGGACCCGCTGGGCCGGAGCCCTCGGATCGCACCGCCGTTCGCCCTCCCGCCGGACGGTGACGTGGGAGGCTGCGCCCGCGGGGACAGGTTGAGCGGCGGCGCGCTTCCGCGCGGCGCGCCGGCGGCCTTGGCCGCCAGCTGGGACGCGCGGCTCCGCCGCTCGGACCCGGCCGGAACCGCGCCGCCGGCCTGCTCTCCGTCGTCGGTCATGACGAGGCTCGGCGCGGTCGTCGCCGCCCCGGACTCGCGCTTCGCCGCCCAGCGTCCGAACCGGTAGCCCGCGGCTCCCGGCACCGCCGCCGTGGCGACCGCGGTGGTCCGCTTACGCGTCTCTCGTACCGCCTGGTCGAGATGCTCCTCACTCTTACGCGAGCCGACGGCCGAGTAGCCGACGGCGGCGAAGAGATGCTGGAACGGCTTGCGGTAGATGAACGCCGCGAGCGTCACCAGAGAGATGAGCAGGATCTGCAGCCCCCAGGGCAGGCTCTCCGCCATGACGAGGCCGTAGCACCACAGCAGGAGGGCGAGCACGCCGATCAGCGCCGCCTGTTTCAGCAGCGTCGACAGCAGCAGCTCGAACCACCGGATGGCGATGACCCGCCCGATCCCCGGATGGATGCCGATCCCCAGGAAGATCGGCCCCGCCACCAGCAGGAGCAGGAACGATATCTTCAGGACCATCAGCATGACCGCGATGATGAGGACGAGCAGGCCGGCCACGAGCGCGGCGAGCAGCGCGCCGAAGGAGACCGCCAGGCGCGAGGTCCAGTTCTTCCCTTGGAAGAGCGGATAGACGCCGGGATAGTTCTCCTTGATGTTCTTGGTGACGGCCTTGTAGTCGTCTGCCTTCTGGCCGACGTCCGGTTTCTTGCCCGAGTAGGTCTCGGTGAGGTCGACCGCCTGCGACGACAGCAGCTTCGCGCCGTTGTCCTGCACGATCTTGCTCTTCGCGTCGTCGGTGCCGAACTCGCCCATCAACCACGGCTTGCAGACCAGCGTCACCCACAGCCCGTTGGCGTTACGGGTGACCGCGTCGTTCTGCACCGCCTGCTGCGCCCCGGGGCCGCCGGGGATGCAGGCCGAGGCGTTGGCGTTGCTCTGCGGCAGCGCGGCGTTGAACGCCGCCGTCGCGCCGTTCGACACTTTCGTGCCGAGTGTCGTGAAGTCGCTGGGTCTGCCGATCAGCCAGACGAGGGCGACCATCGCCATGACCATCCAGATGGTGCCCTCCGCGACCCGGCTCGCTCGTCGCCGGATCAGTCCCCACCAGGCCAGCCACAACGCGCCGAGGATGACCACCCATGACCAGTACTTGGCGCCGAAGGTGTTGCCCATGCCCTTGATGACGCCGTCGACGGTCTTCTTCAACCAGCCGAGCAACGACTCCGACGCCGCCGCCTCATAGATGGTGATCGTCGTCCGGTCGAAGGCCTTCGCCAGCGTGAAGACCACGTTGGAGATGGAGTTGCCCACCATCGCCATGGCGTCCGAGCAGCCCATGTCGACCGCGTGCCAGGACTGGCCCTCGGTGCCGTAGCGGTCGTAGTAGGTCAGCCGGTCCGGTGGCGACTTCTGCAGTTGCTGGCTCGGGTAGTCGGGCGGCTTGACCATGCCGTCGATTCCGGACCCGTACTCCTCCGGAGAGGGATGGTCGGCTGGCGAACAGGCGTCGTTCGGATTCGATCCCGGCGCCGTCGGAAGGGGCGGAACCGGTGCCGCGCTGGCCACGCCCAAGGGGCTGAGGACGAAGACGGCCATCAGGCAGAGGATGAGAAGCGACCTGCGCTTCCGCCGTGGTTTTGCGGGCCCCGCCGCCTTTCGCCGGCGGCGGGTGGGGGGCACCCTCATCGCGGGACCTCCTGGGTGGCTTCGGTCGCCGGGTCGTGCGGAGCGCTGTGCGGGCCGGGGGGCGTTGCGTCGTCGGCGCGGCCGTTGGGGGCGGCGGTCTCGCCGGGCTTGGAACGCGTGGGGTTGGTGTCGAGCCAGCGGAGCAGCTCTTCGGAGACGAGGTCGACCCCGATGCGGCCCGCGCGGCCGTCCAGGTCGCGGAAGATGCACTCGCCGTTGCCGAGGTTCCGAAGGACCGCCCGGTGCTCGTCGGAGTTCTCCACGCCGAGCAGGGCCATCACGTTGCCGACCTCGTTGCGCTCCGTCGAGCGGAACGAGTAGACGGACGACAGGCAGTTCGTCACCTGTTCATTCAAGAGGTCCCCGGCGTTCTGTGAGACCAGAATCAAGGCGGTGTTCCGGGATCGCCCCATACGTGACACTTCGGGGATCAGCTTGGCGCCCTCCGGTGTCTGAGTGATCGCCCATGCCTCGTCGAGGAAGATGGCCTTCGGCAGGTGCCGGTCGAGGCCGTGCATCAGCCGTCGCGCGAACTGTGAGACGAGGTACATCAGCGCGACCGACAGCCGCTGCTCGTAGGAGTAGTCGTCGCGGTTGATGGCGACGTCGGGCAGGGTCAGGCCGCCGAGGGTGAACACCGTCGTCCACCCGGCCGTGTCGATGCGCTCTCCGCCGGACGGGTCGAAGCACAGCCGCGCGAGCCGCATCTCCGACATCGAGCGCAGCACGGCACCGAGGTTCTTCGACGCTGGATCGTCGGAGGCGTCGAGATAGTCGACGACCTTGCCGAGCGAGGGCTGCGGCTGGTTGGCCACCGCGCCCACGGCCTGGATCATCGCCGACTCGCGCTCCTCCGACATGCGCGGCAGGAGCAGGCGGAGCGTCTCGGTGGCCATGGTCTTCTTGGCGGCGAGGTCGTCGCCGAAGCTGAACGGGTCGAGCAGGCCCGGCGCGGCCGAGCCGAGCGGCAGCACGCGGGCGCGGCGTCCGCGCCGGCGCAACAGCTCGACCAGGGACTCCGCGTCGCCCTTGGGGTCGATCGCGGCGACCGTGACGCCGCGCAGCGCCATCTGGTAGATCAGCAGCAGCGCCAGCGTCGTCTTCCCGCCGCCGGGCTCGCCGGTGATCGCGACCGCGGTGGGCCGGTTGCGGGCGGCGGCCACGAGCGGGTCGAAGTGCACCACCGAGCGCGCGCGGCCGAGAGTCTCGCCGATGTACGGGCCGACCCATCCGGCGGAGTTCTGGTCGAGCCGGTCGCCCAGATCGACCGTCGCGGTGGGCATGCCGCCCGCGATCGTGCGCAGCGGCTGCCGCTGTGCGTAGGCGTTGACCCGGATCCGGTCGCCCGGCAACGACTCGCAGAACAGGGAGAACTGGTCGCCGGTCGAGCACACGATGTCGATGCCGAGGTCGCGGTAGTGCTCGACCACGGCGTCGACACGCTGCTGGAGCAGCTCCTCGGTCGGCGCGGAAACGATCAGCCGGTGCCAGCCGTACACGAAGGGCAGCCGCTCCTTGGTGATGCCGTGTTCGAGCATGCGGGCGGCGTCGATCTGTTCGGCGAGGGCGATGGGCGCCTCGGCGCCGGCCTCCCGGATGTGCTGGTCCATGTCGCGGGCGTGCGCCAGCTTGCGCGACACGTCCTTGGAGGCCTTCGCCGGCGGGACGAGCTTCATCCGCGCCGACACCTCGACCGGGAACGGCAGCGCGTCGGCGTAGTGCAGCCACGGCTCGCCGTCCGGGAACGGCATCAGGTCCGGGAACCGGGCGAACGACAGGTAGGCGGCGTACGACGAGCCGTCCGGCTGCTCCATCCGCAGGTTCGACCGGCCGTTGATGATCGCGCCCTCGACCAGCGTCTCGATCTCGCCGGCTCCCCAGGTGCGGCGCGGCGTGGCCGACGGTGGCGGATCCGTGAGGGACCCGCTGGCGGCGTGCTGGAACAGCCACGCGACCTCGGTCGAGGACGCGTGCCGCGCGTACAGCGCGCTGCCGCTGAGCGCCCGGCCGATCCGCTCGGCCTGCTCGGTCCAGCGCCCGATCTCCTTGGCCGAGATCGCGTCGTCGTGCAGGCCGAGCGCCTCTTCGCTGCGCTTGTAGAAGCCGAACAGCTGGCGGAAGGCGCCCCCGGACAGCTGCGCGCCGACCCCGCGGGGGCCGAGCCGCACACCGAGGTAGACCTCCTTGGTCCAGAAGTCCTTCGACCAGACGTGCGCGTACATCTCTTCGAGGTAGTCGCGCCAGCCCGGGCCGCCGTCAGAGGTCTGGTCGAGCGCCAGTGCCCACTCGGCCGCGGGGTAGGTGCGGTGGGCGATCCGCAGGTGGATCTCGGCGTCCTGCATGCGGATGCCGGCCATCGCGATGGTGATGTTGGTGGCGAGGGCCTCGCGCTCCTCGGCGGTGGTGAACTCGTACGACACCGTCGGCAGCCGGAAGTACGCCCACGCCGCGTTGTCGGTGAGCAGGATCCGGTCGTCGAAATACCGCACGGCCAGCCTGCTGCGGACCTTGGACGTCCTACTCATTCGGGGGCTCCCGCTCCTCACTCACTCCGCGGACGGACACGCATTTCGGCCAACACCGTTTCGGGCCGGCACCGTTTTCGGCCAACGCAGTCTCCGGTCGCGCTCTGCGCGCGCCGCCTGCGGACGGGCTCATCGCGAGACCTCCTGCCGTGGGTAGCGGTCGGGTACCTGGACGAGGCCGCCGGCGACGACGCCGCCGAGCGCGATGTAGGCCTTCCGGGTCGACGCGCGCAGAGCGCGCAGCTCATTGCGCGGCGCCCGGTCGAGGCTGAGATGGTCGTCCCAGGGGATGCGGACGAGCGCCCGGCAGCGACCGCGCGCGACCGACTCGGCCTGCTCGACGTCCTCCATGCTGCGACGGCTCACTCCGTTGATCACCGTGACGGCCTTCGAGCGCAGGTCCTCGTACCCGTGCCCGTCGAGCCACTCGAACGTCATCGCGACCGCACGCGGCGCGTCGGAGCTGGCCGGGGCGACCAGCACGATCTGGTCGGCGTACGGCAGCACCCGGGCCACGACCGCGGCCGCGGCGTCGAGCAGTGTGATCGAGTAGAAGCGGTCGAGCGTGCGCATCGCGAGGGCGTAGTCGCGGTCGTCGAGGGCCTGGACCGGGTTCTTGCCCGCCGCGACCACCTCGAGCCCGGACTTGGCCACGGAGGTGTAGCGGCGCATCATCTGGTAGCCGGTGACCTGCTCGGCGTGCGTGATCAGCGACGTGAGCGTCTCGCGGGTCTCGCTGCGGGTGCGCCGCGCCATGGCCCCGGGGCCCGGGTTGACGTCGACCGCCACGATGCGGTCGCCGCGGTGCTGGGCGAAGGTGTGGCCGAGCATCAGCCCGGTCACCGTCTGCCCGGCGCCACCGGTGCAGCCCAGGACGACGACCCGGCGTGCGCCCTCGAACGCGGTGCGCACCCGCTGCTCGTAGTCGCCGTCTCCCTGGCCGCCGCCGGAGAAGATCCGGCGGATCCCGCGGCTCTCGTCATCACGGCCCTCGTGTTCGGGCGCGGGCGTCGGCATCGGGCCGGGCCGCACGGGTGAGGCCGGGCCCGAGCGGACGCCGCGCGCCGGCGACTCGGGCGGTGCCGCGGTCGGTTCGGTCCATGCCTGCGGGGCCCGTGCCGCCGGCGCCTTGGGGCGTGCCGGGGCGCCGGGACGCGCGGCGCCGCCGCGCTGCGGAGTGGCGGACGGCGGCAGCGGGACCTGCGCGGGGGGTGTCGGACCGGCCG
>NZ_BAABHF010000066.1:0-42786 GCF_039541955.1 Actinoallomurus oryzae | reverse complement strand
CAGTCAGTCGTTGGGTCAGACCCGGCCGGGAGGCGCTCATCTACATCATCACTGTCAGTGGTTGAGGTGGAAGCCGGGTAATCCCCTCTGCCGACGCCCAGGCAAAGCCATGCAGACCAGGCCCTACAGGTCCAGGTCGTTCGTCCGGTGGGCCGCTCCCCCCGACCCGTAGGGCCTGGCCCGCTTCCCCTCCGGGATGGGCGACGGCAGAGGGGATGACCCGGTGGGGGGAACTGTGGTGTTCGGCCGAGCAGGTCATGAACCGTCAGCGGAAGGCGAGGAGGCGCTTCCCTCGGGTGGGGTTAGGGCGATCCAGTACTGTTCCTCACCTCCTCACACGACGTGATGATTTGTTTTGTCGGTGGCGCAGGTCAACAGCGCTCGATCGAGGCCAAGTCGACGACGCCGCGACTGGGTATGACCACCGCGTGGACCTCGCGGGCATCACCAAGGCGGTCGGTGCGGGTGTCGACCTCGCCGGGGTGGCGGTCATTGTCGTCGGCGGCCTCATCGTGACGGCCGTGTTCGCGGGTCGTCTCCGGCGCGATGGCGGCCGGCTCCCGGCCGCGTACCGGCTCTACCGGCAGAACCTCGGGCGGGCGATCCTGCTTGGGCTGGAGTTCCTGGTCGCTGGTGACATCATCCGTACCGTCGCCGCGTCCCCGACGTTCACGAGCGTCGGGGTGCTCGCGCTGATCGTCGCGGTGCGGACCTTCCTCAGCTTCTCGCTCGAGGTTGAGTTGGAGGGCTGCTGGCCGTGGCAGCGACGCCGGGCGGCGCGTGCGCTGGGCACACCGGAGGCGTGACGCGCGACCGCCGGAAGTCACGCATCGGCCGGTAACGGTTCCAACGCCCAGACCGCACCGCACAATGCGGGTTCAGCGTCTATGAGCAGCGGTCCTATGGCAAGACTATGTAGAGGGCGAACGGCGGGTCAGTGGTCAGATCTGGACCGCCGTGGACATGACCGGCCTCACTCGTAATGAAAATGAATGGGTTGGACTGCTGGCCAAGCGGGCGTCGCTCCCGTGGAGGCTTCGCGGTCTTGGGTGCTAAGGGATGGCCGTCCGATGCTGATTTCTATGGAGCACGCATTGGGTGAGCGTGTGATGGCCTGGTTACTGGGTGAAGAAGGACGCTGGGTGCTCGGGAGCGGCTGAACAGACGAAGAAGCCGCCATGGCTGTACCGGCCGATCTGCAGGCCGGTCGGTTCGTGTGCGCGGTTGTGTTCTGGGGTGGCGAATTCCAAGTGTCGGTCTTCCAGCGGCGCCCAGCGCAAGCCCTCGGCATCGGTGGACCACTCACAACTGTCCAACTGCAGCAGCAGCTCTAGGGACGCGCCGCAGACGTCACATGGGGGCAGTTCTCCCATGTCGGTGACTTCCCAGGACATCCCGCCGCTGACTTTGCAGCCGGGCACGATCGACAGCATGTACTGGTACAGGCTTTCTCCGGCCTCCCATTCCTCCAGCTTGTCCCGGAGGTCTTTGGGGAGTTCCTCGTGCCATGGATACTCGATTACGCGTTCCGGGTGGAGCACACATGGCCGCGGTACATAGTCCGCATCACCGATCAGGTGCGGCGTCGGAGGAGCCGCGAGAGGTTCGGCGACGGTGGAGGAGTCCCGCCAGATCAGCCGGAACGCGGGCGCGTAACCCCAGTCCGGGTGATGGCTCGGGCACCAAAGGATCTGTGCCAGGTCGGTGCCGGCGGGGAAGGCGATCTCGGGGAAGTCCGCCGCGGCAAGCTGAGCCACGGGGACCATCGCCACCGGATGGTCTGGCGTCTTCCGCCGGTTCTGCTCCGAGTATTTGGGGTCCGAGCAGTGCGGCCACGGTTCGTCCGCCGGCCACAGCACCGGACCGCCGATGTGACTGCTGGAGATGGCTGGGGTCCCTGGCCGTGGGTGCAGCCGGACGACCGTCCGGGCGTAGGCGCCCAGACCCGGAACGGCCTCAGCCATATCGAGCGGGGGAGGCTCGGTCGTACGAGCCCCCGTAGCATCATCCATGACCACACCGTAGAGCCCCACTCTGACACCACAACAAGGGCTCTGCCGGTCACGGAACCCGGGGTTCTATCGCGAAGTAGCGCGGTTGCGGTACAGCAGAAAAGTACGGCAACACCCCCGCGCACCAGCGGATCCGGCCCCCCAACGGGCGCTCTGCCAGCACCGGAACCGTCTGGCCTTGGGACTGCCGGTAATTCGAATTGCAGAGGGGTCTCATAGTGCCCGTCGACGTTCAAGCCGATCGCCCAGAGCGTTCGCCGCCGTAGGGTTCAGGGGCGAACGCCGCCGCGCGGTTTCCGGTGGGCCCGCTTGCCCTCAGGCAACGCGCGCGCAGCCGACGGCAACGGTGATGGCAACGACGGCAACTGGAGACAGCCGTCAGCGCACGGTCGGCACCCTTGACATCGGCCGATGTTGCGTGAGCACGGGTATCCGTATTTCTTGTAAGCGGCAGGTCGCCGGTTTGAATCCGGCCGGAGGCTCGTGTTGGCCCGGGGGGACGACCCCCCCACCGGTCGTATTGGGAGCGTCGGAACTCGATCGTCGCTTCAGCGAATGCGCTGTACGCCTGTAGGCGCTCCTGCCAGAGCCGTTGTTCACGAGCAGAGCGCTCGGCATGCTCCGCACTCCTGCGTTGCAGGAGGTAGGTCACCACCGAGCCAACGAGGGTCCCCACAACCGCGAACAAGCCAGTAAGCACACCCTGCATGAACCCAAGTGGACCACATCGCCCTGGTCGACTAACCCGGCTTCGATGGTCTCGGCAGCCCTGAACACGACACTGCTGCTGGTAGTGCGGGTTCGGTTCCCACCTTGCAACGGTTACTGCGGAGATTGCCCAGGGTGGAGGAGGGTTTCAGCGATTTCCTGAACTCTCGCGTGGGTGATGCCATTACGTTGCTCGACGGCCAACGGGTGTGCGGTGGGCTCCAGCTCAACTGCCGGACGTTCACCGACCGGGCGGGTGTGCAGATTGGTCTTCAGTTCGATCGTGGTCGGTGAGTAGAGCGGCAACTCGGTCGAGAGCCATCCGAAGTAAGGCGGCTCGCTCTCCCTGCCGGAGACGTTCCAGAGCTGTGAGGCGCGGATGAAGTTCTTCTCGCTGAGCGAGACCCACACTCCCCAGGTGAATACCTCGCCGGTGTCGATGACCGGGATCTCAATCAGCCCACGGACGAAGAACACCTGCTTCTTGATCACGCATTGGTCGGAGGAGAGTTCGCTGTCAGGGTCATCAAGCAGGTCAGGCGTCCAGTAGTCCGGGGCCGGAGTCATGAAGGAGAGCGGTACCTCTCCGTGGTGCTGGCCGCAGCACGAACACGTGAATCCCGGATCCTCTGGCATGGCCGAAGGCTACCGAGATGTCGATCTGCAGTGGGCGCGCACCCCCGTACGCGCTCACTGCCTCCGGAGCCTGGCTCCCGGGAGCCACCGAGGCGAACGACCTCGATGTTCGCCGTACGAGTCGGGACAGTCATAGCGAGGCTCACCCAGCGTACAGACTGATTCGAACGATCTCGGAGATCGTTTGGGTACCTGTCCCACCCCTCCAAGAGCCGGACCGGACCCATGCCCGTTCCGCCTCATAGGCGGGGTTCTCGGAGTAATCGACGCTGATCAGGGTCTCGCGCTGCGAACGTCCTCAACACGTGTACGACCTGATGGGGAAGGAAGCCATGTCGGGCAATCGGGCTGCCTAGACTCCAGGGCATGGATCTCAAAGAGGCGTCGTACATGGTCCTTAGCGAATCCGCTCCGTACGCAGAGTTGCGCAGCGTCGCCCAAGCCGCGTATGAGGACTTCTCCGCCGGTCGCGAAGTCCCCTACGTCGCTCTGAAGGGAATGTTCGTCGAGGCCAGCCGCAAAGGTGTGCTGGGCAAGCTCAAGCAGAGATACGGCTACGACACGTTCTGCGACATGGTCATCGTGCTCGGCCGCGAGACAGATCGCCAGCGGACCATCGCCGGAAAAGCGCCCGTCAGAAGCCGCTAGGTGTCCGACAGAACAAACGCCTCCGGCGGGGCGCTCCGGCCCGGGGATGGCCCGACACCGCACGTGCTGGAGCGGTAGTCAGGGGTTGAGGTGGAAGCCGGGGCATCCCCTCTGCCGACGTCCCAGGCGAAGCCGAGCAGACCAGGCTCTACGTCGACGGGTCGAGATCGTTCGTCCGTGGGGCGCTCTGCCCCGACCCGTGGGGCCTGGTCCGCTTCCCGAAGGGCGGGACGACGGCGGCGGGGATGACCCGACAGGCGGAAACGTAGGCGACGCCGCCCCGCGTACTCACTACCCCTCCGGCTACGCTCCCGCCACGGTTCCGCCGCAGTTCAGACAGATAGACGGCGTGAAATGCGCTACCGCCTTCCGGAGCCGGGTGCGTGGTTCCGGCTGGACAAGGTGTGAGCCGGTGTTGTGTCGATTCGGGCTCTGGTGTGCGAGGCGGAGAAAATGAGTGGTGTGCCGGACCGCTTTGATATCGCCCTTGAGATGGTGGCCGCTTGCCGCGGCCGGCGGGATGCCTGGGATTTCTTGTGTCGCTTCACCGAGGCCTGGGCGACCTGCCTGGATGAGTCGAGTGGCTGTGATGACCAGGAGCTCACCGCAGCCGAACGGCGTCTGGGGCTGACCTTGCCGGCGGCAGTCCGCGAGGGTTATGCGCTTTTTGGACGACGCGACGACCTCACCAGTAACCAGGACACCCTGCTGCGACCGGATCAACTGCAGTTCGATGAGACAGGCCAGGTGCTGGTCTTCCGCGTCGAGAATCAAGCCGTCGCGTACTGGGGCATCGCCGCGGAAGACCTGCGACTGGACGATCCGCCCGTGGTCTTTCAACTCAACGCCTCCCGCAGTGTTCCCCAGCCGTGGAGACGCTTCCTCGATCGCTTCTCCCTAACCTGTGTAGAGATGGTCTTGGCCGAGCACCAAAGCGACCATCACGACAACCGGGCGTCCGACCAGGCCACCCTTGAGCTCCTGGAACGCCATTACACTCGGTTGGCGATGCCGGACTATCCACTGTGGGCCGGCACGGACTACCCGATGCCGGCCGGTCCGGAGGAGCCGCCGGTCCGCTGGTTCGCCGGCCGCGATGTGCTGATCCGAGACGACAGCCGTCAATGGATGTGGGTTGCGGCTCGAACGCCTGAAGCCCTTCAAGCCGTACGTCACGCCATGCCCGGCGACTGGCTCATGGCGCCCCCGGCCGTATAACAGGGACCGACGCTCGGGCGCCGTCTGCATGTGCCGAGAGCCCGTTCCAAGATCTGGAACATACGCGGAATGCGTCGGCGGCTTCCGGGACACCGGTTCGCAGTCCGCAACCGTAAATCCGCCGGCGTCAGGGAGGCTGACGGCAACGGTGACGGCAACATGGGACAGCCACCGGCATACAACACCGTCTATCTCGGCGGACGGTGCGCGAGCAGGGATGTGCGTATTCCTCGTAGGCGGCAGGTCGCCGGTTCGAATCCAGCCGGAGGCCCCCACCTGACCAGGCCAGACGCCCCTGCCTCTGAACGCAGAGACGGGGCGTGAGTGTCTAACCGAGTGACTAAGCCTCCAGCTCTGTAGGGAAGATGGCGTCCATGGCGCGGGCGCCCTCCTACATGACCGGGCGAATCTGCTTCCGGCAGACGATCTCCGTCACGATGGTGTCGGTGTGGCCGATCAAGCGGGAGATGTTCTCCAACGGCATGTCGTGGGCGGAGAGCAGGAACACGCCGCTAGTCGCCGGTAACCCCGAAGAATGCGATCTCGTCAGGGACGTTGTCGCGGTAGAGAACCACGTAGCAGCCGTATCCCCGGTCCTGGATAACATCCCACATCACGTCGATCGCGCCTTCATAGTCTGCACGGGTAGGGCACTCGGCCCCGAACACCTCGCGCGTGACCTCCGGACTCAGAGGGGCGGCACAGCAAATTTGCGGCTCCTCTCCGGGCCGCGAGACGCCGAACATGTCCAGCACCGAGTGCGTCATGAGCTCCTGCATGACAGGGTCTTCCCAGAGCTCATCCACTGAGTCAGGCCGAGGACGTTCGGGAAAGCTCCGCCTCCCGTCATGGGCCCAGAAGTAATCACCCTCACTGAATGCCTTCGCCTGCGCCGTACTCAGCGCCACTGCAGCATCCTCGTGATACGGCACTACGTAGTCCCATGCAGACCCGCCCAAAGCAAACCCTCCCGGACGCGTTCTCACCTAGCCCGAGCGAAGCTAGCGAAGACGTCGGACAGTCCGGCACTCGTCGCCCGCAATAGCCTCCGGCGGGGGTACTCCAGCTCGGGGATGGTCCAGCCCGCACGCTCCCGCACGGCTGTCAAAGGTTGGGGTGGACGCCGGGCCATCCCCTCGGCCGCCGTCTCAGGCCAAGCCAAGCAGGCAAAGCCTCCGGAGGGAAAGTCGTTCAGTCAGTGGAGTGCTCCACCTTCACCCCCGGAGGCTTGTCCCGCTCCCCTGACAGGTGGGACGACGGCCGAGGGGATGACCCAGCGGAGGGAGCCGTCTGCACGTCACAGAAGACCGACAACAGGTCAGGTCGGCTCCAGGCCCGAGATGCGGTGCCGGCCGGCCTCCGAAGCCAGGTGCGCGGGTCCGGTGGTGCGATTAGCGTGGCATTGGCTCAGTGGTCCGCACCGAGAACGGTCACTCTCGAGCGCACTGGCGAGCAGGTCAGACGAGCGAAGGTCCGAGATGGAGATTGATGATGCGTGGCACGATCGCTTGGGCTGGGCTTTCGATCTGATCGCAGAAGATGCCACAGATCGATTTCGTGCGCATGCTCGTCTGATGGAGACGCAACGGCTGTGTATCGAGGCGTTGCAGCGTTTCAACCAGGTCTTCTATGAACGGGAGCACCCGGAGTACCGGCACCGGTTGGCGACGTGGCAGCAAGCGCGACGTGGCACCCTGCCCGACGCCCTTTGGGAGAACGTCGACCCGAGGACTCTGGCGGCATGGGCCGGTCTTCCCTACGCCCTGCTGTACCTGCGGTGGGAGGCGCTGTTTCCGGATGAGTGGTTCGCGTACGCGAAGGGCTGGGGAACCAAGCAGGTCTTGTTGTCGCTTTTCACGCGCGGCAGCAACGATGTGCCGGGTTCGGTCGTCCATCAGCTGATCGATCTGGTGGTCTTGGCCGCCCGTCGGGAGCATCGCTGCGAGGATGTCGGCTACGCGAGACTTGCACGCGTTCTCGACAGGCCGCATCTGCGGGCGCGGCTGGCGGCGGTCGCAGAACAGCCGATCGAACCGGCCCGTCTCCGCGCTGGCTACCTACTGTGGCTGCTGGACCACCCCGACGCGCCTCACCCGAAGAAGAGCCAATGGCTGTCCTGGCTCAGCGCACAGGACAGCCGGCCAAGCTGAAGGGGCAGCCCACGGCACCGGACGTGATCCTGAGTCGATGGCAACAGCTGACCGAAACCAAGATCCGGAAAATACGCGGAATGAGCCGACGGGGTCGGAGGAGTCGTCAGGAGGCCCGGGCAGGTCGGCAGTCGAGTAGCCGCAAGATCCATGGCGCACTGTCAATCTGTTGGCTTACGACGGCTAACAACGATCTGGATTGAGCATGGACCGGGTAGAGGATGGACAGCAGGTCAATGGTCAGAGTTGGGCCCTGTGCAGCCAACTTGGTGGCTGGTCAACACATGACGACGTCGACGCCGCCTTGATGGAGGGTCTCCAGCAGCGGTGCGCTGCCGGTGAAGGTTGGTTTGTGCTCCATCAGGTACGGTCGGGCGAGGTCGGAACGGCGCCAGTACAGAGTGAACGGAGGCTTTGCCCCCCAACAGCCGTGCAGGCAGTCAGCAAGCGCGTCGAGATTCCATCCGAAGTAGCCGCCTGGTCCGTTCACCGCCTCCCCGAGCGCGCAATAGAAGCTGTCCGTGTCCACCACATGCAGGCCGTCGAGTTCGTACTCAGCGTTGACCGGATCATCGGGGAGGGATCGATAGCCGTGATGATTCAGCGCCACGGACAACCACGCCCGGCGCCCGGCCGGACCGAGTGTTTGCCACATCCCCTTCCGGTTCAGCCGGTCGGTCCGGATGAGTTCCCAGACCCAGTCGGAGTGAGGGAACAAGTCGTCGCACCACAGGCGCACGGTGAGATCGATCAGATCTGAACCGTGCGTCGAGGACTCGGCAGCTTCGACCGTCAGATCGTTGACGAAGTAACCGCCGATCTCCGCTCCGGACGGAGCCAGTAGCGTGAGGTTGGCGTTTCCTGCCTGTGCTCGCTTGCGGCCGATATGACCAAGGCAGGTCAGCAGGCTGCCCCGAGGGGCGCACCCCAGCAGTCGGACCTGCCGGTTGCCATCCTTGTCTGAGCTAAAGAGTCCCGTCGCTTCCTGGACGTATCCCCAAACGTCGTTGTCGTCCTCATCGCTGGTGAGGAGGTAGTGAGCCCCGTTCGCCTCACAGGTCATGACGTGATTCCTGCTATTCGCTTGTGGAGTGGGTCCTACGCGCCCACCGATACACACCCACGACTCGGCGGTCGAGCGAGGTGTGAACTCCTCGGCACGGGATATGTGCGAGATGACCGATAGCGGGCTGCGGCGAAGCGTAGCTGTTCTCCGAGGTCAACGGGGGATTCGCATCGAGATTACTGGCCCTCTGTAAAGCCGTCGGCGATAGGGAGGTTGACTTCAACGATGGCAACCAGCGACAGCCATCGGCGCACATTCACCTGACTATGCCTCCGGGCGATTGCCCGAACCTTGAGAGGAATTCCATCAGTGCCGGCGACGCTCGCAGCGAGCCGCCCCCTCGCCCCCCACGGGCCGAGGTCCGAAGGAAGCGCTCAGCCGCTCAGCCGAGGTCAACAGCCCGGAACCGTCCTCCGGTGGAGACAGAGGGATCCTCAGCGGCGGTGGACGCTGATGGCATAGCCGCCGTCGTCGTAGGGGTCGGCGTCCCAAGTGGCGAAGCGGTCGACGAAGGTGAGGCCGGCCGCGACGCAGTAGGCGTCGTACTCCGGCAGCGTGATGCTGGGCGGTACCGGCAGGTGGGCCTCGTCCAAGCCGAATCCGGCGACCATCAGACCACCCGGGCGCAGGGTCGCGGCCAGGCGAGTGACCACTGTGGGCTCAGTGCCGGCGGCGAGAAGCGGGAAGATGTTGCCGGCGGCGACCACGAGATCGAAGTCTGCGGCCATATCGACCGCCGCCGGGTCGAACTCCGCCAGGTCAGCCTGGATCCAGGGCAATTCCGGCGCCTCTTTCCGCGCTACCGCCAGCATGGACGGATCAAGATCCACCCCGACACAGTCGTACCCGAGCTCCGCAAGGCGGATCATGACTCGCCCGGTACCGCACCCGGCGTCCAGCACCCGTGCTCCGGCGGGAACAAGTGTGGCGCAGAACCGCGCCTCACCGTGCATGTCCTTGCCGCTGGCGGCCAGAGCCGCGAACCGCGCGGCGTAGTCCTCCCCAGACCTCCCACCGGTCAGCTCGTCCCAACGACTCATGGCGGCAAGCATATTGAGCGGGTTTCCGCTCTGCTATGGCCCATGGGGTGAGCGGCGATGAGCCGGACGGACGCTGCGTTGCTCGTGCTCCGTCACGAGAAAGCCGTGCTGCGCCGCCATGTGGCTCATCGCAACCACTGCGAGTTTCCTGGATGTCTCCGGAGCGGGTACTCCGAGCCCGGGATCGTCTAGCCGGTCAGTGGTTGAGGTGGAAGCCGAGTCCGCTCCGTCGACGTTCTGAGGTGGCCATGTACGGTCACGCCGCCAACCGGTGGGCCGTGGGGGCGCGTCCCTGTTGCGGGAAACCTCAACGGAACCGGGGGAAGCATGGCCAGAACACGGATGACCTTGGCGTTGCGCGGCCCGCTGGTGGCGGTCACCGCGGCGGCGCTGACGTTCACGGCGAGCGGAGTCGCGCACGCGGCCCCGGCGGCCAAAGCACTTGCGGACGTGGCGGTCGACCTGAGTGCGGATCCGCCCGTCGTCGGCACTGGTTATGGCACCACGGTCACGGCGACGGTTCGCAACCAAGGCGACCGCCCCGCTCGTGACCTCCAGTTGAAGATCACGGTGCCGACCGGCTTCGAGCTCTTCGGCACAAGCTCGTCGTCCGCCCTGCCCTGCACCCCGGCCGCGCAGGTGGTGACGTGCACCGGGACCGCCGACCTCGCCGCGCACGCCACCGAGTACCCCATCACCCTCAGTCTGGAGGCGATGGCGCCCCCGGGCACCGACGCGGACTTCGACGCGAGTGTGACGACGACGTCACGAGAGTCCGACACCTCCAACAACACGGCGACTCGAACCGTACAGATCGTCGGCGTCGGCACCGTCCAGGGGAACGTCTGGAACGACCTCAACGGCGACGGCCAGCGCGAACCCGGAGAACCGCCCCTCAACGACATCAGCAGCATCCAGGTGATCAATCCCGACGATGGCGATGGCTCGGGCGTCAGCAACATCTTCGACGGCTACTACTCCTTCTGGGACGTGCGCGCGACGCGGAACATCGTTCGTGTCACCCTCAACGGGTCGGGTCCCTGGACGTTCACGACACCGAACGTCGGCGACGACGCGACGGACTCCGACATCAGCGACGTCTCGGAGACTGGATCCGTCATCATCGGCGACAGCGCCGAATTCAACGTCACCGCGGGTGGCGTGGTGACCATCGACGTCGGTCTGGTGGCCAAGTCCCAGTGACGGGCCGGCCGGTCGGTCACCAGCCGGCGCTGGAGACCGACCGGCTCCGCCACGAAGAGGCCGGACGGTTTTCCCTCCAGGCGCCAGGTCGTGAAGAACAAGGGCACGGCGTATCCGGTGTGCGACCTGATGGCGGAAGAAAGCAGTCCCGGCTGATGCTCGCCGCCCGAAGACTCACCGGGGGCCGAGTCCCGTCTTTCCGTCGATCAGCTCGCGCGCGATGTCGAGGTGGCCCGCATGGCGCGCGGTCTCCTCGATCATGTGGAGGACGATCCGCCGTAGGTCAGTGATCTCTTCTCCGAGTGGATCAGGGTGACGTCCGCGCGGGGGCGTCGACAGTGGCATCGAGGCGAGGATCGCGTTCGAGCGCTCGCACTGGGTGCGGTAGAACTCGAAGACCACCGATGGTGGCCGTGACATGATCAGTGGCGTGTGGTCGTCCGGCCAAGGCAGCGGCTCGGCGGAGCCGGTGGCGATCTCTTGGAACCAGTGCCGCTCGGCGTGGCCGAGGTGTTCCACGAGTCCTAGAGGTGTCCATCCCGATGGCAGGACCGGGGTTGTCAGGGCTTCGGTATCGAGCCCATCGATGATCGCCAGAACGCTCGCGCGTTGCGCCTCCAAGAACGTCAACAGTGCGTTCTTCTCGCCGTCGTCCATCCAGCCCATGCCCTTCCTGATCGCCCGGTGAAGAGGGGTCCGGGATCTCACGCCGGCCATCGCCGGCGCCTGCGGACGGTAGCAGGCCGGACCGTCAGTCTTGCCGCGGCCGCGTACGCCCGTCGTCCGATTCCGCAGGGCCTCATGCCGATGAACACGGTCGCCGCGATCAGCCTGAACGTCGATGGGCCCGACGAGCGCCTCTGGTGATTCGCGGAAATTCGCTGGCGAGCCGGCTGTCCGAGGACCACCATGACCCGAGTGAGCGACCAACCCCAGCGGTGGAGCCGGGCGAACGTCTACCCGGACATGTGGGTGGATCCGGATGAGGATCCCCGAGACAACGCCGGAGCCAGCCCCGACGGCGAGCTGGCGACGCTGCAGGACTACCTGGCGAATTACCGGCTGACCCTGCTGATGAAGTGCGAGGGTCTCACCCCGGAGCAGCTGGCCCGCCGGTCGGTGCCGCCGTCGACCATGTCACTGCTCGGCCTGCTTCGGCACCTCGCCGAGGCCGAACGGGACTGGCGCGGCTGGATCCTGCCCGGCGACCCTCCACCGAAGCTGTACGACGCCGACTTCGACGGGGCGGTCGCCGAACAGGCGATGGTCGACGCCGCGTACGCCGATCTGGCCCGTGAGCAGGCGGCCACCGACGCCGTGCTGGCCGAGCACCACGATCTGGGCGTACGTCTGGGGAAGGACGCCATCGCCGTACGGGACCTGCTGGTGCACCGGATCGAGGAGTACGCCCGGCACTGTGGCCACGCGGATCTGTTGAGAGAGTGCATCGACGGTCGCGTGGGCCAGTGAGGCGTTGAGTGCGACGCCCCGGCGGCCTCCGGTTCACCTGGGCAGATGGCTCAGCTTCTCGGGCGTGAGGATGGCGAACAGCTGCCCGATGCGTCCCTCGGCGTCGTACTGGAAGAGGTAGACGACCCTGCGTACCGGCGTGTCGATGACCAGCGCCGGGGCGTGGTTGTACCAGGCGTGCCGGATCTCGGTGCGGGGGTCGAAGCGCTCGAAGACCTTGGTGACGAGCCGGCCGACCTTCTCCGCCCCGTGGACGGGGTGCCGTCCCGCGCGGGCCGTGCCGTTGCCGTCGGTGGTGAGGGTCACGTCCTCGCGCAGCAGCGACTCGAGCCGCCCCAGGTCGCCGCTGCGGGCGGCGGCGAGGAAGGCGTCGACCAGCGGTCGGGCCGCCGCCGGGTCGAGGGCGCTGACGTGCGTCGGGGCGGTGACCGTACGGCGGCGGGCGCGGCTGAGCAACTGACGGCAGGACGCCTCGCTACGGCCCAGGATCGCGGCGATCTCGGCATAGGGGACATCGAAGGCCTCGCGCAGCACGAAGACGGCCCGCTCTGCCGGGCCGAGCCGGTCCAGGAGCAGCAGCATGCCGACGGACGCCGACTCGCGCAGCGCCGCGCTCTCGACAGGATCGTCCCGATCGGCCGTGGGAAGCGGCTCCGGCAGCCACGAACCGACGTAGAACTCGCGCCGCGCCGTCGCCGAGCGCAGCCGGTCGACGGCGAGCCGGGTGGTGATCGCCGTGAGGAACGCGGCCGGGTTCGCCACCTCCGCGCGGTTCGCCGCGCTCCAGCGCAGGTACGCGTCCTGGACCACGTCTTCGGCCTCGTGCACCGAGCCGAGCAGGCGGTAGGCGAGCGCGAGCAGCATCGGTCGATGGCCGAGGAAGATCTCCTCGTCCGCCCGGGCCGCCGCGCCCGCCACCGTACTCAATGCCGCGGCCTCACGTGCGCGTGCGTCGCGACGGCCAGCCGGTTCCACCCGTTGATCGTAACGATCGCCATCAGGACCCTGACCAGCTCCTTCTCGTCGAACTGTTCCGCCGCTGCGGCCCAGACGGCGTCCGGCACCCCGTGCTCGCCGAGCCGGGTCACCGCGTCGGTCAGCGCCAGGGCGGCCTGCTCGCGCTCGGTGAACAGGTGCGGTGCCTCGTTCCACGCGCCGACGACGACCAGGCGCTGCAGTGTCTCACCGCGCTCGGCGGCGTCGGCGGAGTGCAGGTCGAGGCAGAACGCGCAACCGTTGAGGTGGGAGGCGCGCATCCAGATCAGCCCGCGCAGGGTCGGGTCGATCTGGTCGGCGCCGACCTGGTCGAGCCGCAGCATGGCCTGCCGTGCCTCGGGGTCGACCCGCGCCCAGGCGAGGCGGGTCCGGATGGCCTGCGGCTGTTCACTCATGATCTGCCCTCTCGAGTAGGAGCGGCGCCGGCCGGCGCCGCTCCTACTCGACGAGACAGCCCTCCCGCTTGTGACAACCCACCGAAGCAGCCAGATCGTCGGCTGGGGCTCACGCCGCTTCGGCGCTGAGGGTTCGTGCCACGGATCTGCGGGCCGCGACGCGGGCGGGCACCGCGGTGAGCGCCGCCGTTGCGGGCAGGGCGGCGAGTGCGGCGGCGAGCAGCGACCACGCGGGTGGCCAGGTCACGTTCCCGGCGCTGAAGGGCAGGCACAGGATGATGCCCATGGGGACGCCGGCGAGGGCGCCGGGCAGCGTCGGAAGCAGTTGCGCGACGGAGAGCCCGGCGGTGATCTGTCCGGGGGTGGCGCCCAGCGTGCGGGCGATGGCCATGGTGGGCCGGGCTTCTTGCGCCGTGGTCCAGGTGGTGGTGACGGTGTTGATGGCGGCGAGGGCGATCAGCGCGGCGGTGACGGCCAGGATCACGTGGTGTTCCTGAGCGTTTCGCAGGTCGTTCGCCATGGCGGAGCCCGGGTACCCCTTCGAGGGCTGGGCGTAGATCATCAGCAGACCGGTGACCGTGGCCAGGGTGGCCGCGGTGTTGCAGGCGTGCAGGACGGCGCGGCCGGGTCGGCGGGCGATCAGGCGGAGCCCGAGGAGGAGCGGGGTCGGCAGCAGCGCGGACAGTCTGGTCAGGTGGGCCCGGTGCTGAGGCTGGTGGGCACTGTCGGCGAGCGCCGTGACGGTCTCGGTGCGCAGGGCCCGTACGGTCGGGCCGAGGCTCGTCAGGGCCGCCACGGCCACGGCGACGAGGGTCGTGACGACGATCGTGCCGCCGGTCGGCCCGGTCGCCGTGGTGACCAGGCTGGCGCTGGGATTGATGATGACGGGCTGGATCAGCCTCGCGGCGACCAGCCCCAGTGAGTCGGCGAGCAGCGCCAGGGTCAGGTACTCGGCGAGCAGGACGGCGGCGACGATGCCGGGTGTCGCGCCGACGGCCTTGAGCAGTCCCACCCGGCGGGTCTGCTTGGCCGCACGTCCTGCGGCCAGCGTGGCCACACCGGCGGTGGCCAGGAACGCGAGCAGCCAACTGCCGATGACCAGGATCGGCTGGCTGGCCTTGAGCATGATGGAGTCCTGGGCGGCCATGTCCTGCCACGCCCTGATGTTCACCCAGGTGTCCCCGACCGCGGAGGCCACGGCGGGATCGCGATGCCCCAGCGTCAGGGCCGTGTCGGGATCCCGCAGCTTCAGGTTGACGAAGGAGGTCACCGAGAGATCGGACGTCTTCAGCGCGCGGGTGTCCCGTTCGGCCATCCAGACCAGACCGCCGCCGTCGCTCGGCCCGCCGCCCGGGCCGATCCCCGGCGCCCACGGGTACACGTTGTGGGCCGCGGTCACGGCGATCCCGACGATGGGCAGCGAGCGGCCGGCGACGGTGACACGGTCGCCGACGCCGGCGCCCAGAGCGGTGGCGAAGCCGCGTTCGACCACGACGCCGCCCGGGCGCACCCAACGGCCCGAGGTCACGAGCGGACGGTCGATCGGACCCGGTGTCGCATCGGCGGCCTGCACCACCGCGGCTCCCGTGGAGCCGTGCGCCGTGAGCGTCGTGTAGTACTCGCGGTACGGTCCGCTGTACGCGACCACCCCGGGCATGTGCGCCAAAGACGTCAAGGCCCTGATCGTGGCCCGGTCGGTGCCGGGGGAGAGCGCGACCGCGTCCGGTCCGGCCGTGGCCGTCCGGGTCTTGCGGTAGAGCGCTTCGGTCGCACCGTGCAATGACGCGCCCAGGCCCAGCATGGCGGTGGCGGCGGCGACCGAGACGAGAAGGATGACCGCCTGGGTGGGATGGCGGCGTACGTCGGCCAGGACGAGGCGGACGATGAGCAGGACGCGACCCACGGCGATCAGTCCTCCAGCCCGATCAGGCCGTCGAGCCGTCCGGTGGTGCGGCCGGCCAGCTGGGTGTCGTCGACGAACATCCCGTCGCGCATCGAGATCAGCCGATCCGCGGTGGCCGCGACCCGCTCGTCATGCGTGACGATCACCAGGGTCTGTCCCGCGGTACGCAGGTCCTCGAAAAGCCGCAGCACATCGAGCGTCGCCGCCGTGTCCAGGTTCCCGGTCGGCTCGTCGGCCACCAGGACCAGCGGCTCGTTGGCCATCGCCCGCGCGATGGCCACCCGCTGACGCTGTCCGCCCGACAGCTGCCAGGGCAGATGCCGGGCGCGGTCGGCGAGCCCGAACCGCTCCAGCAGAAAGGCGGCGCGACGCCGGGCCGCGCGCGGCGAGCCCCCGGCCAGCAGGACGGGCAGCTCCACGTTCTCCGCCGCCGACAGCTCCTCCACCAGATGGAACGCCTGGAAGACGAACCCCACGGCCCGGCGCCGCAACCGGGCCAGGGCCCGCTCGTTCAGGGTGTCGATGCGCCGGCCGGCCACCCACACCTCGCCGTCGGTGGGCCGCTCCAGGCCGCCCATCAGATGCAGCAGGGTGGACTTCCCGCAGCCGCTCGGGCCCATCACCGCCAGCATCTGCCCCGCCGGCACGTCCAGGTCCACTCCGTCGACCGCGCGGACCAGGCTCTGCCCCTGCCCGTGCTCCTTGTACAGGTCGCGGGCCTGCAGCACCGCGCCGATGTCGTTCATGCGTCCTCAGATTTCCGTCCGGCTCTGGACCAGGCCCGCTCGCAGGCCGCCAGCCAGCGCAGGTCGGCCTGCAGACGCAGCACGACCCCTTCCAGCAGCAGACCGGCGGTCGACCCGTCCGGCTCGGCCAGCATCGCGCGCTGCGCATCGCGCAGGCGCCGCATCAGCTCGCGGCGCTGCGCGGCCACCAGCTCCACCGGGTCGGCCAGGCGGGCCGCGGCGGCCGTGGCGAGTTTGAGGTGGAAGTCCGCCAGGTCCGGCTTCGGCCAGTTCACCTCGGTCAGCCAGGCGGCCACCCGCTGCTGTCCGGCCGGCGTCAGCGCGTACACCTTGCGGTCGGGCCGCTCCGGCAGCCCGTCCGCCCGTTCGCAGACGACCAGTCCCGCGCGCTCCAGCCGGGCCAGGGCCACGTAGACCTGACCGGCGTTCATCGACTCACCCAGCGGGCCAAGAAACCGCCGCAGCCGGGTGCGCAGCTGATAGCCGTGCGACGGCTCCTTCGCGAGCATCGCCAGCACTGCGTCCTGCATGTATCACCCCTAACGGCTAGCTAATAGATAGCGGTTATCCCCCCGGTCGTCAACCGGCGAATCACGCGGCGGCATCGCGCGCCCTCGACATTGGTGCGTACGTGGCCATAGCGGTCTATTGAGATGATTCGGACATGGATGCGAGTACGGGGGCGGACGGGACACGGCCGGGGCGGGTCGCGGCGGACCGGCCCATCGAATGGAGGCTGCGTCCTGCCGAGCCGGCGGACGTTGAGGCGATCGCGGAGCTGCGGGCGATAGTGATGCGACCGGACCTGGAGCGGCTGGGGCGGTTCGACGAACATCGGGTCCGGCAGCGGCTGCGCGATTCCTTCTCCCCGCGGCACACGTCGGTCATCGTGGTCGACGGCGCCCTCGCCGGCTCCGTGACCGTGCGCCCGGCCGAGGGCGGGCGGTGGCTGGAGCACTTCTACCTGGCCCCGGACCTCCAGGGCCGGGGGCTCGGATCGGCCGTCCTGCGCACACTCCTGGAACGGATCGACGCCGACCGTGTGCCCGTCCGCCTGAACGTCCTGCAGGGCAGCGCCGCCCGGCGACTGTACGAGCGCCACGGCTTCACCGTGGAGGATCAGGACCCGATCGACGTCTCCATGGTGCGACGGCCGGGAGCGGGCGCCCTGCCGACGTGAGACGGGCCGCGGGGGTGACGCGTCGTCAGAGCTCGCGGAGTGCGACGACGGCCTCTCGCAACCGGTCCTGCAACCGCTCGTCCTGCCAGACGATGTCGTCGTCGATCCCCGAGGTCACGATCCGCTCGTCGCGGCGGGCGAGGCGGTCCAGATCCGCGACGGCGTCCACGGCGCCCATGTCGACCAGCAGCGCCACCGCGCCGCGACCGCCGTACGGGGCCGGGATCGCCGCGATCAGGGGAGCGACCAGCTCGGCCGGAGGGGTGCCGAGACGCCACAGTGCGCGGGCCGCCGCCACCGTGCTCCAGCGATCGTCGAGCCGGCCGCGCAGGACCGGTTCCAGGTCGCCTACGCCGGTCCGGAACGTCGTGGCGAGGTCGGCGACCAGGCCGGCCGCCCCGCTCGCGGACGTGCCGCCGGCCTCGAGGACGGCGCGGACGGTCGGCAGCGCCGGCGCCGGGTCGCCGGTCGCGGCCGACAGCACGCGGGCCGCGAGTACCTGGACGTCGCGCTGCGGGTAGGTCGCCGCCGCGGTGCCGGTGAGGTGGTGGCGTGCGGCGGGGACCAACGGCAGCAGGTGGGAGCCCACGTCGCCGAGGTCGGGCGGGTTGCGCGGCGGCTGTACTCGCTCACCCGTCAAAAGCCGGTTCAGGGCCTCGATCGGCAACCGGGCGTCATCGGTCATGCGCCACGCGTCCAGTGCGGCCTCCAGGTCACCGGTCCGCTCGGCGAACGCACGCAGGTAGGGCTCGGTCTCGGGAGCGGTGTGGCCGATCCGCGACAGTGCGCGGGACACCGCCTCGCCCGCGTGCGGCAGGACCGCCAGGAGTTCCGGAACGGCGGGCGCGGCGTCGGAGCCCCACTGGCCGAGGACCGTGGCCAGGACGGAGACCGTCGCGGCGTCCCGGCCGGCCGGCGCGGCCAGCCGCCGCCGCACTTCGTCGAACGCCCGCCGGCTCCACGGCATGCCGTGATGCAGAAGCCGTATCCGCCTCGTGTCAGGGTCGGCGGCGACGGCCGCGCAGACCGGGTCGATCCAGCCGGGATCGCCGAGCAGCATCAGGGTCTCCACGGCCTTGAGCTCGGGGGTGATCGCCACCTGATGCGCCGTCCGCGGGTAGCGCGCGGCCACCGTACGGAGCTCGTCGGCGAACCGCGCGGACGCACGCCCGGACCTGCGCAACGCGCCGACGACCTCACCGCGTACGCCCTCGTCCGGGTCGTCCAGCAGCGGGCGCACCAGCGGCAGCAACAGCGCCGGGGTCGTACGCCGGGCCTGGCCGCGTACCGTCATCCCCCACACACCCGCACGGCGGACCTGCGCGGAAGGCGCCGTGAACATCTGCCTCAGCAGGGTGGTGGCGAGGGCGTCATCCGTCTCGACCAGCAGGTCGTCGGTCCAGTCGGCGTGACGCTGCCAGGCGTACTCGACCTCGGCGTCGTCCATGGCGCCGACCACGGCGGCCGCCGCGCCGTCCGGCCACGCTTCGCCGTTCCGCGTCAGGGCCAGGGCGGCGGCGACCCGCTCCACCGGCGGAGCGTGCACGACGGCGCGGGAGAGATCCTCGACGGCCCGCGCCGGATCGAGGAGACCGAGCGCGAACGCGAGCGAGGCACGCACGTCCGCGTCCTCCTCGACCGCCCGCCGGTCCCACAGCGGGGCCGGCGGCGCGCCGCACTGGGCGAGGGCGTACGCGGCGGCCGCGCGTACCTGCGGGTCGGCGTCGCCCAGGAGCGGTATCAAGGCGTCGGCGTTCGCGCTGACGGCGGCCTTGACCGCGTCGAAGGCGGAGCCGTGGGCATGGTGCGGATCGGCCGACATACCGAGCAGCCAGACGAACTCGCTGCGCCGTTCCGGCGCGTACCGCGCCAGCTCGGTGAGGAACGGCACGGCCGCCGTCGTCGCGGTGTAGACGGTGCCCTGGTGGAAGAGGCAGCCGAAGATCTCCGAGAGGGCCTCCTCGGCCGCGTCCCCGCCCGACGCCGCCCGGCGCAGCAGGCCGGGAACGTCGCCGGCCTCTCCGTACGCGTGCCTCAGCTCAGACCATGCGACGTCGTCGAGTCCATCCAGCATCGACGCACTCTATCCGGGAGAACACCGGCGTTTTCCACCGCTCCCGTCACCTGATTGACAACCGGAATCTGGATTCCGTAACGTACTCCTCGCCTCCTACTGGAAGCGAAATTCCGGTTCCGAAAACCGAGCGAGGGGCAGAGATCTCGTGATCGTCATCACCACTCCCACCGGCCAGATCGGCCATCAGGTCCTCGACAACGTCCTTGAGCGCGGCGCGCCGGTCCGCGTGCTCGCGCGCGACCCCTCTCGCCTCTCCCCACGGGTCCGCGAGCGTGTCGAGGTCGTGCGGGGTTCGCTGGACGACGTCGGCGCGGTCACCGAGGCGTTCGCGGACGCCGGCGGTGTGTTCTGGCTCGTGCCGCCGACGCCCACCGCCGACAGCATGCGCGACCGTGCCCTGGAGTTCACGCGGACGCTGTGCGCGGCCATCGGGAGCCAGGGCGTCGAGCGCCTGGTCTACATCTCGGCCCTGCGCGGCGACGGGGACGCGCCGGGCAGGCACGCGCCGACGTCGCTGATCATGGACGAGATGATCGAGGGCACGGGCGTGAGCTGCCGGGCCCTGCGGATGCCGGCGTTCATGGAGAACCTGCTCCAGCAGATCGGGCCGCTCAAGAGCCAGGGCGTGTTCTTCTACCCGGTGTCCGGGGACCGAAGGCTTCCGACGTGCGCCACCCGCGACGTCGCGGCCACCGCGGCCCGGCTGTTGCTGGACGACTCCTGGAGCGGGCGGGCCAGTGTCCCGATCCTCGGGCCCGAGGACCTGTCCTACGACGAGATGGCGCAGATCATGTCCGAGGTGCTGGAGCGGCCGATCCGCTACCAGCGGGTCCCCGGCGACGCGTTCAAGGCCAACCTGACGCGGAACGGGATGAGCGAGGGCTGGGCCCAGGGCCTGGTCGACCTGCTCGCCGACGTCGACGAGGGCGTCTATAACGCCGAGCCGCGAACCCCGCACTCCAGCAGCCCCACGACCTTCCGCCAGTGGTGCGAGGAGGTGCTCAAGCCCGCCGTCCTCGGCTGATCGAGCGGGTCACCGGGGAAGACGGGGACACCGGGCCGTTGCGACCTCCCCGAAATGCGTTTGCCCGCCGGTTCCGGGCCTGTCTAATATCGGCTCGTCTCTGCTGCCGGCGATAGAGGTGGATGTTGCTCGTCTGAGGTTCGCGATCACTACGCGGTACGGCTCCGCCGTACGACGACGCGTGGCAGCGACCTCGGTGCACGAGCCTTCCTCAAGCGCTCCGCTCCGCCGCGTGGTGTTCGCATACGACGCCCCGAACACCACGACCGCGAAGGACCCCATCATGAGCGAGCGGAAGCGAGTGAATCAATGAACACAGCGCGCCTGGCCTCCCCTCCGACGAAGGAGGGCTCATGACTGCATCCGTGACCTGCTCCGCTCTCTCGTTCGCCTGGCCGGACGGGACGACGGTCTTCGACGGGCTGTCCCTCGGTTTCCCGCCGGGACGCACCGGGCTGGCCGGGGCGAACGGCTCCGGGAAGTCGACCCTGCTCCGGCTGCTCGCCGGACGGCTGAAACCCATCGCCGGATCGGTCGGCGTCCGCGGCGGCCTCGCCTACCTCCCGCAGACCATCACCCTCGACACCGCCGTTCACGTCGACGAGGCGCTCGGGATCGCCGACCGGCGCCGGGCCCTGCGCGCGATCGAGAGCGGCGACGTGCGAGAGGAGCACTTCGAGACGGTCGGCGACGACTGGGACGTCGAAGAACGCGCCCTCGCCATGCTCGGTTCGCTCGGGCTGGACGGCATCGGCCTGGACCGTACGGTGGGGGAGATCTCGGGCGGTGAGACGGTCCTGCTGCGCCTCGCCGCCCTGCTCCTCGAGCGCCCCGACGTCCTCCTGCTGGACGAGCCGACCAACAACCTCGACGTGCACGCCCGCAAGCGGCTGTACGAGGCCGTCGACGCATGGCACTCCGGCATCCTGGTCGTGGTCAGCCACGACCGTGAGCTGCTCGAACGCGTCGATCGCATCGCCGAGCTCCGGGCCGGCGCGGTGTCCTGGTACGGCGGCGGCTGGTCGGCGTACCAGGAGGGCGTGGCGATCGAGCAGGAGGCGGCCGGGCGGATGCTGCGCGCCGCGGAGGCGGACGTACGCCGGCAGAAGCGGGAGCTGGAGGAGACCCAGATCAAGATCGCCCGGCGGCAGCGCAACAGCCGGAAGATGGACCTCGAGCGGAGGGCGCCGAAGATCGTCGCGGGCGCGAAGAAGCGGTCCGCGCAGGAGTCGGCGGGCAAGCTGCGCAACCTTCACCAGGACCGGCTCGGCGAGGCGCGCGACCGGCTCCAAGAGGCGGCGGACGCCGTACGCGACGACGACGAGATCCGCGTGAGTCTCCCGCACACCGCCGTGCCCGCCGGGCGCACCGTGCTCAGCCTGCGCGGCGTACGGCCCCGGTACGGGCGGCTGCGCGAGGCCGACCTGGAGGTGCACGGTCCGGAGCGGATCGCCCTCGTCGGGCGCAACGGCGCCGGCAAGACCTCCCTCCTGCGCACCCTCACCGGAGAGCTTCCGCCGCTGGAGGGGGAGGCGAGGACGTACGTGCCGCTGCGGTTCCTCCCGCAGCGTCTCGACGTGCTGGACGACGATCTCAGCGTCGCCGCGAACATCGCCCGCCGGGCGCCCGGCGTGACCGACAACCACATCCGCGCCCAGCTCGCCCGCTTCCTGTTCAAGGGGGCGCGGGCGGAGCAGCCGGCCGGCACCCTCTCCGGCGGCGAACGCTTCCGCGCGGCGCTCGCCGCCATGATGCTCGCCGAACCGGCGCCCCAGCTGCTGCTGCTCGACGAGCCGACCAACAACCTCGACGTGCCCAGCGTCCAGCAGCTCACCAGCGCGCTCGCGTCGTACGAGGGCGCGCTCGTCGTCGCGAGTCACGACCTGCCGTTCCTGGAGTCGGCCGGCATCACGCGCTGGCTGCTGGTGGAGGACGAGGAACTCCGGGAGACCACCATGGAGGAGATCACCTCATCGGACTGACCAGGAGAACGTGACGGGCTCCCGCTCGCGGGCGGAACAGGCGGCTAACCGGCCGGGACGACGTTCACGCTGCCCGAGTCGGTGCGCAGCGACAGCCGTGCCGTCGCGCCGGACGCCGTGGGCACGCCGACGTGCCGGCCGCCCGAGTCGGTGTGCACGGCCACGGTGTACGGACCGCCGGGCACGGCCAGGTGCAGCGATCCGGAGTCGGCGGTCATCCGGACGTTCTTGGGCGCCGAGGCGAACGCCAGATGGATGGAGCCGGAGTCACTGGAGGCCGTCGCGTCCGCCGAGCGGAGCTCCGTCGTGTGGATCGACCCCGAGTTCGTGCTCACCTGGAGGGTGCCGCCGACATCCTGCAGGGTCACCGACCCCGAGTCGGAGCGGGCGCTCACGTCGCCCGCGACGTGCCGCACGGTCACCGAGCCGGAGTCGGTGCTCACGTCGGCGGTCCGGACGTCCTTGACGTTCACCCGGCCGCTGTCCGTGTGGGCCCGTACGCTGACCGAGGCGGGGACGACCAGGTCATAGTCGATCCGGCACCGGGTGCAGCCGGAGCTGAAGGTCAGCGTCCCGTTGTTCAGCCGCTGACCGGGGTGGGGAGTGCCGCGCTGGTAGTGCACCACCCGGTGGACCGTCACGTCGTCTCCGCTGCCCTTCGTCACGACGACGTGGCCGTCGCCCGCGTCGACCTGCACGCTCGTGACCCCGGAGACATGCGTGTCGTCCATGGTGGTGGTGTGCCGGTAGTCGGCGAAGTGCACGCCCACGCCGCACCCCGACGCGGCCATTGTGGTCAGTGCGGTGAGGGCGACGATCGCCACGCCACGGCTCTTCACGGATGACTCCTCGCAAGTCGGTACGGGAAGAACGCTACGGGACCACCGTCGCCGCTCCCATCCGGCTGGCACGCCGCGTGATGGTGGGGCTAACCCCCCATACCCGGCGCCGGGCCGGGGCGGTCCAGCACGACGGTGCCGGCCAGCTTGTCGGCGAAGGTCTGGTGCTGCTCATCCCAGAGCGGCCAGAGGAAGCCGAGATAGCACGGCAGCGAGTCCAGCACGTGCGCCAGCCGCCGGACCAGGGCCCGCCCGATGCCGACCGGGCGGCCCGTCCGGGCGTCGAGCAGTTCGATCCGCAGCAGCCGCTTCCCCGGGCTTTGCCCGGTGCGTCCCTCCCGCACGAGGGTCCGTACCAGCAGCACGAAGAAGGTGATCAGGCAGGCGAGGGCGACGATGGGGACGGTGGCACGGATCGTGGAGATCGCGACGCCCCGGTTGAGGACGGTGATGTTCTCGCGGCCCCACACGAACGCCATGAGGTAGGCGACGTAGCAGAGGATCGGCAGCACGATGAACAGACCGTCGAGCAGGGCGGCGGCCAGCCTGCGGCCCCACGGCGCGTACGGAGGGGAAGGCGCGGTCGCGGGTGCGGGTGGCCGGAGGGCGGCCTGGCGGAGCACGACGTCGGCGAGCGGGGCGGGGAGCCAGCCCAGGCCGTCCTCCGGCCGGGCGAGCGCGGACAGCAGCCAGGCGGGCGTCGGCCGCTGGGCGGGGTTCTTGTGGAGTCCGGCGGCGATGAGGTCCCGCAGTCCGGGGTCGGCGACGGCGGTGAGATCCGGTTCCTCGTGGAAGGTGCGGTGGAGCAGGAGAGGGACGTCGCCGACGCCGAAGGGGCCGACGGCCGTGGCCGCGAAGCACAGCACGGCGGCCAGGGCGAACACGTCCGTGGCGGGGCCGACCGCGCCGCCCGCCGCCTGCTCGGGCGCCAGGTAGCCCGGAGTGCCGAGAAGCTGCCCGCTCTGGGTGAGCGGGCCGCCGTCGGCGGCCTTGGCGATGCCGAAGTCGATGACCCGGACGCCCTGCGGAGTGATCATGACGTTGGAGGGCTTGAGGTCGCGGTGCGCGATGCCCGCCCGGTGGACGGCGACCAGGGCCTCGGCCAGCGCGGCGCCGAGGGCGCGGACCGCCGGGGGTGGCAGCGGGCCGTGCGCGCGTACCAGGTCGAGCAGTGACAGACCGGGCAGGTAGGCGGTGGCCAGCCAGGGAACCGGGCCGACCGGGTCGGCCTCGACGACCGGTGCGGTGAACGCGCCGCTGACCGTGCGCGCCGCCTCGACCTCCCGCCGGAACCGCTCGCGGAATCCGGCCTCGGCGGCCAGCGCCGGCCGGACCACCTTGATGGCGACCGGCCGCCCGCCCGGCGACGTGCCGAGGAAGACCTGACCCATTCCGCCTTCGCCCAGCCGGGCGATCACCTGGTGGTCCCCTACGCTACGGGGATCGGTGGGGCGCAGTGGTTCCATCGGTGGCTCCGTCTGTGGGCGAGGGCAGGGTGGATACGGCGAACAGGTCCTGGTCGAGGGCGAGCAGAGAGGAGTTCAGGCCGGTCGCCCCGGGGCGGCAGCTCGGGCAGGCCCGGTAGGCCGCGAGCCGCCGGTTCAGGAGGGTCAGGTCGGCGAGGGGCCGTGCGTACCGGGACGCGTCGGTGCGCAGGTGGATCTCCTTCGCCAGCCCGGTGAGCACCGGCGCGGTCTGGTCGGCGCAGCCCGCGGCGCCCTCCGCGCAGCTGTGCGCCGCGTTTTCGATCTGCGGGCTCCAGATCAGGTAGAACGCGGCCTCACTGGTGTGCGCGTGTTCGCACGCCTCGTCGCAGCCGTCCCCGGAGGGCAAGGCCAGCAGCGCGGCGTACACCAGTGCCGCGAGGAGGAAGATTCCGGTGATCAGCACCGGCAGCCGCGTGAGGAGGCGGCGGCGCGGCAGTCCGGCGGCCCGCGCGGAGATCCCGGCGGCGACGGGATCGGGCAGCCAGGCGACGCCCTGCGGCGGGCGGGCGAGCCGGCCGAGCAGGTCGCGCGTGGTGGGACGGTGGCGGGGATCCCGCGCGAGGCAGGACGCGATGAGGCTCCGCAGCGAGGGGTCGGCCACGGCGCCGAGGTCGGGCGGCCCCTGCGCGACCCGGTAGAGCTGGGTGTGCGGGCCGCCCGGCCCGTACGGCGGGTGCCCGGTCGCCGCGTACGTCAGCACGCAGCCGAGGGCGAAGACGTCGTCGGCCGGACCGCTGTCCCGGCCGGCCGCCCGCTCGGGTGACATGTATCCCGGAGTGCCGATCATGGCCCCCGCGCGGGTGATCCGGTCGGCGTCGGCCGTGTGCGCGATGCCGAAGTCGATGACCCGCGGACCGTCGGGGGTGAGCATGATGTTGGACGGCTTCAGGTCGCGGTGCACGACGCCCGCCTCGTGGACCGACCGCAGCGCCTCGGCCAGGCCCGCGGCGAGGGAGAGGACGGCGGGTGCGGTCATCGGGCCGTACTCCTCGACCGCCTCCCACAGCGACAGCCCCGGCAGGAACTGCGTGGCCAGCCAGGGCGGGTCGCCGTACGGGTCGGCGTCGACGACGGGCGCGGTGAACGCCCCGCCGATCGCACGCGCCGCCCGCGTCTCGCGGGCGAACCTCGCGCGGAAGCCCTCGTCGGCGGCGAGATCGTGGTGGACCACCTTCACGGCGACGGGCAGTCCCGAGGGAGAGCGGCCCAGGAAGACCTGGCCCATGGCACCCGCGCCGAGCCGCTTGATCAGCTGATAGTCGCCCAGCCGGTGCGGGTCACCGGGCCGCAGGCCGTCGCCGGTCATCGCGCGTTCGGCGGGGCGGTGATCGGGACGGGCGCCGGCAGTGTGGCCAGGTCCAGGTCGCCCTTCACGTACAGGGGGACGTCCGCGGGGGACCACAGCCCCCAGTCGACCGCGATCCGGCGGACGACGTGGCGCCCGGGGTCGATCCAGACGTCCTCGGCCGCGTCGGAGGGGTTGCCGTGCCAGACCCGGAACAGCGAGCCGAGCCTGGCCCAGTCACAGCCGGGATAGCTCGAGCCGTAGCCGCATCCGGTGAGGTAGTGACGGGTCCGTACGCCGCCGGTCGCGGTCGTCTCCTTGGGCTCGGGCATGTCGATGCCCGCGTGCGAGGTCCAGTACGCCGGATCCATGACGGCCAGATAGAACCGCGGGTCGAGCACGGCCAGGTCGACCGTCGAGGATCCGGTGATCGGCACCAGCTGGTTCGGAGACGACAGCAGGGTCCACTGATCGGCCTCACGGTGCGGCAGGCGCGCGGAGGCGGCGTACGAGCGGCCGGCGACGCTGATGACGCGCACCTTCCGAGTGGACAGGCCCGCGCCGGCCCGGACCGTCGAGGTGCCCGTGAACGTGAAGCCCGCCGTCGTCCGGTCCACCGTGCCGGACAGCTCGTACCGGGCCATCAGGTAGGTGAGCGCGACGTGCACGGTGGCGCGTACGGCGACGGCCGACCGGGTGGCGGCGGCCGCCGCGCCGGTCTGCCGTGCGAACGCCGCGTAGTCCGGCGGGCTGGACACTGTGGAGCAGGCGGTGACGAGGCACACCGCGGCGAGAGGAACCCGCGTCAGACCGCCCGGACGCCGGGCGGCCGCGAGTCGTGGCACGGACACTGGGGACTCGGCTTCGTTTCTGTTCGACGGCGACCTCGCCGTGACAGTAGCGACCCCGAGGATCGGCGCACCGCCAGAACGTGCACGGACTCTCGCCATTCCGTGCACACGCCTCGTCGCCTTCGCCGGCTGAGGCGGCGAGAGGTCAGGAAGGCGGGCGTTTGTCGTCTTCGTCTTCGTCCGGGTCGACGGTGGGGAGGGCCGCCGTCTCGTCGAAGGCCTCCTGCGGGGGCGCGTCGCCGGTGACGTCCAGGTCGGTCTTGCCGAGAGACTCCCAGTTGGTCATGTCCTTGAGCCGGTCGAAGCCTCGCCGGATGCTCTCCCAGCTCTCGTCGGCCAGCGGAGTGCCGACGTCGGAGGAGGAGTCGAACGGGGAGTCGTCGCTCAGCGGGTCGGGCTCGCCGCCGCCCGCGACGCGGAAGTCCTGGTGCGCGGACGTGCGGTGGCCGTTGGTCTCGGCGGGATCGCGGGGCGGCGGCTCGTACGGCTCGAACGGTGTGGCGGGAGCCGGAGTCTCGGGCGCCGGCGGCTCGGCCGGCGGAGTGTCCCGCACGTCCGGCTCCGTGCGGTCCCCGGAGCCGGTGGGGGAGGAGGTCTCGGCGGGCAGGCTGTTCCAGGACTCGGTGGGGGAGGAGGAATCGGCGGGCAGGCTGTTCCAGGACTCGGTGGGGGAGGAAGAGTCGGCGGGCACGCGGCCCCAGGCCTCGGTGGGCGAGGAGGAGTCGGCGGGATCCCAGGATTCGCTCGGGGACGAGGCGTCGGCCGAAGGCGGGTCCCAGGAGTCGGCGGGCGGCGAGGAGTCGGCGGGCGGCCGGTCCCACGAGCGCTCCGCCGGGGGCGGCCCGTCCCAGGAGGCGTCCGTGGCGGACAGCCGGTCCCACGACGGCGACGGTGCCTCGGTCCGGTCCCAGGAGGGCTCCGCGGGCGGCTGCTCGTCGCGGCCGGGGGGCGGTGTCTCGGGCCGGGGCCGGTCCCAGGCGGTCTCGTTCGGCGAGGAGCCCCAGGAGCCGGCGGGCCCGCGGCGGTCCCAGGGGGTGACCGGCGGCGTCGCCTCGGGCGGTGCCGAGTCCCAGTAGGACGCGGGTGTCTCCGGCCGGCGGTCCCAGGGCGTGACCGGCGGTGACGCGTCGGGCGGACCGGCGTCCCAGTGGGGCGCGGGCGTCTCCGGCCGGCGGTCCCAGGGCGTGACCGGGGGCGACGCGTCGGGCGGACCCGGGTTCCAGCGGGGATCCTCGTCCGCGGGCGTCTCCGGGCGGCGCTCCCACGGTGACAGGCCCGTACGCGACGGCGGTGGCGCGGGCCTGCGCTCCCACGGCCCGGTGGCCGACGACGCGTGCGCGGCGACCGGCAGCGCCGACCGCTGCGGCTCCTCCGGCTCGTCGGCGTCCTCCTCACGTTCACGGGCGATCCGCCGCCGTCGCTGCCGCCAGCCGAGGATCAGGCTGAGCAGGATCAGCGTGCCGCCGCCGCTCAGGACGGCGATCAGCATCAGGTCGGGGTCGCTGTGCCCGGACGCCACCGGCTCCGGCCGAGCCGTCTGCTGCGGCGTCTGGACGGGCGTGCCGTCGTGCTCGGCCTTGTTGATCCGCGCGGCCGTGCGCAGTGCGCCGTACGCGTCGGCGACGCCCGTGCCGATCTCGCTGCTGCGCCCGTCGGGCGGCCGGTGGGTGGCGCCCTCCTCCAGGGCCTGCTTGACCTCCTGCGCCGTGAGGGTCGGGTAACGCGCCTTGACGAGCGCGCTCATGCCCGCCACGAAGGCGGCCGAGGAACTCGTGCCGGTGCCGAGGATGTAGCCGTGCCCGGCCGCGTCTGCGCTGACGATCTCCACGCCGGGGGCGGCGACCGAGATGTAGGTGTGCCGGTTGGTGAACTTGGCCGCCTTGAACGCGCGGTCGACCGCGCCGACCGCGATCACCCCGGGGTAGGCGGCGGGGTAGTTGCGCCGGTTGGCGCCGTCGCCGTCGTTGCCCGCCGACGCGACGAGCACGGTGCCCTTGCCGAGGGCGTACTTGATCGCCGCCTCCTCGGCGGCGTTGCCGTTGTAGAACAGGTTGCCGCCGCCGAGCGACATGCTGATGACCTGCGCGCCGTGGTCGGCGGCGTAGCGGATGCCCTTCGCGACGGCGTCGCGCGACCGGTTGACCTCCGCGTGGTCGTCCCGGATCGGGTCGTTCAGCTCCCAGGTCACCCGGATCGAGAGGATCTTGGCGTCGGGCGCGACGCCCATGACGCCCGACGCCGCGCCGGCGCCGTGACCGTGCCCGGCGATGAGGCTCGCCATCTCGGTGCCGTGCCGGCCCCAGTAGCGGCCACCCGGCTTGCGCACGTGGCCGGTGAAGTCGGGGCCGTCGATGACGCGTCCGGAAAGGTCGGCCTGGTGGCCGTCGACACCGGTGTCGAGCACCGCGACGGTCACGCCGTTGCCACGGGAGTACTTCCACGCGCGGGAGATGTGCAGCGCGTCGAGCGTCCACTGCTGGCCACGGTAGAGGTCGGCCGGCGCCGCGGGCACGGCCAGGCGGGCCGGCTCGGCGGGCGAGGCGGACTCGGCCGCGGGAACGGACAGCACGCCGACCGCGGCGCTGACCAGCACTGCCGAGGCCACGCGGGGGAGGGCGCGGCGAACTTCGGACAAGTGCACCGGTTCCCTCCCGGCGGTCGACAGCGAGCGTAATTCTGCCACGGCCTGAGGTCGGATGCTTACGCGATTGAATGTGACCTACGGTGATCGGGGCGAATATGGTCGAAATCCCGAGAGATGTGTACGGTGCACGGTGTACGCGTTCCGGGCCTGTGATCCCGATGGCCGCGCGCGGCGTCGTCCGCGCACCCCTTCCCTGGCGGCCATCCGGACTGCCGGCCCGGACTCGTCTGGTGAGACTGCGCCGCCGGGCGTAGGCACGGAGCCGCCCGCCGTACGACGCGCGAGGCCGTGTCGCCGGGTCACCATCACCTCATGAACGCCATGACGCTGACCGCGTACGGTCCCTGGCACGACGGCCACGCACACGGGTGGTGGCCGGTCTTCCCGATCGGGTTCGCCGTGTTCTGGCTCCTGGTCCTCGGCGGAGGGTTCTACCTGCTGTCGAAGCGCACGAAGTGGCGCGGAGGGGGCGCCGAGCGCGTCCTCGCCGAACGCTACGCCCGCGGCGAGATCGACGAGGAGGAGTACCGCGAGCGCCTGGGCGTGCTGCGCTCCTGAGCCCCGTCTCGAAGCCCCGCCGTCCTACTGCACGGCGCTCGCCGCGGACGGGCACTTCGGGATCGAAGTCCCGCCGTCCCGCAGACGCGGTGCCAAGGCGGCGCCGCGGCTACGGACGGGGACTTCGCGACAGGCCCTCACCCGTCATTCGCGCATCGCCGAGCCGCCTCGAGCTCCGGCTCGGCCCCCAGCCCGACGGCCTCCAGGCCCGCCGCGTTCGTGGGGAAGTGCGCGGCGGCCTCGGCGAAGCGGCCGAGCAGGTGCGCGAAGGTGCGCCGGTCCTCCTCCGGCCAGTCGGCGACGAGCTGGGCGATGAAACGCCGCCGGAACTCGTCGGTCAGCGCCCTGACCCGCTCGCCGGCCTCGGTGAGCCGCAGGTGGGCGCGGCGCGCGTCGACCGGCGACGAGGTGCGCGAGACGAACCCGGCGTCGGTCGCGTACCCGACGAGCCGGCTGGCGGTCGAGGGGTCGATGTCGAGGAAGTCCGCGACCGCGCCCACGGTGACGTCGCCGGAACCGGAGCCCTGGCCCGCGATCGCGTGGATGACCAGCAGACTCGACAGCTGAATCGGCCGCCCGCCGCGCCCGCACCGCTCGCGCAGGCGCTGGAGAAGCTGAGGCTTGGCCCAGAGCCGGCGGAGCTGGAACGCCGCCCGCTCGATCTCCGCGACACTCGGGTCGATGTGCGGATTCACAAGGTCACAGTAGTTGAGAAGGGCCGGTATGACGCTCGTCCGGTTTCGGACTCTTTAGTGCTTTTCATCTCATCCCCACCAGAAGGCGGTGGCGATGATCCCGTACAGAACGATCAGTGTCGCGCCCTCCAGCCAGTTCGACTCGCCGTCGAGCACCACCAGCACGGTGATCACTACAGCCATGATCAGTACGGCGATGAGCAGCGGCGACAGCACCAGCGTGAACGACGCGCCAACGATCGGCGAGAGCAGCACGAGGGCGGGGGCCACGACCAGCGAGATCTGCAACGGGCTCTGCAGGATCACCGACAGCGCGTAGTCGGACTGGTTCTTCAGGGCGAGCTGGATGCCCACGACGTTCTCGACGGCGTTGCCGGCGATCGCCACGATCACCAGACCGGCGAACGCCTCGGAGATGCCGAGGGAGGAGATCGCGGGTTGCAGCGCGGCCACGAACCAGTCGGAGACGAAGGCCGCTCCCAGCCCGGTGATCGCCAGCATTGCCAGCGCCACGCCGAGCGGCCAGGAGTGGTGCTTCTCCCCGGCGCCGTCGGACGGGGCCGCCGCCGAGGAGGGCTCGGGCTTCTCGGCGCTCTTCTGCCGCTTGATCGAGGACGGCAACGACGCCACGAACAGGCAGAGCAGCAGGATCGAGACCACGATCGACAGGTTCCGCTCGTGTAGCGCGGCGCGCGTCGCGTGCGAGCCGAGCGCCGCGGTGAGCGAGGGCACGAGGAGAGCGGCGACCGAGAGCGCCAGGAGCATCGACAGCGTGCGGGCGGCGTCGCTGCCGAACTTCTGCCGCCCGTGCTTGATGCCGCCGAACAGGAACGCCAGGCCGAGCACCAACAGGACGTTCGCCAGGATCGACCCGACGATCGTCGCGGTCGCCACGCCGTACAGCTTGTCGCGCAGCGCGAAGAGCACGACGAACAGCTCGGGCAGGTTCCCCAGCGCGCTCTGCACGACGCCGGTGGCGCCCGCCCCCAGCCGGTCGCCCAGCGCTTCGACGCTGCGGCCGACCAGGCTGGCCAGCATCGCCAGGGCGATCGCCGCGACCACGAACGGTGCGACGTCCCCCCCGAGCTTGGCGTAGTGCGCGACGCCGGCCGCCGCCGCCACTGCGACTGTGATGATGATCAATCGCCAGTCAGAGCGCGTGAAACCCATGGGAAAGATCATGCCGCATTCGGACCAGCCGCCTTGACGGTTCCGTTACCTTCGAAGCGTCGGATTTCGCCGGAAGACGGGCGGCGTGTCCCAGGATCAGTCCGCGACGGCCAGTCGTACGTGGGCTCCCGGTGGCAGGCCCAGACGCTGGGCGGCGTCGCCGGCATTGACCGCGAAGGCCACCCGGCCGGCGGCGTCGGTGTAGGCCACGAGCTCGCCCGGCGGTACGGATCCGAACGTCTCGCCGTACGCCATGCGCACGGAGTGGCGGCCCAGCGTGACCGTGAGGGTGCCGCCGCACCGCGCGCCGATCGCGTCCAGGTCCGCGCGGGTGAGGGAGAGCTGCACGTTGCCGAACCGGTCGACCGTGACCACCTCGCCCTCGGCCGTGCCGTCGCGCACCGTGCGGGCCGGCGGCGGCAGGCGTACGAGATCCGCGGGGTCGATCTCCCGCCCCACGGTCGCGACGTCACGGCCCGCGGCGATGTGGGCCGCCACGGGCGCGAAGATGTCGCGGCCGTGGAAGGTCGCCGAGACCGGCTCCACCCACAGGTCCCGCTCGGTCAGCTCCCACGCGCGCACGTCGGCGCCGGACGCCGCCCAGGACAGCACGCCGTTGTCCGGGCCGACGAAGACGCGGTCGCCGGCCGCGACCGCGATCGCGCGCCGCCGCGTGCCGACGCCCGGGTCGACCACGGCCACGTGCACGCCGGCCGGCAGGTACGGAACGGTCTGCGCCATGATCGCGGCGCCGCGCCGGACGTCACCGGGGGGCACGAGGTGGGTGATGTCGATGATGCGAGCGTGCGCGCAGATGCTCACGATGACCCCGTGACATGCGGCGACGAAGCCATCTTCCAGTCCGTAGTCGGTCAGTAGCGTTACGCAGTGCGTCGACGTCACAGTTCAGGTTACGGCAGTGGTCATCCGCGAGAACAGCGCGAAGATGTCACTGATCGCGCGTAGCATGACAGCCCCCCGAACCCGTACAGAGGGGACCTGATGCAACCGGCGGACGCCCGGGGCGACGGCCCTAAGAACAGCCCTGACGACAACGGCCCCGAAAACGGTGGCGACGGCGGCCTGACCGACCGTGACCTGCAAATCCTCGCCTTCGAGCGGCAGTGGTGGCAGTACGCGGGCGCCAAGGAGCAGGCGATCCGTGAAAACTTCGGCATGTCCTCCACCCGCTACTACCAGCTCCTCAGCCGGCTCATCGACCGTCCTGAGGCGCTCCGGCACGACCCGATGCTCGTGAAGCGGCTGCGGCGGCAGCGCACGCAGCGCCAGCGCCAGCGTGCGGCACGCCGCCTCGGCATCCGCACCTGAGAGACCGCCCGGCCCCCGGCGGTCTCTGACGGAGACCGCCGTCCGTCGTGGCGGACCGTTCGTACGCCGCCGCTCCGCTACCGCCGGGCGAACGACGCGGCGCGGCACCCGCCGCTCCGCGCCGATGTCGGTACGCTGGGCGACCCATGAACGTTGAGTCCCGTACGGCCGCGGGCGCCGAAGCGCTGGCGGCGATCAAGGCGCGGCCCGGCAAGACGCTGGCCGCTTTCGACTTCGACGGCACGCTCTCGCCGATCGTCGACGATCCCGACGCCGCCCGGCTCGCGGACGGCGCCATCGCGGCGCTCACCGAGCTCGCGCGCCAGGTCGGCAAGGTCGCGATCATCACCGGGCGCCCGGCCGCCACCGCGGTCGAGAAGGGCGGCCTGTCCGGCATCGAAGGGCTCGTGGTTCTCGGCCAGTACGGCCGCGAGCGCTGGGAGGACGACGTCCTGGACGCGCCCGAGCCGCCGCCGGGCGTCGATGAGGCGCGGCGCAAACTGCCCCGCCTCATCGAGTCGGCCCCGGAGGGCGTCGCGATCGAGGACAAGGGTCACGCGCTGGCCGTGCACACCCGCCGCGCGGCCGAGCCGGAGGTCGCCCTCGAACGCCTGCGCGGCATCGTCGCCGCGCTCGCCGAGCGCACCGGCCTCGTGGTGGAGCCCGGCCGGTTCGTCCTGGAGCTTCGCCCGCCGGGCATGGACAAGGGTGCCGCGCTGCGTGCGCTCGCCGCCGAACTGGGCAGCGTCGCCATCCTCTACGCCGGCGACGACCTCGGTGACCTGGCCGCCTACGACGCGATCGAGGCGCTTCGGGAGGAGGGCGTGCCGGGGGTCAAGGTGTGCAGCGGGTCCGACGAGGTGACCGCGCTGGCCGACCGCGCCGACATCGTGGTCGACGGCCCGCCCGGCGTCGTCCGTTTGCTCGAATCGCTCACGAACGAATTGTTCTGACAGTGGGCCTCCGGCGGAACCGGTAGCATCCCCGGCGATCAACTCCTTTTCGCGGCGGAATGAGCCTTCTGTCGCACCCGAAATGAAAGGTGAGATGGTGGCCGTTCGCAAGGAGACCATCAAGCAGCAGGCGTTCGAGATGGCTTCGAGGGCGCTCCAGCCCGGGGAACCGATCATCAGCGGCGTCTACTCCATCACCGGTCCGAGCCCGTGGCTGATGAACCAGCTCGGCCTGCTGGGCCAGTTCTTCGTCGACTATTACTTCGTCGCCGTCACCCCGCAGCAGATCATCTTCGTCAAGATGAACCGGGTGTCGAACCGGCCGAAGGAGATCGCCTTCACCGCGCCGCTGCAGAATGTCCGGATCTCGAACTACAACCGCGCCACCGTGTGGAGCTCGTTCCAGTACCAGACGCCCACCGCCCCCAAGCCGCTGCGCCTGAACGTCCACCGGGTCTGGCGCCAGGAGCTCGACGCGCTGATCGGTGCGTTCGGCGTGCCGGTGGCCTGAGACACCGCCCGACGCCCCGTGCCCCGCTCGCGACGGGCGAGGATCTCCCGCAGTTCTCTGCGCGCGCGGAGCCGATGAGGGCGCCATCATCGGCTCCGCGCGAGTTCACTCCTCGTCGTCGGCGAGGATGCCGTACAGGCGCCGCCGCGCGTCGTTGATCACCTCGAGCGCGCGTGCCTTCTGCTCCTCGCTGCCCGCGTGCATCACCTGGCGGATCGCCATCATCAGCCGGCCCATCGCGTCGTGGAAGTGCGTGGCCGCCTCGCCGGCGTCCTCGGTGATCTCGGCCCAGGGGGGCGTCCGCTGCGCCTCGGCCTCGGTGCGCCCGGCCTCGGCGAGAGAGAACAGCCGCTTGCCCGATGACTGCTCGCCGCTGATCAGCCCCTCGTCCTCGAGCAACTGCAGCGTCGGGTAGACCGAGCCCGGGCTGGGCCGCCACAGGCCGCCGGTGCGGCTCTCCAGCTCCTGGATCATCTCGTAGCCGTGCATGGGGCGCTCGGCCAGCAGCGCCAGGATCGCCGCGCGGACGTTGCCGCGCTTCGTGCGGCGTCCGCCACGGCCGCCCCGCCCCCGGGGCCCGAAGCCGGGACCCCAGCCGCCGAACGCGGCGCGCTCCTCGCGGTGCATCGATCTCTTACGCATGGTTCTCTCCCCGGCCGAGCTATTACCGATATATCGTACGCGACCTTCGCGGGGGCGAGTGGCCGGGGAGTGTCAGCCCTTGGTCTGGATGCTGTCGAGGATCGTCCGGGTGATGTCCGGCGGCCCGGTCAGCTTCACCCGCACCCACATCGCGAACCGGCCGCGGGAGTCGCGCAGCCCGACCTCGTTGATCGTGATCGAGCCACGGCAGGTCCACGGGGTGATCCGGCCGCTCAGCGAGCCGTGGCGGTACGCGCGGGGGGTGCCGCGGGTGCACTTGGAGGAGTGGTCGCCCAGGCTCGCGGGCGGCAGCCGGACGCCCAGGTCGCGGGTCAGGCCGGCGAACACGCCGGGCACCCGTACGTCGTCGCGTACGAACTGGTCGTAGTTCGGCGTCGCGCGCAGCGCGGGCGCGGTCGCGCCGTCGCTGACCCGCACGGGCCAGTGGCTGTGGTCGCGCTGCAGCGTCCAGGACGGCGGTACCCGGAGGCTCAGCCGTCCGGTGGTGTCGGTGACGGACACCAGGCCGTCACCGGGCGTGTGGTCCTGGCCGGCCGACCGGGTGGCCTTGACGCCGGTGAGCCTGGCGATGCCGTACGCGCCGCCTCCGCAGACCACGAGGACCGCCGCGAGGCCGGCGGAGACCAGCGCCCGGCCGCGGGCGGTGTCGCCGGTGCGCACCTCGCCGGCGGGCGGGGTGTTCGGTTCCGGCCGGTACACCGGCAGGTCCACGCGCGTCGTGTCCGCCGCGCTCTCCATGTGGGGCAGCGGGTTCTGCTCCGTCCGCTCGTACGGCGGGGGCAGCCGGACGGTCCCGCCGTGCGGCGGGGGCCCGTGACCTCCGTGGTGGAACGACGGGTCGGCGGTCGCCGGGTCCTCCACGGTGTGGTCGGACGCCGGTCCGCCGGAGACCGTGGGGTCGCCCACCGTCGAGTCGGCGAAGCCGCCCGGGCTCCGGCCGGACACGAGCGGGCGAAGCCCGGCGAGCGCGGCGGCGAACGCCTCAGCGGTGGGCCAGCGGCGCTCGCGGTCGGCCTCCAGGGCCCGCATCACGATCTCGTCGACGGCCGGCGGCAGGTCCGGCCGGATCGCGCTCGGCGGCACCGCGACCGGCGCGGTGCCCGGCGCGCGGCCGGTGAGGAGGTGGTAGGTCAGCGCGCCCAGGCCGTACACGTCGGCGCGGACGTCGAGGCCTCCGCCGAAACGGGCCTGCTCGGGCGACATGTACCCGGGGGTGCCGACCGGAAGGGTGAACGCGCCGGAGGCGTGCGCGAGCGCCTTGGCGAGGCCGAGGTCGGCGATCAGCAGCCGCTCGCCGCCGTCCGTGGTCGACTGGAACAGCACGTTGGACGGCTTGAGGTCGCGGTGGATGACGCCGAGCCGGTTGATGACCTCGACGCCCCGCGCGACCTCGGTGGCCAGCCGGATCGCCTCGGCCACCGGCAGGGTACGGCCCCGCATCCGGTCCGCGAGCGTGCCGAGGTCGGCGTAGGACATGACGAAGTAGGGGCGCCCATCGGGGAGTTCGCCGATGTCGTGCACGCGCACGAGCCGCTCGGAGTCGGCACGGCGCAGTATCTTGGCCTCCTCCAGGAAGCGGTTGCGCACGTCGAGGTCGTCGATGAGCCCGCCGGCCAGCACCTTCACCGCGACCTGGGCATCGAGCACCTCATCGTGGGCGAGCCACACGGAGGCGAAGGCCCCTGATCCCAGAACACGATCGATTCGGTAACGGCCGACGGCCGAAGGCATGGACACCCCCGTATCATGCCCAATGCGGGGCGATGGTGAGGGCGAGGACGGGTCATGGCGTACGACGAGCGGACCGAACAACTGGCGCAGCGAGCCGCCGGGGGCGATCGGGCGGCTCTCGAAGCACTACTGCGGGTGATCGAGCCGGACGTGCTCCGGCACTGCTCGCGGTTCCTTCCGTGCCGGCAGGACGCCGAAGAGGCCTGCCAGGACGCGCTGATGCAGGTCGCGCGCAACATCAACCGCTTCGAGGGCCGGTCGCGCTTCACGACGTGGCTGCACGTCGTGGTGGCCAACTCCGCGCGCTCGACGTACCGGTCGCTCAAGCGCCGCTCGATGGAACAGGCCGGTGAGCTGCCCGACCAGCGGCCGGACCCGCGTCGTACGAGCGTCATCGCCGGCTCGCGCGTGGACATCCTCGACGCGATGGAAGACCTGGAGCGCCGCAAGCCCGACCTCATCGAGGCGCTGGTGCTGCGCGACGTGTCGCAGCTGGAGTACACCGAGATCGCCACGCAGCTCAACCTTCCGCTGGGCACGGTGAAGTCGCGCATCCACGAGGCCCGCAAGCAGGTCCGGCAGAGCCTCGGCGACGGCTACAACTGATGCCGGGTCCGGTCCCGGCCGTCGCCCATCTGCGGCGCGCCCGCGACCTGATCGACCGGCGCTTCGCCGAGCCGCTCGACCTCGATGCCATGGCCCGCGAGGCGGGATTCTCCCGCTACCACTTCGCCCGCGCCTTCCGCGCGGCGTACGGGGAGACGCCGCGGGCGTACCTCACCAGGCGCCGCATCGAACGCGCCCAGGACCTCCTGCGCGCCGCGAACCTCACGGTCACCGAGATCTGCCACCTGGTGGGCTTCTCCAGCCTGGGCTCCTTCAGCGCGCGCTTCTCCGAGCTCGTCGGCGTCCCGCCCACGGAGTATCGGCGGCGCCACGTGGAGCGCGGCTCGCGGCCGCCGATCCCCGGATGCTTTCTCATGGCCTGGTCCCGGCCGCTGCCGACCGGAGCAATCCCGGAGAAGGCGCCGGTCACCGGCCACTCGTAGGCTCGTCGGAAACCACCACCGACGAGGGGAAACGCCATGATCAGCCGTATGTCCCATGTGACGTGTTTCGTCCTTGACCAGGACCGGGCCAAGGAGTTCTACACCGACAAACTCGGCTTCGAGGTGCGCACCGACGTGACGATGGGCGGTGAGTTCGAGGGCGCGGGCCAGGGCTTCCGCTGGCTCACCGTCGGCCCGCCGGACCAGCCGGACTTCGAGGTCGTCCTGGCCGACTGCGCCATGGGGCACGACGAGCGCACCGCCGAGCAGATCCGTGAGCTGGTCGCCAAGGGCGCGCTCGGCGCCGGAGTGCTGGAGACGCCCGACTGCCGCAAGGCGTACGAGGAGCTGTCCGCACGCGGCGTCGTCTTCGTGCAGGAACCGGCCGAGCGGCCGTACGGGATCGAGGCCGTGCTGCGCGACGACTCGGGCAACTGGTTCAGCCTCACGCAGCGGACCGAGTGACCGCGCGGCGTCAGCCGAGGGCGCTGAGCTGGTCGGCGAACCACTGCTGCGGCGGCAGGGCGGTCGCGGCGGCGGCGAGGCGCTTGCAGCGCTCGGAGCGTTCGTCGGCCGGCATCAGCAGGGCCTGGTGCAGCGCCTCCGCGGTCTGCGACACGTCGAAGGGGTTCACCATGATGGCGTCGCCGGACATCTCGTCGGCGGCGCCCGCCTGGTCCGACAGCACGAGGGCGCAGCCGTTCTTCGACAGCGCCGGACCCTCCTTGGCGACGAGGTTCATGCCGTCGCGGATGGGGTTCACCAGTAGCACGTCGGCCATGCCGTACGCCGCGAGCGACCGCGGGTAGTCGTCGTTGACCTGCAGAATCAGCGGGTCCCACGCGCCGTCGCCGAACTCGTCGGAGATCTCGGCGGCCATCCGCTGCACGGCGGCGGTGTACTCCCGGTACTCCGGCAGGTCGTGCCGCGACGGGTAGGCGAACGCCAGGTGCATCACCCGGCCGCGCCATTCGGGGTGCTTGGCGAGCAGCTCGCGGTAGGCGGCCAGGCCGCGCACGATGTTCTTGGACAGCTCGGTGCGGTCGATGCGCACGATCAGCCGCCGGTCGCCGACCTGCTCGCGCAGTGCCGCGGCGCGGGCGGTCACGTCCGGCTCGGCGGCGCGGGCCCGCAGGGCGTCGCCGTCGACGCCGAGGCCGTGCACGCCGACGCGCGTGACGTGGCCCTGGTGGGTGACCGTACGGGCCTCACGGTCGACGCGGGCGCCCAGGACCGCCGCGCAGCACTCGACGAACGCCTCGGCCCAGCGCCGGGTCTGGAACCCGGCGTGGTCGGCGCCGAGGATGCCCTCGAGCACCTGGCGTCCGATGTCGTCCGGCAGCAGCCGGTAGTACTCCGGCGGCGCCCATGGCGTGTGCGAGAAGTGCGTGATCTTCACGTCGGGCCGGCGTTCGCGCAGGAGCGTGGGCACGAGTGTCAGGTGGTAGTCCTGTACGGCGACCTTCGCGCCCTGCGCGGCGTCCTGGGCGAGCGCGTCGGCGAAGGCCGCGTTGTAGGCCTCGTAGGACTGCCAGTCGCGGCGCGACCGCGCGTCGAAGTGCGGTTTGTTCGGGGTGTCGTACAGCATGTGGTGCACGAACCACAGCGTGGAGTTGGCGACCGCGTTGTAGGCGCGGTGAAAGGTGCCCGGCGGGATGTCCAGCATGCGGACGGCGCCGATGCCGGGGACGTCGAGCCGGCCCTCCTCCGCACGCCGCGCCGCCGCACGGTCGGCGTCGGAGAGCGTGGCGCAGACCCACAGGATGTCGCCGCTGAGTTCGCCCAGCGCGGACACGAGCCCGCCGCCGCCGCGTCGCATCGACAGTGCACCGTCGTCGGCCAGCGAGAAGGAGACCGGGCCACGGTTGGACGCGACGAGCACCTGCGTGTCAGCCATGGGGGGAGAGTAACCGGCCGTCGTGGGCCCCAATCGCCGAAGGTCGGCCCCTGTCTGTTTCGTGACCATACGGATGCTCACCGTGGCGTGAGATCCGTCTCGTGTCTCGCGCGCTGAGACTCCGGGCTGGCCAAAGAACCGGTCAGTCACGTATACAGTTCCTGATACAACTCAATACCGCTCATCCAGAGGGGTGGAGGGACCGGCCCGTCGAAGCCCCGGCAACCCTCCCGGACACGCGGTCCAGTGCGGCGCAGCCGCGCCGCAACTCGCCGACAGATGCGAGGCCGCCCGGGACAGGTGCCAACTCCGGCTCGTGACCAAGGTGGCACGAGAAAGATGAGGAGAGAGGCCTCGCTCCATGTCGCAGACTGCCGTCCGAAACCTCGGCCCCGCGACCGCACTTGCGTGCCGCGAATGCGGCGAATCCTACGATCTCGGCCCACGCTACGCCTGTGAGCAGTGTTTCGGGCCCCTCGAAGTCACCTACGACTACTCCCAGGTGAGCCGGGAGCGCATCGAGGCGGGTCCGCGGAACATCTGGCGCTACCGTGACCTGCTTCCGGTGCCCCCGAACGTCGCCGAGACCCCGAACACCGAGCCCGGCTTCACGCGCCTGGTCCGCGCCGACAACCTCGCCGAGGCGCTCGGCGTCCGCGCGCTGTGGGTCAAGGACGACAGCGGCAACCCCACGCACTCCTTCAAGGACCGCGTCGTCGGCGTCGCCCTCGCCGCCGCCCGCGAGCTGGGCTTCAAGGTGCTGGCCTGCCCGTCCACCGGAAACCTCGCCAACGCGGTGGCCGCCGCGGCGGCGCGCGCGGGCATCCGCAGCGCGGTGTTCGTCCCGTCGAACCTGGAGCGGCAGAAGATCGTCACGACCGCGGTGTACGGCGGCACGTTCGTCACCGTGGACGGCAACTATGACGACGTCAACCGGCTCGCCTCCGAGATCGCCGGCGAGCAGGACGACTGGGCGTTCGTCAACGTCAACGTGCGGCCCTACTACGCCGAGGGCTCCAAGACGATCGGGTACGAGGTGGCCGAGCAGCTCGGCTGGCGGCTGCCCGACCAGATCGTCGTCCCGATCGCCTCCGGCTCGCAGCTCACCAAGATCGACAAGGCGTTCCAGGAGCTCATCAAGCTCGGCCTCGTCGAGGACAGGCCGTACAAGATCTTCGGCGCCCAGGCGACCGGCTGCTCGCCGGTCGCCGCGGCCTTCAAGGCCGGGCACGACGTCGTACGGCCGGTCAAGCCCGACACGATCGCCAAGTCCCTCGCCATCGGCAACCCGGCGGACGGCCCGTACGTCCTGGACGCCGTCCGGCGCACCGGCGGTGCCATCGAGGACGTCTCCGACGACGAGGTGGTCGACAGCATCGGGCTGCTCGCGCGCACCGAGGGCATCTTCGGCGAGACCGCCGGCGGCGTCACGCTGGGTTCGCTGCGCAAGCTGCTGGCCTCGGGAGCACTCGACCCGGACGCCGAGACCGTGTTCATCAACTCCGGTGACGGTCTGAAGACCCTCGACGCGGTGGCGCCGGTCGCCAAGCCGTCGGCGAACATCGCCCCCACCTTCGACGCTTTTCGAAAGGCAGGCCTGGTATGAGCTCGATCAGCGTGCGTATCCCGACGATCCTTCGGAACTACACCGGCGGTGAGTCCGAGGTGACGGCGTCCGGGACGACGGTACGCGAGGTCGTGGCGGACCTGGAGTCCAGTTTCTCCGGGATCGCCGCCCGAATCCTTGACGAAAACGGCAAAATCCGCCGTTTCGTCAACGTCTATGTCGGCGAAGAGGATGTCCGATTCGCCGACGGCCTCGACACCGCCACCCCCGACGGCACGCAGGTTTCGATCATCCCTGCCGTCGCCGGCGGTTAGGCGGCGGGCGCGTCAGGGCATTTTTACTAGTCCGTGCCGAAGTTCCCATTTCAATGAACTCACATTGACCAGGATCGGCCGTCCGCTCATCTTGGGTAAAGGGTGTTCCACGGACCGTAGCCGTGTGTATGGTCGGCGATGGTCATCGCGGCGCACCCGTGCTGACCGTCGGGTTCCGCGCCTCCGGCGGGCTCGAGTCGGTAGCCGTGGGAATGACCACGGGAATTGCCCTGGTGGGAGTTGTTAGGAATGGCACAAGGCACCGTCAAGTGGTTCAACGCGGACAAAGGCTACGGCTTCATCGCGGTCGACGGTGGCAGGGACGTGTTCGTGCACTATTCGGCCATCCTCGCTGATGGCTACCGCAGCCTCGAGCAGGGGCAGCGGGTCGAGTTCGAGATCACCCAGAGCGACCGGGGTCCGCAGGCGGAGTCGGTTCGCACGCTCTGATCGGTATAGCTCGGTCGAGGCCCGGCGTCTGGCGCGCCGGGCCTTGGCATGTCAGTGACCAGGTGAGACGGGGTACGGCTTGCACTCTCCTGGGTAGAGTGCTAAACACGACATTGGCACTCGGCCATTGAGAGTGCCAGCCCTGAATAAGCGATCGAGGCGACGAGGCCTCACACCCGGCGGCGGCATGGAAACCGCCGGGCAGGTCGTCCGTCGCGGGCGTCGACTCGATCCAGTGATAGCCACCCCGTTCCGGGAGGATCTGGAGCCTATGGCTGCAAAGATGATCGCGTTCGATGAGGACGCGCGGCGCGGCCTCGAGCGCGGCATGAACCAGCT